>CADEGF010000006.1:74069-175358 GCA_902826815.1 uncultured Mycobacteriaceae bacterium
ACGAGATCCTCAGGATCGTAATTCTCATTGCGCCTGAAGCTCACGCCGAATTCGGTGTTGCTGCAGTTGCCGATTGCGGCGCCACCGCCGCGCTCGTAGGCCGCGGTCAGCGCAGCCGCCATCGGATCTCCGTCACCGACGACGACGGTGGTTACTGCACCCTTGTAGGAGGCTTTCAGCCCGTCGATCGTCGCCGGGGGTGCCGGAATGTAGTCGGCCTGAGCGAAGGCGATGTCCTGAAGTGTCTGGTTGTACTTCAGATCCGGACAGCCCGCATTGGCTCTGTCGCGGGCTACGGTGCCCCTTATGTCGGCGAGGGAATCGGCTTGCGCCGTGGGTGCCACCATCAGCAGCGACAACACCAGGCCAGCGATCACCCCCGCAATCCGAACTGCAGTTAACCGTGCTTTGGTCATGAGAGTCTCCTCGGCATCGCCCGTTGGGCACGTCTGGTCTACGCGTCCCCCGACGAAATCGACGCTAGAGCAAACGCAGTGGCCCGGGATATAGGGCGTTTCCCTACTTTTTCGGCAAAGACCGACGTCAGCTTGGCTTTTAGCTGACGGACCTAGGCGGCGTCGGCCGGCTTATGGTCGGCATACCAACGACGGTGCAGTCGCTGGCAATCGGCGATCCGTAGCGGCTCGCCGCCTGCGTAGTCCGGCCGGACCGCGATAGCGGCGGGAATCTGCGGCGCACCGTCCCCGGTGATCACCACAGACGCCAGGCCCGTCGTGGTCGCGGCGCGCAAACCCGCCGCCGAGCCGGTGATGGCAAGCGCGTTCTCGACAGGTATTCCTAGTTCCCACAGAGCGGTTCGGAACGCCTCGGGATCCGGCATCGGTTTCTTGACGTCATCGGCGGTCACCACGGTTTCGACGACGCCGTCGCCGACCAGCTGACGCACCAACGGCTGCGCCCAGCTGCGCTGCCCACCTGCGACAACGGCCACCATCACGCCAGCGGTGAACGCCTCCATGACCAGGTCGACGAGCCCGGGCCGGGGCGTCAGGCCCGCGTCGAGGATCATCTCGTCGAGCATCATCGACTTGGTCGTATAGATGTCGTCGGCAAGCAGCTTGGTCAGCACGTCAGACTCGGTGGAGACGCTGCGCTTGCGCAGTTCTGCGGACACCCGCTGGCGCTCGTCGGTGAGCGCGAGCAGCTGCCGGTACCGCGTGACGGACCATTCGAAGGTCAAGCCGTGCTCCTTGAAGGCGGCGTTATAGGCCACCCGATGGCCGTCGCATTCGACGTCGGCCAGGGCATCGAGGTCGAACACGACCGCACGGAGTGAGTTCACGTCGGCGCCGACCGGCGAATTGCAATCCCACCAGAATCGACCGGCACGCCAAGTCTTGGGCTGTGTCATAGGCACGTTGACAAGGGTGACCCAGAGCAGACGTTCCCAGCCTCCCCCATTCGGGGGATTGGGCAGGCCAGGTTGCGGGACCCCGCCGCGGGCCGGTCTTAAGGTGTTGCCATGGCGTCCGACAGCCCGCTCGCCTCCGGACCAGTGCGAATCGTCCTTGTCGACGACCACGAAATGGTCATCGAGGGTCTCAAGGCGATGCTCGCTGCCTTCACCAACCGGGTGATGGTGGTCGGCCAGGCCGTGGGTGCTGAGCGGGCGCTCAGCGTGGTCGACGACCTCGATCCCGACATCGTCCTCTCCGATGTCCGCATGCAGGGGTCAAGCGGCCTTGACCTGTGCCAGACGCTTCGCGAGCACCGGTCGGACCGCAAGGTCGTGATGCTCTCGGTCTACGACGACGAGCAGTACCTGTTCCAGGCGCTGCGCGTCGGTGCGGCGGGCTACCTGCTCAAGAGCATCAGCGGCGATGAACTCGTGCGCCAACTCGAGTTCGTGCATGGCGGCGCGACCGCGATCGATCCGGGGATGGCCGCCAGGGCCGCCGACACCGCGGCCAGAATGCAGCGCGACGAGTTCTGGCCGGGCGCGCGCCAGGGCCTCACGCAGCGGGAGAGCGAGATCCTGTCCTACGTCGTCAACGGCCTGTCCAATCGCGGGATCGCCAGCAAGCTGGTGATCGGCGACGAGACGGTGAAAACGCATCTGCGGGCGATATACCGCAAGCTCGGAGTCAGCGACCGCACCGGTGCGGTCGCCACCGCCTTACGCGAAGGCATCTACCAATGAATTCCGTTGGTGGCGGCCCGATGCGCCCCCATGCCGTTCGCGATCTCGTCGACGCCGACCGTGAGCTAGCGCTGTTGCGGGAGCTGATCCAGGCAGCGTCCAGCGGCCCTGGCGTCGAGCCGCTGGCCGCGGCGGCGGCCAGGATGATCACCGAGGCCACCGCCACCGATGTCTGCTTCGTGCACGTCCTCGACGACAGCGACCGCTCGCTGACGCTGGCGGGGGCGACGCCGCCGTTCGACCAGGAGATCGGAAAGATCCGGCTGCCCTTGGGATCCGGTGTATCGGGGTGGGTGGCAAGCCACCGCGAGCCCGTCGTCATCACCCATGACAAGGAGTCCGACCCGCGGTACATGCCGTTCGAGTCGCTTCGCGGATCCGATTTCACCTCGATGGTCTCGGTGCCGATGGAAACCGACCCAGGAGGCCTTGTCGGCGTGCTCAACGTGCATACCGTCGATCGGCGGGAGTTCACAGCGGGTGACGTGGAACTGCTGTTGGTGATCGGCCAACTCATCGCGGGCGCAATGCACCAGGCGCGACTTCATCGGCAGCTGGTTGTCCGCGAACGCGCGCACGAGAACTTCGTCGAGCAGGTCATCGAGGCCCAAGAGCTCGAACGTCGACGGCTGGCGGGCGATATCCACGACGGCATATCGCAACGGCTGATCACGCTGTCGTATCGCCTCGATGCGGCGACCCGCGCAGCGGAAACCGATCCCGCGACGATGGCCGAACAGCTCGGCATGGCAAGGGAATTGGTCGATCTGACTCTGCAGGAGGCCCGCGCGGCGATCGGCGGGTTGCGGCCGCCGGTGCTCGACGATCTGGGTCTCGCGGGTGGACTGGCCAGCCTGGCCCGTTCGATCGGGCAGATCGACGTCAAGGTCGATCTCACCGATACGCGACTGCCCGACCATATCGAGATCGCGCTGTACCGCATCGCGCAGGAGTGCCTACAGAATGTCGTCAAACACGCACGCGCCTCGACGGCACGGCTGACGTTCGCAGTCGGCGACGACACGGCGCGTCTCGAAATCGTCGATGACGGAGTGGGTTTCGACACGTTCGAACATCCGCTGGGCAGTGACGAGATGGGCGGCTACGGTCTGCTGTCGATGGCCGAACGCGCCGAGATCGTCGGCGGGCGGCTGAACATTCGCTCGCGGCCTGGCGCGGGCACCGCGGTGACCGCGACGATTCCGTTGCCCAACGTCGCGGACTAGTCACCCGTCCTCCGCGAGCAGCTGTCACGGGAGCTGCGCTCCGCCGTGGGCGGTGAAATTGACCCGCGACGAGGGCATACGCCCGGCGAGCAGACGCGAACACCCCCATTTTCGCGGTGCTTCGGGGGTTTTCGCGTCTGCTCGCCGGAAGATGGTGACCGCCGCTTAGAAGTCGCCCGCGTTGCGGCGCAACGTTTCGATCGACGCCGCCAGCGCCTGCGACTCGCCGTCCGAGATGCCGATGTCGGCGAACACATCCTTGTTGAGCATCACGGTCGCGTCCTCGACTGTCGAGCGGCCGAGGTCGGTGATCTGAACCAGCGTGGTGCGGCCGTCGGTGGGATGCGGGAGCCGTTTCACCAAACCGTTTGCCTCCAGCCGACGGATCGCATGCGTCACGCTGGTGACGTGGACCTGCAGCCGGTCTGACGCCTTGGTGATCGGCAGTGCGCCGTTGCGACTGAACGCCAGCAGCCGCAGCAGCTCATAGCGCGCGAAGCTGAGGTCGTACGGGCGTAAGGCATTCTCCACGCGGGCCAACAGGATCTGGTGGGCCCGCATCACGGACGTGACCGCGACCATCCCGTTCGCGACGCCACCCCACCCCGCGCGTTCCCAGTTGGCGCGCGCGAGCTCGATGGGGTCTCGCCTGTGCGGATCCGCAGACGGTTCTGAGGCCACATCTCTTCATACCGCAGCCCGTCGGTGGGCACGGCGGAAACTCAACGCGACGCGAACGGCTCCAACGCGTTGAGCACCGCTCTGGTGGACTGTCGGTTGCCCACGGTGATCCGTACGCTGCCGTTGGCGTAATCACGGATCTGCAGGCCGGTGTCTTCGAAGAAGTGCCGCCACGGCCCACTGTTGGCAGGCAGATACACGAAATTCGCATGCCCGTCGGTGCTGTACACACCCATCGCGTGAAGCCGGTTCCGTAGATAACGCCGCTCAGTGGCGATCATCCGGATCCGTTGCTGCAGTTGACTTTCAGAATCGTATGACGCGGCCACCGCCACCAGGCCGGTGATTCCGATACCGAACGGCAGCTGCATGGTCCACAGCCGCCTGGCCAGATCGGGAGCGCAGAAGCCGTAGCCGATCCGCAGCCCGGCGAGTCCGTACGCCTTCGAAAAGGTTCGCACCACCACCAGATTGGGGAACCGCTCGACCAGCGAAAGGGCATCGAGCCGATGCTCGGTGGCAAGAAACTCGACGTACGCCTCGTCCATCAGGACGACGGTGTCCGACGGCACCCGCCGCAGGAACAGTTCGATGTCTTCGGCCGGTTCGACGGTGCCGGTCGGATTGTGCGGACGGCAGACCACCACGACCCGTGCGTGCCGCGCCGCCTCGGCCATGGCATCGAGGTCGTGGTGGCCGTGCTCGTCCAGCGCGACGGTGACCGAGATCAGCCGGGCCATCTGGGCGAAGATCGGATAGCCGTCGAACGTCGGCGACGTCATCACCATCCGGTCCCCCGGGCTGGTCACCGCGTTCAGCACCTGCATGATCACCCCGGTCGCACCGGCGCCGATCACGACCTGTCCCTCACTGACGCCGACGTGCCCGGCGATCAATGCGCGCAGCCGCTCGGGCAGGAACTCCGGATAGCGGTTGGCCGCATCGACCGATTCGGACAACGCCGACCGCACTCCGGGCAGCGGCGGGAACGGGTTCTCGTTGAGCGACAGCGCCAACGGGTTCACCGCGCTCGGCAGCGCCGAGACGGCTTCTGTGAGGTCCCCCCTCGGGGTGCTCATCAGTCCCGACCGCCCCATTTGATCGCCGCCGCTCCCGCGAAGTCGCCTGCGTGGGCGAAGGCGGCCATCAGCGCGACGTCGCCCTTCTTGAGTTGGCCGTCGGAGATGGCGCGCTCAAGGTTGACCGGGATGCCCGCGGCGAACAGGTTGCCGCACTGTTCGAACGTGTCGCGGTGACGCTCCTTGGGAAGCTCAAGCGCGTCGCGCCAGTTGCGCAGGAACGCCCGGTTGGGCTGGTTGGTCACCAGAAGATCGAGATCCTTTGGCTTGATGCCGATTCGGTCGCAGACCGCATAGGAGACCTCGGGCACCTGGCGGTTGCCGCGCGCCAGCACCTTGGTGATCTTGCTTTCGGTGAACCCGATGCAACCCTCGCCCGGGCCCGCCTCCCACCATTTCCGGGCCGGGTTCACCGCGATGGTCATATCACCTGCGAACTCGCCGTAGGTGCGGCATTCGATGTCGAGGATCGGCGACTTGTCCGACAGCGTGAGCAGGCCGACGGCAGCGCCGTCACCGGGCACGGAAGCCTGGGCCTTCGATCGGATGGTCTTCTGGTCGAAGATCGTTCCCGCCGCGTTCTGGGCGACCGCGATCAGTGCCGTCTCACCTTGCCCCGACTCGAGCAGACCGCGCGCCACGTTCATGGCGAGCACGAACGCCGCGCAGCCGCCGTTGTGCAGGTCGAGAACCCAATTCGGTTTCATGCCAAGGCGATGCGCCATGCCGCCACCGCTGCCATAGAACGGCATGTCCGGTAGCTGAACGTGGGTGATCAAGATGTCGATGTTCGCGACGGTGTCCTGGCCGTGGCGTTCGACGAGACCCGCGGCGGCACGCTCCACCATGTCGATGGCCGTCTCGTCCTGACCCACGTGGTGGCGGAACTTCGGCGCCTTGAACATCACGTTCTCGCGCAGGTCATCGGTTTCGGCGTGGCCGGCGTAGTAGTCGGCGCTGACCGGGTCTCCGGGCAGATACGTCGAGATATCGAGCAGGCTGACGGTCATCTTGTCGGTCCTCACTTCATCCAGGCCGGCGTGATCGGCAGGCCGTTGTGGTGTCGGTATTCGGCAATCGCCTTGAGGTTCTTCATCTCCAGCAGGTGGCCGGGTCCGAACATGTCCCAGAAATCCCCAACCCACACCGGACGCTGAGGTGGGGCGGTCTCCGGATAGGGGTTCTTGTCGTAGAAGGGGTGGTGGCAGTTCGTCCAGAGCACAACGGAGCCGGGCTTGTCGAATACCACCTGCGCGTCGACGATGCGCATCAGGTAGATCATCCACAAGTGCTTGCCCTGGTCCCATGCGCAGTGGTAGTCGACCGTGCGGGACTCCTTGTTGGCCACCGTCCTCGTGAAGATCGGGCTGCCCTTGTCGCCGCCGAGCTTGTCGTAGGCGACCCACAACCCCGGTTCTTCCGTCGGGGCGAATCCGCGCAGGCTGTACGTCCACTCCTCGAGGCATCTGGTGTCGGACATGTACTCGAACAGCTCGTCGGGTGGACAGTCAATGTAATCGTTTACGGTGCAGTACTTTCCGAACACTTCGTCATGCGGGTAGACCGACCGCATCATCTCCATGATGATCGGGGTGGCCTTCTCCCGCGGCGCCGTCTCGACACGGAGGACTCCGTCGATCGGGTCGGCTGAGCCGGTCAATTCAAGCTGGTGGGCGGTGATGTCATCAAGCGCGGGCAACGACATGGGAACTGCTCTCCTCTGCGACTACAGGTTTCTTCACTGGCGCCTTTCCGAGAAAGGCTGCGAACGGCGGGATTTCGTCGGCCGAGCACTCGACGGCGATGACCGAAGGGCCTTCGACCTCGAGTGCGGCCTGCAATGCTGCGGGTAGATCGTCGATCACGTCCACGTCGACGGATGACAAACCGGGGAACATCGCGGCGAGGCCCGCCCCGAGTCGGCTCGGGCCGAACCGGTTGTAGCTGTACACGTCGTTGTAGAACAGCTGCTCGCGCGTCACGCACATCGCGTGCGCGTGGTTGTCGAAGAGGAGAAACGTCACCGGAAGTCCGTACTGCACGGCGGTGTGAATCTCCATGCCGTGCATGAAGAATGACCCGTCGCCAGCGAGGACCACGGTACGACGTTTGCGTCCGAACGCGACCCCAAGCGAGGCGCCGAAGCTGTAACCCATGCCGCCCATACCCAGCGCGACAATGAATCGGCCGTCCCGGCGGGCGGGCAGGTAATGGATCGCCGATGCACCGATGTTGCCCGCGTCGACGACGATGTCGACGCCGTCGGGAAGTGCTTTATCGAGCACCGCCATCGCCTCGCGGTAACGCACTCCAGGCCCGTCATACCGCGGCGGCGTCAGCTCGGTCCTCGGAACGACGTCAGGAACACGGACGCCCGTCGGCCTGCAGTCGCCGTTCAGCGCCTGCACGAGCAACTTCAGCGACCCCCGAAGATCCTCGGTGCGGACGTGCGTGCTCGGCACGAACGGCTGCGCCGCCCCGATCGAGTAGGTGGGCACCGACGCGAGCGCGTCGTCCAGCCCGGCACGTGCGGTCACGTTCAGCCGGGTGCCGACCAGCAGGCACAGCGCGCTGTCGGCGATCGCGGATGCGACACCCGGATGGCCCATCACACCGGTCACGCCGAGTGCCGACGACGACCCGAGCCCCGGAGTGCCCGCGACGTCTTTCGCGTCAGGAACGGTGGCCACGCGCGCTCGCAGCATCGACCGCAGCTGTGCGAGTTCGGCGCGCGCGTCGTCACGGGCAACCTGCTCGCCTGCGATGATCGTGATCGGCCCGTCGGCATTCCGCAGAGCCTGCGCGACGATTTGCGGGTCACTGAACTGAGCGCTGACCGGCAGCCCGTTGGCATGTCCGTTCACCGAACCGCCGAGGTCGAGGGCGGACTGTTGAATGTCCTTCGGCAGCAGCAGGACTGCGGGCCCACCCTGATTCGCCGCCGCGATGGCTTCTGGCAGTGCGCTCGCGATGTCTTGGGGTGCGGTGACCCGTCGGCAGAACACCGAAACGGCCGAGAACAGCATCTCAGCGTTGAGTGCGCCGTTTCGGCCGCTGGTGTCCTGGAAGGCGCCTCGGCCGTCCAGTGGCGTCGGTGGCTGTCCGATCAGCGCCAGCACCGGCACCCGGCTGGCCAACGCCTCTCCAAGTCCGGCAACGGTATTCAGGCAGCCGCCGCCAGAGGTCGCTGCGACGACGCCAAGGCCCGCGCCGCTGCGGCTGAGGCCGTCGGCCATGGCCGCCGCTGAGAACTCGTGCTTGGCCAGGATTGCGGTGATGCCGTCGTGAAAGTGTGCTGCGTCGTAGAGATCCTCGATGTTGGCGCCGTCGACGCCGAAGATGTATTCGACTCCGGTCGCCGCCAGATAGCCGACGATGTGATCGACAACCCTGCCGACTACTCGATGACCCTCAGTCATTCATTCACCTGCTTCCACACCTGCAAGTGACACGACTCGTGAGTAACCTCGGTTCAATCCGTGATCCGACTCACAGATCGGATTGCAACAGAACCGCCCTCGTGTCCGTATCGACGAGTTGGACCGACTTGATCTGATCCTTCTGCATCGTCGTATTGCCACTCGGCAACGCGGTTGCGCCGTTCACACCGACCCAGGTCGCGATTTCGCTCTGAGTTCCCTTGTGGTCCAACAGGACCATCGACAAGTTCTCTGTCGTTGCCTGGCCGCGGCTCGCATAGTCGCCGTATGTACAGACCATGTCGATCCGGGTGCCCCAGCCGAAGCCGGTCAGCGTGACGGTGGCGTTGATCGGCGTCTGCGCGATCTTGCTCATCGTCACGGCCGACGCCATCGGCCCGTCATCACCGCCCTGCCCGCGGATACCGGGAAGGATCCCGATAACCAGGGCGACGGCCAACACCGCCGCGGCGGCGGCCAGCGTCATCATGCTGATCCGTCGAGTGCGGCGGCGCCGCCACTCGACCTTGTCCAACAGTGTGTCGAGCACTTCAGGCCGCAACGGCGGGTCTTCGGCCGCCGGGTCGTCCAGTGCCTCTACTTCCTCGGCGGTCAACTGCGCCAGCAGCGCTGGCATGCCGCTCAGCTCTGCGACGGCCGCACTGCATCGGGGGCAGGTGGCGAGATGCGCCTCGAACTCCCGACGTTCGGTCCCCGACAGGGAGCCAAGTACGTAGGCGGCATCCCACATCGTGTAGCGGTCGTCGCCGCGCGAATCATCGTCGCGGTTCGCGGGTTGCGTCATCGGGTCACCCCCATTTCCTGCAGTGTCAGGCGCAACGCCCTTACTGCGTAATGCAGCCTCGACTTCACGGTGCCTTCGGCAATGTCTAGATCGGCGGCGATCTGCGCGGTTGTCCAACCCTGGTAGTACGACCGCCTGGCCACCGCGCGGTGATCGGGGGACAGCTGTGCAATGGCGCCGCTCAACATCATTCGGTCCAAGGCGGAATCCACCTCATCAGGGCCGGCGCGGTCGTAGGTCTTCTCGGGATCCGGGGTTCCGGTCTCGTTGCGAAACCTGGCGCTGCGCCGCTCATCAATGATCATATTTCTGGCGACTGTGAACAGCCAGGCGCGTGCCGACCGGTCACCGTCGGTGACTTCTGGATGCTGCCAAGCGCGCAGCAACGTCTCCTGCACCACATCCTCCGCCCGCGCCGAGTCCCCCGTCAGCCGCACGGCATAGCGCCACAGGGCTGGGCCGTGCTCGTCGTAGAGCAGGCGCATCAAGGCGGCCTCGGGATTATCCATTCACAACCTCCCCCGTTATTACGAGGCCGAGGCCGATCCGGTTCACGGGTTTTGCCCAAACCAGCGAAGAAATTTTCTGACCTATCGGGTCAGGATGCGAGGCCCTTCGTCAGTCACCGCAACGGTGTGCTCCCAGTGGGCGGCGCGGGTCCCGTCGGCCGTGACCACGGTCCATCCGTCCTCGAGCTCCACGGTCTTCGCCGTCCCGAGCGTCAGCATCGGTTCGATGGCCAGCACTGAGCCGGCAACCAGATAGGGACCACGGCCGGGCTGGCCTTCGTTGGGCAGGAACGGGTCCATGTGCATGCGCCTGCCGATGCCGTGGCCGCCGTAGCCCGCGACGATGCTGAACCTGCGGTCGTAGCGCTTCTCGGCGGCCCTCGTACCGGACTCGATGGCGAACGAGACATCGGTCAGGCGGTTACCCGGCACCATCGCCGCGATGCCCGCCTCCATCGACTCCCTCGTGGCCGCCGACAGGGCCTCGTCGACTCCGATCAGCTGCCCGACGCCGAACGTGATCGCGGAATCGCCGTGCCAGTCGTCGACGATCGCGCCACAGTCGATGGACACCAGGTCACCGGCCGCCAGCGCTTCGTCGGCCGACGGGATGCCGTGCACCACGCGGTCGTTCACCGACGAGCAGATGCTGGCGGGAAAGCCGTGATAGCCCAAAAAAGACGGGGTGCCGCCGCCGTCCCGAATCACCGTTTCGGCGATCCTGTCCAGTTCGAGCGTGGAGACCCCTGGGGCCGCGGCGTCATGCACGGCTTTCAAAGCGGCCGCCACCAGGGCGCCTGCGACGGCCATCGCGTCGAGCTCACCCGGGGTGCGCGGCTCGACCACCTTGCGGGTTCGCAGCCCCGGCACGGTGATCATCGGCTACTTACCGAGTGCACGCAGCGCTCGGGCGAAGACCTCGTCGAGGCCGCCGACCGCGTCGACAGTCTGCAGATTGTTGTGGCTGTAGTACTCCAGCAGCGGCCTGGTCTCGTCGGCATACACCTTCATCCGGTTGTGGATGACCTCTTCGGTGTCGTCGGCGCGGCCGCGGGCCTTGAGCCGGGTGAACAGCTCGTCCTCGGAGACCGCGAACTCCAGCACGGCGTCGAGTTTGGTGTTGTGGTTCGTCAGCATCTCGTCGAGCGCCTGCGCCTGCGCCACCGAGCGGGGGTAGCCGTCGAGGATGAAACCGTCTGCGGCATCCGGCTGCTCGATGCGGTCCTCGACCAGCTTGTTGGTCAGCTCCGATGGCACGAGATCGCCTGCGTCCAGGTAGCGCTTGGCTTCCAGGCCCAGCGGTGTGCCTGAGCTGATGTTCTCGCGGAAAAGGTCACCTGTGGAGATCTGCGGGATGCCGAGCTTCTCGGACAGCTTCACCGCCTGCGTCCCCTTGCCCGCCCCCGGCGGTCCGAGCAGTACGACTCTCACTTCAGGAACCCTTCGTAGTTGCGCTGCATCAGCTGGCTCTCGATCTGTTTGACCGTATCCAAACCGACGCCAACCATGATGAGAACCGCTGTACCGCCGAACGGTATGTTCTGGACCCCGCCGGTGTTGCCGATCTCGAGGAACAAGTTCGGCAGGACGGCGATGACGCCGAGGTAGATCGAGCCGGGCAGGGTGATCCGGTTGAGCACAAAACGCAGGTAGTCGGCGGTCGGCGCACCAGGCCGGATGCCGGGGATGAAGCCGCCGTACTTCTTCATCTCGTCGGCCCGCTCTTCGACGTTGAACTGCACCGACACGTAGAAGTAGGTGAAGAAGACGATCAAGCCGAAGTAGACGGCGATGTAGGACGGGCTGGCCGGGTTGGTGAGGTAGTTCGCGACGAACTTGTCCCACCAGCCGTTGCCGGGGTTGCTCTGGCCGCTCTGGATCAGCTGGGTGATCAGGTGCGGGATATAGATGAGCGACGACGCGAAGATGACGGGGATAACGCCTGCCTGGTTGACCTTCAGCGGCAGGTATGTCGACGTGCCGCCATACATCTTGCGGCCGACCATTCGCTTGGCGTACTGCACCGGGATGCGGCGTTGGCCCTGCTCGACGAACACCACGCCGACGATGATGACCAGTGCGGCGACGCAGACCGCGGTGAAGACGATCGGCCCGCGGCTGTCGAGGATGTTCTTGCCCTCGGACGGGATACGGGCGGCGATGCTGGCGAAGATCAGCAGCGACATGCCGTTGCCGATGCCGCGCTCCTGGATCAGCTCGCCCATCCACATCACCAGCGCCGCACCTGCGGTCATCACGATGACGATGACGGCGAGCGTGAAGATCGACGAGTCCTGGATGATGTCCAGGTTGCAGCCCTGCAGCAGTCCGCCGTTGGCGGCCAGCGCCACGATGCTCGTCGACTGAAGAAGCGCCAGCGCGATCGACAGGTAGCGGGTGTACTGCGTGAGTTTCGCCTGCCCCGCCTGGCCCTCTTTTCGCAGCTCCTCGAAGCGAGGAATCACCACGCCGAGCAGCTGAACGATGATGCTCGCGGTGATGTACGGCATGATGCCGATCGCGAACACCGCCAGCTGCAGCAGCGCGCCGCCGGAGAACAGGTTGATCAGCGAATAGATCTGCGCCGAGTCACCGCCGCTGAGCTGCGCGATGCACTTCTGCACATTCGGGTAGTTGACCCCGGGAGACGGGATCGAGGCGCCGACGCGGTACAGGATCAGAATCGCAAGGGTGAAGAGAATCTTGCGGCGCAGATCGGCCGTTCGCAGCGATGAGATGAAAGCCGAAAGCACTCTTCCTCCTGCGCAGCCGGGCTCATATCGCGGCGTGCTAAATGGGCTGGTCCGTACCAGCGTGGCCAAGTCGTGTGCGGGTGCCCCGGGCAGCCTGGGTGCTTGTCAGCCCAGGCCATCTGACCTGCGCCCAGCCTGCGGAGTCGCGCAGTCTACGAGAGTAACAGTTGGTCGCTGTCTACCTCGCATCCGCAGGTGGCCGGCACTGAGGTCAGACGTCCTTTCAGATTCGGGTCAGATTCGGAGCGTACAGTTTCAGACGGCTCGTTACATCAGCTAACTAATTGACGAACAGGGGTTCTTTCATGGCTCGCACCGCCCGGACTGACGATGACAGCTGGGACCTGGCCTCCAGCGTTGGCGCCACCGCGACGATGGTGGCGGCCGCAAGGGCATTGGCGACCAGGATCGACGGCGCGCTGATCAGCGACCCTTATGCCGAGCCGCTTGTGCGCGCCGTCGGCGTCGACGTGTTCACTCGGCTGGCCACCGGCGAGCTCGCGCCGTCGGCGTTCGACATCGACGACGACAAGCACGCCGGGATGGACCGAATGGTCGACAACATGGCGGTCCGGACGAAATTCTTCGACGACTTCTTTACCGACGCGACAGCCGCAGGCATCCAGCAGGCGGTGATCCTGGCGTCGGGCCTGGACTCGCGCGCATACCGGCTGCAGTGGCCCGCGGGCACCGTCGTCTACGAGGTGGACCAGCCGCAGGTGATCGCGTTCAAGACCAAGGCGCTCGCCGACATCGGCGCCGAGCCAACCGCAGAGCGCCGCGTGGTGCCGATCGACCTACGCTTCGACTGGCCCGCAGCGCTGAAGGAGGCGGGCTTCGACCCCGAGAAGCCGACAGCGTGGAGCGCCGAGGGGTTGCTCGGCTATCTGCCGCCAGAGGCCCAGGACTCGCTGCTGGACACCATCACCGCGCTCAGTGCGCCTGGCAGCAGGCTGGCGACCGAGAGCTCGCCACCCATCGATGCGGCCGACGTCGACGAGGCGAAGGAAAAGATGGAGTTGTCCGCGCAGCGGTGGCGGGAACACGGCTACGACCTCGACTGGGCCAACCTCGTCTATTTCGACGACCGCGACGAACCCGCCGGCTACCTCGACAAACGCGGCTGGACGATGAACGGCCGCAATATCAATGAACTGTTGACCGCTCACGGGTATCCGCCGTTCGACAGCGACACGATGTTCGCCCAGATGCGGTACGTCAGCGGCACCTTCGGCGACGAGAAATGAACCTATGACGAGGGCGGACGCAGACAGCTGGGATATCGCGTCCAGCGTCGGCGCCACCGCCACGATGGTCGCCGCCGCCCGCGCGATGGCCAGCACGGAACCGGACGCTCTCATCGACGATCCGTTCGCAGAACCGCTGGTGCGGGCGGTCGGCATGGACTTCTTCAACCGGATGCTCGACGGCGAGCTCGGCCTGTCCGACGACGACGAGGGCGCCGCGGCCACCCGGCTGATCACCACCGTGATGGCGGTGCGTACCCGGTTCTTCGACGACTTCTTCGGTGAGGCGACGGAGTCGGGGATCCGGCAGGCGGTGATTCTGGCCTCCGGCCTGGACGCACGCGCCTATCGGCTGCAATGGCCGGCAGGCACCGTCGTCTACGAGATCGACCAGCCGAAGGTGATCGAGTTCAAGAGCACGACGATGGCGTCGATCGGCGCCGAGCCGACGGCGACACGGCGCGCAGTGAGCATCGACCTGCGTGAGGACTGGCCTGCTGCGTTGCGCAGCAACGGGTTTGACGAAAGCAAGCCGACGGCATGGTCGGCCGAAGGCCTCTTGGTTTACCTGCCGCCGGACGCGCAGGACCGGCTCTTCGACGACATCGCGACGCTGTCCGCACCCGGCAGCCGGCTGGCCACCGAGTACCACCCGGACGCGGGCGCCAGCATGGGCCAGCGGGCGGAGGCCTTCCGCGAGCGGTGGCAGAAGCACGGCTTCGACATCAACTTTGCGGATCTGTTCTATCCGGGCGAACGCAACCCCGTCGTGGACTACCTCACCGATCACGGGTGGCAGGTGAGCGCCCGGGACAGGCCCGAGATGTTCACCGAGTACGGCCGACACTTCCCCGACGATGAAGCGCTCGCACCGATGCGAGGCTCGCTCGCCGTCACCGCAATACGACAGTAGGAATCTCGATGGCACGGACTGACAACGACAGCTGGGATCTGGCCTCAAGTGTGGGTGCCACCGCGACCGCGGTAGCGGCATCGCGGGCGGTGGCCTCCCAGGGCCCCGATGCACTTCTCGACGACCCGTACGCCGAACCGCTGGTTCGCGCCGTCGGCGTCGACTCCTTCGTCAGGATCGTCGACGGCGAGCTGTTCAACGACGACGATCCGGTGATGAACCGCAAGTCGATGAACGAGCAGATCGCGGTCAGGACACGGTATTTCGACGACTTCTTCGTCGCCGCGTCAGGCGCCGGGATTCGGCAGGCCGTCATTCTGGCGGCGGGCCTGGACACCCGCGGATACCGGCTTTCCTGGCCCGCGGGTGCGGTGGTCTTCGAAGTCGACCAGCCCGAGGTGATCGCGTTCAAGACCACGACGCTGGATGGCCTCGGTGCCGTACCGACCGCCACGCGTATGACCGTCGCGGTAGACCTACGCGACGACTGGCCTGCTGCGCTGCGAGCGGCCGGATTCGATCCGGATCAGCCGACCGCGTGGATCGCCGAGGGTCTGTTGGTCTACCTGCCGCCGGACGCGCAGGACCGGTTGTTCGACAACATCACCGCGCTTTCCGCGCCCGGTAGCCGCCTTGCCACCGAGAACATGGACATCGAGTCGATGCCCGATGACTGGGCGGAGAAGTTGGACGAGCGCTCCCGCCAGGCCGGCTCGGATCTCAGCCTTTCCGAACTGTTCTACTCGGGCGAGCGCAACTCTGCGAACGAGTACCTTGCCGGCCAGGGTTGGCGGGTGGATACGCGGACAACCGCGGAGGCGTTCGCGGCCAACGGTTTTGAGTTGCCGGACGACGAGCTCATCAAGCTGGCCGGCGACTCTGGATACCTCACCGCGACCCTGCGGGGGGCATGATGGCCCGCACCGACGGCGACTCATGGGATCTGGCGTCCAGCGTCGGTGCCACCGCCACCATGGTGGCCGCGCAACGAGTGATCGCCGACCGTGAGGGGCTGATCTCCGATCCGTACGCCGAACCGCTGGTGCGCGCCGTCGGTCTGGACTTCTTCACCCGCGCCCTCGACGGCGAATTCGAACTCGAGGACGTCGACCCCCGGTTCAGCATGCGACGTACCGCGGAGGGGATGGCGGTGCGCACACGTCACTTCGACAGGCTGTTCACCGACGCAGCCGACGCGGGCGTCCGGCAAGCCGTCATCCTCGCGTCGGGTCTCGACGCACGGGCGTATCGACTGCCGTGGCCCGACGGCACGATCGTGTACGAGGTCGATCAGCCAGAGGTGATCGAGTTCAAGTCGCGCACGCTTGCGAATCTGGGCGCGCATCCAACCGCGGACCGGTGCACGGTCGCGATCGATCTTCGGGATGACTGGCCGAAAGCGTTGCTGGACAACGGGTTCGACCCTGGTCAACCGACGGTGTGGACGGCCGAGGGCTTGCTCATCTATCTGCCGCCGGAGGCGCAGGACCTGTTGTTCGACAGGATCGACGAACTCAGCGCACCCGGCAGTCGAGTTGCCACCGAACACATCCCGGATGTGTCGATGTTCTCCGACGAGCGCGCCAAGGAGATCACCGACCGGCTCAAGACCTACGGCCACGACTTCGAGATGGGTGACCTCATCTACCACGAGGAACGCAACGACGTCATCGAGTACCTCACCGGGCACGGCTGGGATGTCTCGGCGCGGAAGATGGCGGACGCGTACGCCGCCAACGGTTTCGAGTTCCCAGAGGACGGCGCGATCGGCTTCTTCACCGAGATGAGCTACGTGGCGGCCATCAAACGCTAGCTAATTTTCTCCGCCAACCTCAGCTCAGCGAGGGTGCGTGTCTGCACACAACACGCCGCAGGTTTGCGTGCAAACGTGCACGCTCGCACTGTGTGAGCGTGCACGGACTGTCACTGCACCTCGGTGTGTCGTCTGCAGACACGCACGCTCGCGGGGGTTAGTCCAGGGCAGATAACTCGAGAAAGCGGCCGTAGCGGTCGTCCATCGGGCTCTTCCAGGCCGGGTTCGGCTCGATCGTCCGCTCGGTCGACGCCCAGCGTGCGGCGTCCGACAGCGACGACTCGAGTCCCGCAGCCATTCGCGCCAGGAACGCCGCACCGAGCGCCGCCCCCTCGGGTACGGCCGACACCTCGACCGGCAGCCCGGTCGCATCGGCGATCGCCTGCATCCACGGTTCGACACGGGTCCCCCCACCCGTCGCGACGATACGGGCGGCCTGCGTGCCGCCGAGCTCGATGAGGTGGCGGACGACGAATCCAGACGCCTCGTAGGCGGCGCGCCGCACCGAGACGGCGTCGTGTCCGAGGGTGAGGCCGTCGAGCACCGCCCGACGGTCGGCATCGTGGTACGGAGTGCGCTCACCGCGAATGTACGGCGACCACACCGGCACCTGCCCCGGATCGACAGACGCCGAATCAGCCGGTGCCACAAGGCTATCCACCCAGTTGAGGAAGAGGCCGCCGGCATTGCTCGCGCCGCCGATCTGACATTTGACCGCCGCCGTGTGCGGGATGGTCCACAACCCGGGCACGTCGCGAAACTCGGGGATCGTCGCCCACACGATCAGCGTCGTCCCGCACAGCACAAGCACGTCGCCGTCGCGGTCGGCGCCTGCCACCAGCTGTTCGCAGGTGGCGTCGATCGCGCCCGTCGCGAGCACCGTTTCGCTGCCCTGCACGGTGCCGACGGCCGAACCGGGTGCTTCGACGCGGGGCATGCGGTCCACCGAGGCGGCGCAGGCGGCGCATTCCGTCGCGTCCCATCCGGTGCCGTCGAAAAGCGGCAGCGTGGTGAACGCGGTGGCGAAGTCGATAACGGCTTCACCACCCAGTGCATAGTTGGCCACCGCGGGCGCAGGCCAGTACCCGGCGGCATCCGGCGCCTCGCGCGCCGTCCACCGCAGGAACTCGGCCGTCTCGCCGATCATGAACCCCATGCCCGCGGTCGGTGTGGCCACCCTGCCGCGGCTGTCCCCGTACAGCAGCCCCGGCGTGAGCGGGACCCCGTCGTCATCGACCGCCGTCAGCGACGGAACCATCGCCGAGACGGCCACCGCGCATGCGTCGAAGCGGCCCAGCTGCGCCAGCGCCGCCATCGGTCCGTCACGCCACGCTTCTCCTGCGTCGTGTTCGAGTCTGTCGGGCGCGGGCACCCCAAGGCGGTGCGGAATCCGGGTCCTCGCCACGACGCGACCATGCTCGTCGGCTGCCACCGCCTTGACCGCGGTCGTGCCGATGTCGATGCCGATTGTCACCTCTTCGCGTGACACGCGGGTCACCGTACGCGAGCATGGGCAGTCGTGACCCCGAGACCGCGCGCCCTTGTCACCGCCCCGCTTCGGGGGCCGGGCTTCGAGAAACTGCGGGAACTGGCCGATGTCGTCTACGACCCGTGGATCGACAAGACGCCCTTAAGGATCTACCCCCCCGAGCAGCTGGCCGAGCGTGCCCGCGAAGAAGGCGCCGATGTCCTTGTGGTGGAAACTGATTCGGTGGGTGGCCCGGTGTTCGAGCTGCCGCTGCGCGCGATCGCCTCGACCCGTGGCGATCCCAACAACGTCGACATCGCAGGCGCCACCGCGGCGGGGATTCCCGTTCTGTACACGCCGGGCCGCAACGCCGACGCGGTCGCCGAGATGGCCGTCGCGCTGCTGTTCGCAGTCACCCGCCACCTGCTGACCGCCGACGCTGATGTCCGTTCCGGCCAGGTGTTTCGGGACGGGACCATCCCCTATCAACGCTTCCGCGGCGGCGAGATCGCAGGCCGGACGGCCGGGCTGGTCGGCCTCGGCGCCGTCGGCCGCGCGTTGCGATGGCGGCTGGCCGGGCTCGGCGTCGACGTCATCGCCTACGACCCGTATCACGACGAGGCACACCACGGCCTCGAGGAACTGCTCGAGATGGCCGACATCCTCTCGCTGCACGCACCGGTCACCGACGACACCGTCGGCATGATCGGCGCCGCTCAGTTCGCGGCCATGCGCGATGGCGCGGTGTTCCTCAACACCGCGCGCGCCAGGCTGCACGACACCGACGCGCTGGTCGACGCGCTGCAGAGCGGCAAGGTGGCGGCCGCCGGGCTCGACCACTTCGAGGGCGAGTGGCTGCCCGTCGACCATCCGCTGACGGGTATGCCCAACGTCGTGCTCACGCCGCATATCGGCGGGGCCACGTGGAACACTGAGCTGCGGCAGGCGCAGATGGTCGCCGACGGGCTGGAAGCCCTGCTGTCGGGCGGCACACCACACAACGTCGTGAACCCGGAGGTGCTGACACGGTGAGATTCGTCGACGACGCCGAAGCCGCCGTGCTCGCGGCGGCCAAGGACATGCTGCGGCGCGGCCTCGTCGAAGGCACGGCGGGCAATATCTCGGCCCGCCGCAGCGACGGCACCATCGTCATCACCCCGTCGTCGGTCGATTACGCCGATATGGCCATCGACGACCTCGTCGTCGTCGACACCGAAGGTGCGGTGGTGCAGGCCGTCGACGGCCGAAACCCGTCATCGGAGCTGCACCTGCACCTCGCGTGCTACCGGGCGTTCGACGACATCGGCAGCGTCATCCACTCACATCCGGTGTGGGCCACCATGTTCGCCGTCGCACACCAACCCATCCCGGCGGCCGTCGACGAGTTTGCCGTGTACTGCGGCGGGGAGATCCGCTGCGCGGACTATGCGGCATCGGGTACCCCGGACGTCGGCAGCAACGCGGTCAAGGCGCTCGAGGGCCGGGCCGCCGCGCTGATCGCCAACCACGGGCTCGTCGCCGTCGCGCCACGACCGGACAAGGCGCTACACGTCACCGCACTGGTCGAGCGCACCGCGCAGATCGTCTGGGGCGCAAGGGCTCTCGGTGGCCCGGTGCCGATTCCCGACGAGGTCAACAAGAACTTCGGGAGCGTCTACACCTACCTGCGCTCTCACCCGCTCTAATCCGCAGCGCGAGCGTGCGCGTTTGCACGCGACACGCCGCGAAACTCCGGACAACTGCGCACGCTCGCGGTGCAAGGAGCTTCAGCGGCGGGTGAAGGTCAGCGTCTCGCCGCGCACGCCGCCCATCCACAGGTCCTGGCACGCCTCGGCCATCTCGTCAAGCCCTTCGATGACCGCGCCGAAGACATTGCCCGGCACCCAGCCCTGGTCCCCGTTGATGAGCAGGTTGTTCCGCCCGTAGAACAGCGCAAGATCGACGATCGCTCCGGTTGTGCCTGTGCCGGTGGCGTTTTCGTAGCCGTATGCCGGGTTACCGAGGACGTCGGAGTCGAACGAAAACCAGCACAGGTCGCCGGGGATGGGCGTGATCGTGGTGTTCTCCTTGCCCGGGTCGGCCTTCGCGAACGCGGGCAGCAGCGTGTAGATCTCGTTTCGCGCGTACTTGCCGTGAAACACCGACGCCGACAACGGCAAGCCATCCCACACCGCCGCGCAGGTGCGCGGCGCCTCGTCGTCGAGCATCCGGGCGACGCAGCTGACGCCGCGCTTGTCCAGCGAAACCGTGATCAACCTGCTCATCTCAAACCTCCTCGGCCAGTAGTGCCGGTGTGCGCAAGTGCCAGTCGGTCGCGGCCTGATACGCCTGGCCGACGCGCAGCACCAGGGCGTCGGCGTGGCGCGCGCCGACGATGTGCAACCCGACCGGCAATCCGGCAGTGGTGAACCCGCAGGGCACGCTGAGTGCGGGCTGCTGGGTCAGATTGAAGGGATAGGTATAGGGCGTCCAGCTCGTCCAGTCCGGCGACGTCGACCTGTCGGGCACATCCTGGCCTACGGGGAACGCGGGCAACGGCAGCGTCGGAGTGACGAGTACGTCGTAGCGCTGGTGGAACTGGCCCATCAGCTCGCCGAGTTTCATCCGCACCGTCATCGCATCCAGATAGTCCGAGGCAGACAACGTCGACCCGATCGTCGCCGTGCGATGCAGTCCCGGGTCGATCCGGTCAGCCAGGTCCTCGATGGCACCGTAGGCCGACAACACCTTGGCTTCGCCGGAGAACCACAGCACGTGAAAGGCCTCCACCGGGTCGCTGAACCCGGGATCGACCTCATCCACCTGTGCCCCTGCGCTTGCTAGTAGCCCGACGGCCACCCGGACGGCGGCGTCGACCTCGGGATCGTTGCGGACGAAGCCGAGATTGGCCGAGTATCCGACGCGCAGGCCCGCTAGCCCGTCGTCGAGACCGGACAGGAACGACGTCGCAGGCGTCGGCATCGCCGCCCAGTCACGCGCGTCGAACCCGGTGATGACATCCATCAGCGCGGCCGCGTCGCGCACCGTCCTTGTCATCGGCCCCGCGTGCGACAGCGTGCCGAACGGGCTCGGTGGATAGAACGGGATCAGGCCGTACGTCGGCTTCAGCGCGACCGTTCCGGTGAACGCCGCAGGGATGCGGACCGATCCTCCGCCGTCGGTGCCGACCGACCACGGACCCATACCAAGCCCGACCGCCGTCGCGCTGCCGCCGCTGGATCCGCCGGACGTCATCTCCGGATCCCACGGATTCCCGGTGGGGCCGTGCCGCAGCGAATCGGTGACGCCTTTCCACGAATACTCGGGCGTCGTCGTCTTGCCGACGATGACGGCGCCCGTTTCCCTCAGCCGCGCCACACACGGCGCATCGTCGTCCCACGGACCCGCGGCGTCGATCAGCCGGCTGCCGCGCAGCGTCGGCCAGCCGCGCGTCCACAGCGCGTCCTTGATCGAGGTGGGCACGCCGTCGCCGGGGCCGAGCGGTTCGCCTGCCTGCCAGCGCGCCTCCGACTCCTTGGCGGCGGCCAGCGCACCCTCGTGGTCGACGAGGACGAACGCGTTGACCCGCCCGTCGTAGGCGTCGATCGCGGCCAGCGCGGCCTCGGTCGCCTCGACGGGCGAGATGCTCTTGTTCCGGTAGCCCTCGACGAGCTCGGTCGCCGACGCGATCATGCGGTCTTCCCCGTGGACACATATCCGAGCTTCTTGTCGACCGTGTTGAGCAGCGGCTCGCCCGCGAGCCACCGTCGGACATTCGTCGCGAACTGCTCGGCCAACGCGTCGCGCCAACCGGCGGCGTCGGCCGACATGTGCGCGGTGACGACGACGTTCGGCGCATCCCACAGCGGATGGCCTGGCGGCAGCGGTTCGGTGTCGAAGACGTCGAGCGTCGCACCGCCGATGCCGCCCTCGGTCAGGGCCGCCAGCAGGGCGGCCTCGTCGACCATCGGCCCGCGGGCGATGTTGACCAGATGCGCATCGGGCTTCATGGCGGCCAGCACCTCGGCGTCGACAAGGCCGTGCGTGGCAGCCGTCAGCGGTGCGGCGAGGATCAGGTGGTCACACCAGGCCGCTTCGGCCGCGAGGTTGGCGCTGTCGACGATCTCGCCGAAGTCGGGGTCGTCGGCGACCGGCCTGCGGCCCGCGCCCCGGACCTGCATGCCCGCGGCGCGCAACAGCTTCCCGATCTCCCTGCCGATGCCGCCGGTGCCCACCACCAGCGCGGTGGCGCCGGTGATGCTGCGGGTTTCACGGTGCCGCCAAACGTGTCGGCGTTGCAGGTCGAAGCTCGTCAGGCTGTCCTTGGCGTAGGCGATAACGGCGCCGAGCACGTACTCGGCGAGTGGGCGGTCGAACACGCCGCGCGCATTGGTCACCGCCACATCGGATTCCCGCAACTCGTCGAAGAGGAGGGTGTCGACGCCCGCGGCGGTGATGTGGATCCACTCGAGCTGGTCGGCGTCCGGCCATGCATCTCTGACTGCCCGGGAGAAGAAGTCCCAGAGCAAAAGGGCCTTCGCGCCCCGGACGGCGTCGGCGAGGCCGTCGGCCGCGCAGTATCGGAAGTCCACGTCCAATCCATCGAGCCCTTGCGGTCGATCCGTCGCCTTCTCGCACAGGACCGCGACGACCGGTCGTGTTCCAGGCACGGTTCCGAGGCTAAGCGAAACCGTACGATTGTCAACAATCGTCTTGCGGTGGCCGCACCGTCGCCCCAGACTGGTGCGATGAGTCCGTCTCCGCAACGGGAGCAGTGCGGCATCGGTGTGATCACACCGTTCGACTTCGCCCTGGACCGGGAGTTATGGCGCTGGGTGCCCGACGACGTCAGCCTGCACATCACCCGGATGCCGTTCGCTCCACTGCCCGCGACGCTCGAGATGGCCGTGCACATCTCCGACCCCGCCCTGGTGGCCCAGGGGTACGATGACGTTCGCGCGGTCTCGCCGTTGGTGATGGCCTACGCCTGCACGTCGGGAAGCTTCATCGGCGGCGTCGAGGGTGAAGCCGCGTTGATTTCGGCCATGAAAGAGGCGGGTGCGCCTGCTGCGGTGACGACCAGCGGCGCACTGCTGGAGGCGTTGGTCCACCTCGAGGTGCACCGGATAGCCACCGCGACGCCCTACGTCGCCGAGTTGACGGTCGGTTTGACCACGTATCTGGCAGAAGCGGGCGTGGAGGTGGTCGCCTCCGCGGGGCTGGGCCTGATCTCAGACATCTGGATGGTGCCCTACGACATCACGGCAGGACTGGTCCGAGACACCGACACCGACGATGCCCAGGCCGTGTTCATCAGCTGCACCAACCTGCCGACCTACGACGTGATCGCAGAGCTGGAAGGCGATCTAGGCAAACCGGTGCTGACCGCCAACCAGGTGACCATGTGGTCGGCGCTGCGCGTCCTCGGGCGCAAAGCGGTGGGTGCCGGGCAACAGCTGCTGGAGAGGTGAGAATGGCGGATCTGCCGTCGATGAGCGCGGAATACACCGGCCGGTTGCAGCGGGTGCGGAAAGCGATGTCGCAGAGGGGTTTTGCCGCCCTTGTCGTGTGCGACCCCGCGAACATCTTCTACCTCACCGGCTACAACGCATGGTCGTTCTACACCCCGCAGTGCCTGCTGCTCGGCACCGACGGTGCGCCACACCTGTTCGTCAGAGCGATGGACGCCACGGGAGCGGCCTTCACCGCCAACCTCGACGACGACCATATCCACGGCTACCCCGAGGAGTTGGTCCACCGCCAGGACTTGCACCCGTTCGACTGGATCGCCGACGCTGCCCGCGGGCTCGTGACGGTGGGCGAGACCATAGGCGTCGAGGGCGACTCGCACTTCTTCTCGCCGCGCGGTTACCAGGCATTGGAACGCGGGCTGCCGTCGAACCGCCTCGCCGAATCCAACGAGTTGGTGAACTGGGTCCGAGTGATCAAGTCCGACTTCGAGATAGGGCAGTTACGGATCGCGGGAACCATCGCCGAGCAGGCGATGCGCGCCGCGCTGGATGGCGTGCGCCCCGGTCGACGGCAGTGCGACGTGATCGCCGAGATCATGGCGGCACAGGCCTGCGGGACACCGGAGCACGGCGGCGACTACCCGGCGGTGGTGCCGATGCTTCCTAGCGGAAAGGCCGCGGGCACACCGCATCTGACGTGGTCGGAGCGCACCTTCGAAAACAGCGAGGCCACCACCATCGAGGTGGCAGGCGTTTACGGCCGCTACCATGCGCCGCTTGCGCGAACCCTGATGCTCGGCGAACCGCCATCGCTGCTCGCCGACACCGCCAAGGTGATCGGCGAGGCAATGGAGGCGACGTTGGCGACGATGCGCCCGGGCGCCGACGGCAGCACAGTACATCGGGCGTTCGACCGCGTGATCAGGCCTCATGGGCTGCAGAAGGATTCACGCATCGGATACTCGATCGGCATCGGGTATCCACCCGACTGGGGTGAGCGGACCGTAAGCCTGCGCCCAGGAGAGACGACGGAACTGCTCGCGGGAATGGCGTTTCATGTCATCCTCGGCATCTGGAACGACGACTGGGGTTACGAACTGTCCGAGCCGGTTGTGGTCACCCACGCAGGGGTCGAGCGCCTCACCGATATCCACCAAGAACTCACAGTCCGGAGGTAACCCGTGACGACATCGACACTCCCGTTCGCCGCCCGCGTCGAAGGGCTGGTGGGATCGGTCATCGATTCCAGTACATCGTTGCTGCACAAGCAGTCTCACGACATCGTCCGCCTTGCGATGGGTAGCCCGGCAGCCGAGGCGGTGCCGTCGGAGATCCTTGCCGGGATCGCGGCCGTCGCACTGGCCGCACCCGACGCCTACGACTACGCGGCGACCGAAGGCGATCCGCCGCTGCACGCCGCGCTCCTGGAGATGTTGCGCGGCACCAGCGACGAGACCACAGCCGACCGTCTCACCATCACTGCGGGCGGGATGCAGGGACTCGACCTGGCCTGCAAGATCTTCGTCGACCCAGGCGATCTCGTCGCCGTCGAGTCACCCACGTACACCAACGGCAGCGCCACCGCGCTGTCCTACGGTGCGACGCTGCTCGAGATCCCCGTCGATGACGACGGAATGGACATCGACGAACTCGAGCGCCTGGTCGACGAGGCCGGCCGCACCCCCAAGGCGATCTACACTGTCCCGACATTCCAGAACCCGTCCGGCGTCACCATGTCGCTGGAGCGCAGGCAGCGGCTCCTCGAACTCGCGCGGCAGTGGGGTTCGATGGTGATCGACGACGACCCATATGGGTTGTTGCGCTTCGAAGGCGAGCCGCTGCCGACACTGCGAGAGCTCGGCGGCGGCGATCCGCTGGTGTTCGCCGTCCGCACGTTTTCCAAGATCATCGCGCCAGGGTTGCGCGTCGGCTGGGTCGACACCGTGCCCGAACTGCAACCGCTCCTGATCAATGCCAAGCAGGCGATGGACACGTGCACGAACCTGCCCGCGCAGCGGCTGGTGACGGGCTTCCTGACGGGCGGCCACCTGGAAGACCATCTGGTGACCCAGCGCGCCGAGTACAAGCGACGCAAGGAGGCGATGCACGCGGCGCTGCGCGAGCACTTCGCAGATATCGCCAAGTGGACGGATCCCGAAGGCGGCTTCTTCTGCTGGGTGACGCTCGACGACGTCGACGCCACAGCGCTTTTCGAGCCCGCCCTGGCCGAGGGCGTGGCTTTCATCCCCGGTACCGCGTTCTCCCCGTCAGGCCGGTTCGGCAACGCGTTGCGGCTGTGCTTCGCCTCCACCCCACCTGACCGGATCCACGAGGGCGTGTCCCGGCTGCGCCGCGCCGTCGATCAGCTTACGAACGGCTGACCGGCGTGGCCGTGTCCACCGCCGAGCGGGCCGTGCTGGACAAGATCGACGAGGACCAGTTGGTGGAGTTGACCCGGTCGCTGTTGCGGGCCCACGGACAGAACCCGCCCGGCGAGGAGGCGACGACGGTCGCCGCGCTCGCCGGGGCGGCCGCCGCGCTCGGGCTCGACGTCCGCGAGGACGTGGTGCAGGAGGGTCGCAACAACCTGCGTGTCACGCTCCCCGGCGGCGACGGGCCTGGTCTTCTGCTGCTCGGCCACACAGACGTGGTCCCGGTCGGTGAGGGCTGGACGAAGGACCCGTTCGGCGCTGCCGTACAGGATGGCCGCATCTACGGTCGCGGCGCCTCTGACATGAAAGGCGGCCTGGCCGCCTGTCTTTCGGCGATGTCAGCGCTTCGGGGCGCCGGGCTGAGTGGACCCGTCGAACTCGCCGCGCTCGTCGACGAGGAGGAGAACGGTATCGGCATCCGTGCCTACGTCTCGTCGGCGCCTGCGACATTCCTTGGCTGTGTCACCGCGGAGCCGACCGACATGCAGACCATCGTCGGCGCGCGCGGCGCCTCCTATGTGCGGATCGAGGTACACGGAACCGCTTGTCACGCAGGCAGTCCCGACGACGGCGCCAATGCGATCTACGGTGCGGCGGCGGTGGTGGCGGAGATCGAGAAGATGCACGCGGAGCTGGCGGGTCGGCCGCACCCGCTGCTGGGCCCGGCGACATGGAGCGTCGGCCAGATACGGGGCGGCAGCGGTGGCAGCACCGTGCCCGCCGAATGCGTGGTGGTCGCCGACCGCCGGCTTATGCCCGCCGAGTCGGCCGCAACCGTATTCGACGAGCTGCGTGCCCGTATCGACGCGTTGCCGTTGACCGATCGCGGCCTGACCGTCGAGGCGTCGATGCCGATGGAGATGCCTGCCTTCGAGACGCCCGCGGGCTCGCCACTGGCGCGCGCCGCCGTCGCCGCGGTCGCCGATGCGGGCGGTCCCGCGCTGCCGCCTGGCGGGTGGACCGCGGCGTGTGACGGCGGGTTCGTTGCACGCGACCTCGGCGTGCCGGTGGTCGTCGTCGGCCCCGGTTCGGTCGCGCAGCAGGCGCACCGCCCCGACGAGTCGGTCGCCATCGATGAGCTGCTCGTCGCCGCAAGGGCGTACGCGCTGACCGCGCTACGACTGCTGGGCTGATTTCCCCTGGCGAGCGCTGGGGCCACACCGGACCCCGCCCTAGCCACCGTGCTAGCATGCAATCGTTTGCAACCAGCGCGTCACCGATAGGCGATTGGAGCGGCGCATGCCCGCACCGAGCTACGCAGCGATCACCGAATCCGTGCCAGGCTCCTCCCGGCCCGTCAGCTATCACCTGGCCGAGACCTGGGACGGCCTCTACGTCCCGTACGCGCTGCGCCTGCCCTCGCAGGACGCCACCGGCCTTCCGTTCGTGTTTCTGGCCTACGGCAATGGCGGCGGCGGCCTGCAGTGGCTGCGCGAACGGGTCGCAACGCACGGCTACATCATGGAGCGCCTGCTCGACGCGGGTTACGCGTGCGCGTGGGGCCGGTACCGGACCGAGGTCGAGCTCGGCTTCCATCGCGGCGGGCGCCTCGTCGTCGACCGACGGCAGGGCATGGACTTGATGAACCGCTCGCCCCTGGAGTTCGAGGACGAGCTCGCGATCCTCGAACACGTGGCCAGGCACCCCCAGATCGGCCAAGACCGACTCGGTCACGTCGGAGTGAGCCACGCAGGCGAGATGCTGTTCAAGATCGCGTCCCAGTACGACGGCCCGCTCAAGGCCGGGGTCGCGTGCGAACCCGCCAACCACGAGTTCCTCGATCTCACCCCGGACGATTCGGCGTTCACGAATCCGGAGACGCAGCTGCGCAACATCGAGGAAATGCAAATGCGTGACCCGGCTTTCGTGCGCTCACGCATCAACGAGTCGATCGCCCTCGAACGGATAGCGCCCATCTCACTTCCCATCCTGGTGATGGGCCGCGACGACGACCATCTGCAGGGGATCTTCCGGCTGAGCTATGACCTGTTGGCGGCCAGCGGCAAGGACGCCAGCTGGGTCACCTGGGACCACCCGTTGCACGGCTACATTTTTCCGGTCGTCGGTGCCGACGGCACGGTCGACGTCGATGACGTCGCCGAACGCGCGATCGACGGTGTCATCGCCTTCCTCGACAAGCATCTCGGCTGAGCCCCGCAGTCACTGATGATCGAAGCCGTCGCCCTCTTCGTGGCCGGGGTGTGGGCCGGCGCCATCAACTCCGTCGTCGGCTCGGGAAGCCTGGTGACCTTTCCGACCCTGTTGCTGTTCGGCTACCCACCACTGACGGCCAACGTGTCCAACAACATCGGCATGGTGGCGGGCGGCGTCGGCGGCATCTACGGCTACCGCCGCGAGCTGGCCCCGAACCGATCGATGCTGATTCGCCTCGCCCCGGCATCGGCCGCGGGCGCACTGGTCGGCGCGGTGTTGCTGCTGGTGCTGCCCGCCGAATCCTTCCAGGCGATCGTGCCCGTGCTCATCGCTCTCGGCATGGTCATGGTCGTCGTCGGTCCAAGCATTCAGCGGCGCACGGCGGCGGCCCGCCACGAAGGCTCGGCGACTCCCCTCTCGCGGGCTCTGCTGACCGGGGGCATATTCCTGCTCGGCGTGTACGGCGGGTACTTCGGGGCGGCGCAAGGGATCCTGCTGGTCGGGCTGATGGGGATGCTGCTCAGCGACGGAATCCAACGCCTCACCGCCATCAAGAATGTGCTTGCGACGATGGTGAATGTCGTTGCCGCACTGGCATTCATGGTCATCGCCACCGACCACATCGACTGGTCGCTCGTCGCGCTGATCTCGTGCGGAACCCTGCTCGGGGGCTACCTTGGCGCTCGCTACGGCCGACGGCTGCCGCCCTCGGTACTGCGCGTCATCATCCTGGTGATCGGCGCAGTCGCGCTCGTCAAGCTTCTGGTCTTCGACTGACGGCCGACCCTTGACGCTCGGACCAGGCCAGACGATACTTGTAACAATCGATTGCACAATGCTTGTGAGGAGCGATATGGACACCACCATCACGCAGCGCATCAGTTACGTCCCGTTCGACCAGATGGACGAGCGTATGCAGGCGGAGCTGGAGCGATGCGCGAAGCACGGCACCCCGCGTCCTGAGAGCTCCGCGGTGCGCGCCCACTCACCAGAGGCCTTCTGGGCCTTCGCCGACAGCTGGCAGGCCCAGTTCCACAGCGGCGCGGTCGACCACGCGATCAAGGACCTGTGCCGGGTGTACATCTCCAGGACGGTCAAGTGTGAGTTCTGCGGCAACCAACGGTCGGAGAAGGCGACGTCAGCAGGCCTGCAGGAGCAGCAGTACGACCAACTGCTCAACTTCGAGACGTCCGACCTGTACGACGACCGCCAGAAGGCTGCACTCGCGTACGCCGAGTCCATCGCATGGGGCTCGCAGGACCTCGACGGACTGTGGTCGCGCCTGCACGCGCATTTCTCGGAGCAGGAGCTCGTCGAGCTGGGCTGCTGTATCGCACTGACCTTCGGTCAGCAGAGCTGGATCCGCCTGCTCGGCATCGACCACCACCAGTACATGGCAGGCACCTCCGCGTCGATGGCGCCCGGCTTCCAGACCGCCGACGAGCTGGCCGCGAGCAAGGCCGACCCCACCTACTGGGCGGCTTCGAACCACGCCTGACGTGGCTATGTTCGCGCTGACCGTCAACGGCCGCGCGCACAACATCGAGGTACCAGAAGGCACGTCCCTGCTGGAAGCGCTGCGCAACGACATCGGCGACAAGTCACCGAAGTTCGGCTGCGGGCTCGGCCAGTGCGGGGCGTGCGTCGTCTTGATCGGTGGTCACCCGACACCGTCGTGCGACATCCCCGTCGACTACGTTCGCGACGAGGTGCAGACCCTGCAAGGCCTCGGTCGTCGCGAGGCCTTGCACCCGGTGCAGTCGGCGTTCCTCGAGCTGCAGGCCGGCCAGTGCGGCTACTGCATCGCCGGGATCATCATGAGCGCGGCCGCGCTGCTGCGTGACAATCCGCGCCCGAACCGCGACGAGGTGTCGGCGGCGCTGGAGCGCCATCTGTGCCGCTGCGGCACACATTCACGTTTCGTCGAAGCCGTACTCGCAGCGGCGGGTTCGCAACTGTGACTGCCCAACTGCCCGCCTCGCTCGTCACCAATCCGTGGATTTCGACGTGGCTGACCGTCGCCGACGACGGCGCCATCGCGCTGCGCGTCGGCAAAGTGGAGCTCGGCCAGGGAATCCTCACCGCCCTGACCCAGCTCGCCGCCCACGAGCTCGACGTACCGCCCGAGACGGTCCGCGCAGCCCCCACCAACACCACCTCGTCGCCGGATGAGGGTCTGACGGCGGGCAGCCTGTCGATGACGGTCTCCGGCGCGGCGGTCCGGCGGGTCTGCGCCGAGGCGCGAGAGTTGTTCCGCCGCACCGCCGCCCGCAAGGCGGGACTCGACGTCAACGCGGTGCATCTGGTGTCCGGAGTGTTCGCCGGTCCCGACGGTGCCCGCATCGGTTCGTACGCCGACCTCGCAGGCATCGTCGACCTCGCGGTGAAGGTCGGGGACCCGAGCCTCGAGGTCGAGCTTGCCGCTGGAACGTCGAAGGATCTGGCCCGCGTCGACCTGCCCGACAAGGTGCTCGGCCTGCCGCGCTTCATTCACGACCTGGACTTCGTCGGCATGCTGCACGCACGGGTCGTGCGGCCACCCGGTCCGGGGGCCCACCTCGAGAACGATTCTCTCGCAAGCTTTTCGGCTATGCCCGGGGTCGAGCAGGTGGTGCGCGACGGTGACTTCCTTGCCGTCCTGGCTCGCCGTGAGGGGCAGGCCACGCAGGCGGCCGAAGCGCTGGCGGCCGCAGTCTCGTGGTCGGCGGGCATCGAGCTGCCCGACGACATCGAGGGCTGGTTGCGGACCGCCGAGGCCGAGACCAATGTCATCCGCGCTGACGGCGCCGGCCACGACGTCGCGTCGGCAGCCGTGGCCGCGACCTACTCGAGGCCGTACCTCGCCCACGCGTCGATCGGCCCCAGCTGCGCCATTGCGCACTTCCATGACGGCCGGCTCGACGTCTGGAGCCACAGCCAGGGTGTGTTCACCTTGGGCCGGGCCATCGCGGCGGCCCTTGACCTGCCTGCGGATGCGGTTGTGGTCCAGCACGTCGAGGGCGCGGGCAGCTACGGCCACAACGCGGCCGACGACGCCGCCATGGATGCGGCGCTGCTCGCCACACGGGTTCCCGGCAGGCACGTGCGGGTGCTCTGGAGCCGCGCCGACGAAATGTCGTGGGAGCCCTTCGGTCCCGCCATGATCGCCGACATCGCGGCGGGCGTCGACGAGCACGGCACGATCACCGACTGGTCATACGAATCGTGGAGCAACGGCCACACGGCCCGGCCCGGCTATGGGACCCACCACAGCCTGCTGGCCGACGCCCATCGCGCCCGCGTGACGATGCTTCCTCCTGCGGTCGATCCCCCTGCCGAGCGCGGCCACGGCTCGGCACGCAACGCCGAGCCGTACTACGACATCGCCAGGGTCGACGTCACTGTTCACCGGCTGCTGACGATGCCGATCCGCACGTCGTCTCTGCGTTCACTTGGCAGCCAGCTCAACACGTTCGCCACGGAGTCCGTCATCGATGAGCTCGCCTTGGCGATCGGCCGCGATCCCGTAGAGATGCGACTCGCCCATTTGTCGGACCCTCGCGCGCGCGAGGTGTTGAGCGCCGCCGCCGAGGCCGCCGGCTGGGGTGCTCCGCTGCCGGACGGGCGGGGTCGCGGGCTGGCGTTTTGCCGCTACAAGAACCGCAGCTCGTACTGCGCCGTCGTCGCCGATGTGGAGGCCACCGATCGGCTGCACGTCACCCGCCTGACGATCGCTGTCGATGTCGGTCGGGCGGTCAACGTCGACGGCGTGCGCAACCAGATCGAGGGCGGCGCCATCCAGGCCGCCAGCTGGGCACTGTTCGAGCAGGTCCGGTTCGACCGGCACTCGGTCGTCAGCACCGACTGGGAGTCCTATCCGATCGCGCGGTTCGGTCAGGTGCCCCAGGTCGAGGTCCATGTGTTGCAGCGTGCCGACGAGCCGTCGCTCGGCGCCGGTGAGGCCACCCAGGGACCGGTGCCTGCCGCGATCGGCAATGCGCTCGCCGACGCCCTCGGTGTCCGGGTTCGCAGGCTGCCGTTCACGCCCGACAACATCGTGGCGGCAATCGACGCGCAGCCCTGACCGATCACGCCGCGAGGCGGGCGGCCATCCAGTCCGCTGTGCGGTAACGATGTGCCGACAGCACATTGGCGCAGCCGTGGTTACCGTCCTCGAGGAGCAGGAAGTCGCTTCCTTCGACTTCGTCGGCAAGCCGCTGCGCCTGCTGCCACGGGATCAGCCGGTCCTTCTTGCCTGCGACCACGAGCGTCGGGCACCGCAGGGATGCGGTGCGGCCGTCCATGGTGAGCGTGCGTGCCAATGCGCGGGCCTCGTGCTGGTCCTTCGAGCGGGAGCGAACCGTGAACGTCTCCCGGGTCAGGGCGGGCATGATGTCCCAGTTCTCGCCGAAAGTGTACGGGCCGCAAAGGCTTACGCATGCCTTGATCCGCTCGTCGCCACTGGCGAACCGCGGTGCGTAGTAGCCGCCGAGGCTCACTCCCCAGACGCCGATGCGATCCGCGTCGATGTCATCGCGTGCGACAAGGGCGTCGACGAAGGCCCGGCCGGGCACTTCCCAATCCGGACGGATCGGCAGGTCGTATTCGGCTTCTCCCTGCCCTGGGCCGTCCACGCTGAAGGTGGCGAGGCCACGTTCGAGAAAGAGCTCCTCGGTCGCGCGCAGCTCTTCCTTCGTCGAGTCAAGACCCGGCACACAGATGACGGTCGGATGAGGCGACGGTCGCTGCGGCTTGCGCAGAATCCCGTACATCATCGAGCCCTCGAACGGCATCTCGATGCGTTCGCCGCACGGGTCCAGATGCGGCAGCGCGGCATCGAGGCACCGCACGGCAGCTTGATGGGCGGCCCGCATCTGCGCCAGATCGCGGACATAGACGAACTTCGCGAAGTGATAGACGACCGCCGCGGTGCTCAGGTGCGCGCCCGCGGAGCGAAGCCGGCCCTGTCCCAGCGCCTCGATCCCGAGTTCCTCATGCGCGCTGGCCGCTTCCGACCAGACGGCACACCAGTCGTCCCAGGATTCGAGGCTTGCCATCACGCGTTCGAAATCGGCCGCGGGCACACCGTTGGCGGTGAACCGCGGGCCCCAGTGCGAACGGGCGGATGCGACATATTCGTCCATGCTTTTCAGAACCTCTGGATAGCTATTGCAAACGATTGCGTAGGCTTCTACCGTAGCAGGAGCGAACCCATGGGCGGAAGGACGACGTGGCAGCCCCCTCCTCGAACGACCCGGTCAGCGATGTCTGCGACGTTCTTGTAGTGGGCGGCGGTCACAACTCGCTCGTGTGCGCGGCGTACCTCGCAGAGGCGGGCCTTACCGTCACCGTGCTCGAAGGGCGCGACGTCATCGGCGGCAACACCGTGACCGAAGAGCTCACCCTCCCCGGCTGGCATCACGACTCGTGCTCGACGGCGCACGTCGTGCTGCAGTCCAACCCCTTGATCCGCGACGACGAGCTCGGGCTCATCGCACGCTATGGGCTGAGATACATCGTCACCGACCCGGCGGTGGTCTTCCCTCTTCCCGACGGCGACCTGCTCACGGTGCACCCGAAGCTGGCGGACACCGCCGCCGAGTTCGCCCGGTTCTCCCGCGCCGACGCCGACGCACTCCTGGCCATGATCGAGGACTGGACCGCGGGCCAACGGACGGCGCATGCCTATCTTTCGGCAGGTCTGCCGTTGCCCGACAAGCCGTGGGCGCACAGTTACGAACAGTTGCGGCGGCGCAGCGCATGGGACGTGATCGCGTCGACGTTCGGACACCCGGTGACACGACAAGTGATGGCCTGGATGGGTTTCGCCACGATCCAGCCGCCGCAGCGACCGGGCACCGGCGCGCTGCCCGCCGCGATCATGGCAGGCAGGCTCGCCTACGGCTGGGCCACCCCCGTCGGCGGCTCGGGCGCGCTGCCAGCCGCGCTTTCCGCCCACATCACCGACCACGGCGGCACCGTCGAGACGTCGGCATGGGTGCGGTCGTTCGTCGTCGAGAACGACCGTTGCGTCGGGGTGCGCACCGACGACGGGCGCGTGTTCCGGGCAGGCCGGGCCGTCGTCGCAGGAAGCCACCTGCGCGAGCTCCGCGGGATGCTCGAGGGCACCTCGAGCGTGGCCGACGACGCCGCACGATGCTGGCGACCTGGGATCCCCTTGTTCGCAGTGCATTTCGCACTTCGCGCCGACGTCCGGTACCGATCGGCCAGCGGTCCGGTGACATCGGCCGCGGGGGGCCTCGGCAGCCCCGAGGGCTTGCTCCGCCAGGTCGACGGCCTGGCGTCGGGGCGCCTGGAGACCGAAGACCCGTGGCTGCTGATGATGTCGTCGACCGCGGTCGATCCGGAGCGGGCGCCCGGCGGCACGTTCAAGTTCCTGACCGCGGCGCCCATGCTGAACAACGGCGGTCCATGGTCGGAGGCCGACGCGATGGCCTACGCCGAGGTGCTACTCGGCATCGCGCGCCGCCACGTCGACGGTCTCGACGCCGGCGACATCCTGGCCACCAGGCCCGAATCACCGACGTCGCTTGCCGCGCACAATCTTTCGAATATCGGCGGCTCGTGTCACGGCGGCGAGTTCGCACTCGACGACGGCACGGTCATCCCTGGCTGGCTCGACTACCGCACCGATGTCGCGGGCCTGTACCTGACCGGCTCGACCTCGCATCCGGGCGGTTCGGTGTCGGGTCGGCCGGGCCGCAACACCGCCCGCACGGTGCTGGCCGACCTCGGGCTGACACCGACGATGTCGGTGCCCTGACGGCTCAGCGCCCGGTCAGCCGGACGACGTGCAGCCCGTGGTTCTTGTCGGAGAAAAAGATGTTGCCGCGCGCGTCGACCAGGACGTCTTCGGACTGGGTGACCAACGTCTTGGGCAGCAGCCCGCGGCGTTCGATCGGATCGTCGGGCAGGTACCAGGCGATCTCGCGCGGCAGGTAGGCGTCGCTGATGTCGTAGACCCGCAGCCCGGCGTTGAACCACGTCATGAACATCAGGTTGTCGTCGGTGAACAGCTCAGGACCTTGGGGATGGTGCTGGTTGTGCGGGCCGAACCGGCCACCGCGCGTGCTGAAGTTCGGATACGCCGCGCCCGCCGCAGGCCGCGGAATCGGAAGCAGCGACATGAGACGTGGGTTCTGCTCGTCGCCGATGTCGACGATGCCGGCGAAGTTGTACGCCTCCTGCTGACATTCAGCGATGGCTTCGGTGTTGACCAGCAACAGGTTTCGCGATGGCACGGGGATCACGGTGTGCATGGCGATCATGCTGGAGAAGGCGGCGCCGATGTCCAGCCGCGACACGAGTGTCGGCCGCTCGATGTCGGAGATGTCGAGGACGACGACGCCTGCAGCCCCGTAGCTGAGGTAGGCGCGATCACCGAGGACGTAGGGCGGTCCGTGCAAGGAGATCCGGCGAGCCGGCGTCACGCCCGCAGCGGCGAACTGTTCGGGCAGAAACCACATCGCGACTTCCTCAGGACGCCGCGGATCAGCGATGTCGAGGATCACGTAGATGTTGCCGTCGAAGCCGCGGCGGCTCGCCGTCGCATGGACGTAGCGGCCACCGGTGAAGTGGTTGCGGTGCACGCCGTGCGCGCCGCTGTGCCACTCGCTGAGCAGCGAAGGAACGGTCGGATCGCTCACGTCGAAGATGCGGATGCCTTCGGCGCCGTTGCGTGCGGGATCGCCTCCCCAGGCGGGCGGACGATGCTCCATGCCCTGAACCAACAGCTTGTCGGCGACCTGGACCTGCCAGGTTGCGGCAGGCTCGGGGCCCTCGATCGCGCCGACGAGGCGGGGTTCGGCGGGTTGGGTGACATCGATGATCGAGAGCCGCGGCTCCCAGAAATGGCTCGCATAGAGATACCAGCGGTCGTCCACCACCTGCATGGCCAGCTTGAAGATCGGCTTACCGCCGACGTCGTGGTAGCCGACGAACTCGACGCCGTCGCAGGTGAATCCGGGCGCGGCGGTGCTCACCAAGCAGCCTCGGCGCTCACGCGGCAGCCTCGGCCATCAGGTCGGCCAGATCGGACTGCGGCTCGAGACAGAACACGCCACCCGTGCCGCGATCGGTGACCCAGATCAGGCCCTGCTCGTCGACGAAGAGGTCATTGGCCTGCGGCACAGGCGATCCCGCCGGTGCATCGCTGACCCAGTGCGCGACCTCTCGCGGCTTCGCGGGATCAGGCACGTCGTAAACCCGCAGTCCCGCGCTGAAGTAGGTCGCGAACACCAGCCGGCTGCTGCGGTAGGAACCCGTCCGGTTTTCGTGCAGGTTGTGTGGCCCGAAGCGTTGCGGGAGTTCATCGAAATCTCCTGCGGGCGCGGGGAATGTCCGCAGGTACTTCGGCTCCGACGGGTCCGCGATGTCGATCAGGTGGATGCGTCGCTCCACACCGTGAGGGCCGTCGTGTTGTTGCTCATCTGTCGCCACGAGCAGGCCGCGGCCCGCAAGGGGCATGCATGTGTGGGTCGCACCGCCTCCCCACCGAAGGCGCGACACCTCGCGAGGCTCCGTCGGATCGGATGTGTCGAGGACGACCAGGTTCGCATCGTCGTAGCCCAGGTAGGTGTGCTCCCCCTCGCGCAGACCGTGGTGCGCCGCGACGCGATGACCGCCGGCCCAGTCTGCGGTCTCCCCTCCGGCCTGCCACTGCCCCGGCCACCACCAGCGGGCGGCTAGCACGGGTCGTTGCGGCTCGAGCAGGTCGACGGTCATCCAGATGCGATCGCTGAATCCCTCCGGCGTACCCGACATGTGGGCGTAACGGCCGCCTTCCCAGACGATGCGGTGGACGCCCTTGCCCCCGGATTCCCAGAATCCGACCTTGTTCGGCTCGAACGGATCGTCGAGCCGGTAGATCGCGACGCCCGCGGAGTGCGGACCCAACGGCGTCTTGGGTCGGTAGGGGAATCGCTCGTGGTTGACGAGCAGCAGCCCGTCTGCCACCTGCACCTTGTGCGTGTGGGTATTGGCAGGCGCGTCCCACTGGCTCACCAGTTCGGGACGATCCGGAGCGGACACGTCAAGGATCGACGTGCCCGCACCGCTGGTCCCGGCATGCCCGACGTACAGCGTGTCGCCGTGACGCATGACCTGCATGCCGTCACCCCGGCCGGCAAGGTCGTGCTGGCCGAGGAGTGAAAGCCCCTCGGCCGATGCGGTTCCCGTCGTCACTGCGCCAGATCGGCTGGGGCGGGCCGCAGCGGCAGGTTCAGGGCCTTCTGCGCACGCCACAGCGGCACAAGGTCGACGTAGTCGTGCCAGTTGGTGCCCGGCGGGACGACCTTCAGGTCCATCTGCTCGTTGATGAACTGATCCATGTCCTTGACATCGAAGCCCCCGTCGCCGGTGTGATAGTTGGCGTTCTGCTCATCGGCGTACGCATCGCGGTACGGCTGTGGAAGCTCGAAGCCCTTCGCGGCCATCAGGTCGAGAACCGCATCCTTGTTGTTGATGTCGTTGATGAACTGGCGGGCCTTGAGCGTCGCCGTCAGGAAGGCCGCCGCGGTTTCCGGGCTCTCGGTCAGGATCTTGTTGGCGGCCCAGCCGTTCTGCGGCGCCCGTCCCAGCTCCTGGAACAAGAACTTGCCGCCCTCGGCCTCCAACAGTGACTTGTGCCGAATCTGAAGGCTCGCACCGTCGACCGTGCCCGCGATCACCGACTGCAGGCGCTGGTTGGACTGGCCCCCCGTGCTGACCAGTTTGACGTCAGTGTCGGGATTGATTCCGTTGTCGGTGAGGAGCTTTCGAATCAGGAAGTCGTTGCGACTGCCGAACTGTCCTCCGGTGATCGTCTTGCCCTTGAGATCCTCGGCCGTATTGATGCCCTTGCGCACACCGAGGATGTTCGCCTCGCCGCCGAGATAGACCGACAGATACCGCACCCCCGAGTTCGACTTCTTCGCCGCCGCGATAGAGGTATCGGTGTCGTACAGGGCGAAGTCCACCGACCCTCCGATCAGCGCAGGCAGCGGATCCTCGACGGTCACGATCTCGACATTGTCGATCCCGACTTCCTTGAAGTAGCCCTTGTCCTGCGCCACCAGGATGTCGTGATGGAACAGGTAATAGGGGTTGTCCACGGCCACCGTGATGTTCTTCTTCACCTGCGACGTGTCGATCGTGGCGTCGATCTCGTCGGCATTGGCCGGGAGGCTGGCCGCTCCCTCCGTGGGTGCGGCGTCGTCGCCTCCGCAGGCCGTCAGCACCGTCGCGAACGCCAAACTCGCGCTCACCAAGGCGAGCAATCGTTTGCTTCTCCTCATGCACTTCTCCTTGTTGTGTGAATCTTCGGGGTGACTCCTTCGTGCCTATGCGCGCGCGAAGTCCCGCCAGGGCGCGGCGCGGCGTTCGACCCAGCGCATTCCCTGCACGAGCCCCACCGAAATGACCGCGAGCAGCAGCAAGGTGGCATACATCATCGGCGCATCGAACTGGTCGCCCGCCCGGTCCAGCAGGAACCCGAGTCCCTTTCCACCTCCGCCGAGCAGCTCCCCGATCAGCATCCCGACCAGCCCACGGGCGATGCCCTGGTTGATGCCGCTGATCACGAACGGCAGCGTGAACGGCAAAATCACCTTGGCGTAGAGCTGCGCCTCGTTCGCACCGAAGATCCGGCCGGCCCGCACCAGCGACGGGTCGACGGTCTTCACGCCCTCCATGCAGTTCACCATCATCGGGAAAACCGCCGAAAGCACAATGATCGTGAGCTGCATGGAATTACCGAAGCCCAGGATCAGGATCAGCAACGGGATGAGGGCGACACGCGGCAACGACGTCATCGCCCACACATAGGGGGACAGGATCAGGTCGATGATCCGCACTCCGCCCATCAAAAGGCCGAGCGGGATGCCGATCACCGCAGCGATCAGCAGTCCGATGGTGAAGTTCTGCACGCTGTGGAGCAGTTGCGGGCCGATGATGCCGTCGACGAATCCGTGATACATCGCCGAGAACATGTCCGTGGCCTTGGGGAAGAACAGCGGGTTGATGATTTCGGAAAGGGCGAGCAGCTGCCAGCCCACGAAGAACAGCGTCAAGTTGATCACCGTGATGATGAGGGTCCGGAAGGGCGCCCATTTGCTGCGCGTGATCGTCTCGGTGACGGCAGCGGAGTCGGCGGTCGCGTCCGCCGTCGGCAGCGTGCTGGTACTCATCGGTCCCCTCCGGTCTTGGCTCCCAGTGCCTCGGCCTGGAGCTGGCTCCAGATGTGCTGGCGCAACTCGCCGAACCGGTCGCTGCGCCTGACGCCTTCGTCGAAGCGGGATCTGGGCAGGTCGACGTCGATGATTTCCTTGACGCGGCCCGGCCTGTTCGAGACCATGACCACTCGGTCCGCGAGCGTCAGCGCCTCGTCGATCGAGTGGGTGATGAAGAAGACGGTCTGGCCCGTTTCGGCGATGATCTTCTCGAACTCGGCCTGCATGGCCTCGCGCGTCATGGCATCGACCGCCCCGAAGGGCTCGTCCATCAACAGGATCTCCGGTTCCGACACCAGGGCACGTGCGATCCCGACCCGTTGGCGCATTCCGCCCGAGAGCTCGTACGGATAGGACTTCTCGAAGCCGGTGAGACCGACGAGCTCGAGCGCATCGCCGATGCGCTCCCGCATCACGGACTTCGAGGGGCGGGGGCGCCTGTTCTCCAGAGCGAACCTGACGTTGTTGTAGACCGTGCGCCATGGCAGAACCGCGTAGTCCTGGAACACCATGGTCCGGTCCGGACCCGGCCCGTCGACGATCCGCCCACCGACTCGGATCGTCCCTTCCAGCGGCTTCATGAACCCGGCGATCATGTTGATCAGCGTGGTCTTACCGCAACCGGACGGGCCGACGATGGCGACGAACTCTCCCTCGTACACGTCGAGGAACACGTCCCTCAGTGCGATGAGCCGAGTCTTTTGCCGCTTGTTCTCGTATCCGGCACTCACGCCGCGAATCTCGATCAGCGGCGTCCGGGTCGCAGGCTCGTCGCCGATGTCAGACCGTGGTTGGCGGGTCACCGAGGGAACAGCCTGACTCATGAACTCCCAACCTCTGCTTCTACCCGAACAACAACCATTGCAATCGTTTGCTCCATCCTGCGATGTGACCTGGGCCATGTCAATGGGCGCTCCAAAGAAAAGTTGGCAGCCAACCAAACTGGCAGGTGAACGCCCAGCCAGGGGCTCCACAAACGATTGCACCTATGGCACCATGTGGTCATGACACGCGCGCGACTACGCATCGGGACGTTCACGCCGTCACTGTTGATCGATCTCGCGCGCTCGACCGGACGACTGGACCGCGCCGACCTCGAAGTCGTCGAGTCAGGGGTGCCCTCCTCACCGGCTCAATTCCGCTCGCTCGAAACCGGCGAGTTCGACGTGGTGATGACGAGCCCGGACAACGTTCTTGCGTATCGGTTCCTCAGTTCGAATCCGCTTCAACGCAACATGCCGGTGGAGATCCTCGCCGGAATCGATAGGGGCCTTGGGCTGTCGTTGTGTCTCGCACCATCGGTGGCGAGCATCGCCGGTGTCCGCGATCAGGTGGTCGGGGTCGACGTGCCGGGGTCAGGCTTTGCGTTCGTGGCCTTCGCACTGTTGGAGCGCGCAGGCCTCGACCAAGACGACTACAGGGTCGAGTCCCTTGGATCGACGCCACGACGCGCTGTTGCACTGACAGAGGGAACGTGCGCGGCCACCGTCCTCAATGCAGGCAACGAGTTGAGGGCGACGGCAGCCGGGTGCCGTGTCGTGAGCACGGTCGCGGACATCGGTCCCTACCTCGGTACGGTCATGGCAGCTTTGACAGACGATGACCCCGCCATCACCGGTCCGCGAAATCGGTTGGCAGAGGTGGTGATCGACACCGCGAAGGAGATCGCCAGCGGTCGTCTGCGCGCGGAGACCGTCGAAGCCGCGGGACGCCTGCTCGGGTTGGCGGAACCCGAAGCGCTGGCACATCTCGAGTGTCTGGTCGATCCCACCCACGGCCTCATCACCGACGGGCATGTGGACGGCGCGTCGATCGACACCCTGATCGAACTGAGGCGGCGGCACAGTCCGAGTCCGGATCTCGACGTGGTGGCGGCGCAGTGGCCGTCGATGCTTACGGCAGCTGCCAGCAGAACAGGCCGTCTCGCGTGAGCGGCCGCGTCGGCGAATTGTTCGCCAGCCGACCGCGTGATGACGGGAATGGACGGATATATTGCACGTGCCCAGGGGGAACTCCATCATTGACGAGAGGCTGCATCCGTTTGCAGTAGAGGAGGGAGTGGGCTGTGCACAGGGCCACGTTGCGTGAGGTCGCGGTGATGGCCGGTGTCCATCCGGCCACCGCGTCACGCGCCTTGAACCAACAGACCGAGAGTTTGGTCAATACCGAGACGGCCGCCCGCATCAAGAAGATCGCCACCGAGATGGGCTACTCGCCGAACCCGATTGCGCGCAGCCTCAAGACATCTCGATCGGCCAGCATCGGCCTGGTGATCCCGGATCTGACCAATCCCCTGTTCCCGCCCATCGTGCGAGGGGTCGAGGACGTGCTACGCCCGATCGGCTACAACGCCTGGATCGTCAATACCGACAGCAGGCCCGACGTGGAGAAGGCGGCGGTCGAGTCGTTCCGCCAGCGCAACGTCGAGGGCTTCGTGTTCGCGACCGCGCATTTGAATTACCCCCTGTTCGACGAACTTGCCGCGGCGTCCACGCCGATGGTCTTGGTCAACCGTCGCAGCTCCAGTGCCGACATCCCGTCGGTCACCCCCGATGACGCGGCAGGCGTCGCGATGGCCATGCAGCATCTCGTCGACCTTGGGCACACCCACATCGTGCATCTCGCGGGACCGCAGGATCTGTCGACCGGCGTCAACAGGCGGCGCGCGTTCGCCTCCAGCCTGGAGGACCTCCATCTCCCTGCCGAGAGCTCGCGGACGGTGGTCTGCGAGGAATGGTCAGAGCAGGCAGGCGCGAAGGGCATGCGAACACTGCTGGACGCCGGTCCGGAGTTCACCGCGGTATTGGCGGGTAACGACCTGCTCGCCCTCGGCGTGTACGACGCTCTGTCCGAGCGGGGTATGCGCTGCCCGGATGACATCAGCGTCGTCGGTTTCAACGACATTCCGTTCATGGACAAGGTCTCACCGCCGATGACGACGGTGCGCATCCCCCACTACGAGATCGGCGCAGAAGCGGCCCGATTGTTGCTCGAAGTGCTCCACGACCCGGACCGCCATCCGCGTTCGCTGTTGCTCCCGCTGACGATGGCCATCCGGGCCTCGACCGGCCCCGTGCCCGCACATCGCGTCAACGGCTGAGGGGCCATGCTGCGGTATTGACTTGGGTAGGGCTGCACGGCAGTATTGCAACCGATTGCAGTCGAATGGGGAGAGTGAATGGCAGACAACGAGAACACGACCAGCGTCGGCTGGATCGGGGCCGGTCGGATGGGCTACGCGATGATCGAACGCCTGCTGGACGCCGGTCATGACGTGTCGGTCTACAACCGGACCCGGTCCAAGGCGGAGCCGCTGGCCGAGCGGGGCGCCAAACTCGTCGACACCCCCGCCCAGTTGGCCGATCGCGAGGTCGTCTTCGTCATGGTCGCGGCCTCCGACGACCTCGAGGCCGTCACTGTCGGCGAGGACGGGCTTCTGACCGCCGACGTTTCGCCCCAGATCGTCGTCGACTGCTCTACCGTCTCGGCTGCCGTCTCGGCGAAGATCCGGGTTCTTGCAGCCGAGCGCGGGACCGCGCTTCTGGCCGCTCCTGTCAGCGGCAATCCGAAGGTCGTCCGGTCGGGCAAGCTCACGCTGGCGATCTCGGGGCCGCGGGAGTCCTACGACCGCGCCGAGCACCTCCTTCGCCCCCTTGGCCGGGGCGTCACCTACGTCGGTGAGGACGAGGTCGCTCGCCTCGTCAAGATCTGCCACAACGTATTCCTCGGCGTGGTCGCGCAGTCCCTCGCCGAGATCACCGTGCTCGCTGAACAGGGCGGCACGAGCCGTCAAGCGTTCCTGGAGTTCCTCAACAACTCGGTCATGGGGTCGGTGTTCACCCGGTACAAGTCGCCGGCGTTGGTGAACCTCGACTTCTCGCCAACGTTCACCAACGTGTTGTTGCGCAAGGACTTCGACCTCGGACTTGAAGCCGCCCGCGAGCACGGTGTGCCGATGCCCGTAGCGGCGTTGGCCGCCGAGATGGTGTCCGCCGCGGTCGGTGCTGGCCACACCAGCGAGGACTTCGCCACCTTGCTGCTCGAACAGGCCCGGCGGTCCGGAGTCGAGCTCGTCTCCGAAAATGCTGTCGTCGACGACGGTCTGGGGACCGACTCGAATGGGTGAGCCGCGGCCCCTTCCGGCTCCGGGGCACATGGGTGTCGACTACGAAGAACGCGTCGACTTCGCCCGGCTCCGCGACTACCGGCTGGGTCGCGCGAAGGCGGCGCTCGAGTCGAGTGAGTGCGGCGCCTTTCTGCTGTTCGACTTTTACAACATCCGCTACACGACGCAGACGTGGATCGGTGGCGCCCTCGGCGACAAGATGACGCGCTACGCGCTGCTTACCCGCACCGCTGACGACCCATGGCTGTGGGACTTCGGTTCGGCCGTGCGCCACCACCAGATCTACTCGAACTGGCTGCCCGACGAGAACTGCCGCCCCGGCATGCTCGGGATGCGCGGCGCCGTTGCGCCGTCGGCCGGCCTGATGGTGTCGGCCATCCGCGAGCTCAAGGGCATCCTCTCCGACGCCGGCCTGGCCGACGCCCCGGTGGGCGTCGACATCGTCGAGCCCCCGTTCCTGTTCGAGATGCAGCGGCAGGGACTGACGGTTGTGGACTGCCAGCAGCGCATGCTCGACGCGCGGGAGATCAAATCCGCCGACGAGATCATGCTGCTCACCCAGGCGGCGGCGATGGTCGACGGTGTCTATCAGGACATCGTCGAGGTCCTCAAGCCCGGTATCCGCGAGAACGAGATCGTGGCGCTGGTGAATCAACGGCTCTACGCGATGGGCTCCGACCAGGTCGAGGCCGTGAACGCGATCAGCGGCGAACGGTGCAATCCCCATCCGCACAATTTCACCGACCGCTTGATCCGGCCGGGCGACCAGGCCTTCTTCGACATCATCCACAGCTTCAACGGCTATCGCACGTGCTACTACCGGACGTTCAACGTCGGCAGCGCGACCCCGAGTCAGCACGACGCCTACACCAAGGCTCGCGAGTGGATGGACGCCTCCATTGCGATGGTCCGGCCCGGCGTCGGCACCGACGAAGTGGCGGCGGTCTGGCCGAAGGCAACCGAGTTCGGCTTCGACAATGAGCTCGCCGCCTTCGGGCTGCAGTTCGGCCACGGCCTCGGCCTCGGCCTGCACGAACGCCCGATCATCTCGCGGCTGAACTCGATGATCGAACCGATCGAGTTGAAGGAGGGCATGGTCTTCGCCCTCGAGACATACTGTCCGGCCTCCGACGGCTACTCGGCCGCGCGCATCGAGGAAGAGGTGGTGGTGACGGCGGACGGACCCCGGATCCTCACCCTGTTCCCCGCGCAGGACCTCGTCATCGCCAACAAGTACTGACCACTACCCACCCGGGCGCGGTCAGCCCTTCACGCCACCGCCGAAGTACATCTGGCCCAGGTTCGGGTCGGCCAGGATGTCGGCAGCGGGACGCTGGGTGACGACCCGACCGCTTTCCATCACGATGCCGTCGGTCGCCATCCGCATCCCGAACTTCACATTCTGCTCGACAACCAGGATGGTCTTGCCTGCGTCGCGCATCACCGTCACGGAGTCGTACACGATGCGCAGTGCTTTCGGGTCGAGACCCAACGACGGCTCGTCCAGCAGGAGTAGCACAGGGTCCAGCATCAGGCAGCGGGCGAACTCGACCATCCGGCGCTGGCCGCCGGACAGGTTGCCCGCCGTCTCGCGTGGTCGTTCGGCGACGATCGGGAAAAGTTCGGCGACCTGGGCGTAGCGTTTACGCACCAGTGCCCGGTCCCGTCGGACGATGTACGCGCCGAGCAGCACGTTCTCGCGCACCGTCAGGTTCGCGAACAGGGCATCTGACTGGGGGATCTGGGCCACCCCCAGGCGCAGGATATCGGCAGGCGAGCACCGGTGGATCGGCTCGCCAGCCAACGTGATCTCACCCTCCCGTGGCTTGAGCAGTCCGCTGATGGTCCGCAGGACCGTGGACTTGCCCGCGCCGTTGGGGCCGACGATGCACGCGATGCCGCCCTCGGCGACGTCGATGTCCACGCCCTGCAGGACGTCGCCGCCGCCGTAACCCGCCACCACACCACGCAGCGTCAGCATCTACAGCGCCTTCTCTGGCTCGGGCTCGAGGTCGAAGTTGTCGCCAAGGTAGGCGTCGATCACCGCGGGGTTGGCCTTGATCTCCCGCGGCGTGCCCGACGCCATCGTCGACCCTCGGCTCAGCACGTGCACCCGTGGGCACAGGTCGAGCACGAAGGGCATGTTGTGCTCGACGATCAGGAACGTCTTGCCCAGCGCGTTGAGCTCCCGGATCATCGCGGCCATCCGTTCGATCAGCACCGGGTTGATCCCGCCTGCGGGCTCGTCCAGCAAGATGAGCTTCGGGTCGAGCATCAGGATCTGGGCGAGCTCGACGAGCTTGCGCTGGCCGTACGACAGCTCGCGTGCCGGCTGGTCGCGGAAGTCTCGCATGCCTACAAATTGCAGGAGTTCCTCGGCATCGCGAGCCTCTTTGCCGCTCACCGCGATGTGGGTGAGCTGCGACCACGAGAAGCTGCGCTGCGGGGCCACGACGTTCTCCAGCACGGTCATGTCGCCGAAAAGGCGGGTGATCTGGAAGGTGCGTCCGAGCCCGCGGTGTGCACGCGACCACGACGGCAGTCGGTCGATCCGCTGGCCGTCGAACCAGATCTCACCGGCGTCAGGGGCGATCGTATTGTCGATCAGGTTGAACACGGTGGTCTTGCCCGAGCCGTTCGGGCCGATGAGCCCGGTGATCGAACCGTCCGGCACCTCGAACGAGCAGCCGTCTACCGCGACGATGCCGCCGAATCTCTTGGTCAGGCCACTGATCCGGAGCAAGGGGCGGTCCTGGTCGACCGCACGCTGCTCCCGGGACCCGATCGACAGCTTCGCGAGCGTCGCGCCGTCCGCGATCCGGGCGCCCACCAGCCCGGCCCTTCCCGCGGTCCGTCGACGCTGCCACGCCTGCTCGACAGTCGGCAGGATGCCCCGCGGCAACCACATCACGATCGCCATCAGCAGGCCGCCGAACAAATACAACCGCACGTTTCCGCCGCCGAAATTGTTGTTGGCAACCTCGTTCAACGGTTCGATGAGGAACGCGCCCAACACCGGTCCCCACAACGTCCCGCTGCCGCCGATGAGCACCGACAACACGACCTGAACGCTCAGCAGGATGCCGAACATGCCCCGTGGATCGACGAACGTGAGGTAGTAGCCGTAGACGGCGCCCGCCATACCGACGAACACACTGCTCGCGACGAAACCGATGATCTTGTTGACCGGAAGGTTGATCCCGATGGTCGCGGCCTTGGTCTCGTCGCCACGGATGGCCATCAGCCCCATGCCGAGCTTGGTGCGACGAATCCACCACGACAGCACCAGCTGAAGCGCGAGCAACAAAACCAAGGAGTAGTAGAACGGCCAGTTCATGATGTCGCGGTCCCACGACGGCAGCGGCAGGGTGATTCCGCTCGTGCCGTTGGTCACCCCGACCCAGTTGATCGCGATGACGTTGATCAGGAATAGGAACGCGACGGTGATGATGACGAAGGCCGCACCGCTCGAGCGCAGCGACACCAGCCCCAGCCCTATCGCTACGAGAGCGGTGACCAGCCCGGCGACGGGCACCCACAGCCACGGCGACGGCCCCTCGATCTTGGCTGCGAGCACCCCGATCGTGTAACCGCCGAGCCCGATGAAGGCGCCTTGACCCAGCGACACGTAGCCGGCGTATCCCATGATGATGTTCAGGCCGCTCGCGCCGATCGCGAACACCAGCGACAAGATGATCATGTTCTCGTAGTACGCGTCGTCGGAAACGACGGGAAACGCCAGCAGGAATGCGGCAGCCACCACCAAGACCACGCGGCCCAGCTGGCGCGGCTCGGCCAGCGAACGTAGGAAATCAGTCACAGCGCGCTCGCGTCCTCGCGGCGTCGAGCGCCCATCAATCCCTGTGGGCGCAGCAGCAGCACGGCGAACACGATGAGGTAGGGAAAGGCGGTCGCCCACGCCGACGAGACGTAGGCCGACGTGAACGTCTCGGCCAGCCCGAACAACACCGCGCCGGCAATGGCGCCGTTCAGGCTGCCCAGCCCGCCGAGCACCACGATGGCCAGCAGTCGCGCGATCCACATGTAGTGCGTCCCAGGGACGAACGTGTACAACACCCCGACGATCGCTCCGCCGGTGCATGCGGCCGCAACACCGAGACCGAATACCACCGCGCTGACCGAGGCGACCTTGATGCCGACCAGCTCAGCACCGGTCGGGTTGGCTGCCGCCGCCCGGATCGCGCGCCCAAGCCAGGTGCGCGTGAGGATCAGGCCGAGCAGCGCCAGCACCACGATGGCGACAACCCCGCCGAAGACCTGAGCCTTCGGAATGTAGAAGCTGCCGATGCGAAGCGACTCGGTGCCGTAAGCCGGCTCGATCGAGGTGGCGTTGTTACCCCAGATCACCCCCATCGTGGCCTCGAGCACCAGCGCGAGGCCGAAGGTCAGCAGCACGGTCGAGGCCATCGGCGCCGTTCGGACAGGCCCGATGGCGACCTTGTAGATGACCCAGCCCAGCGCGAACGACACCGGGACGATGAGGACTATCGCGAGCATGGGGTCGATCCCCAGCCTCGACCACACCGTGAACGCCAGGAACGCGCCAAGGATCAGGAACGCGCCGTGGGCGATGTTGATGATCCGCATCACGCCGAAGACGAGTGTCAAGCCGCTCGCGGCCAGCGCGTATACCCCGCCGACCAGCAGACCCAGTACCAGGTACTGCAGGAAGTCCAGCATCAGACCTTCCCTGGCTCCCATCCCATGACGATGTGGTCGGTGGTAGCGAACTCCTTCGGCAAGATGTACTCGACCTTTCCGTCCTGCCACTGTCCGGTGAGGAACTCGCCTTGCGGGCGTCCGGCGTCGTCCCAGCTCAAGTCGCCGAGGATGGTCGAGACGGTGTTGGCGCGCAGCCAGTCGGCCATGGCCAGCTGATCGTCGATGTTGCCGACCTTCTCCACGGCGGCCTGCAGTACCTGGGCGGCACCGTAGGCGTCAGCCGCATCCTCGGGCGGCAGCCCGCCGAACATCTCCTCGTACTTCTTGACGAACTCCGCGTTGCCCGGCGTCTGTGCCTGGGGGGCGTGGCTGATCGCGAAGATGATGCCTTCGGTGTTCTCGGGGCCGATTGCCTTGGCGTACTCGTCGCCAAGGCTCGGGGCCGTCGTCTGGTACAGCCACCTCGGCTTGAAGTCGGCCTTGAGCATCGACCGGACGAACCCGACGCCGTCGTCGAAGAACGCGCCGTGCACGACGAGATCGGGATTGGCCGACCGCACCTTGCTCACGATCGTGTCGAAGTTGTTCAGATCCGATTGGTATGTCTCGGCGAACACCGTTGCGACGCCTGCGCCCTCAAGCACCTTGCGGATGCCTTCGACGTTCGGCGTCACGAACGGATCATCGATCGTCGGGTACGCGGCGGTCTTGGGCCGGTCGGTCTCGGGAAGAGCCGATATCCACTTGGCGAACCCCTCGCCTTGCTTGTCGGCGGTGGCCTGCTGGGAGAAGAAGAGGTACTTCATCCCGCGCTCGAAGATCTCGGGAGCACCGCCTGCAGGCTCGATGTAGAGCATCTGGTTCTTCTCCGCGACCGTCGACGCGGGCAGGTTCAGCAGTGAGGAGTAGGTGCCGATGAGAAGGTCGACCTTGTCCTTGCTGATCAACGCGTTGTAGTCGGCGACGACGGTGTTCTGGTTCGACGCGTCGTCCTTGATCACCAACTCGACCTGGCGGCCCAGCAGCCCGCCCTTGGCGTTGACCATCTCCGCCCAGACCTCGTAGCCCTCCTTGGCGGCCTTGCCTTGCTGGGAGAACTGGCCCGTCAGCGGGATCGAGGCGCCGATCTTGATCGGATCCGCGGTGTCCCCGCCGTCACCTCCGCTGCATGCCGCAGAGCCCGCAATCAAGAGGCCCGCCATCGCCACCAGCCCAGCCCGGCGCCATCCTGCACGTCCGTTCACGGCACTTCTCCTTCCGATCCGCAATCGATTGCGGTACACCGAACTATTGTGATCCGCGCCATATCTGTCAAGCATGTGGTCCTGTTCGCCTTGGCGACGGCCTGGCTCAGCCGTCGACCCCCCCGCCGTTCCCGATCGCTCGCTGGTGGCTGGGCTCGATAGCCGCCGACTGCTGGTCGTCCTGCGCCACCGCGGGCGACTCGCCCCAGCCGCTCGGCGCCGCGTTCACGACACCGAACATCTGCGGCGCCTTGGCGTTGACCGTGACCGAAAAGATGTCCGGGCGGTTGTAGTGGCCGGCGAAGTCGTGCCGGAGCTTCATTCTCACGCCGATGTCCAGGTCCAGATCGGCGTACAGGATCGCCTCCTCGTTGCCCAGTGGGCCCGCGATGATCCTGCTGTCGGGAGCCACGATGACCGAGCCGCCGCAAAAATCGGGATCGCGGATGACCGCCTCGTCCTTGGCGGACAGCCCCAGCCTCGCGATCGAGTCGTCGTCGATCGTGCCGCACGCGCTGATCACGAACGCCTTGGACATCTGTGCGAAGGCTCGTGAGTCCACCGCGACCCGGTCACGCATGGGTGTCCCAACGGCCGGGAAGTGGTTGGGCCAGCTCATCACGTGAACGCGGGAGTACTGCGCGGTCACGGCGAATATCGCCAGCGGGTTGGAGTTCTCGCCGCAGATCAGTGCGCTCGCCGGACCGAACCGGGTGTTGAAGGCGGCGAGGCTGTCGCCGTCGCCCCCGGTGTGCACCAGCCGCTCACCCACGGTCGGCATGAGCTTGCGCCGCTTCCCGAGCAAGGCGCCATCGGGCCCAAGGAACACCTGGCTGTTGTACAAGGTGCCCGTCGTGTTCGGGATCTTCTCGCACACCCCCACCACGACGTAGGCCTGCGCATCGGCCGCCGCCTGGGCAAGCTCGCTGATCTCCGGGCCAGGGATCTCGACGGCATTCTTGAACAGGTCGACAGACAGCCGGGTGCTGACCTCGCCCGTCCCGGGATGGAAGTGGAACCACACCGGATGCGCGGGGATGAAGCCTTCGGGGAAGGCGATGATGTCGGCCCCACCCGCCCCGGCCTCGCGGATCAGGGCGCACGCCTTCGCCGTGGACTTCTCGCGGTCGAGGAACACCGAGCTCGCCTGGACGGCGGCCGCCCTGACCCTCGGGAACTCATCACCACTCATCGTGGCCAACCTCCAGTCGGGACGCACCTGTAAGAAAGTGGCAAACGTTTGCAAGGCGCCGGATTGTCAAACCGTACGCGCGGACGAAGCTCGGGGTCAAGGGTCGACCCCGGACAGCCGGCACTGCGTCCCGAATATGCTGTGCGACAATACATCCCGCGTCAAATCAGCATCGCCAATGGATTCTCGATGCGACGGACGAAAGCAGACATCCAAGCAGCGGCGACCGTACCGTCGATGACCCGATGGTCGGCCGAAAGGGTGACCGTCATGACGGTGCCCACCGTTAGTTCGCCGTCTTCGACAACGGGCCGCTGGACGGCGCCGCCGACAGCCAGCATGCCGGACTGTGGCGGGTTGAGAATCGCGGAAAACGCTGTGACGCCGAACATCCCGAGGTTGGACACCGCGAAGCTGCCGCCCTCCAACTCGTGCTGCCGTAGTCGCCCGTCCCTGCCCCGCTGCGCGAGGTCGGCGGCTTGAGCAGCGAGCACGGACAGCGGTGTGGCGTCCACACCTCGCAGCACCGGTGTGAGCAGACCGCCGTCCACCGCCACAGCCATCGCGATATCGGCACGGTCGTAGCGGCGGATGGACTCGCCGTTCCAGATCGCGTTGGCGTCGGGTACGTCGATCAGAGCACCGGCCACCGCTTTCAGGACGAAGTCGTTGAGCGACACTTTGCCCGCGGCGACCGCGTTGACGTTGCGCCGCAACGCGATCAGGTCGTCGACCCGGCAGTCCGCGCTGAGATAGAAGTGCGGCACCGTCGTCTTGCTCTCGGTGAGGCGGCGCGCGATGGCCTTACGCATTCCAGTCAGCGGGATATCAATGAAACCTGTTGCCGGTTCCCTTGATTCGGTGGCCGGCGCGGGTGTGTGCTCAGTCTGCGGAACGCTGACGGGTTCCGCGGATGACAGCCGATCCAGATCACGCCGCACGATGCGCCCGGCGGGGCCGGTGCCGTTGACGGTCTCCAGCTCGATCCCCCGTTCCCGCGCGATCCTTCGGACCAGTGGGGTGGCGAACAGTCGCCGCCCGTTGGCCGCGGTGACCGGTTCGGCGGCACTCACGGCCGCGAGATCGGCCGGCGGTGCGGCCGAAACGGCGACATCGTCTCGAACGGCGGAATCAACGGCGGAATCGATGTCGGCCTCGGTTTCCCCTGGCGCCAGCACCACCGCGATCGGCTCGCCGACCGCAATCGCCGCACCCGGTGCCACGATCAGCCTTGCCACGGTCCCTGCCACCTCGGCGAGGTATTCGACGACAGCCTTCTCGGTTTCGATCTCGGCGAGCGGATCACCGACGGCGACCTGCTGCCCTTCGGAAACGAGCCAAGATGCGATCACACCCTCGCCCGCGTTGGCAAGCACCTCTGGCATCCGCACGACGGTGGGCATCAGCGCACATCCCCCGTCGCTTCGCTCGCCAAACGTTGCCCCATTCCTATCCGGATCTTCTCCAGACCGGCAACGACGTCGTCGACGCCGGCGATCGCCGCGCGTTCGAGCACCTTGGAGATGCTCGGCGACGCCTCACCACCGGAGACTCGTTCGACAGGCTGGTCGAGCCAGTCGAAGAGCCTGCGACCAATCTCATCGGAGAGCCAGCCACCGTAGGAGACGCCGCGGGCACCCTGCTCAACTATCAGCACTGCGTTGGTTTTTCGCACGCTGGCGGTGATGGTGTCCCAGTCGATCGACGCGCGGTCCAACCAGCGCAGGTCGATCAGTTCGGCGTCGACGTCGGTCTGTTCGATCGCCTTCAGGCTCTGCCCAACCATCGACAGGTAGCTGATCACGGTGACCTCGGAGCCGACCCGCCGAATCGCGGCGCGGCCCGGCGGGATGACATAGTCGAGATCGCCATCGGGAACTGTGTCGGCCACACCGTATAGGTCAACGTGCTCGATCACGAGCACTGGATCATGAAGAGCCAAAGCGGCATTCATCACTCCGACGTAATCGGCAGCGGTTGACGGCGCGGCGATCCGCCATCCCGGGCTTGTCGCGAAGATGCCTGCAGGGTCCATCAGGTGCTGCGAACCGTATCCGGAGCCCATTGCCACCTTCGTCCGCAACACCAACGGCACCGGGTTGTCACCGCCGAACATGTGCCGTGCTTTGCCGATCTGGTTGAAGACCTGATCGGCGGCCACCCACATGAAGTCCGGATACATGAACTCGACCACCGGACGGAACCGGCCGTCGAGTGCCAGTCCACCGCCGATCCCGGTGAAGGCGTTCTCGCTGATAGGAGTTCCCACCAACCGGTTCTCGCCGTACTTGGCGAGCCCCTTGGTGGCGCCGTTGGTGCCGCCGCCAAGACGGTGCACATCTTCACCGAAAACCACAATGCGATCGTCGGTAGCCATCCGGCGGTCCATCACGGCGGAGACCGCCTCGACGAATTTCACTGAGCGCCAAGGACCCTGGTGCTCTGTCGGTTCCAGGGTGGGCAGTGTTGTGAGCTCGCTCGCGTCACCGCGCACCCCGACGTCGACAAAGGAAGGATCGGGCCACAGCTGCGGCTGGATGCGACGCTTGCCCGCCTTGTCGGGGTCCGCCTCCACCAACTCCGCAAGGACGGCCGCCATCGCGTCCTGCGCCTGCCTGCGCACCGACGCCACTCGGGTCTCGTCGATCAGGCCGAGCGCGATCATCTCGCTCGCGACCCGGTCCAGTGGGTCGCGGGTGCGCCAGTGCGCTTCTTCGTCCTTGTCGCGGTATCCGAAGGCGCTGCCCGGGTATGGCCCGTTCTGGTGGAAGTACCGATACACCTCGGCCTCGATGACGGCAGGCCCCGCGCCGCTGCGCATCCGTTCGGCCGCTCGCTCGGTCGCCAGGTGGACGGCCAGCGGGTCCATCCCGTCGACGCGCCAACCAGGTATGCCGAACCCTTGGCCGCGCACCGACAACCGGGTATCCGCGGTGATCTCTTCAACTCGGGTGGCCACCGCATACAGGTTGTTCTCGATGAAGAAGCAGAACGGCAGTTTCCATGCCGCAGCGAGGTTCATCGTCTCGAGCACCGAGCCGATCTGGCTGGCCCCGTCGCCGAAGTAGCTGATTGTGAGGTCGGTGGTATTGCTGTGCTTCTGGGCCCACGCATTCCCCGCACCCATCGGCACACCGCCGCCGACGATCGCGTTGGTGCCCAACGCGCCAGCCTCGAACCATTGCAGGTGCATGGATCCGCCGCGCCCCCGGCAGAAGCCCTGAGCCAGGCCGAGGATCTCGGCAAGGGCCCGCTGCAGCACCCGCTGGATCTTGGGTGTCACCACCGAGCCCGGGTCGATGACACCACCCGAGACGTGCGTCAACGCCTTGGCAAGAAACTGGTGATGCCCGCGGTGGCTTCCGTTGACGGCATCTGTGGAGCGCAGGCCGACGATGGAGCCAACCGCGCCGCCTTCCTGCCCGATGCTCGAATGCGCGGGCCCGTGCACAAGACCTTCGCCTGCCAGCTCGAGCACCGTTTCTTCGAACGCGCGAATGAGGTGCAGTTCGGCGAGCATGGTGGCAAGAAGTTGCGGGGAAGCGGCTCTCCAATCGGCCTCCGTGGTCGACAGTTCGATCCAGTCGGACCCGGTTTCGAGGTGTTGTTCGCGTGGCATGTCCCTCATCTCCATGACCGCAGGTAGCCCGATTGGATCCACTTTAGGCAGATCACGTCGAGAAATCTAGGCCGCTAGCGGCTAATGTGGCAGTATTGGATCCATTCAGGAGGGCAGATGGGGTTACCGGGATTGGTCGGCACGGATCACATCGGGTTCACCGTGCCCGACCTGGAAGAGGCCCACGACTTCTTCGTTCGGGTGCTCGGCTGTACACACGTCTACACACTCGGGCCCTTCCAACACGACGATGACTGGATGCGTGAGCACCTCAATGTCCACCCGCGCACCGTCATGCGGGAACTGCGCTTCTACCGGTGTGGCACCGGGGCGAATTTCGAGGTGTTCTCCTACGAGCCCGCCGACGGCCAAGCGCCCATCCCCCGCAACAGCGATATCGGCGGCCATCACCTGGCGTTCTACGTCGATGACATGGACGAGGCCGTGGATTACCTTCGCGCCGAGGGCATTCGGGTGCTTGGTGACCCGACGGCCAGTCGCAACGCCAGCGAGGGTCAGCGATGGGTGTACTTTCTCAGCCCATGGGGCATGCAGTTCGAGCTGGTGAGCTTCCCCCACGGCAAAGCGTACGAAAAGGATGCCGAGGTGCTGTTGTGGAACCCCAACGACCCGGCGCAGTGAAGCCGTAACGGGGATCGGAGGCAGCATGGCGCAACCCCAGGTGCGTGACGGCGTCACCGGCTCACGGGTTGCCGACGAACTGCGCGAGGCGATCCTGCGCGGTGCCTATCCACCCGGCACTCGTCTGCGCCAGGAGGAACTCGCCACCCAGTACGGCGCCAGCCGCGTGCCGATACGCGAGGCATTGCGGATGCTGGAAGCCGAAGGCCTCATCACCACGGTCGCCAATGCAGGCGCGTGGATCGCCATGCTGAGTCTCGAAGAGTGCGCCGAGCTGTATCAGGTGCGAGAGCGCATCGAGCCACTTCTGTTGCGCTACAGCCTGCCCCATCTGACGGCGGCCGAGGTGGACCGCCTCGGCGAGCTCGCCGAGGAGATGCGCAACACCCGCGACATCGAGCGGTTCCTGGAATTGGATCGTGAGTTCCATCTCGGCAGCTATCACGGCGCCGAGACGACGTTTCTCGGCGCTACCATCGCACGGCTGTGGAACAACACCCAGCACTATCGCCGCGCCTTCACCCGCCTGCTTGACGTCGAGAGCAACCGGATTGTGCACGATGAACACCACATGCTCGTGGCGGCGATTCGCGAGAACGACCCCGACGAGGCGGAGCGCGTGCTGTTCGGCCACATCCGCCGTACCCGGTTGCAGCTCGCGCGTCATCCCGAGGTCTTCCCCAGCCAGTGAAACCGTTGATCGAATCGAACCGCACGACGAAGGAACACGAATGGCAATCGCAACCGTCAACCCCACCACCGGCGAGACCGTCAAGAGCTTCGAACCCCACGACGATGCCGAAGTGCAACGCCGTATCGCAGAGGCTGCTGATGCCGCTGCGACGTTGCGTGACACCACATTTGCGCAACGCGCCGAGTGGATGAACGCGACCGCGGACATCATCGAAGCCGATGTCGAGCAGGCCGCCCGGATGCTCACCCTCGAAATGGGCAAGCCGGTCGGCCAGGCCCGCGCCGAAGTCCTCAAGTGTGCGAAGAACATGCGGTTCTACGCCGAGCACGCGGAGTCCTTCCTCGCCGACGAGCCGCTCGCGGACCCGTCCACTGTGTCGGCGTCGCAGGCATGGACGGTGTGGCAGCCACTCGGCGTGGTGCTTGCTGTCATGCCGTGGAATTACCCTCTGTGGCAGGTCATTCGGTTCGCGGCGCCGGCCCTGATGGCAGGCAACACCGGACTGCTCAAGCACGCGTCCAACGTTCCGCAGTCTGCGCTGTACCTCGACGGCCTGTTCGAAAAGGGCGGCTTCCCTGCCGGGTCGTTCCGCACGCTGCTGATCGGTTCGGCGGAGGTGGCCGCCGTCATCGAGGACAACAGCGTCAAGGCCGTCACCCTGACCGGCTCGGAACCGGCGGGCCGCTCCGTCGCCTCGACCGCGGGCGGGCAGGTCAAGAAGGCTGTCCTGGAACTCGGCGGCTCCGACCCCTTCATCGTGCTGCCCAGCGCTGACCTCGATGCCGCTGCCACCACCGCAGTCAAGGCCAGGATCTCGAACAACGGCCAATCCTGTATCGCCGGAAAGCGTTTCATCGTGCACACCGATATCTACGACGAGTTCTCCGCCCTTTTCGTCGCCAAGATGAACGCCCTTGTCGTCGGCGACCCGATGGACGACGCCACCGATGTCGGACCGCTGGCCACCGCATCCGGGCGCGACGACCTCGCCGAGCTGGTCGATGATGCCGTCGCCAAGGGCGCCCAGGTACTCACCGGCGGCGGCGCTCCCGCCGGGCCCGGCTGGTTCTACTCCCCGACGGTGCTGGCCGGACTCACCGACGATATGCGAATCGTGATGGAGGAGGCGTTCGGACCGGTCGCCTCGGTGTACCGCGTCGCCGATCGCGACGAGGCTGCTCGGGTGGCGAACCAGACCACCTTCGGTCTGAGCTCCGCGGTTTGGAGCAACGACGTGGCCGAACAGGACTGGTTCATCCGTCATCTCGACGCGGGAGCAGTCTTCCTGAACGGTATGACTGTGTCGTATCCGGAGTTGCCGTTCGGCGGAGTCAAGGACTCCGGCTACGGCCGCGAGCTTGCCGCCGCGGGCATCCGTGAGTTCTGCAACCTCAAAACGGTCTGGAAGGCCTGAGTTTTCCTCCGCGAGCAGGCGCGAAATCCCCCAATTGACCGCGAAAATGGGGGCTTTCGCGTCTGCTCGCGGACACTAACTACGGGTGTAGCGCGTCGGCGAGCAGCTGGGCCAGGTGCACGGCCCGCCGCTGCGTGCCGTGCGCGATCTGAGTTCGGCAGCTGAACCCGTCGGCGACGACGGCGGTGTCCGGGTCTGCGGCCCGCACGGCCGGCAGCAGCACCCGCTCGCCGACCGCCTTCGACACGTCGTAGTGTCCGCGTTCGAAGCCGAAATTGCCTGCCAGACCGCAGCATCCGGAGTCCGGGATGCTCGCGCGAATACCTGCGTCGGCCATCAGCGCGCGATCGGCGTCGAAACCGAGGACTGCGTGCTGGTGGCAGTGCGTCTGCACCAGCGCCTCCTTCGACACCTGTGGCGGCCGCCATCCCGACCGGGTGAGGAACTCCGCGAAGGTGACCGTCGACGAGGCGAGCACCGCGGCGCGCGGGTCGTCGTGCAACAGTTCGGCCGCATCCCGTCGCAATACGGCGGTGCAACTAGGCTCGAGACCGACGATCGGGATGCCCGTCTCCAACTCGGGCGCCAGCGTCGCCAACGAACGCCTGATGCGCTTCTTGGCGGCCTTCAACTGCCCGGTGGAGATCAGGGTCAAGCCGCAGCACACCGAACCGCCCGGCAGCACCACCTCATAGCCTGCGGCCTCCAGCACCGCGACCGCGGCGCGGCCCACTTGCGGTGCAAGGTAATTGGTGAAGCTGTCGGGCCACAGCAGGACCTTGCCGCGGGTCTCTGCGGACGCAGGGGCAGCACGCCGCGCGAACCACGACGTGAACGTCTGATCGGCGAATGCCGGTACGTCGCGCTCCGGGGCGATCCCGCCGAGGCGTTTGGCCAGCGCCGTGCCCGCCATCCGGTTGACCAATCCCGGCGCCTTGGACGCGATACGCGACATCTGCGGCAGCCAACCCATCGACCAGTGCGACAGCGGTCTGGCCCACGGCCTGCCCCGGTAATGGTGGTGGGTGAATTCGGCCTTGTAGGTCGCCATGTCGACGTTGACCGGGCAGTCCGAAAGGCAGCCCTTGCACGACAGGCACAGGTCGAGCGCGTCACGCACCTCGGTCGATCGCCAACCGTCGGTCACCACATCACCCTGCAACATCTCCCAAAGCAGATGCGCGCGACCGCGCGTCGAATGCATCTCGTCGTGTGTCGCCTGATAGCTCGGGCACATCACGCCGCCGCTGGACTGCCTGCACTTGCCGATCCCGACACAGCGCCGCTGGGCCTGCGCGAAATCGTCGTTGTCGTCGGGATAGCTGAACAGCGTCAACAACTTTCGGTCCTTGGCTGGACCGAGGTGGCGGATCGCCGTGTCGAGTGCGGGCGGTTCGACGATGACCCCTGGGTTCATCAGCTCGCGCGGATCCCAGATGCGTTTCATCTCCGAAAGCAGCGCGAGCCCGTCGGATCCGTACATGCGGCCGAGCAGTTCCGAGCGCGCCCTTCCGTCGCCGTGCTCGCCGGACACCGATCCGCCGAGGGCGACGACGAGATCGGTGGCCTCCTCGACGAACGACCGGTAGGCGGCAACGCCGTCCGCGGTGAACAGATCGAAGTCGATCCGCATGTGCATGCAGCCCTCACCGAAGTGGCCGTACGACGCACCGGACAGACCGTATCGGCCCATCAACTCGTCGAGGCCGCGCAGGTAGTCGGCGAGGCGGTCCGGCGGCACGGCAGCGTCCTCCCAGCCGCCCCAGGCCTCTGCGCCGTCGGCCCGACGCGTCGCCAGCCCGGCCGCATCCGTACGGCACCGCCACAGCACCGCCTGGGCCGCGGGGTCGGCGACCAGGGAGGCCGACGCGGGTGAGCCCGAATCGCGCAGTGCGGCAAGCATCTTCTCCGCCGACAGCTCGGCGGCGACGCGGTCCTCGCCGCCCATTTCGACAAGCAGCCAGGCGCGTCCGGCGGGAAGTCCGGCCTCGGCCGCCGCCCTGCGCACCTCCCCCGGCAGCCGGTCGACGAGGTCGACGTTGATCGACTCCATCGTCAGCGGGCGCTGCGTCAGTACCACCGGGACACATTCGGCGGAGGTGACGGAGTCGGAGAAGCCGAGCACGCACAACACCCGCGCGCTCGGAAGCTGCGTGAGCGCGACCGTCGCCCGAAGCGTTGCCGCAAAGCCGCCTTCGCTGCCGCACAACAACCCGGCTGTGTCGTAGCCGTGCTCAGGCAACAGCCGGTGCAATGCGTAGCCCGAGATCTGCCGGGTGAACCGTCCGAACCGCCGCCGGATCGCCATTTCGTTCGCGTCGGCGAACGCCTGCAGCGAGCGGTGCAGTTCGCCTTCGCGTCCGGATCTGGCGGCGAGTTCGTCTCTGTCCCCGCATGATTCGACGGTGCAGCGCGTGCCGTCGGCGAGGATCACGTCGAGCGCGCGCACGTTGTCGGCGGTGGTGCCCCATGCGACCGAATGCGCACCGCATGCGTTGTTGGCGATCATGCCGCCGAGCGTCGCCCTGCTCGCCGAAGAAGGATCGGCGCCGAACGTGAGGCCGAGTGGCCGCGTCGCTGCGAGCAGGTCGGTGAGCACCAGCCCCGGCTCGACGATCGCGGTTCTTCCATTCACGTCGATGTCCAGGATGCGGTTCACATGCCGCGATGCGTCGATGACCACGCCTCCGATGGCATTGCCTGCCATCGACGTCCCGCCTCCGCGCAGCGTCACCGGCGCGCCTGCCTCGGCGGTGAGGGTCACCGCAGCAGCCAGGTCGTCCACATCCGCCGGCACCACCACGAGGTCGGGTACGACCCGGTAATTCGACGCGTCCACCGCATACAGCCCCCGGCTGGCGGCGTCGTCGCCAACCGTTCCGCGGATCGCGGATCTGAGCACTCGGCCGAGCTTGCTCGCGTCGTACGTTTCCCGGGTTAGCATTGTCAACAATCTACCTATTTCTGCCAGCTTGATCCAAGGGAGATGACATGCCAACGGTGGGGCTGCTCTACCCCGGACACAGCGCCGAGGACGACTTTCCTGCGCTCGAGGCGCGCATCGGGGGTGCGGTGCGGCTGCCGGTGGCGATCACCTCGGTCGGCGAGGACGCCCATCGCGTCGACGCCCTGCTCGATCTCGGTAGCGACGCACGGCTCGCCGACGGGGCGGCACAGCTGGCGGACGAGAAACCCGACGCGGTGATGTGGGCGTGCACCTCGGGCAGCTTCGTATTCGGACCGCAGGGTGCCCGCGACCAGGTGTCGGCGGTCGCCGCCGCCGCGGGCGTCCCCGCGTCGTCGACATCGATCGCCTTCGTCGACGCGCTGCGACACCTCGGTATCCGCCGTGTCGCGGTCGCGGCGTCCTACCCCGACGATGTGGCACGGCATTTCGTCGCCTTCCTGACCGCGGGCGGTGTTGAGGTCGTCTCGATGGGCAGCCATGGGATCTACACCGCGGCCGAGGTGGGCACGCTGCAACCCGAGCAGGTCGTCGCCATGGTCGCGGCCGCCGACCATCGCGACGCCGAGGCGGTGCTCGTCCCGGATACGGCGATGCACACGCTGTCGATCGTCGACAAGCTCGAAGCCGCCGTCGGCAAGCCCGTGCTCACCGCGAACCAGGTGACGGTGTGGAAGGGCCTGGAACTCCTCGGCCCTGTGCCTGCACTGCCCGGACTCGGAGCGCTGTTCGAGGCACGACCGTGAGCGGCTTCATCGGGCCGCTGGTCCAGGCGTCGACGCCGAGCATCATCGCGGACAAACTGCGCCAGGCCATCGCCCACGGCGAGCTCAGGCCCGGCGCCCAACTGGGCGAGGCCGAGTTGGCCCGCCAACTGGGGGTGAGCCGCGGCCCGCTGCGGGAGGGGATGCAGCGCCTGACTCAGGAAGGGCTGCTCGTGTCGATCCGCAACCGCGGGCTGTTCGTGATCGACATGACCCCCGACGACGTCCGCGATATGTACAGCGCGCGCGAGGCGATCGAGCAGGCGGCCGCCCGCAGGATCCTCGATGGCGACCACCGCGCCGCGGGTAAGGAACTGCTCGGCATCGTCGAGCAGATGGCCGCGGCGGACACTCCGGCCGAAGTCAGCGAGCTCGACATCGCCTTCCACGAGCGGCTTCTCAAGCTCGCCAGCAGCCCGCGGCTGTCCCGCATGCACCAGACCTTCATCACCGAAACGCGGATGTGCATCCACGCACTCGACGAGACCTACGCCAAATCCGAAGTGCGCGACAAGGAACATCGAGCGCTGGCCAACGCGATCCGCAAGGGCGACCGTGCCCTCACCGACCGGTTGCTGACCGCCCATATGGACGACGCCATCAACAGGCTCGTGCGCGAAAACGCCGTCGACGCTGCCGAATCCACCGGCACATAGGGGTATCAGCGCATCGCGATGCCGATGTACTTCGTCTCCAGGAACTCGTCGATGCCCACCGAGCCGCCTTCGCGGCCAAGACCTGACTCCTTGATGCCGCCGAACGGTGCCGCCGGGTTGGACACGACGCCCTGGTTGAGCCCGACCATGCCGCTCTCCATGGCCTCCGCGACCCGCAGTGCGCGCCTCAGGTCATTGGTGAAAACGTAAGAGATGAGCCCATATTCAGTGTCGTTGGCGGCCGCGATCGCGTCGGCCTCCGTGTCGAACGGCGTCAGCGGCGCCACCGGGCCGAAGATCTCCTGACTGCACATGGCGGCGTCGCGCGGCACCCCACTCAGCACCGTCGGCGGGTAGAAGTAGCCGTCGCCGCCGGCGGCCGCGCCGCCGGTGAGCACCTTGGCTCCGTGGTCGACGGCGTCAGCGACCAGCGACTCCACCTTGAGCAGCGCCGCCTCGTCGATCAGCGGCCCCACCTTCACGTCCGCCTGTGTGCCACGCCCGACCGGCAGCGACTGCATGCGGGCGGCCAGCAGGCTTCCGAACTCGTCGATCACGCCTGACTGGACGTAGATCCGGTTGGCGGCGGTGCAGGCCTCGCCCATGTTGCGCATCTTCGCGGCGATGACCCCGTCGACGGCCTCGTCGATGTCGGCGTCTTCGAACACGATGAACGGCGCGTTGCCGCCGAGCTCCATCGACGTCCTCAGCACCTTTTCCGCGCACTGCTCCAGCAGAAGCTTGCCGACCTTCGTGGACCCCGTGAAGGACAGTTTCCTGGCCAGGCCCGACCGGATCAGCGGTTCGATCACCGGACCCGCGTCGGTGACGGTGATGCAGTTGACCACGCCCGCGGGCAGACCCGCCTCCGACAGGATGCCCATCAGCGCCAGCATCGAAAGCGGCGTCTGCGGTGCGGGTTTGATCACGCTGGTGCATCCGGCGGCGATCGCAGGCCCGAGCTTGCGGGTACCCATCGCCATCGGGAAGTTCCACGGGGTGATCAGCAGGCACGGGCCGACGGGTTGGCGGGTGACCAGGAAGCGCGATCCACCCGTAGGTGCTGTCTGGTAACCACCGTCGATCCGCACCGCCTCTTCTGCGAAATGGCGGAAAAACTCGGCAGCGTAGGCGATTTCGCCTCGCGCCTCGGCCAACGGCTTGCCCATCTCCAACGTCATCAACAGGGCGAGATCGTCGATCCGCTCGTGCAGAAGCTGATAGGAGCGAGTCAGGATGTCGGCGCGCTCGCGTGGCGGGACGGCGGCGAACTCCGGCGCAGCCGCGACGGCGGCATCGAGTGCGGCCTTCCCGTCCGCGGGTGACGCGTCGGCGACCGGGCACAGGGCGCCACCGGTGGCGGGATCGGTTACCTCGAACGTCCGTCCGTCGGACGCCTCAACCCATTTGCCGTCGATGAACAACCGCTTCTCGACAGCCTGCACGACTCTCTTCTCGTCTTTTTCGCTCACGTCTACCCCTTCGTTGTCGATGGGCCTGGCTGGACAGATCCGATACTCTGATTGTTGACAATCTAACCATCTACAGGCAAGGGGAGGGATCGTGGCTGCGTCCGCACAGCTCTCTGAGGTTCTCAAACAAGCGACCGGTGTGCTGGCCGCCCGAGGAGAGGGCGTGCTGCTGTACGACGAAGACGACCGCCGATACCTCGACTTCACCGCAGGCATCGGGGTGACCAGCACCGGACACTGTCACCCCCGGGTGGTGGAGGCGGCCCAGCGCCAGGTCGGGACGCTGATCCATGCGCAGTACACGACGGTGATGCACCGGCCGCTGCTGACGCTCGTCGAGCGGATGGGCGAGGTACTCCCGCAAGGCCTCGATCGGATGTTCTTCGCGAATTCGGGCAGCGAGGCCATCGAGGCGGCGCTTCGTCTCAGCAGGCAGGCGACCGGACGGCCCAACATCGTGGTGTTCCACGGCGGCTTTCACGGCCGAACGGTGGCGGCGGGATCCATGACGACATCCGGCACGAAGTTCCGCTCCGGCTTCTCGCCGTTGATGGCGGGCGTGCACGTCTCACCGTTCCCCGATCCTTCGCACTTCGGCTGGCCGGTGGAACAGGCCACCGACTTCGCGCTCTCCCAGCTCGACTACATCCTGCAGACACTGACGTCGCCCGCCGACACCGCGGCATTCTTCGTTGAACCGGTGCTTGGCGAGGGCGGTTATGTGCCTGCCAACGCGCGGTTCTTCGCCGGGCTGCGGGAACGCGCAGACTCCTACGGCATCCTGCTGGTGGTCGACGAGGTGCAGACCGGCTTCGGACGAACCGGAAAGTTTTGGGGCGGGCAGCATTTCGATGCCAAACCCGATATCGTGGTCACGGCGAAGGGCCTGGCGTCGGGGTTCCCGCTGTCCGGCATCGCCGCTTCGGCGGAGCTGATGGACAAGGCGTGGCCCGGCTCGCAGGGCGGCACCTACGGCGCCAACGCGGTGGCCTGCGCGGCCGCAATTGCGACCCTCGACGTGATCCGTGACGAGGCTCTGGTCGAGAACTCCGCACAGCGCGGCGCGCAGCTGAAGGAGGCGCTGCAGCTGGTCGCCGACAAGCACGAGGCGATCACCGATGTGCGCGGGCTCGGCCTGATGATCGGCAACGAGTTCCGCGACGCCGATGGCAAGCCCGATCCGGCCACCGCCGCAGCCGCACAGCAGGAGGCGGCCAGGCGCGGCCTGTTGTTGCTGACGTGCGGCGCGTGGAGTCAGGTCGTGCGGTTCATCCCGGCGCTGGTGGTGTCCAGCGACCAGGTCGACGAAGCGGCAGGCATCTGGGCCGACGTCGTCGACGCCGTCGTCGGCTGAGCCTCAGACCCCGCTGGGCTGCTTTTCATACTCGAGCTGCGGCGGGGCCTCGGGGGTGCCGGGGATCTCCGTGCCGTCCATCGGGCAGCGGGCGGTCTCGGGGACCTTGATCATGGCGATCGCGCCGACGACGCAGGCCGCCATCATGTAGTACGCGGGCACCAGATTGTCACCGGTCGCATTGACGAGCCAGTCGTTCACCGCTGGTGCGGTACCACCGAAGATCGACGTCGATACGTTGTACGCAATGGCGAATCCGGCGAAGCGCACATGGGTCGGGAACATGGCGGGGAACGTCGCCGAGATCGTCGCGAGCTGCGGCACGTACAGCAGGCCGAGGACGGCGAACCCGACCAATGCACCGGCGGCGTTCGTGCCCATCAGCATGAACATCGGCACGCCTGCGATGAACAGGCCGATCAGCGAGAACCACCACAACGGTTTGCGCCCAACTCGATCCGACATGCTTCCGGCGATCGGTAGGAAGACCATCATCGCGAGCATGCCGATGATCGGCACCATCAACGACATGTTGGAGGACAGGCCGATCGACTGCTCGAGGTATGTCGGCATATAAGTCAGCAGCGTGTAGTTGACGACGTTGAGCGCGACGACCACGCCACCCAGCCGCAGGATCGGTCCCCAGTACTGGCTGATCAGGTCCTTGAACTGGGAAGTCGTACGCTCCTCTTTCTCACCGGTCTCCTCGAGTTCGCGGAAGATCGGGGTGTCCTCGAGCTTCGACCGCAGATAGATACCAACCAGGCCGAGCGGTGCCGCAACCAGGAAGGGCAGCCGCCAGCCCCAGCTGTGCATCTGATCGTCGTTGAGCACCAACGAGAACCCGAGCATCAGCAGGGCACCGAGCGAGAAGCCGGCCAGCGTGCCGAACTCCAGGAAGCTGCCGAAGAAGCCGCGCCTGCGGCATGGCGCGTACTCCGCCATGAAGGTCGCGGCGCCGCCGTACTCGCCGCCGGTCGAGAAGCCCTGGACCATCCGCAGCAGCACCATCAGCACCGGCGCCCAGAACCCGATGGCGGCGTAGGACGGCACGAGGCCGACGCACAGTGTGGCGCCGGACATCATCAGGATGGTGATGGCCAGCACCGACCGACGCCCGATCCGGTCGCCTAGCGGCCCCCACACCAGCCCGCCGAGGGGCCTGACCAGGAATGACACCGCGAACGTCATCAAGGCCAGCAGGGTGGCCGTCCCGGCATCCCCTGGGAAGATGGCGGCCGAAATATAGGTGACGCCGTACGCGTAGATGCCGTAGTCGAACCATTCCGTCGCGTTACCGATCGCCGAGGCCGCAACAGCCTTTCTCAGTACCGCGGGGGGCACGTTTTCGGTAGTAAGCGGCTGCGCGGGCTGGTCGGGGGTGCCCATTGAATGCTCCTCGTGTCATTGACACTGTCGGACGCTGGCCTCCGGCCGGATCCAACCTGGGTCAGGTCGTAGTTTTGTTGACAATCCGACATTAGCCAACCCAAACGACCAACATCAAGAGTTGACGCACAGGAGATACCCGGCTCAGCGGACAGGCAAACGTCGAGCCGGGTCAGGCGTCCTAGAAGCGGTAGTCACCCAGCCAGAGTGCGGAAACGCCGGTCAACGACCGTTCGGCCTGACCGAGCATCTCCCCCACCGACTGGCCCATCAGCGCCGCGACCGCCTGAGGCAGCGATGCCGCTGCCGGTTGTGACGACGGCTTCGGGCGTAGGAAGTCCAGGAACGACGAGCCGGGGAAGCTGACGATGCGGACGTCGTCGTCCTCGTCGTGGCCCGCCAGCACCTTGGCCTTGTGGATCGCGGTGCGCAGTCCGCCGAGCTCGTCGACCAACCCCCGCTCGTGAGCGTCTGCGCCGGTCCACACCCGGCCGCGGGCGATGGCGTCGACGGCCTCGACAGCGAGTTTGCGCCCCTGCGCGACGCGTTCGATGAAGTCCGTGTAGAAGAGGTCGGCCTCCGCCTCGACATGGGCGTGCTGTTCGTCGGTGAACGGCTTGTTGACCGACCATGCGTCGGCGTTCTCGTTGGTGCGCACCGAATCCGAGCCGACGCCCAGCCGATCCTTGAGTTCGCGGGCGACGAGTTTGCCGGTCACCACGCCGATGGAGCCGGTGATGGTGCCCGCGTTGGCGACGATCGCGTCTGCGCCCATCGAGACGTAGTAGCCGCCGGATGCGGCCACCGCACCCATGGATGCGACGACCGGTTTGCCGCCCTCGCGGATCCGATTCACTTCTCGCCAAATGGTCTCCGATCCGGTCACCGAACCGCCGGGGCTGTCGACCCGCAGCACGATCGCCGAAACGGAATCGTCGGCGGCCGCCTCACGCAGCGAGGCTGCGATCGTGTCGCCGCCTGCGCTGGAGTTGCCGAACGGGAGGCCCTGCGGGCCGCCTTTGCCGCTGACGATCGGGCCGTGCAGCGTGACGACGGCGACGGCCGGCTTGGCCTTGCGACCGGGAATCGGCGGCATCTGCGGCCCCGGCTTGTCCGCGGCCACCTTGGCATAGCGCGATAGGTACAGCCGCGGCGGTGCGTCGGGATCGCTGTCGGCGTCACCGGTCTCGGGTGAAATACCAGGAGCGCCAACGAGTTCGCTGATTCGGGCGTATGCCTCGTCGCGGAAGCCGATGCGGTCGACCAGTCGCCCGGTGACGGCGTCGTCACGCAGCAGCGGCGCCTTGTTTGCCAGTTCGTCGACGGCGGCAGGGTCGATGTGGCGGGATTCGGCGACGGCCTTCCACACCTGGCCGTGCAGGCTGTCGAGCAGTCGGCTGTCCGCTTCGCGATGGGCGTCGGTGTAGCGGTCCTGCGTGAAAAGGTTTGCGGCCGACTTATATTCACCGCGCGCAACGAACTGCGCCTCGATGCCCGCCTTGTCGAGCGCGTCACGCAGGAAGAGCGCGCTTGTCGCAAACCCGACCAGCCCGACCGTGCCAGACGGTTGCATCCAGACCTCGCGGAATGCCGAGGCCAGGAAGTAGGACAGCGTGCCCGGATAGGTTTCCGCCCATGCGAGCGACGGCTTGACGTCGCTGAATGCGGAGATCGCGTCGCGCAGTTCCTGTACCGGTCCTGCCGCTGCCGCCGGGATCTGCACGCGGGCGATGAGCCCGGCGACACGATCGTCTTCGGCGGCCCGATGGATGGCCGCGACGGCGTCGCGCAGCACCAGCGGCCTGCCGCCGCTGATGATCGCCATCGGGTCGAACCCCGTCGTTTCGGGAGGTGCAGCCAGCAGATCCAACTCGATCACGCAGTTGTTGGGTACGCCGTGGTGGCGCGCGGTATCCACCTTGCGGGCCAGTGATCGCAGGTCGTCGGCGCCGGGGAGGCCGGGTAGGAAGCTGAACATCACCCGAGCCTACCGACGCGGCGATGACACCGATGTGACGCCTAACGTGGATGTGTGAGGTTCTCGATCTCGATCCCCCAGCTGGATTACGACCGCTTCGACGATGCGGGCGTGAAGTCCTATCTCGCGCGTGCCGAGGAACTCGGCTTCGAGGGCGCATGGACGATGGAGCAGGTCGTCGGCGGCTCGCCGCAGATCGCGCCGTTGCAGATGCTCGCATACGCCGCCGCCTGTACCACGCGGCTGCGGTTGGGCGTCGCGGTGCTGATCACCACGCTGCACGACCCGCTGCAGCTGGCGTGGGCCACGACCGCCGTGGACCGCCTCAGCCACGGCAGGTTGGACCTCGGCGTCGGCCACGGCGGAAAGCAGCGACCGTTTTCGGCGTTCGGCGTGCAGAAGGAGACGTTTGTCAGCTACTTCACCGAGAGTGTCGAGTTGATGAAGGCGGCATGGTCCGACGAGCCGACTGTGACGTTTCACGGCCGGTTCCGCGACGTCGACGGGCTGGCGATCCAGCCCAAGCCGGTGCAGCGTCCACACCCGCCGCTGTGGATCGGCGGCACCGCACCCAAGGCACTGGCCCGCGCGGTGCGGATCGGGGACGCCTTCCTCGGCGCGGGTTCCTCGACGACGTCGACCTTCGTCGAGTCGGTCAAGACGATCCGTCGCGAGCTCGACGAACAAGGCAAGGACGCAACGGGATTCACGATCGCCAAGCGCGTCTACCTCACGATTGACGACGATCCGAGGCGAGCCCGTGAGCGCGTCGTCGCGGGGCTGCACCGCATCTACGGGACGGGTATGCGTGGAATCGAGGACGTGCCCGTTTCGGGTACTCCTGACGACGTTGCGCGCGGCGTCCGCGACGTCATCGACGCAGGCGCAGATATGGTGCTGTTGAACCCGATCGGCCCCACCGCGGCCGAAGACCGCGAGCAGATGGAACGGCTTGCCGCGGAGGTCATCCCGCAATTGACGTAAGCACGCGCCTCCTGGTTACGTATCGTGACCGCATGGACGCGTCCATCAGCCGCCGCCGACTGCTGCGCCTGACTGGCATCGCCGGCCTGGCTGTCACCACGACCAATGCCCGCACAATTCCCAACGCGGTCGCTGCAACCGCAGGGCAGATCTTGTGCCGCGACGCCTGGGGCGCTGCTCCGGCTCGCCCTGGCGGCACGCGTCACACCCCGAACAGCATGACGATCCACCACACCGAAGTGGTGCTCGGCGACAACGCAAACGCGCCCACCCGCCTTCGACAACACCAGCGATATCACCAGGATTCGCAGGGTTGGATCGACATCGCGTACCACCTCAGCGTCGACCGCAACGGAAACATCTATCAGCTGAGGGATCCGGCGCTCGTCGGCGACACCGCGACAGACTACGACCCCACCGGCCATTTCCTCGTCGTGTGTGAAGGCGACTTCGACAAGGAAACGGTGACGCAGGAGCAACTCGACGGCACCGCGCTCGCATTCGCCTGGGCTGCCCGGCGGTTCGGCATCTCGACCGACACTCTTTCAGGTCACAGGGACGAGAGCGCGGGAACCACATGCCCCGGCGCCGACCTCTACGCGCACGTCACGTCCGGCGACCTGAAACAGCGCGTCGATGACATCTTGGCGGCCGGTCCCGTCGACCTTCCGATCGTTTGTGGGCCGGAGGCCGACGCGGTGGTCGCCGAGATATCTGCGGGTAACCGGTAACGCCGAGCAGTCCCCCGCAAGCGGGTGGCGCCCCCAGCAAAAGGCCCCGACACGCCGAGCGTGCGGGACCTTTTGCGTCTTTTCGCGGAGGTTAGGAAGCCTCGGTCACGGAACCGCCTGCGGCCGTGATCTTTTCCTTCGCGCTGCCGCTGAACTTGTGCGCGGTGACGTTGACCTTGACGGTCAGCTTTCCGTCGCCGAGCACCTTCACCAGAGACTTCTTCCGGACCGCGCCCGCGGCCACCAATTCTTCGACACCGACGTCGCCGCCCTTGGGGAACAGCCTGTTCAGGTCGCCGACGTTGACGACCTCGTAGGAGGTGCGGAATCGGTTGCGGAAGCCCTTCAGCTTCGGCAACCGCATGTGAATCGGCATCTGGCCACCCTCGAACGTCGCCGGGACGTTCTTGCGTGCCTTCGTACCCTTCGTACCGCGACCGGCGGTCTTGCCCTTGGAGCCCTCGCCGCGACCAACGCGGGTCTTCGCGGTCTTCGAGCCGGGAGCCGGCTTCAGGTCGTGAAGTTTGATCGCCATTGCTATACCTCTTCCACCTCTATGAGGTGATGCACGGTCTTGATGAGCCCGCGGGTCTGATCGTTGTCCTCACGGACGACCGACTGGCGGATCTTGCGCAGTCCCAACGACCGAAGGCTCTCTTTCTGCCGCCACCGCGCACCGATGGTGCTGCGTACCTGGGTGATCTTCAGCTCTGCCATGGCTATGCCGATCCTTCACGTGCGGAACCTGCACTGGCTGCCGCGGCCGCCTCGGCCTCGCGGCGCGCCCGCAGCATGGCAGGGGGCGCCACGTCCTCGATGGGCAGGCCACGACGTGCGGCCACCTCTTCGGGACGCTGCAGCAGCTTCAGCGCGGCAACGGTGGCATGGACCACGTTGATCGCATTGTCACTGCCCAGCGACTTGGCCAGGATGTCATGCACGCCAGCACATTCCAGCACCGCACGGGCGGCGCCGCCGGCGATCACACCGGTACCGGGACTGGCCGGGCGCAGCATGACCACGCCCGCGGCCGCCTCACCCTGCACCGGATGCACGATGGTGCCGCCGATCAGCGGAACACGGAAGAAGCCCTTGCGTGCCTCCTCGACGCCCTTGGCGATAGCGGCCGGAACTTCCTTGGCCTTGCCGTAACCGACACCGACCATGCCGTTGCCGTCCCCGACGATGACAAGCGCGGTGAAGCTGAAGCGCCGACCACCCTTGACCACCTTGGAAACGCGGTTGATCGACACGACGCGCTCGAGATAGTTGCTCTTCTCGCCACCGTCGCGGTCGCGGCGACCGCCACGATCGTCACGACGGCCACGGCCTTCGCGGTCACCCCGCGGCGGCCTGCCGTCCGAAGTCGAAGGCCCGGCGGCTCCTGCTGCCTGCTCGGCCATTACGCAATCCTTCCAATTATTTTCAGGTCGTTCGTCATCAGAACTTCAGCCCACCTTCGCGCGCCGCATCGGCCAGCGCCGCGAGCCGTCCGCCGTAGGTGTAGCCACCCCGGTCGAAGACAACGCTCTCGATGCCTGCGGCCTTCGCGCGCTCGGCGATGAGCTGACCGACCCGCTTGCTGTGGGCCTTCTTGTCGCCGTCCACCCCGCGCACATCGGCTTCGATCGACGACGCCGCGGCCAGCGTGGTGCCGTTCAGATCGTTGACCAGCTGCACGTGGATGTGCCGGGCAGAGCGGTTGACCACCAGGCGCGGCCGATCGGCCGTGCCTTCGATCTTCTTGCGGAGCCGGCCATGCCTGCGCAGCCGCGAGGTGCGGCGCGACGCCGACACGCTCTGCCCGCTTGCCTTCTTCGCGCCGGTTTCTTTCTGGGCTTGAGCCATTGCTACTTACCTGTCTTTCCGACCTTGCGGCGGATCTGCTCACCTTCGTAGCGGATGCCCTTGCCCTTATAGGGGTCGCTCTTCCGCAGGCGACGGATGTTGGCCGCGATCTGGCCGACCTTCTGCTTGTCGATACCGGAGATCGAGAACTTCGTCGGTGTCTCCACCGCGAAGGTGACGCCCTCCGGAGCGGTGATCAGCACCGGGTGGCTGTAACCGAGGGCGAACTCGAGGTTGCTGCCCTTGGCCACCACGCGGTAACCGACGCCGAAGATCTCCATCTTGATGTTGTAACCCTCGGTGACGCCGGTGACGATGTTGGCGACCAGGGTGCGCGACAGGCCGTGCAGCGAGCGGTTGCGCCGCTCGTCGTCGGGCCGGCTCACCACAATGGCGCCGTCGTCATCGCGGCCCACCGTGATCGGCTCAGCCACCGCCAGGTCCAGGGTGCCCTTGGGCCCCTTGACCGAGACGTTCTGGCCGTCGATCGTCACGTCGACTCCGGTGGGTACCGGAACCGGCTGCTTACCAATGCGCGACATGGCTAGTTCCTCCCCTCACCACACGTACGCGAGGACTTCGCCGCCCACGCCCTGACGGGACGCCTGGCGGTCGGTGAGCAGGCCACCGGACGTGGAGATGATCGCCACGCCGAGGCCGCCGAGCACTCGCGGCAGGTTGGTCGATTTCGCGTACACCCGCAGACCGGGCTTGGACACCCGGCGCAGTCCGGCGATGCTTCGCTCGCGGCTCGGGCCGTACTTCAGCTCGACGACCAGCGACTTGCCCACCCGAGCATCCTCGGTGTGGTAGTCGGTGATGTAGCCCTCTTTCTTGAGGATCTCGGCGATGTTCGCCTTGATCTTCGAGTGGGGCAGCGTCACCTCGTCGTGGTACGCCGAATTGGCGTTGCGCAGACGTGTCAAGAAGTCTGCGATCGGATCCGTCATGGTCATGACAGCCGGTTCACCTTCCTCGCGGCGGTTCCCCTCTCAGGGCCTACCGCAACTTTCTTCAATGGGTCGTGGACTCGCTGTTACCAGCTGGATTTCTGAACGCCTGGGAGCTCGCCGGCATGCGCCATCTCGCGAAGGCAGATGCGGCAGAGCCCGAACTTGCGGTAAACCGCGTGCGGACGACCGCACCTGTTGCAGCGCGTGTAACCCCGCACCTTGAACTTGGGCTTCTTGTTGGCCTTGTTGACCAGAGCCTTCTTTGCCATCTACTCAGTTCTCCTTGAACGGAAAGCCGAGGGCCCGCAGAAGCGCTCGTCCCTCGTCGTCGTTCGTCGCCGTGGTGACGACGGTGATGTCCATACCGCGGGGCCGGTCGATGGAGTCCACGTCGATCTCGTGGAACACCGACTGCTCGGTCAGCCCGAAGGTGTAGTTGCCTCGGCCGTCGAACTGCTTGGGGCCCAACCCGCGGAAGTCGCGGATACGCGGCAGCGAGATCGAGATCAGCCGGTCCAGGAACTCCCACATCCGGTCGCCACGCAGCGTGACGCGCGCGCCGATCGGCATGCCCTCGCGGAGCTTGAACTGTGCGATCGACTTGGTCGCCTTGCGCACCTCGGGCTTCTGGCCGGTGATCAGCGCCAGGTCGTTGACCGCGCCGTTGATCAGCTTGGCGTCGCGAGCGGCGTCGCCGACGCCCATGTTCACCACGACCTTGACCACGCCGGGGATCTGCATGACGTTGTCGATGCCGAATTCCTTCTGGAGCGCCTCGCGAATCTCTTCGCGGTAGCGCTGCTTCAACCGAGGAATGGTCTTCTCTGTCGTCTCAGCAGTAGTCATCTCAGATGTCCTTGCCGTTGGTCTTGGCGATGCGGACCTTCTTGCCGGTCTCGTCGTCTCTGCGGTACGCGATGCGCGTCGGCTTGCCGTCGGAGTCGACCACCATCACGTTGGATACGTGAATCGCGGCCTCCTGGGTGACGATCCCGCCCGACTGCGCGCCGCGCTCATTGCGCGAGACCGCCGTGTGTTTCTTGATGCGATTGACGCCCTCGACGAGGATCTTGTTGCGGGTCGGGAAGGCCTGCAGCACCTTGCCTTTGGCGCCCTTGTCCTTGCCGGAGACAACCAGCACGGTGTCGCCCTTGTGGACCTTCATTTACAACACCTCCGGGGCGAGCGAAACGATCTTCATGAAGCGCTTTTCGCGCAGTTCGCGGCCGACCGGACCGAAGATGCGGGTGCCGCGGGGGTCGTTGTCCGGCTTGATGATCACTGCCGCGTTCTCGTCGAATTTGATGTAGCTGCCGTCGGCCCGCCTGCGCTCCTTGACGGTGCGGACGATGACGGCCTTGACGATCTCGCCGCGCTTGACGTTGCCGCCGGGGATGGCTTCCTTGACAGTCGCCACGATGATGTCGCCGATGCCGGCATAGCGCCGCGCCGAGCCGCCGAGCACCCGGATGCACAAGATTTCCTTGGCGCCCGTGTTGTCGGCAACCTTCACCCGCGATTCCTGCTGAATCACTCGATCTCCTCAGACCTGGTTATGTGTGCACGGCAGACACCGACCTGACGTGCGCGGTCTTGCGTTTCCTAAAGGCACGCAGGGCTTTCTTCGTGAGAAGAGAGCCGAGGTCTGCCCAAGGCAACCAGTGAATTCTAGGTGACGACCAGCGCAGAACCAAATCGGCGCTGGTCACGCTTGCTTGGCTGCGTGCACGTGGGCTACCGGCACGCCCATCGTCAGTCAAACGTGCCTCAAGCCCACACTCGCCGTGCTGGTGCAGGTACCATAACCTTATGCCTTTGAAGAAAACAACCGTGATGGTCGACGAAGATGACCTCAAGGCGGTCAAGGAGGCCGCTGCCCGCGAGGGACGGCCGGAGTCGGAGTACTTCCGGGAGGCGTTTCACATCGTCGCGCTGCGGGCTCGTCGCTGGTCCGACGACTGGGATATCCCGGAGTTCGGCTTCGGCGGTCCCGTCAGCGACAAAGCGATAACGGAAGCGACGGAGGAAGCGGCACCCCGCAAGTCCGGCACTGCGTGATCGTCATCGGGGACACGTCCGGTCTGGTTTCCGCGCTCAATGCCGACGATCCAGGCCAAGCCGCTGCGCGCAGCGCGTTGAAACAGGCGTCGGCAACCGTTGTTTCGCCTCTGGTGATCGCCGAGATCGAGCACATCATGACCCGCAACATCGGTCGCAATGCCGCGCATGACGCGATCGACTGGTTACTCGCTCAAGAACGGAGTACCCGGATATTGGTGCCGGAGTCGGGAGCGCGAATTCTGCGCCGCGCTCGGATCATTCAGGGAAGGTACGCCCCACTACGCCTGGATCTGGCCGACTCGGTCAACGTCGTACTGGCCGCGGATTACGAGACCGACTGCATTCTCACGCTCGACAGGCGAGATTTCCGTGCCATTCGACCGCTGACGCATCACCCGGCGTTCCGGCTCCTGCCAGACGATTTGTGACGACGGGCCACCACACTGCGACACCTCGTCGACGCCGTTCTTGGCATCCGAGTGCAGAAATTGCACTGAGGGCTGTGGAAGTTCGGTTATCCACAGCCCTGGATGCAATCTCCGGGAACGCAAGCACAATTGTCAGTTCGACTGGACAGCATCGCAGCATGCGCGAGGTATTCGTAGGAAGTGATGCCTTGGCTTGCGGCGGCCTCACCCGCGCACGTCTGCGTTGGAACTACCGAGCGATGTTTCCTGACATCTACATGACCAAGCAGCTAGTTCCGTCGCTCAGTCAGCGAACCGCAGGCGCGTGGCTGTGGTCCGGCCGAAACGGCGTCATAGCGGGCCGCGCGGCGGCTGCGATGCACGGTGCACTCTGGGTCCGAGCAGACACACCCATCGAAATGATCTGGCGTTGCGGCCGTCCGCCACCAGGAATACACGTGCGCAATGAGCGCCTCGACGCCCTGGAGGTTGTCACAATCGGCGGACTCGCGGTGACGACTCCCGAACGTACTGCCTTCGATCTTGCGCGCCATCTTCCGCGAGACCTGGCGGTAACCCATCTCGACGCGCTTGCCCGGGCGACAGGGATCGACGCAATGCAGGTGCTCCTGCTTGCCGACCGCTACCCGAGAGCTCGTGGTCTACCCCGGGCCCGAATTGCGTTGCCTCTGATGGACGGCGGAGCGCAGTCGCCTCAAGAGACACGTATTCGTCTGATTCTCATCGACGACGGGCTGCCTGCTCCGCGGACTCAAATCATGGTGACCGACGGGACGAATCGGGCGGTCATCGATATGGGCTACGACGAGCCGCGCGTCGGATTCGACTACGAGGGCGCACACCACAGCGAGGTTCGCGACCAATACGTGCACGACATCGGCCGAGCTGAGCTGATCGACGGCCAGGGGTGGATCGACATCCGGGTGGTCGCCGAGCACAGCAAGCGATTCATCCTCCATCGCGCGTACAAGGCCTTCGAACGACGCGGTTGGACGCCACCAAGATTGCACTGAGGGCTGTGAATTTCGGGGCGCCCGCAACCGTGAGTGCAATCTCCAGCGCTAAACGTCTGCCACGCAGCGGAACCCGATGTGCGTGGTCGCGCTGTCCTGCGTCTGCGGCGACCGCGCCGCAGGCCGATAGCGGTGGCAGTACTCCGGCGCGCACAGGTGTGAGCCGCCCTTGAGCGCCTGGCTCACCGACGGGTCGGCCTGATCGGTTGCCGGACAACACCCTTGGGACGCCGCATCCATCCGGTGGTGTCCGACGAACTCAGTCGTCGTCCACTCCCAGACGTTCCCGATCATGTCGACAAGCCCGTAGCCGTTCGACGGGAACGCCCCGACCGGCGACGTACCCGTCCACCCGAGCGCCCCGTCGTTCCGATACGGGAAATGCCCTTGCCACGTGTTGGCCATCAGCTGACCGTCGGGCACCGCGTCGTCGCCCCACGCATACGCCGCTGTGCTGCCGCCGCGCGCCGCATACTCCCACTCGGCCTCGCTCGGCAGTCGCCGTCCTGCCCATCGCGCGTAGGCGGCCGCGTCTGGATACGCGACCTGCACCACGGGATGATCGAGCCGGTCGTCGATCGCACTGTCCGGCCCGAACGGATGCCGCCAGCTCGCGCCGGGTTGCCAGTGCCACCACTGCCGCCAGTCCCGCAGGTCCACCGGGCCTGACGTCGGCCGGAACACCAGCCCGCCCGGCACCAGGTCCGCCGGGTCCGCGCCAGGGAACAACGCCGGGTCCATCTCCCGCTCGGCCACGGTGAGGTATCCGCTCTCGCCGACGAATTCGGCGAACTGCGCATTGGTGACCGGATGCCGTTCGATCGCGAACGCGGCCACCGCCACGGTGTGGATCGGCGCCTCTTCCGGATAGAAGCTCGTCGATCCCATCCGAAACGACCCGCCGGGCAACTCGGCGAGTTCAGTGGGCATGGCCTCAGGGTAATTCGACGGCGAAGTCCGCGATGAGCACCGCCCCGGCGGCGTCGAATCCGTCCGTTCCCGTGGGCGCCTCGACGTGGACGGCGACCAGGTAGTTGTTCGTGTTCGTCCAGATGTGCACGATGCGATCGAGGAACTCCACCGATTGCTGCGGGGTGTCCGACCATGCCCCCATCAGCTTCTGACCGCTGTAGGCGCAGAGGCCGGCGGGTAGCACGCTGACACTGGACACTGCGGACACCGCCATCACCTTGTCGGCGTACTCGGTGAACGCTTCGGCGGGATCCAGCTTCGTCTGCGCGATGGTGACCGTCGCGAACATGCCGTTGGGGCCTTCGATGCGCGCGGCGACATCGCCGGATCCAGGTGAGGCCGTCCAGCCGTCAGGGGGTAGCCCGACAGTGATCCTCGGCGCCTGCGGGTCCGCTACCAGTGCGGTGGTCCGAGGGACCGGCGGGGCGGGTTGGGCACAGGTGACGGTGTCCGCTGGTATCGGCGCTCGCGTGGTGGCGAGGATGCCCGGCGCCGCAGGCCCCGCATCGTCCGTCGACTGCGCCGGTCGTGGAGGCACGCTGGTGGGTGTCGCGAAGTCCTCGCTGCGGATCGCCACGCCCTCGTCGGTCCGAACGCATCCCGCGGCCAGCGGCGCTATCAGGCCCAGCACGGCCACCGCCGTCCAACCGAACCGCTTCACCGTTCCATCATCAGTCTTTGGAGAAGGCCAGTGCGAGTTCTTTCTCCACATCCACATAGGGCGTCCCCGACAGATCGACGTTGACCTGCGCGATGGTGCCGCCGGTGAAGTCATAGGGAGCCTTGAACGTACTCGACACCGCCGACCCCGTGTTGCGGCCGACGCTGATGGTGGCGCCTGCCAGGCCGAAGGTCCCCGGATGCGCTTTCACATTCGCCAGGGATCCGACGGCCTCGCCGTCGATGTAGAGGGTGACGTCGCCGAGCGGCGTGTGGCTGTTTTCCACGGTGCCGGTGCGGACATAGCTGACACCGAAGATGTGGCTGCCCAACGGAACCGCCTCGGCGGACGACACCTTCTGCTCCTCGTCGCCCATGAAGTTGTAGACGTAGTGCAGTCGACCGTCCTGGATGAACAGCACATGTCCGCCGTGCCCGCCGCCCTGCTTGAACAGCACGCCTTCCGCCCCCGTCGTATCGACGACGACCTCAGCGAGCACCGATATGGACTGGCCGCGCGGTTCGGCGGCGGCGCCCATTCCGACTTCCGCCGCGTTCGGGTAATAGGTGAAGGTCTTCCGGTCCCCCGTCAGGTACGGGCGGAACCGCATCATGGTCTCCAGAATGTTCAGATCCGCGAGCGGCAGGCCGTTGTACTTAGCGGCCTCGGTGAACCACAGCTTCTTCATCTCCTCGACCTTGTCGGGATTGTCGGCGGCCAGGTCGTGGCACTGACTGCGGTCCGCCTCGATGTGGTAGAGCTCCCAGCGGTCCTTGTCGAAGTTCGACCACCCGGCCGGCGTCGCCGCATGCACGGTATTGGCGAACCAGCCCTTGTGCCAGATGCCGCGGGTTCCGAGCATCGCGTAATACTGCGTGTCCTTGCCGGTGTCGGCAGACGGATCATCCAGCGCGGCTTTGAAACTCACACCGTCGAGCGGCTTCTGCGCGATACCCGCGACCTCGTCTGGCGGAGTGATCCCCAACAGGTCGTAGACCGTCGGCGTGATATCGCTGACGTTGACGTAGTTGTCGCGCACCTCGCCGTGTGCCTTGATTCCGTTGGGCCAGCTGATGATTGCGGTGTCGGCAATCCCGCCCTCGTGCGACGCGTAGCGCTTGTACAGCTTGTAGGGCGTGTTGAACGCCATCGCCCAGCCGATTGCGTAGTGCGGGTAGGTGTCGGGCCCGCCGAGATGGTCGATGTAGCGCATGCTCTCTTCGACGGTGTCGATGTAGCCGTTGAAGAACTTCACCTCGTTGACCGACCCGTTCGGGCCGCCCTCGCCGCTGGCGCCGTTGTCGGAGATGACCACGATGATCGTGTTGTCCAATTGCCCGGTGTCCTCGAGATAGTCGAGGATGCGGCCGATCTGCTCGTCGGTGTAGGACAGGAACCCGGCGAACACCTCGGCCATCCTGCTGAACAGACGCTTCTCTTCGTCGTTCAGCGACTCCCACGGCCGCACCGTGTCCTGCGGTGGCCACGGCTCGCCATTGGGGCCCTTGATGTCGAGATACGGGTTGATCGGCGACAATTCGGTGTCCGGCGGCACGATGCCGAGCTTCTTCTGCCTCTCAAGCACGATCTCGCGGTAGCGCTCGTAGCCCATGTCGAACTTGCCCGCGTACTTGCCCACCCACTCCTCGAAGACGTGGTGCGGCGCATGTCCCGCTCCAGGGCACACGTAGGAGAACCACGGCTTGTCCGGCGCGATCACCTTGGCGTCGCGGATGAACTCAATCGTCTTGTCCGCGAGATCCTTCGAGAGGTGATAGCCCTCCTCCGGCGTCGCAGGGGGCGAAACCTGGTGGTTGTCGTAGACCAGGTCGGGATACCACTGGTCGGTTTCGCCGCCCATGAAGCCGTAGAACCGTTCGAACCCGCGCGAGAGTGGCCAGTGGCGCCTTGTGGCAGCGAGATTCGACTCCTCCAGCGGCGTCAGATGCCATTTGCCGACGCAGTAGGTGTTCCATCCGCGCTCGTTCAACACCTCCGACAGCAACGCGGTGTCCGCAGGGATGCGGCCGTTACAGTTCGGGAACCCGTCGGTGAACTCCTCGATGGTGGCCATCCCGACGGTGGTCGCGTTGCGTCCGGTCAACAGCGAGGCGCGGGTCGGCGAGCACAGCGCCGTCGTGTGGAACTGGGACAGCCGCACCCCGCGTTCTGCGATACGGCTCATCGTCGGCATCTCCACCAGACCGCCGAAGCAGTCCCACGTCGCGATGCCGGTGTCGTCCCAGACGAGATAGAGGACGTTGGGCGCGCCTTCGGGGGCAGTGGGTGCGGCGTAGGGACCCCAGTCTGGCTCGGAATCACGGATGTCCAGCTCGATCTTGCCGTTGAATTCGGTTGCCATGGCCCGCCTCGTCTGAGTAGGTGTGTCGCCGCGTGGTCCCCAACCGCCCGGAGATTACACCGCAGATGTATTCGTTTGCTGAGAAATTGACGACGGTGTCGCCGTCCCGACCAGCGCCGGGATGGCGAAGGGCGGGAAGTCGTGCGCGAAGAATCCGGCGATGGAAATATGCCGGAGGTGACGTCAAGTAAACCGCAGACGATCTCCTATCCGGCCCCGAGCGCGCGCCCGCATCGTCACGACGACTTCTCGGTCGCCCCGCATGTCGTCGTGCTGTTCGGGGCGACGGGCGACCTGGCCAGGCGCAAGTTGATACCGGGCCTGGCCTATCTTGACCAGTCCGAACTCGCCCCCCACATCGAGATCGTCGCGACGTCGTTGGAAGACATCTCTCGCGATGAGTTCCTCAAGCTTGCCAAGGAAGCCATCGACGACTTCGGAACTCACAGCCTCACCAAGAAACAGTGGGAGGGCTTCGCCGAGACGGTCACCTACGTCCCGCAGAGTGACGGCCCGGAGGCGCTGGCAGCCGCTGTCGAGGCGGCCGAGAAAAAGCTGGGACCCGACGTGCGCCGGCTGCACTATCTGTCGGTGCCGCCGAAGGCCGCCCGCGCGGTGATCACCATGCTGCGTGACGCGAAGCTGGTGGAACGGTCGCGGGTGGTGATGGAGAAGCCGTTCGGCACCGACCTGGCCAGCGCGGTCGAACTCAACGCCTTCGTGCACGAGACGTTCGACGAGAAACAGATCTTCCGGATCGACCACTTCCTCGGCAAGGAAGCCGCGCAGAACATCCTGGCGTTCAGGTTCGCCAACGGTCTTTTCGAGCCGATCTGGAATCGAAACTTCATCGACCACATCCAGATCGACATCCCCGAAACGCTCGGCCTGGACGAGCGGGCCAACTTCTACGAGAGCACCGGCGCCTACAAGGACATGGTGGTGACCCACCTGTTCCAGGTGATGGCGTTCGTCGTGATGGAGCCGCCGACGGCGTTGGAGCCGCGCGCCATCAGCGAAGAGAAGAACAAGGTGTTCCGGTCGATGCTGCCGGTCAAGTGCTCCGACGTGGTGCGTGGCCAGTTCGCCGGCTACCGCGAACTAGAAGGTGTGGCAAAGGATTCCGATACCGAGACGTTCATCGCGCTGAAGGTCGGCATCGACAACTGGCGCTGGGCGGGCGTGCCGGTCTATCTGCGCACGGGCAAGCGGATGGCCGAGGGTATGCGGATCATCTCGATCGCGTTCAAGGAGGCGCCGCGGTCGATGTTCCCGTCGGGCTCGGGCGTCGGCTCGCAAGGCCCCGACCACCTGACCTTCGACTTGGCTGACAACTCGAAGGTGTCGCTGTCGTTCTACGGCAAACGGCCCGGGCCCGGCATGAAACTCGACAAGCTGTCGATGCAGTTCTCGACGCAGGAGATCGAGTCGTCGAACGATGTGCTCGAAGCCTACGAGCGGTTGATCCTCGATGCGATGCGTGGCGACCACACACTGTTCACCACGGCGGAGGGCATCGAATCGTTGTGGGAGCGTTCGGTGAACCTGTTGAACGACCCGCCGCCCGCGAAGGTCTACCAACCAGGCACGTGGGGCCCCAACGCGATCCACCAATTGGTCGCACCCAACGCCTGGCGGCTGCCGTTCGAGCGAGCCTGGCGCGAGAAGAAGTAAGCGGCTCTCAGTACTCCTGCAGACGCGGTGATCGCCGAACGTGAGGCCACTGCGAAATTCATGGACGGATTTCGCAGTACGTTCACGCTCGGTGGCTAGGCAGGCTCATCGCGTCGGTAGAGCCACGCACAGACAACAATCCCCCGCACGCCTGGCGTGACGGGGGATTTTGCCTGCTTACGCAGTGACTCCTACTTGGCCTTCTCGAGGATCTCGACGAGCCGCCAGCGCTTGGTGGCCGACAGCGGACGGGTCTCCATCAGAGACACCCGGTCGCCGATGCCAGCGATGCCGTTCTCGTCGTGCGCTTTCACCTTGGTGGTGGTGCGGATGATCTTGCCGTAGAGGGGGTGCTTAACCCGGTCCTCCAGCTCGACCACGATGGTCTTCTGCATCTTGTCGCTCACCACGTAGCCGATGCGGGTCTTGCGACGGTTGCGCGGCTTCTCGGTGGGCGGGGTGTACGCGGGACCCTTTGTTGCCTTCTCTGCCATTACGATTCCTCACCAACGGGTCCGGTGGCCAGACCCAATTCACGTTCGCGCAGCACGGTGTACACGCGCGCAATCTCCGACCGCACGACGCGCAGCCTGCGGTTGTTGGCCAGCTGACCCGTCGCCATCTGGAAGCGCAGATTGAACAGCTCTTCCTTGGACTCGCGCAGCTTGTCGGCCAACTCGTCGTCGGTCAGCTCGCGCAGCTCGCCCGGCGTCACTCCCACTGCCATCAGAAGTGCTCCTCTCGGGTAACGATGCGTGCCTTGATCGGCAGCTTGTGAATCGCGCGGGTCAGTGCGTCCCGCGCGGTCTTCTCGTCGGGGTAGCTCAGCTCGAACAGGATGCGGCCCGGCTTGACGTTGGCCACCCACCACTCGGGCGAGCCCTTGCCGGAACCCATGCGGGTTTCGGCCGGCTTCTTGGTCAGCGGGCGGTCCGGGAAGATGTTGATCCACACCTTGCCGCCACGCTTGATGTGCCGGTTGATGGCGATACGAGCGGACTCGATCTGCCGGTTGGTGACGTAGGCGTGCTCCAGTGCCTGGATGCCGTAGTCACCGAAGCTCACCGACGTACCGCCGCTTGCGATACCACGCTGCCTCGGGTGGTGCTGCTTGCGGTGCTTGACCTTGCGGGGAATCAACATGATCTAGCTCTCCCCTGATGTTGGAGTTTCCGTGGTTTGAGAGGGATCCGTGGTTTGAGAGGGAGAAGCCTCGGTCGCCGCGCCTGCGGCAGCCTCGGTGCCTGCTGTCGCCTCGGCGGCCGCGGGTGCCTCTTCGGTACCCGATTGCGCAGGACCGGCGTCGCCGCCGGAGGCGGCACGACCGGCCTCGGTGCTCGTCGCGGTGGTACCCGACGCGCCACTGCGGCGCGGGCGGGTGCCCGACGGACGGTCACGACGCGGACGGTCGGCGGCCGGCGCCGCGGCGGTAAGTTCACGCTTGCCACCGACGATGTCGCCCTTGTAGATCCAGACCTTCACGCCGATCCGGCCGAAGGTGGTCTTGGCCTCGTACAGGCCGTAGTCGATGTCGGCGCGCAGCGTGTGCAGCGGGACTCGACCCTCGCGGTAGAACTCCGAGCGGCTCATCTCGGCACCGCCGAGACGGCCCGAACACTGCACGCGGATGCCCTTGACGTTGGGCTGACGCATCGCGGACTGGATCGCCTTGCGCATCGCGCGACGGAACGCCACGCGGTTGCTCAGCTGCTCCGCGACGCCCTGGGCCACCAGCTGCGCCTGCGACTCGGGGTTCTTCACCTCGAGGATGTTCAGCTGGACCTGCTTCTTGGTCAGCTTCTCCAGATCGGCGCGGATGCGGTCGGCCTCGGTGCCGCGACGGCCGATGACGATGCCTGGCCGGGCGGTGTGGATGTCAACGCGAACCCGGTCACGGGTGCGCTCGATCTCCACGTCGGCGATGCCGGCGCGCTCGAGACCAGTGGCCAGCAGCCGACGGATCGCGACGTCTTCCTTGACGTAGTCCTTGTACTGCTTGTCGGCGTACCACCGGGACTTCCAGTCGGTGGTGATACCGAGGCGGAAGCCGTGGGGATTGATCTTCTGGCCCACTACTCTGAGCCCTCCTTCGCTTCGTCAGAAGCATTTTTTGCCGGAGCTTTCTTGGCGGCGGCGGCCTTCTTGGCCGGCGCCTTCTTCGCTGCCGCTTCTGGTGCCTTCTTGGCGGCCTTCGTTGCAGGAGCCTTCTCGTCGGCTGCCTTCTTGGTCGCCGGCGCCTTCTTCGCGGCGGCAGCCTTGCTGCCCTGAGCACGACGCGCGCGCGAGCTGCCTGCCGATGCGCGGCCTCCGCGCTCCTCCCGGGTCGCCCTGCTCTCCACGATCACCGTGATGTGGCTGGTGCGCTTGCGGATTCGGAACGCACGTCCCTGCGCACGCGGCCGAATGCGCTTGGCGGTCGGACCTTCGTCGGCGTAGACGGTGGCGACCACCAGCGTCGAGGGATCGAGTCCCTCGTTGTTCTGCGCGTTGGCCGCAGCGCTCGCGATCACCTTGGCGACCGGCTCGCTCGCGGCCTGCGGTGCCCAGCGCAGGATGTCAAGCGCTTCGGACACGGATTTACCGCGCACCAGGTCGATGACCCTGCGCGCCTTGGTCGCCGAAACGCGGACGAAGCGGGCCTTCGCCGTCGCGGACGGGTATTCGGTCTCAACAGAGGTCATCGCCGTTTGGCCTTCCGGTCATCCTTGATGTGACCCTTGAACGTGCGGGTGGGTGCGAACTCGCCGAGCTTGTGTCCGACCATCGCCTCGGTGACGAACACCGGGACGTGCTTGCGGCCGTCGTGCACCGCGAAGGTGTGCCCGATGAAGTCGGGGATAATGGTCGATCGGCGCGACCAGGTCTTGATGACCTGCTTGCTGTTCTTCTCGTTCTGGACGTCGACCTTCTTGAGCAGATGGTCGTCGACGAACGGACCTTTTTTGAGGCTACGTGGCATATTCCTAGTCCCTGGCTAACTCTTACCGGTGGTGCTTCTTGCCGGTACGCCGGCGTCGGACGATGAGCTTGTCGCTTGGCTTGTTCCGCTTGCGGGTTCGGCCCTCGGGCTTACCCCACGGGCTGACCGGGTGACGACCGCCGGAAGTCTTACCCTCGCCGCCGCCGTGCGGGTGGTCGACCGGGTTCATCACGACACCGCGGACGGTCGGGCGCTTGCCCTTCCACCGCATACGGCCTGCCTTGCCCCAGTTGATGTTCGCCTGCTCGGCATTGCCGACCTCGCCGACGGTGGCGCGGCAGCGCACGTCGACGCGGCGGATCTCACCGCTGGGCATACGCAGCGAGGCGTAGGTGCCTTCCTTACCGAGCAGCTGGATGCCCGCTCCCGCGGACCGTGCCAGCTTGGCGCCGCCACCGGGCCGCAGCTCGACGGCGTGCACGACGGTGCCGGCGGGGATGTTGCGCAGCGGCAGGTTGTTACCGGGCTTGATGTCGGCGTTGGCGCCGGACTCGACCACATGTCCCTGCTTGAGACCCTCGGGCGCGATGATGTAGCGCTTCTCGCCGTCGAGGTAGTGCAGCAGCGCGATGTTGGCGGTGCGGTTGGGGTCGTACTCGATGTGAGCGACCTTGGCGTCGACGCCGTCCTTGTCGTGCCGACGGAAGTCGATCACGCGGTACGCGCGCTTGTGACCGCCACCCTTGTGACGAGTCGTGATGCGACCGTGCGCATTACGACCGCCCTTGCCGTGCAGCGGCTTGATAAGCGACTTCTCCGGAGTCGAACGAGTGATCTCGGCGAAATCGGAGACGCTTGCACCGCGGCGACCGGGGGTCGTCGGCTTGTACTTGCGAATAGCCATTCTTCTAAATCTCCCTGCCGGCTACGCCGGCGCTCCGAACAGATCGATGGGCTTGCTGCCCGCGGCGAGCGTGACGATCGCGCGCTTGGTGCTCTTGCGCGTGCCGTAGCCGGCGCGGGTGCGCTTGCGCTTGCCCTGGCGGTTGGCGGTGTTCACCGAGGAGACCTTGACCTTGAAGATCTTCTCGATCGCGATCTTGATCTGGGTCTTGTTCGAGTCTGGGTGAACGATGAACGTGTAGACGTTGTCCTCGATCAGCCCGTAGGACTTCTCGGAGATGACCGGCGACAAGATGATGTCGCGGGGATCGGTGTGGGTCGCCATCAGGCCGACACCTCCTCGTCAGTCTTGGTGCCCGCGCTGATGTAGGAATCCAGCGCCTCGACGCTGAACACCACATCGTCGGCGTGCAGCACGTCGTAGGTGTTGAGCTGATCCGGCGAAATCACATGCACGCCGGGCAGATTCCGCACGCTCAGGGCGCCGGTCTCGTCGCTGCGGCCGATCACGATCAGCACCTGCTTGCCCTCGACCAGCGTGGCCAGGAACGCCTTGGCGCTCTTCGTGGACGGTGTCTGGCCTTCGACCAGCTCGGTCACCGCGTGGATGCGGCCGTTGCGGGCCCGGTCGGACAACGCACCGAGCAGTGCGGCACGGATCATCTTCTTCGGGGTGCGCTCGCTGTAGTCACGCGGCTTCGGACCGTGCACGACGCCACCGCCGGTGAACTGGGGCGCACGCGTCGAACCCTGGCGGGCGCGTCCGGTGCCCTTCTGCCGGTACGGTTTCCGGCCACCGCCGCGGACGGCGCCGCGGGTCTTGGTGGAGTGCGTGCCCTGGCGGGCGGCCGCGAGTTGCGCGGTCACCACCTGGTGCATCAGCGCAATGTTCGGCTCGACGTCGAACAGCTCGGCGGGCAGCTCGACGGAGCCGTCCTTCTTGCCTGCCGGCGTGTGGACGTCGATCTTGACGGACTTGGTAGCCATTACTTCTCGCCTCGCTTGATCGCGCTCCGGACCATCACCAGGCCACCGGTGCGGCCCGGGATGGCGCCCTTGATCAGCAACACGCCGTTTTCGGCATCGACCTTGTGCACCAACAGATTCTGTGTGGTCACGCGATCGCTACCCATGCGGCCCGACATCCGGGTGCCCTTGAAAACGCGGCCCGGGGTGGCGCAGCCACCGATCGAGCCGGGGCGACGGTGCACGGCCTGCGCACCGTGGCTTGCGCCCTGGCCGGAAAAGCCGTGGCGCTTCATCGTGCCCGCGAAGCCCTTGCCCTTGGAGGTGCCTGTCACGTCGACATAGCTTCCGTCGGCGAAGATTTCGGCGGTCAACTCCTGGCCGACCTCGAATTCGCCTGCAGCGGCCTCATCGTCGAGCCGCAGCTCGGCCAAATGCCTGCGCGGGTTGACGCCTGCAGCGGCGTACTGCCCGGTGACGGGCTTGTTCACCTTGCGCGGGCTGATCTCGCCGTACGCCAACTGAACGGCGCTGTAGCCGTCGCGCTCCGGGGTGCGGATGCGCGTCACGACGTTTGGACCGGCCTTGACGACCGTGACCGGTACGACCTTGTTGTTCTCGTCGAACACCTGCGTCATACCCATCTTGGTGCCCAAAATGCCTTTTCTAGCCATTTTTCTCGGGTCTCCTACTGGATGTTGACGTCGACGCTTGCCGGCAGATCGATGCGCATGAGGGCGTCAACGGTCTTCGGCGTCGGGTCGAGAATGTCGATGAGTCGCTTGTGCGTGCGCATCTCGAAGTGCTCCCGCGAGTCCTTGTACTTATGCGGGGACCGGATGACGCAATACACGTTCTTCTCGGTCGGCAGCGGCACTGGACCCACCACACTTGCGCCGGTACGGGTGACCGTCTCAACGATCTTGCGCGCAGAGGCGTCAATCGCCTCGTGGTCGTAGGCCTTCAGCCTGATGCGGATCTTTTGTCCCGCCACGCTTCTCCTACCTCGCTCCTGCTTCGTACTTCGGCCGGCCCGTTTCCGGACCTGGTCCCAGCGCGTTGCGCTGGTGTTGCCGCCGCTGTTTACCTGTCTGAAGTTCACCGGTCCCCGCGGTCGGGTGTGTCGCCCGCACGCACACTCCGATTCGACGGAAATCCGCCATACTCGAAGTTGGCACCGGATGCGCCCGTTTGGGCGCCGGTTGTGTGCCCGGCCAGGCGCAAACCCGGCTCAGAGCAACCCGACCAGTATGCCTTATCTCTCGGGTTGCTCCAAATCACTGACCAACAACGCCCAAACTCACGAACGGGCGGGAAAGTGCGAGTAGATCGCACCATTTCGTCGATCGCGGCGGGTGCGTCCAGAGCCGATAACTTACTCTAGAGTAAGGTAGCTCGGCATGGCCGGTCAGACCACGACTTATCAGATGTGGAAGCGCCTCGCGGGGCGTCCCGGCGGCACCCGGCTGTTCTCGACGGCGGCGATGGTGCGGGTGCCCTATTTCGCGTCGATCGTCCCGCACGTCGTTCGGATGGAGCCGGGAGTCGCCGAGGTCACAGTGCCCAAATGGTTCTTCGTCTACAACCATCTGCACACCGTGCACGCGATCGCCTCGTGCAACGCCGCCGAGATCGCGATGGGGATGCTGATGGAAGCCACGGTGCCCACCAGTCATCGGTGGATTCCCAAGGCGATGACGGTGCAGTACCTGGAGAAGGCGACGTCGTCACTGCGGGCGACTGCACGTGTCGATCCGCCGGACTTCTCGACGATCACCGAGGGCGTCGAGTTGACGGTCCCGGTCAACGTGACCGACAAGGCGGGCGCCGAGGTCGTCCACGCCGACATCACCTGCTGGATCACCCCCGCTCACTGACGCCCAAACCAACGTTTGGGCGGGGAATTGCGAGCAGATCTCTGCAAAACGTCGATCTCGGCGAGCCTCGTCGCGGTCTCGGCGAGTTGACTCTGCGTCGTTGGCGGTGGCCTCTCGATCTTTGTCGCCGAAACCGCAGAGTCAACGAAAGCGTCAGCCCAGATACGTGCCGTGCCCCTCTGCCACCAGGTCGCCGTCGAACGTCAGCACCTCGTTCACCAGTTCACCGCGGTGATTTCGATAGTTGATCACCAGCGTCGACTCGCCGCGGTACACCCCGACCACGTCGAAGTGCAGGTCAGGAAGTAGCGCCAAAGCTGTTGTCCAGTAGTGCCGCAACGCGTCCTTGCCGCGCACCACCCCGTTGGAGTCGGGTAGCACCCGCGCGGCTACCGGCGAGGTGAACACGACATCGTCGTGGAAGTGCGCGAGCACCGCCTCGACATCGTGGGCGTTCCATGCCCGCACCCAATCGTCGGCGAACCTCTGCGGTTCCGGCGTCGGCATCCCGTCAGCCTAGGCTCGACCAGAACAGACACTGGTGGGTCTCGTCGAAGTCGGTGACGATGCGACTGCCGTCGGGCTGCAACGACATCCACGGTTGAGCCGTGACGTCGGCGCCGAGCGCAGGCCAGCCCGGCTGACCGGCGACGTCCGGCGCCCCGTCGAGGACGAAGCGGCTCCAGTAGTCGAGCATCTGATCCGACAGTTTCTGTTGCTCGGCATTCATCGGCTCCGCCCCGCCGGCCTCGAAGATGAAGCGAAGCTCCAGGGAATGGCTGGCGCCGACGGGAAACGGCAGGGTGCGCATCGCCGCAGGCGCCGGAGCGTTGCGGTCGTTGAACTCATAGGCGTAGACCGGCCCCTCCCTGGCCAGATCGTCGCTCATCCGTTCGCCGACACACGAGAACACCCCGTCGGTGACCGCCGCCGAGTAGGCGGAGGCCACGTTGCCGGCGTAGTTGCTCGGCGGATACCGCTCACCCACCGCAGCGGCGTTGGCGCCGAATGTATCTCGCAAAAGCTGGGGATACTGCTCGGCGGTGTAGACCACGCCAAACCGCAGATACTGCAGCGCGACGAAGAGTGTGAACTCGTCGCGGTTGGTCCCGATCAGAACCGGAACGCGGGCCGCTTCGTTCTTCGCCATCGCGGTGACGGGGTCGACGGGAAGCACCGCGCTGCCGGTCACGGGGCCTGGCAGTTTGTCCTCCCCGATGTTGTAGAACGTCACAGGTTTGCGAAGTTTGTCGACCGGCAGCGCGCGCAGGCACTCTCCTGCCGTTCTCGGGTCGCCGCACCCGGCTTCGGCCGCGTATTCGACGCTGCGCCGTTCCGCAGTCGGCAGGTCCGATTGAGCGCCACATGGCGCGCTCTGAATGATCGCGGCGCGGAACAGTCCCTTCGAGCCGGGCGCGACGAGATGGTCGCACACCGACATGCCGCCCGCTGATTCGCCTGCGACGGTGACCTTTTCGGGGTCCCCGCCGAAGTTGGCGATGTTGTCCCTGACCCAGCGAAGCGCGGCCTGTTGGTCCTGCAGTCCGTAGTTGCCGACGTCACCGGGCGGACCCAGCGCCGGATCCGCGAGGAACCCGAGCGTGCCGAGTCGGTAATTGATGGTGACGACGATGATGTCGCGCGTCACCAACCATCGGCCGTCGTAGATCTTGCCGCTGCCGCCGGTGAACGCACCACCGTGAATCCACACCATGACCGGACGCGGCGTCCCGGTCAGCTCGGGCGTCCACACGTTGAGGCTCAGGCAGTCTTCGTCGCTCTGCTTCCCGAACTCGGGGTCGGCGCTGGGGTCCTGAATGCATCGCGGGCCGGGTTCGGTGGCGTCCCGGATGCCGGTCCACGGCAGCGCGGGTGCCGGTGCACGGAAGCGCAGCGGGCCGACAGGTGGTGCGGCGTAAGGGATACCGGCGAACATCCGGTGATCGGACTCCACGATGCCGCGGACCATGCCCGTGTTCGTCCGCACCAATGAGGTATCGGTCCGAGGTGACGGCGGCGTCGGGATCACCGGCGACGGCGGCTCGAGGATCTGCGGGACGGCCGCCCGCGGCGATGCTCCGACGAGCCGTCCAAGCGCGACCACCAGCACCGTCGCCATCACGACGAGCAGGACTACCCGCAGGCTTCGAGCCGTCCCTGGCTGCACGGAGTCCGAGCCTACGCAGGCTTTCAGTCAAAACCCTGGATCAGGGGTGTGGCGATCCCCTAGACTACGAACTTGACACCCGTCAAGTTTTCCCCAGCCACACCTCAGGAGACTCGATGAGCTCGCGCACGATGGATGAGGCGGCCAAGGTACTGGCCGACCCGACCGCGTATGCCGACGACAACCGGCTGCACACCGCGCTCACTGAGCTGCGGGCCAACAATCCGGTGGCGTGGGTCGACAACCCGCCGTACCGGCCGTTCTGGGCCATCACCAAGCACGAGGACATCATGGCCATCGAGCGGGCCAACGACCTGTTCCTGTCGGAGCCGCGACCGCTGCTGGCCACCGCCGAGGCCGACGACACCTTCAAGGCCCAGATCGAGGCAGGCATCGGCATCCGCACCTTGGTGCACATGGACGATCCGCACCACCGCAAGGTGCGCGCCATCGGCGCCGACTGGTTCCGGCCCAAGGCCATGCGCGACCTCAAGACCAGGGTGGACGAACTGGCCAAACGCTACGTCGACCGGATGGCGGAGATCGGACCGGAATGCGACTTCGTCACCGACGTTGCGCTGAATTTCCCTCTCTACGTGATTCTTTCGCTACTCGGCCTGCCCGAGGAAGACTTCCCGCGGATGCTCAAGCTGACCCAGGAGATGTTCGGCGGCGACGACGCCGAACATCAGCGCGGCGGCTCGATGGAAGACCTGCTGGCTGTGCTGGCCGACTACTTCGCCTACTTCACCAAGCTGACGGCGTCACGGCGCGAGCATCCGACCGACGACCTGGCGTCGGCCATTGCCAACGGTCTCGTCGACGGCGAGCACCTGTCCGATATGGACACCGTCTCCTACTACGTCATCATCGCCAGCGCAGGCCATGACACCACCTCCGATGCGATCTCCGGCGGGCTGCACGCGCTCATCGACAATCCCGGTGAGCTCGCGCGGTTGCGCGACGACATGGAGCTGATGCCGACGGCGGTCGAGGAGATGATCCGCTGGACCACGCCGGTGAAGGAGTTCATGCGCACCGCCGCGGAGGACACCACCGTTCGCGGCGTGCCGATTGCCAAGGGCGAATCCGTCTACCTGACTTATATTTCGGGTAACCGCGACGAAGACGTCTTCAAGGATCCGTTCCGGTTCGACGTCGGCCGCGATCCGAACAAGCACCTGGCCTTCGGCTATGGCGTGCACTTCTGCCTCGGCGCCGCGCTGGCGCGAATGGAGATGAACAGCCTCTACAGCGAGCTGATCCCACGGCTGCAGTCCATCGAATTGGCAGGCACGCCCGAGTTGTCGGCCACCACGTTCGTCGGCGGCCTCAAGCATCTGCCTATTCGTTACTCGCTGCGCTGAGCCCCTTGGCCTTCTTGCTGTGGGTGGCCAGGAAGCCGTCGACGGCGCAGACCGCGATCTCGCGATAGTCGAAGTCAGGCAGCGTCGACAGCTTGCCCAACGCGATCGGGCCGAGCAGCAGCGCCGCCGCCTTGGCGCGGTCGACGTGGCCGATCTCCGCGACCGCCTGCGGGCTGCTCAGGATCACCTCGAACGGCGCCGCGTACTGTTCGGCGACTCGCTCACGAAGCGTCTGGACCTCGGGGCTGTCGGGCGAACTGCGATGCGGCGCGCCGGGCAGCCTCTCGAGGTCACCGCCCAGCGTCAACCACGACATCGCGGTCAGGGTCACCGGCGCCTCGGCGATCAAATCCGCCTGCGCCTGTACCAACGCGATCAGCCGGTCCCGCAGGGAACCTTCCGCGGGCGGCGTCGGCGCAGGCGGGATCAGCGCGTGAAAAGCCGCTGCCAGCAGATCATTTCCGCTCGGGAAATGCCGATACAACGTGGCCCGGGCCACGTTGGCCGCGCGGGTGACCGCATCGACGGTCACCGCGCTCGGACCTCCAGAGCGCAGCAGCGCAGTCGCTGCATCCAGTAACCGGGCCCGCGACCGCGCCGGCCGCGGGTCGTTACGCCCGCCGGTCATGGTTGCCCCTTCCAGACGACGCAAGACTGTCCGGTCTTGCTACGAGACTATTAGCATCACAATTCGTCGATCGGAAGAGAGCAACGGTTGTGGCTGGTCGACACCCTCCCCTGGTCGCCAGCTCAAGTACGTCACCCGGTTGGTGGCGGGTTCGTCAGGCGACGACGAACTCGGCGGCGCGATGCCCGAGCATCACGATCGTGGCGTGGGGGCCCCGGCCGGTGACGGACGGCAAGACCGACCCGTCGACGACCCATAGCCGATCAGCACCACGCACTCTGCACCGCTCGTCGACGACTGCGGACGGATCATTGTCGGGGCCCATCGGCGCGGTTGCGCACAGGTGCTGCGATGTCGACCACGCCGCCTCTCCCACTTGCGTTGAGGAAGAGGCTAATTCGCGGGCGAGTTCGGCGCCCGCACTCAAGGCCGCCACATCGTGCGGATCGCTGTCGTAGCGATGCTCGATGAGCGGAGCCACCACGGGGTCATCGGACACCACCCGCAGCCTGCCTCTGGATCGAGGATGCATGAGCGCGACACCGATGTGCGGTCGATCGGCAGGGTCTTCACCGGCACCCTCCACCATGGCGCCGAAGCCTCGGGTATACGGCCGGATCTCGAGACCGTTGGGTGTGGTGAGTACCGCCTCGAGCGGAGGCAGATCGCGCGTCGGCGTCCAGTCCACCGGCAGCACCCATTCGGGGTGGTCGCTGGTCCGCTGCCCGACCGGGGAGTCCAGGATCGTCGGGATTCCGGCGGCGCTCAGCACGTCCCCCGGTCCGACACCAGACACCATCAACAGCTGCGCTGATCCGATTGCCCCGGCGCACAACACGATTCGATCCGACGTCAGTATCTTCGGGCCGTCGGGTGTGATGCACTCAGCGGCCATCGCCCGCTGACGATCAAACCGGATGCGCGAGACGCGGGTGTCGGCCATCAGCATCACGTTGGGACGTTCGAGGGCCGGCTGCAGAAAGGCGCCGCCGGGCCCGATCCTGATTCCACCGTTGATGTTCAACGGTACGGCGCCGACGCCCGCAGGCAGGACCCTGCCTGCGCCCGCACCGTTGAGATCCGCCACCCACGGATATCCCATCTCGGTAGCGGCATCGACGAAAGACGCTGTGCATCCGTCGAATTCAGCAACCCGCCGGACGAGTATCGGACCGTCAGAACCGTGCAACGGTCCGATAAAGTCAAGATCGTTCTCGACCGCCAGGAAGTGTGGCAGCACGTCTACCCAGGACCAGCCTGAAAGGGCCCATCGGTCGAAGTCCTCCGGAAGTGCCCGACAGAAGTATCCGCCGTTGACCGCCCCGGACCCACCGACCACCGCACCTCGCATGATGTGCCCGGTCCGCGTCGGCTGGTCGGTGAGTGTCGTCGCAAAGTGCCGCACCACGGAGCTCGCGGCACCGATCGGCAATCGCAACGCGTCGGTGATCTGGTCGCTGACCTTGGAGTCTGACGGTGCGGGACCAGCCTCCACGATCGTCACGCCGCAAGACGGATCGGCTGAAATACGTTCTGCTAGAACGGATCCAGCACTGCCCGCGCCGATGATCAATACGTCGCTGTGCAATGCGTCGTCAGGTCCGGATCTGCGGCTTGAGGGCGCCGACATGCCGTTCCCGGACCACACCGGTCCACAGGCCGGTCCCGTAGGCGATGTCATCGAGACGCTTCAGCAGCAGGTAGCTGATCAGGCCGACCGGTTTCGTGTCATCGTCGCCATTACCGTGCCGCCTCGCCCAGTCCACCACACCGTCGACGATCGCAGCGACCAGGACGACGTTTCTACAGCGGCGGGACAACAGCGCGAGGATCAGGGCGATGGGCCAGTAGTGCCGACAGATCGCCGCCGCGAGCCCAAGGGCCCCGGACCAGAGGCCGTGTGCGGCGACGACCGCGACCTCCTTTGGTTCGGTATCCACCGAGCCGAGCGAGCTCGCAATCCGGCGGCCGGTGATCGTTGCCACCACCATGGATGCGAGGTATCCGATGGCTGAGCCCATCGTGAGCAGAATCCACACCACAAGCGTCCACCCGGAAATCACCAGCGGTGCGGTCTTGCCGGGATGCCGAACCGAAAGTGGTGCAGCCGATTCACCGTAGAAAGCCCTGCGCGCGAACCATTCTCGCAGTTGAGTGCGGTGCTCGTGGGCGACCATTGCGATGGGTTCGTACCGCAACCTCGCGCCTTCTTCGACGAACCGCCAACACAGGTCGACGTCCTCGCCGGACTTCAGCGTCTCGTCGAATCCGCCGACCTGGCTCAGCATCGAGCGGCGGCAGATGATCGCGGCGCTTGGCACGTAGGAGACGGTGCCGTACGGCACGACGGGGGCTTCGCGCTGGCCCAGGTCCAGCGATGAGCGGACCGCCTCGTACCGGGCCACCAAGCTGTCCGGCTGGGCCAGATTGACGATGCGCGGTGCCACCAAAGCCACTGCGGGATCGCAGAAGTGGCCGAGAAGCGCCTCGAGCCAGCCACGCCGCGGCACCACATCGGAGTCGAGAAATGCGACGAAGTCGGTGGTGCAGACGGACAGGCCGGTGTTACGTGCGGCCGCAGGCCCCTTGCTGCGGGGATGGCGCATCACCTGCACGTCGCAGTGCGTGCCATCGAAGTCCGAATGCTGGATCGGCGTCGCCGAGCCGTCGTCCACCACGACCACGCGCATGCCGCGCAGTGCCGATACCAATCGGTGCACACCAGAAGCGTTGTTGCGCACGGGAATAACGACGGTGACGTCGCGGTGGGACGGTCCGCTCGCCGGCCTCGGGTGGGCCACGGTCGCGTCAAGCAGCGTGCGGGCCACCTGTGCGCTGAGCGCGTCGTGCACCTCGAGGCGGCCGCCGTTGAGCATGGTCTGTGCGGCGGGCGCCAATCGCAGCAGCCGCGTGGGCGAACCGCCGAGCAGGGCCGAGCCCTCCCCGAGCACCTTGACTCGGCGATCGACCTGCACGGCGAACCCGTCGGGCAGCCGCGGCTGGCTCACGTGAGCATCCCGTCGCGGTCCGGCTTCCATTGGGTGATCCGCCGGACGCATCCGTCGACCATTTCGGCAAACAGGCGTTCACCGTCTGCGGCGGTGGCGGTCGTGGGATCCCCGAGAACGCCCAGCTCGCTCACCGCTGCCACGCCGCCGCTGCGCATCGCAGGCAGCAGCTCGGCCAGCGGTGCTCGGTTGCCAGGCACCATCTCGTCGAGCCGCACGACCTCCGGCGAAATATGTAGCAATACAGACGTTTCGGTGTGTCCGGCGTGGGCGTCGGCGTTCTGCACACCGCACGAGCACCATGCGACGTCTCGCCCCTCGTACCTGAGCAATGCCGTCGCGGCAGCCATGGCCTCGACGTTTCCGCCATGCCCGTTGACGAAAACCAGCCGGCTCGCCCAGCTAGCGGCCGACCTGCCGAACTCGACAAGCAGGAGGCGCAGGGCAGCGGTGCCGATCGACACGGTGCCGGGAAAGCTCTCGTGTTCGCCACTGGATCCGTAGCCGATCGGGGGCGCAACCATCCATCCGGTGTCCCGATCGGCGTCAGCCAGTCGGTCAGCAATGCTGCGGGCCGCGGCCGCGGCGATCCTGGTGTCGGTGTCCAGCGGCAGGTGCGGTCCATGCTGTTCGGTGGAACCTACCGGGATAACCAACGCGGGTGATGTGCCGTGCAGCTGTCTCGACGTTGAGTTCCCAAGCTCGTTGGGGAAAGCCACGAGCCGATGGTAGGACGAATTCACCTGCTATGCGCCGGTTGTTCGCGCATGCGCAGATTTCTTTTTCCACAGATTTGCCGCAGCCGCTGTCGGCTAATCACGTCCGCCTCCCCTGCCACGCATGTTTCAACCGCAATCGTGCTGGTAGCAGAGTCGGTGCCTCAGCCGACGGGCCCGGGCGGGACGCCGAGCGCCCTCACGAAGTCCCGCGGCACCACCACGTCGTCGGCGACAAGGTCATGAATCGACGCGCGGCCGAGCCCCATCATCGCCGAGTCGATACCACCACGGAGGACGTCGAGGACGTTCTCTACACCCGCCTGCCCGTTGGCCGCAAGCCCCCAGAGGTAGGCCCGGCCGATCATCACGGCGCGTGCGCCGAGCGCGACGGCCTTGATGACGTCGCTGCCCCGCCGGACGCCGCCGTCGAGCAGCACCTCGACCTGGTCACCGACGGCATCGGCGATCGCGGGAAGGGCCCGGATCGACGCGGGGGTGCCGTCGAGGTTGTTGCCACCGTGGTTGGACACCGATATTGCCGAAACACCAGCGTCCACAGCACGTTTGGCGTCATCGACGCGGATGACGCCCTTCAGCATGAAGGGCCCACCCCACAGTTCCCGTAGCCAGGCGATGTCCTCCCATGTGGGCGGCGGGGTAGCCATCCACTCGCCGTACGCCTGGAAGAACGGCGGGCCGAGCTCCCCGCGCGGCGCCTGGTTGGGCACGCGGAGATTCGGCGGGCGGAACGTTTTGGCCCATTGCGCGAACCAGCGCGGCCGGGTCAGGCCCTCCGGGAGCATCCGCACGGTCGTGCGCAGGTCCATCTGCTCGGGGATCTTGGGGCTGCCCCAGTCGCGACCGTGCGAGAAGCTCCAGTCGGTCGTGACGATCAGGCCGACGGCGCCCGCCGCGCGGGCGCGCTCCACCCTGGCCGCGATCGCGTCCCTGCCGCCCAGCCAGTACACCTGGAAGAAGGTCTTCGGGTTGGCGGCGACGACGTCTTCGACCGGCTTGCTCGCGAACGACGACAGCCCCATCGCCGTACCCCGCGCCGCCGCTGCGCGGGCGACTGCGAGCTCCCCATCGGGATGAACTGCCTGAACCCCCGTCGGCGATATCACGACAGGGAGCGAAATATCCTGTCCCATAACCGTTGTCGCTAGATCGCGCTTCTCGCTCGCCCCGACGACATGGGGTGCGAAGCCCAGCTCACCGAAGGCCTCGACGTTGCCGCTGACGGTCTGGCCCTTCTCGCTGCCGGCGACCAGCGCGCTGTAGACGGACTTGGGCAGCCGCTTCTTCGCGCGCTCCTGCGCGATGGATACAGTCTCGAACCAGGCGTCGGCCACGACTTACACCGGACTTTCATTGCAGAGGCGAGCGGGCGGTGTCGTCAGCAGCTTCAGCGGGATCGGTCCCTGTTTCGTTCCACGGGAATGATCTCCGCTGGGCCTCGGCTTGACCCGTTCCTTCTCCAGTGCCGGAACACCGTATCCCTCAACGCATTCGGGGTCTGGGCCGTCGAGTGGAAGGCCGGTGAAGAACTTGGCCGCCATGCAGCCACCCCGGCAACTGTCGTAGTGGCCGCAGCTTCCGCATGCACCGGCCGACTGCGGCTCCCGCAACTCGCGGAACAACGGAGCGTTCTTCCACACGTTGTCGAATCCACCGTCGGACAAGATGTTTCCAGCCAGGAAACGATCGTGAATGGCGAAAGGACAGGCGTAGACATCACCGACCGGATCGATGAGACAGACCACGCGGCCGGCGCCGCACAGGTTGAGTCCGGCGAGCGCGCCAGGCGCACCCAACCCGGACAGGTGGAAGAACGAATCGCCCGTCAGCACGCCGTCACCACGTTCGACGAGCCAGTCGTAGAGCTGTACCTGCTGCGCCGGGGTCGGGTGCAGTTCGTCCCACACGTCGGCGCCGCGGCCGGACGGGCGAAGGCGGGTGATGCGAAGGGTTGCACCGTAACGCGCTGCCAGAGCGGCGAATTCGTCCAGCTGGTCGACGTTGTGGCGGGTCACGACGACGGAGATCTTGGCGTCGGAGAAGCCGGCATCGGCGAGGTTCTCCAGCGCACGGACAGCCATCGCGAACGAACCCTTGCCGCGCACGGCGTCGTTGATCTCCGCGGTGGCACCGTCGAGCGAGATCTGCACGTCGACGTAGTCGCTGGCGGCCAGCTTCGTCGCCACCTCGGGCGTGATGCGCACCCCGTTGGTGGAGAACTTCACCCCGACATGGTGAGCGGTGGCGTAATCGACCAGCTCCCAAAAGTCGGGCCGCACAGTCGGTTCACCGCCACCGATGTTGACGTAGAACACCTGCATGCGCTCGAGCTCGTCGATGATGTCCTTGCACTGCGCAGTGGACAGCTCGCGCGGATCGCGCTTACCCGACGACGACAGGCAGTGCACGCACGCCAGGTTGCACGCGTAGGTCAGCTCCCACGTCAGACAGATCGGCGCATCGAGGCCGTGCTCGAACTGCTCGACAAGCCGAGGCACCGGTTGGACTTCCGGCGCGGGCGCCGAATCCATGATCGTCATGCTTTCTCTCCTGTTACAAGCATCTTCGACTCGGCCAGCACGCCGAGCGCGTGCAGATACGGACCCTGCTGTGCGTCGTCGACCCCTGCCGCCCGGCACGCGGACCTCACGTCGGGGTGATCACCGAGCGAGTTGATCACCTCGACGATGGTCCGGTTCTTCAGGAACGACAGCTTGCGCGTGCCGAAGTGGTACAGCAGCGCGCCGAACGGCTCGGGCCGCACCGCCACCTGGTGGTGCAGCCGCCAACTGGCGTCCGGGTCGAACGGCATGGTCAGTAGACCCCGCACATCCCGTCGATCGACACCTCTTCGACCAGCGTCTCCGCGACGAGGTCTTCGTTCTCCACCTGCTGATTCGGCTCCATGATTGCCACCTTTCTTCAACCGGGTCTCGACAAATGTGACCGAGATCGCAAGAATATGGCATCGAGTGCCAGAATGGAAGAGCGGGGTGGCGATGCGGCCGAATTCCGAGCACAGGGTGGGTCGGCGTCGTTCCACGACCACCGACCACCTGAGCAACGTCGCCATCGATCTCTTCGTCTCGCACGGCTTCGACGAGGTCAGTGTCGACGACGTCGCACACGCCGCGGGGATCGCGCGCCGCACGCTCTTCCGCTACTACCCGTCCAAGAACGCACTGCCATGGGGCGACTTCGACGCCCACCTCGAGCGCATGCGCGATCAACTCGCCGAACTCGATCCGAGCGTGCCGATCGGCGATGCACTGCGCACGGCGTTGTTGGCGTTCAACACTTTTGACGAGTCGGAGACGCCGAGGCACCGACAGCGGATGCGGGTCATCCTGCAGACGGCCGAACTGCAGGCGTATTCCATGACGATGTATGCGGGGTGGCGCGCGGTGGTCGCCACGTTCGTCGCGCGGCGGCTTGGCGTCGAGGCAGGCGATCTTGTTCCGCAGACGGTGGCCTGGACGATGCTCGGAGTGGCGCTCTCGGCCTACGAGCACTGGCTGGGCGACGAATCTGCCTCGTTGATGCAGGAGCTGAACGACGCGTTCGACACGGTCAGCGACGGCCTGGGCACGCTGACGTGAAAGCGATCTGAAAAAGATTCCGATTGGGGCGTCGGAGTTCGGGCCTCTGCGGCGACGATAAGGGTGTGAGCGCCGAACCAGAGCAGGGCGACGCTCCGCGGGCGCTGTTAGCGCTGTACGACGAGGCACTGCCAACGGTGTTCGGATACTTCATCCGACGCTGCGGTGACCGCGGAGCCGCCGAGGACCTGACGTCGGAGACCTTTCTGGCGGCGATGGACGCCGCGCGCAAAGACGTTCCGCCGCCGATCACGGTGCCCTGGCTCATCGGTGTCGCACGACACAAACTCGCCGACCACTATCGGCGTCGGTCAGACAGGTTCACCGTCCCGGTGGCCGAGCTGCCCGAACCGATCGACCCGGCCGACGAGTGGGACACCCAGCTGGACCGGATAGTCGCCGAGAGCGTGCTGGCCAAACTGCCCGACCAGCACCGCACCGTGCTCGCACTGCGCTATATGGACGACTGCAGCGTGCCCGAATGCGCCGAGTTGATCGGTCGCACCGTGCACGCCACGGAAGCCCTGTTGGTGCGGGCCCGTCGCGCCTTCAGATCGCACTACCCAGCACCGGAAGGAGGACGGCCGTGAACAACAACACAGATCCGTTGACCGTGCTGCACGGCGACGAGCTTCCGGTGCAGCCCGACCCGGCGTTCGCTGCCCGACTCCGCGCACGCCTGGAATCTGCGCTGAATTTCTTTGAGGCTCAGCCCAATCGAACAGGAGAAGTCGACATGAGCGGCACCGAAACCGCCATCGCGGAACTGAACGAGCCCACCACCGGGGCCGGGGCCGCCGCGCCGCCGCGATCCGCGGCACTGCCCTACCTGGCCGTCGCGAATGCCCGCGAAGCCATCGCCTGGTACATCGACGCCCTCGGCGCGACGCCCGTCGGCGAGATGTACGAGATGGACGACGGCCGCATCGGCCACGCCGAGCTGCAAATCGGCGACGGCGTGCTCTATCTGGCCGACGAGTATCCCGAGCTCGGCCTGAAAGCGCCTGACCCCCAAGTAAGTTCGGTGAGCCTGATGCTGCATGTGGCTGACACCGACGCCACCCTGGAACGGGCGCGCGAACGTGGCGCCGTGGTGCAGCGGGAGGCATATGAGAACTACGGCGCCCGCAGCGCCACGGTTATCGACCCGTTCGGACATCGCTGGATGCTCAGCGGACCGGTCACCGGCGCGCCGATCCAGATCCAGCACGGTGACGTCGGCTATGTCTCCGTGTGGACTCCGGATGCCGACCGCGCCGCCGCCTTCTACGGCCATGTCCTCGGCTGGGTCTACGACCCGGACACCCACAAGGTCACCAACACCAGAGAGCACATCGGCCTCTACAGCGTCGACGCGCCGCCCACACTGTTCTGCTGCTACGCGGTGGCCGACCTCGACGGCGCAAGGCAGGCGATCGTGGCCGGCGGCGGCACGGTCGACGAGATCGAGAACTTCGACTTCGGCACCTTGAGCGGGGCAACCGATTCGCATGGAACGTCGTTCGGCGTCTTCCAACCGAATCCTGGCCAGCCGCGACCCGCACTCAACGGTACTGGGCCAGGCGAACTTTCGTACATCACATACGAGGTCCCCGACTCGACCGCGTTTCGGGCCTTCTACAGCCGCGTGCTGTTCTGGACCTTCGAACCGGGACGTATCGACGACGGTTGGGCTGTGCAGCAGACCCACCCGATGGCGGGCGTCGCCGGTGGCAGCACGCAGCAGACGACCGTGCCGATGTGGACCGTCGAGGACATCGAGGCCGCGGTGGCCCGGGTGCGCGAGGCGGGCGGGACCGTCATCGACGAACCGTCGCAGCAGGCCTATGGCAAGTCGGCCCAGTGCACCGACGACCAGGGCAGCCGCTTCTACCTAGGCGAGCTCTGACTGCGATTTCGGCGCGCTGGCGCACCGTCAGCG
>CADEGF010000007.1:0-148154 GCA_902826815.1 uncultured Mycobacteriaceae bacterium
CAACCTCCCAAATCCATGGATGTTGCATTGACCGTATGAATCCGCCTCGCACTTCTGCGCCACCACCGCAATGTCAACGGGGTGAAGCCGACGACTGGCGGGCTTACTTGCGCTTCATCAAAACAGCGGCTCCCCCGCCGAGCACCATCCCGACGAGCAGCAGCGCGGCCCAGCCTGCGCCGAAGAACCACCACACGACGGCTAGTGCGACGAGAGCGGGAGACGCCGCGAACAGCACCATGCCGGGGTGCTGCTTGATGACCGCGATGGCGCTCTGCGCGCGCACCCGGTCGATTTCCTTTGCCATCTAGTAAGCATGCCAGCGCCGAGCCAACCACGGCATAGTGTCTTCAAACCCCAAGCACAGAGGAGTGAATCGTGACTGGACCGCAAGCCGGCAGTTGGCAACCCGATCCCGAGGGCCGCTACGAGTACCGGTGGTGGGACGGGCAACGCTGGACGGATCAGGTATCGCATCGCGGCCAGGTGAGCCGCGTCCCGGTGGGCGGCGCTCCGGCGCCAGGCGGCCAAGCCCAAGCGCAGCCTCAGGGAGACGGCTTCGCAGGCATCACCGGTGATCTCGTCGACGGGCGGTTCAGCGAGAAGGAGGCAAAGTCGATCGCGAACCAGAACTCGAAGCTGCTGCGGGTGCGCCTCGGTGAGCCGTTCATGGCGCGGCAGGGGTCAATGGTCGCCTACCAGGGCAACGTGGACTTCTCGTTCGAGGGTGGTGGCGCCGGGAGGTTCATCAAGAAGGCGTTGACGGGCGAGGGGCTGCCGCTGATGCGCTGCCAGGGCCAGGGCGACGTATTTCTCGCGGAGCGGGCCTACGACGTACATCTGTTGAACATCAACAACTCCGGGCTGTCGATCAGCGGCAAGAACGTGCTGGCCTTCTCGTCGAGCCTGGACTGGAACATCGAGCGGGTGAAAGGCGGCAGCATCGCGACCGGCGGGCTGTTCAACACGACGTTGCGCGGCACCGGCTGGGTGGCGTTGACGACTGACGGTCCGCCGGTGGTGCTGAACGCCGCGGAGGCGCCGACGTTCGCAGACACGAACGCTGTCGTGGCGTGGTCGGCGCACCTGCAGACGCAGCTGAAGACGAGCTTCAAGGCGGGCGCGCTGATCGGTCGCGGATCCGGCGAGGCGGTCCAGGTGTCCTTCCACGGGCAGGGCTTCGTGATCGTGCAGCCGTCGGAGGGCTTCCAGGTCACCGCGACCGGGTAGATCTACAGTTCGAGCTGGACGGTCACCGGGCCGTCGTTGACGAGCGCGACCTGCATGTCCGCACCGAACATGCCCATCTCGACATCGGCGCCGAGCTCGCGCAGCGCGGCGACGAAGGCCATCACAAGCGGTTCGGCGACGGCGCCGGGCGCGGCGGCGTTCCACGTCGGCCGCCTACCCTTGGTCGTGTTGGCGTACAGGGTGAACTGGCTGACGACCAGGATCGGGGCGTTGACGTCTGCCGCTGACTGCTCATCGTCGAGAATCCTGAGCTGCCAGAGCTTTTCGGCCAGCCGCTGCGCCTTGGCCGCATCGTCGTCGTGCGTGACACCGACGAGCGCCAGCAGGCCCTGGCCATCGGGCTCGATCATGCCGACCGTCTTGCCGTCGACCTTCACCGACGCCGACGTGACCCGCTGGACGAGGATGCGCACGGCGACGACGCTACAGCGTCTCGAGCAAGCCCTTCATGGTGTCGACCTCCTGCTGCTGCGACTTCGCGATGGCGTGGGCCATTTCGATTGCAGGCGCGAACTTTCCGTCCTCGATCTCGGCCTGCGCCATGTCGATCGCACCTTCGTGATGCGCGATCATGCCCGTCAGGAACAGCCTGCTGGCCTCGACGCCATCGGCACTCTTCAGCGCCGTCATCTGCTCGTCGGACATCATCCCCATCCCGTCGCCGGACATGCCCTCCATGTCATGACCGCCGTCAGTCGCTTCCACGGGCGGCATCGACGGGTTACCCCACTGGCCGAGCCAGTCCCGCATCTGCTCGATCTCTGGGCCCTGCGCGGCCTTGATCTCAGCGGCCAGATCGGTGACCCGAGGGTCGACGTCCTGCTTGGCCAACACGATGTCGCTCATCTCGATCGCCTGCTGGTGATGCGGGATCATGTGCTGGGCGAACATCACGTCCCCGTCGTTGTGGTCGCCTGCGTCCGGCGCCGCGTTCGCAGGCCCGTCAGCCGACGTCGTCGCCGTTGCGCCATGCCCTTCCGAGTGTCCGGCGCCCGAGTCGCCGCCACTACAGCCTGCGATCACCAGCGCCGCGATCGCGCCCCCACAGAGCGCAACTGCCCGTTTCCACATCACGTGTCTCGATCCCTTCGTCGTTACCTTTACCTATACCCCCTATGGGTATAGGGTGGCAACTATGCCGTCCACCGCCAACAGCACCGACCGTCGCGAAATCACCCTGGCCATCAGCGGGATGTCGTGTGCGTCGTGTGCGGCGCGGGTCGAGAAGAAGCTCAACCAGGTGAATGGCGTGGTCGCAAGCGTCAACTTCGCCACCGAGCAGGCAACCGTCGACATCCCGGACAGCGTCTCGCCGGATGACCTGGTCGCCGCGGTCGAAGAAACCGGCTACACCGCGACGCTACCCGCGCGCGACGAGCCATCCGCGACGCCTGCCGACTCCGACACCACCGCGTCCTGGCTGCGACGCCTGCTGATCTCGGCGGTCCTCACCGTTCCGGTGGTGCTGCTGTCGATGGTGCCAGCGCTGCAATTCGACTACTGGCAGTGGGTTGCGCTCGCACTCGCCTCACCTGTGGCGATGTGGGGCGCGTGGCCGTTTCACCGCGCGGCGTTGGCCAACCTGCGCCACCGTGCGGCGACGATGGACACCCTGATCTCCGTCGGTGTCGCCGCCGCGTACCTGTGGTCGGTCTGGGCGCTGCTGTTCACCCACGCGGGTGCACCGGGTATGAAGATGACCCTGAGCCTGCTTGCCGACGATGGCGGCGGGGCCCATCTCTATCTGGAGGTCGCCGCGGCCGTTACGACGTTCATCCTGGCCGGACGTTATTTCGAGTCCCGCGCAAAGCGGAGTTCCGGCGCGGCGCTTCGGGCGCTGCTCGACATGGGTGCCAAGGACGTCGCCGTGCTGAGCGACGGATCGACCGAGACACGCATCCCCATCGCAGAACTCGCCGTCGGCGACATTTTCGTCGCACGACCCGGCGAGAAGATCGCCACCGACGGCGTCGTGATCGCCGGAACGTCGGCGGTCGACGCGTCGATGCTGACCGGCGAGCCAGTACCCGTCGAAGTGAGCCCGGGCGACAGCGTCGTCGGCGCGACCGTCAACGTCGGCGGCCGGCTCGAGGTCCGGGCCACCCGCGTGGGCTCCGACACTCAACTCGCCCAGATCGCCAGGTTGGTCGCCGCCGCACAGAGCGGCAAGGCCGACGTGCAGCGGTTGGCCGACCGGGTCTCCGCGGTCTTCGTCCCCATCGTCATCGGGCTTTCCCTTCTGACACTTGCGACTTGGCTGCTCATCGGCGCCTCGGCAGCCGCTGCCTTCACCGCGGCCGTCGCGGTGTTGATCATCGCCTGCCCGTGTGCGCTTGGCCTCGCCACGCCGACCGCGCTGCTGGTGGGTACCGGGCGTGGCGCGCAGTTGGGCATCCTGATCAAGGGGCCGCAGGTGTTGGAGTCGACACGGCGCATCGACACCGTCGTCCTCGACAAGACGGGCACCGTCACCACCGGGCAGATGACGGTGGTCGCCGTGCACGCAGCCGACGATGCCGCCGACCCCGAGATGCTGCGACTGGCGGGCGCGCTCGAGCACGCATCCGAGCACCCGATCGGGCGTGCGGTTGCGGCGCGCGCGACCGACGCGGGATCCCTTCCTCCGGTGACGGACTTCGAAAACCACGGCGGCAGAGGCGTTACCGGTGTCGTCGAAGGCCATTCGGTCGCCGCGGGTCGGTACAGCTGGCTGCACGAGACATGGGCGCTGGAGGCGCAAGACGTTCTCCGAAGGGCGGCCGACGAAGCCGAAGCCGACGGCCAGACCGTCATCTGGCTAGCGGTCGACGGCCGCATCGGCGCGGTCATCGTCGTCTCGGACGTCGTCAAGGAGACGTCGCACGCGGCGATCACCGAACTGCGCGAACTCGGGCTGGCACCCGTTCTGTTGACCGGCGACAACCGCCGAGCCGCCGATGCGGTAGCGCGCCGGCTCGGCATCACCGAGGTGTTCGCGGAGGTGCTGCCCGCCGAAAAGGTAGACCAGATCAAGCGATTGCAGGCCGACGGCAAGGTGGTGGCGATGGTCGGCGACGGTGTCAACGACGCCGCCGCCCTCGCGCAGGCCGATCTGGGCTTGGCGATGGGCACCGGCACCGACGTGGCCATCGCGGCCTCCGACCTCACCCTCGTGCGCGGCGATCTGCGAGCGGCGCCGGACGCCATCCGCCTGTCCCGCGCGACCCTTCGCACGATCAAGGGAAATCTGTTCTGGGCGTTCGCCTACAACGTCGCCGCGCTGCCGCTGGCCGCGCTCGGTCTGCTGAATCCATTGATCGCAGGCGCCGCAATGGCTTTCAGCTCAGTGTTCGTCGTGACCAACAGCCTGCGGCTGCGGCGTTTCGCGCCGTCGCGGTAATCAGCCCGCGGCGCGACGAACCTCGAAGAGCTTCACGTCTCCGCTGACACCCTTGAGTTGTCGCGCACCGACAGGCAACAACTCAAAACTGCTCGCGCTGTCGATGAGATCCCTCGTCGACTCGGCGACAAGCATCGATCCCGGCTCCGCAGCCGCGGTCACCCGGCTCGCCACATTGACGGGGCTGCCGAACCAGTCCCCCGCACGCGTCACCGCGCACCCCGTCGCCACGCCTACCCGTAACGGGGGCAAGTCGTATGCCGCGGCAGCGTCCAACAGGTCCAGCGCCGCGATGACCAGCGGCAGCGGATCGGCGCACACCAGCATTACCGCATCGCCGATCGACTTGACGAACCGCACAGGAAGCGGCGAAACGTCGTGGGCCAACTCGCCCAGTCGATTCGCAACGCGCTCAAGGTCTTCGGGCGGCAGCGCCTCACCGAGGGTGGTGAATCCGGCGAGGTCCGCGAAGCACACCGTCATCTGACGGGCGCCGGGAAGTATGCCTGCGGCGCGCTCAGCTGCGTTGACCGCTTCGGTGTCGAACGACCGCCGCAGTTCGAGGCTCAGCAGGGCCTCCAACATCGGCCCGAACGTCGGCGCCGCTCGCAGCGCCATTGCCTCGATCGCCCCTGCGACTTCGATCTCGGTGGCGCCGGGCCTCAATATCGATTTCAGCGCCGCCTCCCGCATCACCGCGGCGGTGTGGCCGAGGCTCTCCTTCATCACCCGCAGGACGGCGATCACGTCCTCGGGGGCGATGCCAAGGTCGAGGATGACCTTTGCCTGAGCGGCGGCGGCGCCGTCTGCGCGCAACAGATTCGGGACATCGGGATCCTCGATCCGCGGCAGTCCGACCGCGCAGTGGATCCGTTGCAGGAACTCGACATCGATGCCCGTGGACTCGCATATCTCGCGGGCGGATACGTACTCGCCGTTATCACCGATAGCCCGGTTGCCCGGCAGGCTCAGCGGCGCTCCGACAGAGCCAAGGATCTGCTCCATGTCGAAGCCGCGGTCCAACAGCCAGGCGATCAGGTCGATGCGCTCATGTCGCGCATCGCCCTCAAGACCGTCGAGCAGGCCAAGCGCTTCGAAATCAGCGGCCGAAGCCATGTGCTGAACGTACTATTCCTGACCTGCCCCGCGGGCCCGGAACAGCTTCACTTCGCCCTTGATTCCCTTGATGTGCCGCGCACCGGCAAAAGACCAGGTGAACTCGTCGGTTTCGCCGATCATCTCGTGCGCCGACTCGGCCACCAGCACCGTACCCGGACGCGCCACCGAGGTCACCCTGCTCGCCAGGTTCACGGGGCTGCCGAACCAGTCGCCTGCCCGGCGAACCGCGCTGCCCGCCGCCAGCCCGACGCGCAGCTGCGGCAGATCCTCCTTGTCGGCAGACGCCAAGAGGTCCAGCGCGGCCCGCAGCAGTGCGGCGCCGTCGGCGCTGACGAACATCACCGCATCGCCGATCGTCTTGATGAACTGCACAGGTGGCGCGGCGACATCGCGGGCCAGAATCGACAACCGGTTGGCGAGGCTCTCCAACTCCTCGGGTGGCACCGCCTCGCCCAACCGGGTGAAGTCGACGAGGTCGGCGAAGCAGACCGCCACCTCGCGTGCACCCGGCAGCTTGCCCGCCGCACGTTCGGCGACGTTGACCGCTTCCGTCTCGAGCCCGTGGCGAAGCTGCAGGCGCAGCACGTCTTCTGCCATCGGGCCGAGAAACGGCGAAACATTCTGCACGAGTTCGCCGTACGCCTTGGCGATCTGCAGCTCGGTCGCGCCGGGCTCGATGACCGCCTCCAGCACCACCTGGCGCATCACCTCGGCCGTCTGCGCCATCCCCTGGCCGAGCACGCGTGCCACGGCGATGACCTGTTCGCGGGTGAAGCCGGCGTCGACGAATATCTGGGCCCGCGACGCAGCGTCGGCGTCGGCGCGCAGGTGAACCGGTGCGTCGTAGTCGTCCTCGCGAGGAAGTCCGAGCGCGCGCTGCATCGCCTCGAGAAGCTCGAGATCGATGCCGCTGTCCTCGCAGATCTGCCGCGTCGAGACGTACACGCCGTCGTTTCCGACGACCCGACCGGCGGGCATCAGCATCGGCGCGAACTGAGTACGGATGTGGTCGACGGTGAAGCCCTCGTCGAGCAGCCATTCGATCAGCTCGGCACGCTCGGCTCTGACCTGCCCTTCGAGGCCGTCGAGCAGCCCCGAAGCCTCAATAGCTTCAGTACCTCTGTCGTCGGACACCGCCTCAACGTATACCTGTGGTCATGGCGGAACCGTTGCTGGAGGGTCTGGCGCCGATCGCGGGCGACGGCGCGCGGATCCTCATCCTCGGCAATATGCCGAGCGTGATGTCGCTGGCAGCACAGCAGTACTACGGCAACCCGCGCAATGCCTTCTGGCGCATCACCGGTGACGTCTTCGGGTTCGACGCCGCATCCGACTACGGGAACCGCACCGCCGCGCTGCGGAGTTGTGGCGTGGCAGTCTGGGATGTGTTACGGCTGTGCAGGCGACACGGCAGCCTCGATTCGGCCATCGAACCGGAAAGCATGGTGGCCAACGACTTCGAGTCGTTCTTCGACACGCATCCCGCGATCGATCGTGTCTTCTTCAACGGTGCGGCAGCGGAGAAGAACTATGTGCGCCTTGCCGGGATCGACCGCCCGCTGCGCTACCGCAGGCCGCCTTCGACGAGCCCGGCCCACACGATTCCGTTTGCAGACAAGCTGGCGGCGTGGCGTGAAGCGCTGCAGGCCTAGGAGATCGGCGGTCTGCGATCCGCCCACGGCCGCACCTCCTCGATCTGCGACGCCAGCGACAACAGCGTGGCCTCGCCGAAGGGCCTGCCAACGATCTGGATCGCCGTCGGAACGCCGTCCGCGTCGAGGCCCCACGGCACGGCAGCAGCCGGCTGGCCGGTGCCATTGAACATCGCCTGGAACGGCACCCGCTGCGCGACCAGCGCGAGCGTCGTCACCGCGCCGCGCCGCTGGTAGGCCCCGATCCGCGACGGCCCGCGCGCGGTCGCAGGCGTGATCACCACGTCGACATCGTCGAATATCGACAGAACACGTTGTGTCAGTTGGGCTTCCGCCTGCCTGATTGTCGCCATCCGCCGGTCGGAGATCAGCCCGCCGATGCGGGCGAATTCACGGGTACGCTTCTCCAGACGCTCCTTGCGGGGCAGCGTCTGCACTTCGTCGTAGACACCGCGGAAGTACCGAGGCAGCAGGTGGCCGTAGACCGCCCCGGTCGGATAGTCAGGGTCGCGGACCACCACCTCGTGGCCGAGTTGACGCAACAGCGCACCCGCTTCGTCGACGGCCGCCCGTTGCGCCCGGCCCACCCTCGCGGTGAGGAGAGGAGGCACCTTGGTGCTCAACGCAATTCGCAGTCGGCCCGGTTCGCGGCCTGCAGCGGCGACGAAGCTACCCTCGGCGGCGGGCATCGTCGACGTCACGTCAAGGAACACGGCGGCATCCTCGACGGTCCGCGCGATGGGGCCGTTGACGGAAAGGCCGTTCCACGCACCGTCGTGTGGCGCCATCGGCACCCGGTCCCGTTGCGGTTTGATCCCGAACAGCCCGCACCACGCCGACGGAATTCTTATCGACCCCATCCCATCGGAGCCCAAGGCCATCGACGCCATCCCTGCCGCGACCGCCGCACCGCTGCCACCGCTGCTGCCGCCGGGTGTGCGGTTGGTGTCCCACGGGTTTCGCGTCGCGCCGAACTCGAGGGTTTCGGTGAACGACCACACCGTCATCTCGGGCACGGTCGTCTTACCCAGCATGACGGCGCCTGCAGCGCGCAGCCTGCGCACCACCTCCGCATCGTCGGATTTGGCGGGCCCGTACGCGCCGGAGCCGTAGGTCGTCACCTCGGCTGCGATATCGACGTCGTCCTTGATCGCGATCGGCACGCCGAGAAGTGGCAGCCGCTCGCCCTCGTCGATCCGGACCTGCGCGGCGGCGGCCTCCTCACGCGCCGAATCGGCCAGCACCACGCGGTAGGCCCCGAGCGTCGGATCCAGCCGGGCGATGCGTTCGAGGTAGAGATCGAGCAACGCGGGTGCGGTGATGGTGCCCGCTGCCAGCAGCCGCGCCTGCTCTGCAGCGCCAGCAAAGGCCAAATCCGAGGACTCCACGCGCCGCAGCGTATCGGCTCGCCCTGTTCAGCGGCCGCGCATCGAGGAAAGCATGGCCCGCCGGGTCAGCCTGTCTTAACCTTGGTCGCTATGTCACGCGCATTCTTGGCGGTCCCGATGGCCGCACTCGGACTCGTCCTATCCCCCGCAGTCGGCAACGCGGCCGCCGAATGTCCGTCCGGCTGGGAGTTCGGGCCGTCATTGAGGCTGCTGCAGAACGACGGCTGGACCGTGACGGTCGCTACCGCGGGCCGCACCATCGGCGGCTCCGCCGTCGCCATTCCGCCCAACAACGGCGCGCTGTGGCGCGGGACCGGCGAAGGCGGCAGCGACGGTATGACCGTCGCCTTCGGTGTCGGCTTCGACAACGGAAAAGTGCTGCATTACACCGGCGTCATCGACCAGACCACCGGATCGCTGACCGGTGAACGTCCCGACGGTGTGACGTGGAAGTCCACGACCAACATGCGGTGTATCGGCGCCCCGGATGCCGCGGCCACACCGGCTACCGACGGCACACCGCCAGGAGACCCGAATGCGCCCGGCGCACCGGGTGCGCCGGCCGCCTAGCGGCACAAGAAAGAGGGACACCCGTCGCCGGGTGTCCCTCTTTTAGCTGTTGTCAGCGACTAGCTCGCGGTCATGTCCACCTGCGGCACGTTCACCTGCTGCTGGATGTCATGAACCCAGTTGTGGTGGACGATGTCGGCCTGCGCGGGAGCGGCGAAGCCCAGGACTGCGGCGGCCAGACCGGTTGCGGCGATGGAAGCGAATCCGAACTTCTTCATTTTGGTGCCTTCTTTGTCATCTCTGTGGGCTCTTTTTGTGCCCTCTGATCGTCTAAACACAGAGGTCAGAGCGATAATTCCGCTGGCAGAAATTGATCGGCGGTTGGCAGAATCCGCTACCTAATACGATTCTCGGATGGCCAAACTCGAGCTGTCCCGCAGCCTGAAGATGACACCGGACGACGCATGGGCGCACGCGTCTGACTTCTCCGCGCTCGGCGACTGGCTCGCCATGCACGAAGGCTGGCGGTGCGACCTCCCGGACGAGCTCGAAGTCGGCACCACCCTCATCGGCGTCGCGGGTGTCAAAGGTATGCGTAACCGCGTCACATGGACAGTCAAGGAACTCGACGCGCCGTCGCTGCTGGCAGTCACCGGCAAGGGCGTGGGCGGCACCAGATACGGGCTGAAAATGACCGTGAAGCCGACCAAGGCCGGATGCGACTTCACGGTCAAGATCGACCTCGGCGGTGCGCCGCTGTTCGGCCCGATCGGCGCCACCGCCGCCCGGCTGGTCAAAGGCGATATCGAGCGCTCGATCGAGCGGTTCGACGAGCTGTACGCCTGACCGCTATGTCTTGGCCTGGCCCAGCGTGACCTGCACGGTCTGCGAGGCGCCGGAGTGATCCGTGTAGGTCAGCGTCACGTTGTCTCCCGGTGCCTTCGACCGAACCGCGGCGACCAGCGCCTCGGCGCCCTCGATCGGACGGTCGTCGACCTTGGTGATCACCACACCGCTCGGCAGACCCGCCGCCGCTGCCGGACCGCCCTCGACCACCTGGCCGACCGCGGCCCCTGGCCCGCTCGCATCCTGCGTCAGCTGAACACCCAACGCCGCGTGGGTCACGCTGCCGTTGGAAACCAGTTGGTCGGCGATGCGCTTGGCCTGATCCGACGGGATCGCGAAGCCGAGCCCGATCGAGCCGCTCTGGGCGCCCTGGGCACTCGGCCCGCCGCCCATCGAGGCGATGGCCGAGTTCACGCCGACGAGTTCGCCGTTCATGTTCACCAGCGCGCCGCCGGAGTTGCCCGGGTTGATGGCGGCATCAGTCTGGATCGCGTTCATCACCGAATGCTGGCCGGTGCTCTCGTCGCCGGTGCTGACCGGCCGGTCCAGCGCGCTGATGATGCCCGTGGTGACGGTGCCGTCCAGTCCGAGTGGCGATCCGATCGCGACGACGTTCTGGCCGACCTTGAGGTCCTTCGACGATCCCATCGTGATGGGGGTCAGACCCGAGACGCCTTCGGCCTTCACGACGGCGAGGTCGTCGGCCGGGTCGGTGCCGACAACGGTGAACGGAACAGTCTTACCGTCGGCGAACGAAACCGTGGCCTGCGCGTCCTGACCGGATGAGCCGTCACCGAAGGGGGAGGGCTGGCCATCCGGGCTGCCCAGTCCGGGAAGGCCAGGGAAGGTCGGATCGTCCTGACCGCCGAACTGGCTCGACGACGCAGGGTCGGTCGAGGGCCCGCTCGCCGCGGCCACAACGTGGTTGTTGGTCAGGATCAGGCCGTCGGAGCTCAGCACGATGCCGGACCCCTCCTCCTTGCCCTGTCCCATGCTGATCTGCAGCTTCACCACGCTGGGCAGCACCTTTGCGGCGACCTGCTCGACAGAACCGGCCGGCGGGGCGGCGACGGGCTGCTCGGGGGCGGGTGCCGCTGCGGTCGCAGCGGTGGCCGCGCTGTTGGCCGCCGAAGGATCGGGCTCGTTGGCCAGTACTGCGGCACCGACGCCGCCGGACACCAATGCCACCGCGGCGGCCCCGGCGATCACGATACCGTTTCGAGAAGTCTTCCGTACCACGGGAATCGGTGCCGTTGGCGCCGAATCAGACTGGTATGCATGGGGGTACGTCCCATAGCTCGGCTGGGGCTGTTGTGTTGCGTAACGCCAGTCGTAAGGCTGTTGATATCCGCCCTGCGGGGTGAAGTGTGAATGCTGTTGATTCACAGGCTGGCTCGGAGTCGAATCAGCGCGATTACGGCGCAGCGAGTACCGCGATTGCTTTTTCATGAAGTGGTTCTTCCCTAACAGTGGGCGCAAATTGGTTAGCTCTACTGTGCAGCTGCTCGCTGAGACGGGGCTGAGAGGACGGTCTATACAGTCGAAGAGAATGGCAACAAGTTAGCCTGGCGGCTATGTCCTGTGTGTTCTGCGCCATAGTCGCGGGCGATGCCCCTGCCATTCGGATCTACGAGGACGATGACTACCTGGCCATCCTCGACATCCGCCCGTTCACCCGCGGCCACACCCTCGTCATCCCCAAGCGTCACTCCGTCGACCTGACCGACACTCCGCCGCAGACCTGCGCCGATCTCGTGCGCATCGGTCAACGGATCGCGAAGGCGGCACGACAATCCGGGCTGCACGCCGACGGCAACAACGTCGTCATCAACGACGGCAAGGCGGCGTTCCAGAGCGTGTTTCACATCCACCTGCATGTGCTGCCCCGCCAGTCGGGCGACAAGCTGTCGTTCGCCAAGGGCATGTTGCTGCGTCGCGACCCCGACCGCGAGGAGACCGGCCGGATCCTGCGGGATGCGCTCGCCGAACTCGACTCGACACCACGGGACGGAGCATCATGAACCTCGTCGAAAAGGCGGCCGGTCGACTTTTTCAGTTGCACGACAGCGTCTATCAACGCACCAATGGATGGATCGGCCATCGGCTCCTGATCCTGCCCAGCCTGCTGCTGCACACCGTCGGCGCCAAAACCGGCAAAGCGCGGGTCAATTCGCTGACCTACGCCCGCGACGGCGACGACTATCTGATTGTGGCGTCCAATGGCGGCGCGCCGCGGTCACCGGGCTGGTACCACAATCTGAAGGCCGACCCGAACATCGAAATCAACGTCGGCCCAAAGCGTCTCGCCGTCACGGCACAGCCGGTGCTGCCCGGCGATGCAGACCGCGAGCGGCTGTGGAGAATCGTCACCAAATACAATAAGGCCTATCCGGAATACCAGAAGAAGACCAGCCGGCCGATTCCGATCGTCAGGCTGACGCCAAAAGCCTGATCAGAAAAGCTCTTTCGCGAGCAGCTCCAGCGTCTTGGTGCGCGCAGGCGAGGTCGACGGATCGGTGCCGCGGTGCGCCGAGGCCACCGGATGCACCATCACCTCGTCGACATCGAACTCCTCGGCCAGCGCCCGCACCTGGTCGGCCGCCTCGGTCGGATCGCCGACGACCGCACGGCGCAGCCCGGACTCGACGACGGCTTCCTCCTGCGGAGTCAGATTGTTTCGTTCGGCGTCCTCGACGAGATCGACAGGGCCGAGCGGCTGCCCGGTCCGTAGCCGCGCCATCATCTGCAGGTTCGGCAGCAGCAATGCCATTGCCTCGTCGTGTGTTTCGGCCGCTACCGCGTTGACGGTCAGGAATGTCACGGGTTCGGGGGCGAGGTCGCTTGGCCGGAACTCCGACCGGTAGACGGCCAGTGCCTCCGCGGTGCCCTGCCCGGAGAAGTGGTGCGCGAACACGTACGGAAGTCCCTTGGCGGCGGCGAGATGCGCTGAGTACATCGACGAGCCGAGCAGCCACATCCGCGGCTCCGTCGTCGCCGACGGCGTCGCCTTGAGGATGTAGTCCTGCTGCGGGATCGAGACACGCACCCCGCTGGCGCTCATCATCGCGACGACGTGGTCCAGGTACTCCGGGAACTTGTCGATGTCCGTGTCGTCCCGCCCCGCAGCGTTGCGCAACAGATACGACGTCAACGGGTCTGAGCCCGGCGCTCGGCCGATGCCGAGGTCGATCCGGCCGGGGTGGGCCGCCTCGAGCAGTGCGAACTGTTCGGCCACCGCCAACGGCGCGTGGTTGGGCAGCATCACGCCGCCGGAGCCGAGTCGGATCTGGGAAGTGTGGGCCCCCAGGTGGGCGATGAGCACCGGCGGGCTTGTAGCCGCCACCGAGGGCATGTTGTGGTGCTCGGCAACCCAGTAGCGGGTGTATCCGAGACGGTCAGCGGTCTGCGCGAGCTGCGTCGACGCGGCAAGCGCATCGGACGTCGACTGGTCGGTACGCACCGGGACGAGGTCGAGGACGGAAAGTCGCATACGGGGGTCAACGCCTGTCATGGCGCGCTCGTTCCCGGCGATTTCGGCGCGCTAACCGACGGTGAGCGTCCGGCAGCGCGCCCGATTCGCTTTATGCCGGCCAGCGCGGCGGCTCGGGCGAAGACATCGTCGAGCATCGCCGGGGTGAGCTTGCCAGTGAAGGTGTTCTGCTGGCTCGGGTGATAGACGCCCATCAGCGTCACCTCACCGTGCGGCGTCTGCAGCGTGGCCGTCGCACCGTGCCCGAACTTCGGCGCCGGACGACAAACCGTCCCACCGGCCGCGCGGACCATGTCCAGCACGGCGCGCCACGCAAAACCGCCGAGTGCGATCAGGACGCGCACATCGGCGCCGACAAGCTGCCATTCGGCGTCAAGCCACGGCGCACACGTGGCACGCTCGGCCGGTGTCGGAGCATTCGCAGGCGGTGCGCACCGGACGGCCGCGACGATCCGAGTGTCGTTGAGTACCAATCCATCCGCGGCGTCGACGCACAGCGCCTGATTGGCCAACCCGGCGCGGTGCAGCGCAGCGAACAGGAAATCGCCTGACCGGTCGCCGGTGAACACCCGCCCGGTCCGATTGGCGCCGTGTGCGGCGGGTGCCAGCCCGACGACCATCACCCTTGGCCTTGCCGACCCCAAGCCGGGTGCCGGTCTGCCCCAGTACGGCTCGCCTGCATAGGACTTGCGCTTCTCGACCGCGACGCGTTCCCGCCACTCCACCAGCCGCGAGCACGCCCGGCACACCGAAACCTCTGCGTCGATCTGCTCGACCGAGTCCGCCGCTTCGGCCATCGCCGTCACCTGTGCGGCGGAGCGGGCGACCGCGGTGGCGGGCGTCGCCGGATCACCCGGCCAACCGTCGCCTGCGGGAACCGGCGAGTCGAACCGCTCACCGGTGCGTGGATGGGCCAACTTCACCGTTCTACTGTGCCTGTGCAGGTAAATCCAGCGCCGACCGGGCCGGACCGCTGTTAGATTCTGCGGAGATAACCCATGATCAACGGCAAGCGCGGTCCGCTCTTCGTCATCCTCTTCGCCGCGCTGATGGCCGGTGCGGGTAACGGCATCTCGATCGTCGCGTTCCCATGGCTGGTGCTGCAACGCACCGGATCCGCCCTCGACGCGTCAATCGTCGCGATGGCCGGCACCATCCCCCTGTTGGTGGCGACGTTGATCGCAGGCGCAGCGGTGGATTACCTAGGGCGCAAGCGTGTTTCGATGATCTCCGATGCGCTGTCCGCGCTTTCGGTTGCTGCGGTCCCTGTGCTCGCTCTCATCTTCGGCGCACACGTCGTCAACGTCGCCGTGCTCGCAGGCCTCGCTGCGCTCGGCGCCCTCTTCGACCCCGCAGGCATGACGGCACGCGAGACGATGCTGCCCGAGGCGGCAACCAAGGCGGGCTGGACGTTGGACCACGCGAACAGCGTGTACGAGGCGATGTTCAACCTGTCCTACATCGTCGGCCCCGGCGTCGGCGGCCTGATGATCGCCACGCTCGGCGGGGTGAACACCATGTGGGTGACGGCGGGCGCATTCGCGTTGTCGATCTGCGTCATCGCGGCGCTCCGCCTCGAAGGCGCGGGCAAACCCGACCGCACAGCGCTGCCGGAGGGCGTCTTGGAAGGCGTCGTCGAAGGGCTGCGCTTCGTCTGGAACAACAAGGTGTTGCGCACGCTCGCGATCGTCGACCTCGCGGCGACCGGTCTGTACATGCCACTCGAGTCAGTTCTTTTCCCGAAATATTTCACCGATCGCAATGAGCCGGCTCATCTCGGCTGGGTGCTGATGGCGCTGAGCGTCGGCGGGCTCGTCGGCGCGCTGAGTTACGCAGTGCTGTCGAAGTATTCGCGCCGACGAACCGTCATGCTGGCCGCGGTGCTTACCCTCGGGGTGGCGATGACGATCATCGCGTTCCTGCCTCCGCTGCCGTTGATCCTGGTGCTGTGCGCGATCGTCGGGTTCTTCTACGGCCCCATCGCGCCGATCTACAACTACGTCATGCAGACAAGGGCGCCACAGCACCTGCGCGGCCGCGTTGTCGGGGTGATGGGCTCGCTGGCCTACGCCGCGGGACCGCTGGGGCTCGTGGTGGCGGGGCCGCTGGCTGACGCCGCAGGGCTGCACGTGACATTCCTTGCGCTGTCGCTGCCGATGCTGCTGCTCGGCGCTGTGTCAGTATTCCTGCCCGCGCTTCGCGATCTGGATAGGGACCCCGTCGAACAAAACACGCCGTAGATGGCCTCGTTAAGAGCGGGCGATCTTGGGTACACGTGTGACGCAAACCACAACTCGAACATCGAGGTTCGCTCGTGTACCAGCAAGTTCTCGATCCGGTTGTCCAGTCCCTTGCGTGGAGTTCGCTGGTCGCGGCGATACCCCTGCTGCTGTTGTTCGTCTTGCTCGGCGTGCTGAGAGTCACCGCATGGGTGGCGTCGCTGATCTCGCTGGCGGTGGCGATCGCCGTCGCGGTCCTGGTCTACGGGATGCCGATCGGACAGACATTGCTCGCAGGCACCGAAGGCGCCGCGTTCGGTTTCTTCCCCATCCTGTGGATCGTCATCAACGCGATCTGGGTCTATCAGCAGACGGTCGAGACGGGGCACTTCGATGTGCTGCGCCGCTCCTTCAGCCGGGTGAGCGACGACCAGCGCATCCAGGCCGTCCTCATCGCGTTCTCCTTCGGCGCGCTGCTCGAGGCGCTGGCTGGCTTCGGCACACCCGTCGCGGTGACATCGGTGATGTTGATGGCCCTTGGCTTCAAACCGATAAAGGCCGCGGTGCTCGCGCTCGTCGCCAACACCGCGCCGGTCGCCTTCGGCGCGATGGCGACGCCGATCCTCACGCTGGCCAAGGTCACCGAGCTACCCGCGGACACCCTCGGCGCGATGGTCGGCAGGCAGACACCGATCCTGGCGTTTCTCGTCCCCCTCGTCCTTGTCGCGATCGTCGACGGCTGGCGCGGCGTCCGCGTGACATGGCTGCCCGCGCTGGTGTGTGGTCTCGTGTTCGGGGTGGCCCAGTTCGCCACGTCCAACTTCCTGTCGGTGCCGCTGGCCGACGTGGTGGCCGCCCTGTTGTCGGCCGCTGCGGTGGTCCTCCTGGTCCGCGTCTGGAGTCCACGCGAGACGTACACCGAGCCCACCGAGACCGGTGTCATCGCTGGCGGTGCAGCAGACGAGCCGACGCCCGAATTCGCACACCGGGTCGAGCATCCTGATTCACGCGCCGACGTCGTGAAGGCGTACGCGCCGTACGCGATCATCATCGCGGTCTTCGTCGTCTGCCAGATCTCGGTCGTCAAGAGGCTGCTCGACAAGGCGACGATCAAGTTCCAGTGGCCGGGGCTCGACGTCGTCAGCCCAAGCGGCAAGCCCGTGACACTGACCGAATTCACCCTCAACCTGCTCACCACGCCGGGAACCCAGATGCTGATCGCAGGTGTCCTGACGGCGATAGCGCTCAAGCTGTCGGCACCTCGGGCTCTGAAGGCGTACGGAACGACACTGCATCAGCTGCGCTGGGCGATCGTCACCGTGATGGCGGTGCTGGCGCTGGCGTTCGTGATGAACCTGTCCGGCCAGACGATCACCCTCGGCACCTGGATGGCCGCGGCAGGCGGAGCGTTCGCCCTGCTGTCGCCCATCCTCGGCTGGCTCGGCGTCGCGGTCACCGGTTCCGACACCTCGGCCAACTCATTGTTCGGCGCGCTGCAGGTCACCGCTGCGAACCAGGCCGGGCTGTCCGAGGTCTTGATGGCGGCTTCCAACAGTTCGGGCGGTGTGCTTGGCAAGATGGTCTCGCCACAGAACCTCGCCATCGCGGCCGCTGCGGTCGGCATGAACGGCAAGGAAGGCGACATCTTCCGCCGGGTCGTGGTGTGGAGCCTGCTGTTCCTGTTGCTGATGTGCATCCTGTCCGCGCTGCAGTCGTCGCCGGTGCTGTCCTGGATGGTGCCACAGTGAATTTCCTGCTCCTCACGTCCGCCGTGAACCGCCCGTAGCATCAAACCCGTGAGCGTTGCAGAGAGCCTGGTCGCTGAGCTACCCGACGGCATGGTCGTCACCGACCCGACCATCACCGAGGGCTACCGGCAGGACCGTGCGCTCGACCCGTCGGCTGGTAAGCCGATGGCGGTCGTGCGACCACTGACCACAGAGCATGTGCAGATCGTCATGCGGTGGGCGAGCGCTCATCGGGTTCCCGTGGTGCCGCGCGGGGCGGGCAGCGGGCTGTCCGGCGGGGCCACCGCGCTCGACGACGGCATCGTGCTGTCGACCGAGAAGATGCGCGACATCGCCGTCGACCCCGTCACCCGCACCGCGGTCTGTCAGCCCGGCCTGTTCAATGCGGAGGTGAAAAAGGCTGTCGCCCACCACGATCTGTGGTATCCGCCGGACCCCTCGTCGTTCGAGATCTGCAGCATCGGCGGCAACATCGCCACCAACGCGGGCGGGCTGTGCTGCGTCAAGTACGGCGTCACCACCGACTACGTAATGGGCCTGCAAGTGGTGCTGGCCGACGGAACCGCGGTGCGGGTCGGTGGACCGAGGCTCAAAGACGTTGCGGGGCTTAGCCTTACGAAGCTGTTCGTCGGCAGCGAAGGCACGCTCGGCATCGTCACCGAGATCACGTTGCGGCTGCTGCCCAAACAACACCGGTCGGCCACCGTGGTGGCGAACTTCGCGACTGTCGGGGCGGCCACCGACGCCGTGCTCGGGGTCGCCTGCCAGATGCGGCCGTCGATGTTGGAGTTCATGGACGCCGTGGCCATCAATGCCGTCGAGGACAAACTCAAGATGGGGCTGGACCGCGACGCGGCTGCGCTCCTGCTGGCCGGGTCCGACGAACGCGGCCGGTCGGCGGCCGAGGACGCCGCGAGAATCGCCGCCGTCTTCGAGGAGAAGGGCGCGTCGGACGTCTTCTCCACCGACGACCCCGACGAGGGCGAGGCGTTCGTGGCCGCCCGCCGCTTCGCGATACCGGCCGTGGAGGCAAGGGGCACGCTGCTGCTCGAGGATGTCGGTGTGCCGCTGCCGAGGATCGGCGATCTGGTGACCGGCGTGGAGCGGATTGCGACCGAGCGCGACGTGATGATCTCGGTGATCGCGCACGCAGGCGACGGGAACACCCATCCGCTGATCGTGTACGACCCCGCCGATGACGCGATGGCGAAACGGGCCCAGCGCGCATTCGGCGAAATCATGGAGCTGGCGATCGGACTCGGGGGCACCATCACCGGCGAGCACGGCGTCGGCAGACTGAAAAGGCCCTGGCTGGAAGACCAGGTCGGACCCGAGGTGATGGAGCTCAACCGCCGCATCAAGGCCGCACTGGACCCCGAGAACATCCTGAACCCCGGCGCCGCCATTTAATGTCAATTCGCTGTGCCCTGTTGACAGGGCATGGGGTTGTGTCGTACCCATAAGACATGCCAGCCGCTGTGTCTCACCGCACGCCTGCCCGCTTCGAACTCGCCACCGCCGACACGTGGGCCGACCCGTGGCCGATGTACCAGGCGCTGCGCGACAAGGATCCGGTGCATCACGTCGTGCCCGAGGACCGGCCCGACCACGACTACTGGGTGCTGTCCAGGCACGCCGACATCTGGAACGCCGCCCGTGACAACGAGACGTTCTCGTCGGCCCAGGGTCTCACCGTGAACTACGGCGAGCTGGAGATGATCGGCCTTGCCGACAACCCGCCGTTCGTCATGCAGGACCCTCCGACTCACACCGAGTTCCGCAAGCTGGTCTCACGGGGGTTCACGCCGCGGCAGGTGGAGGCCGTCGAACCCGCCGTTCGGCAGTTCGTCGTCGACCGCATCGAGAGACTGCGCGCCGCCGGTGGCGGAGATATCGTCGCCGAGTTGTTCAAACCGTTGCCGTCGATGGTCGTCGCCCACTACCTCGGTGTCCCCGAGGAGGACCGCGCGCAGTTCGACGGCTGGACCGATGCCATCGTCGCCGCCCAGACCCAGGACGGCGGCCTTGCATCCGCGGGCGAGTCAGCCGGTGAGGCGGTCGCGTCGATGATGGCCTACTTCACCGGGCTGATCGAGCGGCGCCGCGTCGAGCCCGAGGACGACACGGTGTCACATCTCGTCGCCGCGGGTGTGGGAGCCGACGGCGATATGGCCGGCCTGCTGTCGATTCTCGCCTTCGCGTTCACGATGGTCACCGGCGGTAACGACACCACCACCGGAATGCTCGGCGGGACGGTTCAGCTGCTGCATCGACGGCCGGATCAACGAAGGCTGCTGATCAACAATCCCGACCTGATCGCCGATGCGATCGACGAGCTGCTGCGGCTCACTTCGCCTGTACAGGGCCTGGCCCGCACCACGACTCACGATGTGCGGGTGGGCAACACCACGATCCCCGCCGGCCGCAAGGTTCTGCTGCTGTACGGGTCGGCCAACCGCGACGAGCGCGAATACGGCGCCGACGCAGGCGAACTCGAGGTGCGTAGGCGGCCGCGCAACATCATGACGTTCAGCCACGGCGCCCACTTCTGCCTCGGCGCCGCCGCGGCGCGGATGCAGTCGCGCATCGCGCTCACCGAACTGCTGGCGCGCTGCCCCGAATTCGAGGTCGACCTGTCGAAAGTGGAATGGGCCGGCGGCAGCTACGTGCGCAGGCCCCTTTCGGTTCCGTTCCGGGTGACCGGGTGATGGCGGGCAACGACTGGCTGGGCGACCGCCGCACCGAGGTAGCCGCCGACCGTATCCTCGACGCCGCGGACGCGCTATTCGCGCAGCAGGATGCCGCGACCGTCGGTATGCACGAAATCGCCAAGGCTGCAGGGTGTTCGCGCGCGACCCTGTACCGGTACTTCGAGAATAGGGAAGCGCTGCACACCGCATATGTGCACCGGGAGAGCTATCGGCTGTTCCACCAGATGACCGACCAGCTGACCGGCGTCGAGGAACCGCGCGAGCGACTCATCGAAGGCATGGTGTCGTCGCTGCGCAACGTCCGGAACAGTCCGGCGCTGTCATCGTGGTTCGCCACGGCGCAGCGGCCGATCGGCGCCGAGATCGCCGAGCAGTCACAGGTCATCAAGGCGCTCACCGAGGCCTTCCTGATCTCGATGGCGCCCGACGAGCCGGAGGTGGTCGAACGCAAGGCGCGCTGGCTGGTGCGGGTGATGACGTCGCTGTTGGTGTTCCCCGGACACGACGAAGCCGACGAACGGGCGATGATCGAGCACTTCGTCGTCCCGATGGTGGTGCCGACGACGTCCGACGCGAGCTAGCCGCCGCTACTGGCGTGCCATCGCCACCCGGAAGCGTTCGTCTGGCTCGATGTAATGGTTGGCGTCCTTGGCGTCGTCGCCCAGATCGATTCTTACCCAGTCGATCTTGCCGCTGAACCTGCTGCTGTGGGTGGTGTAATCCGGGCTGACGGTGGTGCCGGACTCGTAGCCGACGTCGGTCGTCTCGTCGGCCGAAAAAATGAAGCCCTGGGTTTGATCGACGCGGCCGCTGCCGACTTCTTTGCCGTCGTAGTAGAGCGTCACGTTGCCGCCCTTGCCCATTCCGCCGCCGTCATAGGCGAACTCCATGCGCACCTGGGTGGTGCCGGACGGAACGGGTTCAGTCGCCTCGACATCAAAGGACTTGATACCCAGCACGTTGTAGTGAAACTTGGCCTTCCCGTCTTTGGCATAGAGGCTCCACCCGCCGAACCGTCCGCCCTGGGCGATGATCACGCCGTCGGCGCCGTCGGCAGGTACGTCCAACTCAGACGTGACCGCGAACGACTTGTTCTTGATGTCGACCACGCTGTTCTCCGACAGTCGTCCCATTCCCGGGAACAGCAATTGGCTATTGCCCTTGATCAGTGAGGGCCTACCGGCGAGCGTCGGATTGATGCGCTCGATCTGCCGGTCATCGAGCGGAAGCACGTTGTACTTGACTGCCTCGATGAGCCAAAGCCGTTGCAGCTCATGCAGTTTTTCTGGGTTCTCCTTGGACAGGTCGTTCGCCTGTGTCCAGTCGGTACTGCCGTCGTACAGTTCCCAAACGTCATCGTCGAAGGCAGGCATCTCCTGGCCGCCCATCGCCCACGGTGTGCGGTGCTTGGTCACCGCGCTCCACCCCTTGTGATAAATACCTCTGTTGCAGAACATTTCGAAGTATTGCGTCTCGTGGCGCTCAGGCGCGTCGGCGTCGTTGAAACTGTAAAACAGGCTGGTGCCCTCGTACGGGCTCTGCATCACCCCGTTGACCATCGTCGGCGCCGGAATGCCCGCGGCCTCCAGAACGGTGGGAGCCAGGTCGATGACATGGGTGAACTGATTACGCACGCCACCCTTGTCGTCAATTCCGTTGGGCCAGTGCACGATGGTGCCGTTACGGGTACCGCCCCAGTGTGACGCCACCTGTTTGGTCCACTGGTAGGGCGTATCCATCGCCCACGCCCAACCGACCGCGTAATGACCGTAGGAGCCTTCGCCACCGAACTCATCGAGCTTGGAAGCCAAGAATTCCGGCGTCTCGAGATCGGCCATGCCATTGAAGTTGGCCATCTCGTTGAACGCTCCCTGCAACGTGCCCTCAGCCGAAGCGCCGTTATCGCCGATGATGACGTAAACCAACGTGTCGTCCAGAATCGGACCCATCGCCTCGAGCAACCTGCCGACGTGGTGGTCGGTGTGCTCCAAAAATGCCGCATACACCTCCATTTCGCGTTCCAGCGCCGGTTTGAGCAAAGGGTCCATCTCGTCCCAGGCCGGGATCTCCGGGTGCCGCGGCGTCAGCACCGAATCGGGTCCGATGACGCCCAGTTCCTTCTGCCGCTCGAAAGTGATCTCGCGCTGGCGGTCCCAGCCGTGGGCGAACTTTCCCTTGTACTTGTCGATCCACTCCTTCGGCACATGGTGCGGCGCATGTGTGGCGCCTGGCGCGAAGTACATGAAGAACGGCTTGTCGGGCAGAAGCGCCTTCTGCTGGCGCACCCAGTTGATCGCCTTATCGGCCAGATCTTCGGTCAGGTGGTAACCCTCGGCGGGTGTCTTCGGCGGCTCGATCGGGGTTGTGCCCTCATATAGGGCCGGATCCCACTGGTTGTTCTCGCCGCCGATGAAGCCGTAGAAGTACTCGAAACCACCGCCGCCCGTGGGCCACGCGGTGAACGGGCCCGCCGGACTGGTCTGCCAGACCGGAACCTCATGGCACTTGCCGAACTGTGCGGTGGAGTAACCATTGAGCTTCAAAGTCAACGCCAGCGGCGCCTTGGTGTTCGGCAACACCGAGGTATAGCCGGGCGCCGCGGTCGCGGTCTCGGTGATGTTGCCCATCCCGACCGAGTGGTGATTGCGGCCGGTGAGCAGCGCTTGACGGGTCGGCGAGCACAACGCGGTGGTGTGCAAGCGCGTGTACTTCAGGCCCCTCGACGCCAGCTTCTCGAAGTTGGGCGTCTGGCACGGCCCCCCGAATGCGCTACTGGCTCCGAAGCCGACATCGTCTATGAGGACGACGAGCACGTTGGGCGCGGTCGCCGGCGGGCGCACATCCTTGATCGGCGGATAGCTGGTGTCCGGGTCCTTCGCGTCGTAGGTCGTCAGCCCGATGTGCGTGATGTCGGGGATGGGAAGAATGTCGCGCCGGATCTCGCCCGCCCCCGCATCCGACTGGCCGTTGCTCTGCGTTGACGAGCTGGGCATGAAGGTCCTCTCGGCATTCGGCCACGCTTCTCGGGCCCGAGAAGACCAGCCTATTGGGGCACGCCAACGAACACAGTCTTTTTGACGCGAGCGACGAAAGTCCTCGGCCCGTCAGGCCACCCAGTACGCCTGCGCCTTCATCGACTTGCGCGGGATCTTGTACTCCTCGCGGAAGATCTTCGACACCGCGCGAGTCGTGCGGTTGTCGCAGGCGACCCAGCCGAAGTAGTCGGACGCGTCGAAGGCCGACGACCGCACCGCCTCCACGAGTGCGTCGCCGTCGTTGCGGTCCACCCACACCACGTCGGTACCGCGAACGATCGGAATCTCGCGGTCGTCGTCGTGCGCCGTCTCGATGAACACCCGCGCAGGCGCGTCACCGATCGCGTCGAGCAGCGAGTTGATCGCGGGCAGCGACGCGGAGTCGCCGACGATGACATAGCCCGACGGCGCAGGCTCCGGCAGTGCGAAATTGCTGCCGAGGACGGTCACTTCGAGAACATCGCCGGGCTCGGCCTGTTGCGCCCACCGGGTGGCGAGGCCGTCGTGCATGGCGAAGTCGATGTCGACGGTGCCCGCGGCCGGGTCGGGGTTGACCAGGGTGTACCCGCGCATATGCGACTTCGCGCCGTCGGGAAACCAGCCGCGGATCCACATCGTCGGATGCAGTTCCTTATCGGCGAGCATCTCCTTCGCGGCGAAGTGCAGACGCAGATAGTTGGGGGTGATCTCGGTGCGACCGGTCACGGTGATCGCATAGTCGCCACCGCGCCATATCTTGCACAGGACGCCCTCGAATCCGCGTGACGTCTTCTGGTCAGCCATTAAGCAAGGGTAGCCTAACCAACTTGCAATGCGGCAACCCCCGTCGCTCAGCCCCGCGATCGCCGAGCCCCGCGAAATGGCATTCCAGCAGCGGAAGTGCGAGTGACGGCCTGCTTGGATGCAATCTCGCGAAATCTACGGGGAGCGGACCCGGGTGAATCGGTGTAGCAGCCACGCCAGCGGGACCGTCACGACGAACGTCGCGACGAAGAGCATGGGCATCGATCCCGTGTAGATGTGGAAGTGCAGGATCTCGACCATCACGAGCTCCATCGTGATCAGGTGGATCAGGAAGATCTCATACGAGATCTCACCGAGGAAGACCATCGGACGACTGGCGAGCAGCCGGGCGTACCAGCCGCGGTCACCCAGTGCCAACGGCGCGACGACGAGCGTCGCGATCACGGCATAGAAGACCGCCTTCCATACCGCGGGCGCGAGGGCATAGGGGGAGGTCGTCGGCTCCCCCGCGATCGGTGTCGAGGCGATGAAGTAACTCACCACCACGACCGGCAGAACGGCGAACGCGTAGCAGCGGACACCCATCACCGAGAGAACCGCGAGCATCATGCCGCCGACGAACCACACCAGGTACGTCGGCAGCCACAGGCGCGCACCGTCGGGCAATCCGTCGACGGTGTGGACGAAGATCAACCACGCCGGCGTCGCCGCGGCCAGCAGCAGCAGGCCGCCGAGCAGCAGCACGGGGCGCCACCGGCGGCGACACAGCACCGCGAGCAGCAGCCAGGCCAGCAGCGGCAACACGACGTAGAACGCAGCCTCGACGGCCAGGCTCCACATTTGCGTAAGCCCTTGGTGCAGGAACGAGTACATGTACTGGTCGGTGTAGATCTGCGTCAGGCTCAGGTTGCGCAGGAAACCGATCCAGGTATGGCCCGGGTTAGGCCCGGCGTAGCGAAAGTGGTAGATCGCGTACGCCACGACGACGGTCACCGCATAGGCGGGCATGATCCGTCGCACCCGGTGCCAGGCATAGCGGCGCACCGATGGCCAGTCGGTATCCGCCGCCGTCGCTTTCACCCACGGCCGGAAGAGCAGGAACCCGGAAAGCACGAAGAAGATCGGCACGCCCATCTCCATGCGGGCATACACGAGCCCCACATAGCCGTGCGTGTACTTGCCCGTGGTGTAGGCGGCGTGGGTGGCCAACACGAGAAGCGCAGCGACGGCACGGATCCCCGTGAGTGATGCCACCCGGTCAGGCGTCGCGACGGATTCGAGACCGCCCTGCGCCTCAGAGCCGACGACACCCTTGGAGACGGTCATTTCGATTTGCGATGTGGCTTCTTCGGACCGTGATCGGGTCGCAGCTCGATCAGCTGACCCTGAATGCGGGTCTTCGCAAGGGCTTTCAGCGTCTCTTTGGACAACTTCGCGGGGAGCTCGACCAGCGAGTACTCGGGGCGAATGGAGATGTGCCCGAAATCGCTCCGGTGCAGACCGCCCTCGTTCGCGATCGCGCCGACGATGGCACCGGGCATCACCTTGTGCCGCTTGCCGACCGCGATGCGGTACATGGCGAGATCGCTGCGAACATCGCGCCGCTTACGCGGCGACCCGTCCTCACGCGGTCCGCGGTCGGGACGCTCGCGACGCTTGTCCGGCGGCGGTTCCGTCATCAGGAACTCTTCCCCGTCGCGACTCTGAAGTGCCAGCGCGGCAGCGATATCGGCCATGGAGACGTCGTTGTCGCGTTCGTAGCCCTCGATCAGCTTGCGGAACAGCTCGATTCCGGGCGCGTTGAGCGCGCTGGTGATCGAGTCCCGGAACTTCTCCACCCGCTGGGCATTGACGTCGTCGACCGACGGCAGCCGTGATTCGACGAGCTTCTGGCGGGTGACCCGCTCGATGGAGTTCAGCAGATGCCGTTCGCGGGGCGTGACGAAGAGCAGCGCAGCACCCGATCGCCCGGCCCTGCCGGTTCGCCCGATCCGGTGCACGTAGGACTCCGGGTCGTGCGGGATGTCGTAGTTCAGCACGTGCGAGATGCGGTCGACGTCGAGGCCACGCGCCGCGACGTCGGTCGCGATCAGGATGTCGAGCTTACCGTCCTTGAGTGCGGCGATCGTCCGCTCGCGTTGGGCCTGCGCGATGTCGCCGTTGATGGCCGCCGCGGAGAAACCTCTGGCGCGCAACTTCTCGGCGACCTCTTCGGTGGCCTGCTTGGTGCGGACGAACACGATCATCGCCTCGAACGGCTCGACCTCGAGCAGTCGGGTCAGCGCGTCCATCTTCCGGTGCCCGGAGACTTGGATGTAGCGCTGCGAGATGTTGTCGGCGGTCGCGGTCTTGGATTCGACCTTCACCTGGACCGGGTCGTGCAGGTACTTGTTGGTGATCTTGCGGATGGCAGGCGGCATGGTCGCCGAGAACAGCGCAACCTGCTTGTACTCGGGGGTGCCTTCGAGGATCCGTTCGACGTCCTCGGCGAAGCCCATCTGGAGCATCTCGTCGGCCTCGTCGAGCACCAGGTAGTCGAGGTGCGAAAGGTCGAGTGTGCGCTTCTCGAGGTGGTCGATGACCCGGCCGGGAGTGCCGACGACGACTTGGGCGCCACGCTTGAGCCCGGCCATCTGCGGTCCGTACGGAGAGCCGCCGTAGATCGGAAGCACATTCACGGGTAAGTGGGCGCCGTAGCGACTGAACGCCTCGGCGACCTGCAATGCGAGTTCACGGGTGGGCGCCAGCACCAGCGCCTGCGTGATGCGGCTGGCCGTGTCGATCTTCGACAGGATCGGGATGGCGAATGCCGCCGTTTTACCCGTTCCGGTCTGTGCGAGGCCGACCACGTCGGAGCCCGCCATCATGGCCGGAATGGTCGCCGCCTGGATCGCCGAGGGCGTCTCGTAGCCGACGTCGGAAACGGCCTGCAGCACCGCGGGGTGAATCTGCAGGTCGGCGAAGGTGGATTGCGCGGGAGGCGCGTCCGGATCGGGCGTGGTCATCGGGGTGTCAGTCTAGTTGCCCGCGCATGCTCGACCCGCCGCGCCGCCTGCAACGGCACCGCGCGAGTTGGCGGTACGGTGCGCAACTGTGAAACGGGTACTGGTCGCTGCCGCGGCCGGCGCCGTCCTGTTGGCCGGTTGCGGATCGGGAGATTCGACGGTCTCCAAGACACCGGAAGCCGACACGACGACGCCCGCACCTGCGCCTGCGACGGCCCTGCCTGCACCGTCACGCACCGGCGCGCCAAGCACAGCGGCACCCGATCCGTGCGCGGTGAACCTTGCCGCACCCGAGATCGCCAAGGCCGTCTCCGAGCTGCCGCGTGACCCGCGCAGCGGGCAGGCGTGGAGTCCCGAACCGCTGGCGGGCACCTACAACGAGTGCGCCCAGCTGTCGGCGATCATCATCAAGGCCAACACCAACGCCGAGAACCCCAACACCCGTGCGGTGCTGTTTCACCTCGGCAAGTACATCCCGACCGGGGTGCCGGACACCTTCGGGTTCAACAGCATCGAACCCACGCAGAGCACGGGCGACACCGTCGCACTGGTCTACTCCAGCGGCACGCAGGGCCTCGAGAGCGTGGTCAAGTTCCGCTGGAACGGGGCTGGCGTCGAGTTGATCGGCAACACGCCCGGCTGACCTTTCGGCACGCTCGGCTGTCGGGCCGCAGGCCTACAGTTGGGCACGTGTTCGTCGCCGACGATCGAGTGATCTACAGCGCTTCCGACCTCGCAGCCGCCGCCCGCTGCGAGTACGCGCTGCTGCGCTCGTTCGACGCCAAACTGGGTCGCGGCGAGCGGGTCGCAGCCGACGACGACGACCTGCTGCGGCGGACCGCAGAGCTCGGCGATGCCCACGAACAGCGCACCCTAGAGGAGTACATCGCCCGCCATGGCGACGACGTGGTCCGCATCGGCAGGCCGGCGTACACGCTGACCGCCTTCCTCGCCGCAGCCCGCAGCACCGCAGCGGCATTCGGACGCAAACCCGCGGTGGTGTATCAGGCAACGCTGTTCGACGACAGGTTCGTCGGCTTCGCCGACTTCGTAGTCAAAGACGGCGACCGATACCGGGTGATCGACACGAAACTGGCCCGCAGCGCCAAGATCGAGGCACTGCTGCAGATCGCGGGCTACGCCGATGCACTCCGGGCGATGGGCGTTCCTGTCGCGCCGACCGCCGGCTTGATCCTCGGCGACCGCTCGAGCGTCGAGTATCCCGTCGACGACCTGATCCCGGTATACCGTCAGCGGCGCGACCACCTGCGCGATCTCCTTGATCGCCATTTCGAGTCCAATGCGCCTGTCTCGTGGGTCGATTCGACCATCCGGGCGTGCATGCGGTGCGAGTACTGCGTCCCCCACGTCGTCGGCGACGACGACCTGTTGCTCGTCGCGGGTATGCGGATGACGCAGCGCGACACATTCATCGCTGCGGGCATCGACACCGTCGCCGAATTAGCCGAATCGTCCGGCGCGGTCGAGGGCATCGCGACGAGCACCGTCACCGGCCTGCGCACACAGGCCCGCCTGCAGGTGAAGGAGCGAGATACCGGCACGCCGCATTTCGAGATCGCCGACGGTGACGCGTTGGGCGCTTTGCCTGCGAAGAGCCGGGGCGACCTGTTCTTCGACTTTGAGGGCGACCCGCTGTGGACCGACGACGGCGTCACATGGGGGCTCGAATACCTGTGGGGCGTGCTCGACATTCGCGACAACTTCACTCCGCTGTGGGCAGAGGATCGTCCCACCGAGCGAAAATGCTTCACCGACTTCCTCAACCTGGTGCGCAAACGCCGTCGCCGCTACCCGGACATGCACATTTACCACTACGCGTCGTACGAGCGCACCAAACTACTTGCGCTGGCCGCGCGGTACGGCATCGGCGAGGACGAGGTCGACGACCTGTTGCGCGCCGACGTGCTCGTCGACCTCTTCCCGATCGTGCGCAACAGCCTGCGCGTCGGCGCGCCCTCGTACTCACTGAAGGCACTGGAGCCGCTGTACATGGGCGCCGAGTTGCGGACCGGCGAGGTGACCAATGCGGCCTCCTCCATCACCCAGTACGAGCGCTACCGCACATTGCTCGACGGCGGGCACACCGACGAGGCCGACGGCGTCATCAAAGAGATCAAGGATTACAACGAATACGACTGTCGCTCGACGCGTCGCCTCCGGGACTGGCTCCTGTTGCGCGCGTTCGAATGCGGGGTCACGCACCTGACCCGGCCCGCCAATCTTGGCGAACCCGTTCCGCCACTGGATGATACGGCTCAAAGACTGATGGGGTTCGCCGGCGACGGGGTCAGCGCGGATCGCACACCGGATCAGACGGCGGCAGCACTGCTCAACGCCGCGCGCGGGTTCTGCCAGCGTGAGCGCAAGCCCTACTGGTGGGCACACTTCCAACGGCTGAACCATCCGGTCGACGAGTGGGGAGACCCCTCGGGTGTCTTCCTCGTCGATGACGCAGTGGTCGAGGAGGACTGGCACAAGCCGCCGCGAAAGCAGAAGCACCGGCGACACATTCGGCTCACCGGCGTTCTGCAGGGCGGTAGCCTCGACCACAGGCCGCAGGCCCTCTACGACCGCCCGGCCCCTGCAGGCATCGACGACGAGCATCCGGAACGCCGGGCGGCACATGGCGTAACCGTGCTGGAGACTCGTGAGGTCGAAGGGGTGCCTGTCGAGGTCCTCGTTGAGGAACTCGAGATCGACGCCGGACAGTTCGGCCAGCTTCCCATGGCGTTGACTCCTGCCATCCCGTTCGGGACGTTGAAGATCGAGGAAGCGATCGAGCGGCTCGCCATCGCGGCCGCCGACACCGTCGCAGAGGGGCGGCTGCCCCGTTGCCCGGCGACCGACTTGCTGCGTCGTGCACAGCCGACCACGCGCAGCACAGGGGACTTACCACGGCTGGCCGACGACGCCACCTCGATCACGGCGGCAGTGCTCGACCTCGACAGGTCCTATATCGCGGTGCACGGGCCGCCAGGGACAGGTAAGACCTACACCGCGGCTCATGTCATCAAGTCGCTCGTCAACGATCACGGCTGGTCGGTTGGCGTTGTCGCGCAGTCACACTCGGTCGTTGCCCATCTACTGAACAAGATCGTCGCAGCGGGCGTCGATCCCGCGCTTGTGGCCAAGAAGTCCAGTGGCGACAGCGCGTCGACGGATCGATTCACGGTAATCGGCGACGGCGGGCACGCCGACTTCCTGGCAACTCACAGTGCATGCGTGATCGGCGGTACCGCTTGGGATTTCGCCAATGACGCCCGGGTCTCATCGGAGCACCTCGACCTGCTCGCGATCGACGAGGCAGGCCAGTTCTCGCTCGGTTACACCATCGCCGTTGCGCGTGCCGCGAAGAACATCATGCTTCTCGGAGATCCGCAGCAGCTGGGTCAGGTGTCCACCGGCAGCCATCCGGAGCCGGTCGACCGCTCTGCGCTGGGCTGGCTCATGGACGGCCACGACGTGCTGCCGTCGCAGTTCGGCTACTTCCTGGCACAGAGTCACCGCATGCACCCCGATGTCTGCCGCGTCGTCTCGGCGCTGTCGTACGACGGGCGGTTGATGCCACATCCCAAGACGTCGGCACGCACGCTGGCGGGCACGCCGCCCGGCGTGCATACCCTGCTCGTCGACCACCAGGGTCGTTCGACGTCAAGTCCAGAAGAGGCTGCTGCGATCGTCGACGAAATTTCTGCGCTCATCGGGACGACATGGAGTGACGAGCACGGACCCCGCGACCTGGTGCAGAGCGATGTCCTCGTCGTCGCGCCGTACAACGCGCAGGTGGTGCAGCTACGCGACCAGCTTCACGCGGCAGGGTGCAGCGATGTCCTTGTCGGCACGGTCGACAAACTGCAGGGCCGCGAGGCTCCCATCGTGTTCGTCTCCATGACTGCATCGGCGATCGACGACATCCCGCGCGGAATGCCGTTTCTGCTCAACCGCAATCGGCTCAACGTCGCCATCAGCCGCGCGCAGTCGACGGCGTTCATCGTGCGATCGCGCGCTCTCACCGACTATCTACCCGGATCGCCCGACGGCCTGGTGGATCTGGGTGCATTCCTCACGCTCGCGCCGTGTGATAGACCCACGGGGTGACCGAATCGCTGGCCGAGCGCCTCGCCGAGATCGTCGGGCCCGCGCACGTCAGCGCCGATCCAGACGTGCTCGACGGCCGCAGTATCGACCACACGGGCCGCTATCGCGGCAAGGCCAGCGTGCTCGTCCGCCCCGGCACCGCCGATCAGATCGCCGCGGTGCTTGGTGCATGCCGCACAGCCGGCGTGCACGTCACGGTCCAGGGCGGCCGCACCTCCTTGGTCGCGGGAACGGTGCCAGAACATGACGACGTGCTGCTGTCCACCGAGCGGCTGACCGATATCGGTGAGGTGGACACCGTCGAACGGCGCATCCGGGTCGGCGCGGGCGTGACCCTGGCCGCCGTCCAACGGGCGGCGACCAAAGCGGGTCTGGTGTTCGGTGTCGACATCGCCGCGCGCGACTCCGCCACCGTCGGCGGGATGGCATCGACCAACGCAGGCGGGCTGCGCACCGTGCGGTACGGCAACATGGGCGAGCAGGTCATCGGCCTTGATGTGGCACTTCCCGACGGGTCGATCGTGGCGCGGCACAGCCAGGTTCGGCAGGACAACACCGGATACGACCTGGCATCGCTGTTCGTCGGCGCGGAGGGCACGCTCGGCGTAATCACCAGCCTGGATCTGCGACTGCATCCCACGCCGACCCACCGGGTGACTGCGGTCTGCGGGTTCGCCGACCTCGACGATCTCGTCGAGGCGGGCCGCGAATTCCGCGATATGGACGGTATCGCCGCGCTGGAGTTGATCGATTCCCGCGCCAGTGACCTGACCTCGGAACATCTCGGCGTTGCCGCGCCGGTGGACGGCGCCTGGCAGCTGCTGATCGAACTCGCGGCCGACACCGATCAGACCGAGCAGTTGGCCGACGCGCTGGAGTATGCGCGGCTGACCGGCGAGCCCGCGGTCGGCGTCGACGTCAACTCGCAGCAGCGGCTGTGGCAGGTGCGCGAATCGGTCGCCGAGGTTCTGGGTCTCTACGGCCCGCCGCTGAAATTCGATGTGTCGCTGCCTCTCTCGGCGATCGCGCCGTTCGCGCGCGAATCCGGCGAGCTGATCGCCGAGCACGCCCCTGATGCCATCCCGGTGCTGTTCGGTCACATCGGCGAGGGCAACCTTCACCTCAACGTGTTGCGGTGCGCGCTCGATGGGGACCGCGAGGCCGCGCTGTATTTGGCGATGATGGCGTTGATCGCGGCGCGCGGCGGCAACGTCAGCTCCGAACATGGTGTCGGCAGCCGCAAACGCGACTACGTGGGGATGTCGCGAACCGACGCCGACATCGCCGCGATGCGGGCGGTCAAGATGGCGTTCGATCCCGCCGGCTATCTGAACGCTGCCGTGTTGTTCGACTAGTCAGCGGGGCGCGAGTGTCGCCCGCGCCGCCCGTAGCTCGACGCGTCGTCGGCGTCGGTGCGGGAATGTCTGCCGCCGGAAGGGTTGTCCTCATCGGTCAACCCGTGGCGCGACGGCGGATCGAATCCGGCCTCATCGGGGCTTTCGAAGTGGGCGTGGCTGCCGAAATCGAGCGGATAGTCGGGGCTGAGGATGTCCGGCTTCGGGGGTTCGGCGTCCGACGGTGGCTCCTCGCGCGCCTCGAAGCGTTCCAGGGGCTGGAAGCGCTCCTCGTCATCGGTGTGGAAACCGTTGTGGGCGAAGCCGATCGGCTCCACCGATGGTTTCGGCGGCGGCACATCGGCGAGGAAGTCGTAAAGGCTGCACACGGGCTCGCGTCGATAGCCGGGCAATTCCACTGGCTCGACGGGTGCGGGCGTCGGTAGAACCTCCTGCCGCGCCACGATAGGCTCGGTGTCGTCCTCGTCCTCGACCGTCTCGACAACGGGTTCGGCGGCGACCGGAGCGGGCGCCGCGCCAGGCACGACCGGCGCGGGGGCCGGAGCGATAGCCGTCAGCACGGCCGTGGGATCGTCACGCACCACGGTGAACTCGACGTAGTGGTCGTCGTCGACGTAGTCATCGTCATCCAAATAGTCGTCGTCCAGATGCCCGTCGGTGCGCTGTTGTTTCGGGGCGTCCGCGCCGTCGAAACCGAGCAGAAACATCGCGGCCACCACGCCGGCCAACGCGATGAACGCAGACAGCAGCAGCGACTGCGACATCGCGGCGGCGAACGGCACGTGCAGGAATGCCGGAAGCTCGGTCACTGACCCCTCCCCACCTGCACCGTCGGCGGCAAGCGGCATCTCAGCGCTGATTCGCGTCGTCATGAACGCCGCCATGCTGGCGCTGCCCAACACCGACCCAACTTGGCGGGTGGCGTTGTACACACCGGAACCGGCGCCCGCCACCGTCGACGCCAGATTGCGCGTCGCAGTCGCCGCCAGCGGTGACCAGATGAACGCCATCCCGATACCAGTCGTCGTGAGCGGCAGCACGATTCGCCAGATCGGCGTCGTCGGCGTCATCTCGACGGACAACCACGTCAGCGAAATTGCCAACAGCGAGAATCCGAACCCGATGATCGGCCGCGGGTGATACCGGTCGACGAGCTTGCCGACCCACGGCGCCAGCACGCCTGACGCGATCGCCATCGGCGCGGTCAGAAGCGCCGAACGCGTCGGCGTCAGTCCACACACCGCCTGTGCGTAGAACATCACCGGCAGGATCATCCCCGTCACGACGAAGCCGATCGTGGCGACTCCGACCGCCGAAAGGCTGAAGTCGCGGTCGCGGAAGATGCCAAGCGGCACCAGCGGCTCGCCCCGGTTGGCCTGCTGCCAGAAGACGAAGGCCGCCATGAAGCCGATGCCGCCTGCCAGCGTGCCCCAGACCCACGGCGCCCAGTGGTGCGACTGCCCCTCCTGCAGGGCGAACACGACCATGAACATGCCGATGCCGGACAGCACGACGCCGATCAGGTCGAAACCGTGCTTCTCCGTCGGCAGATTCGGCACCAGCCAGAAGGCGAGCCCCAACCCGATGATCCCGATCGGCACGTTGACGAAGAAGATCCATTGCCAGCCGAGCTGGTCGACCAAGACACCACCGGCAAGGGGGCCCGCCAGGGTGGCCACCCCCGCGGTGGCGCCCCACACGCTCATGGCCACACCACGGCGCTCGGCGGGGAAGATGCGGGTGATCGTCGACAGGGTCTGGGGGGTGAGCAGCGCCGCACCGACGCCCTGAACCACGCGGGCTGCGATGAGCATGCCGATGGTGCCCGACAGCCCACACCACAGCGATGCGCCGGTGAATACCAGCAGGCCGATCAGGTAGAGGTTCTTCGGTCCGTATCGATCGCCGAACCGGCCGGCGAGCAGGAGCGGCACCGCGAAGCCGAGCAGGTAGGCGCTTGTAACCCAGATGACCGCGTCGTAGCCGGTGCCCAGCTTGGTCATGATCGACGGGTTGGCTACCGACACGATCGTCGCGTCGACGAGGATCATGAAGAAGCCGACCATCATGGCCCATAGCGCATGCCACGGGTCGGCGACCGGCGCGGACCCGGCCGCGGGCCGGCCTCGCAGCGCCGTGGTCATATCCCCACTCCCCTCGCAAGCTGGGGCCCCACGTCCCGAGCTTCACTCGATGGTGTCGGCAAATCCGCCCCGACGCCACCGCTATCGGCCTGTTCTTACTGACTTCGCAGCCACATGACCTGCGCCTGCCCGTAGATCAGCAAAAAACAGCCGTTACGGCCGCTTACCCCATACGGAGTAATTCGCCCCGACGGTACGGACCGTTAACCACCCCGACAACTACGCCGGCTCGGCCAACGCCTCATCGGAGAGCACCTTGTCGGCGTCGTCGCTGGTGGAGACGCCTACCGCAAGGAGCGCGAGCAACGCCACAAGCGCGCTGACGGCCATCACGGCGGCCAGCGCGAGCTCGTCGTTCCCGAGGACGCCGACCAGCGGAGCCACCGCGGCGCCAAGGCCGAACTGCGCGGCGCCAAGCAGCGCGGCGGCGGTTCCCGCGGCGTCGGGGTGCCGGGACAAGGCGACGGCGGGTGCATTGGGAATGACCAGGCCCATCGCGGCAAGGATCGCCCACACCGGAGTGACGAATCCGGCGAGGCCACCGACGTCCGCCACGGACAGTCCGACGAAGACCCCGCCCGCGAGGAGCGCCGCGGCAAGGGCCCACAGTGTGATCGCCTGCGGCGAGAACCGCCTCAGCAGCACGACGTTGAACTGGGTCGCACCGATCAGTGCGACGGCGCCCGCGCCGAACACCAACGCGAAGGCCTGCTGATCGAGACCGTAGGTGCCTTGCAGGACGAACGACGCCCCCGCGATGTAGGCGAAGAGACCCGACATGCCGAGCGCGGCAACCAGCACGAGGATGACGAACCGCCTGTCGCGCAGCAGTTCCACGTAGGTCGCGGCGATACTGCGCACCCGCAACGGCCTGCGATGCGACGGCGGCAGCGTCTCGGGCAACGCAAACACCGCCACCAGCAGCAGGGCGCCCGCCATGATCACCAGCGCGGTGAAGACCCAGCGCCACGAACCGTGCAGCAGCACCGCCGCACCAAGCGAGGGCGCGATGACGGGTGCGACACCGAGCACAAGCATCAGCCGGGACAACACCGTTGCGGCGGCGTTGGCGGCGAACAGGTCACCGACGACGGCGATTGCGACCACCATGCCCGCGGCGGCACCGACGCCCTGCAGAACGCGGCCAACACCCAGTACGACGAGGTTCGGCGCAAGCATGCAGATGACCGACGCCACCATGTGCACCACGATGCCCGCCATCAGCGGGCGCCTGCGGCCAAGCGAGTCCGAGAGCGGCCCGATGATGAGCTGGCCCAGCGCGAGCCCCGCCAGCGTTCCGGTCAGGGTGAGCTGCACGACGGACGACGAGACCGACAGTTCGTCCGCGATCCTCGGCAGCGCGGGCAGATACATGTCGATGGTCAGCGGACCCAGCGCGACCATGACACCGAGCACGATGATCATGCGCCAGCGGCCAGGTGTCTTGACGTCCACAGGGGGCGATGTTGCCATGCAAGTGGTTAGCACGCTAAATCAATATTTTCTTCCCTGATCAGCCCCGTGACCGCCGTCACCAGCGGGGACAACGGGCCTCGGTCGTTCGTTGACCAACCGTTAGCCTGAAGGCGACGGTTACCCCAGGAGGCCGCAATGAGCGCTCGGTCCAAGGCGAAGAGCCAGCTTCCGGCGACGAGAAACAACGCAGATGAACATCCCGGCGCCGCCGCGCGTGCGTTGTCGGAAATCATCGAACGCGGCGCCCGGGTGCAGGGCCCCGCTGTCAGGGCATATGTCGACCGGCTTCGCGACGGAAATCCCGACGCCACGCCTGCCGAGATCGTCACCAAGCTGGAGAAGCACTACCTGGCCGCGGTGATGGCCAGCGGCGCGGCGGTCGGTTCTGCGGCGGCGTTCCCCGGCATCGGCACGCTGGTGGCGCTTTCGGCGGTGGCGGGCGAGACCGTGGTGTTCCTCGAGGCGACGGCGGTTTTCGTGCTCGCGGTGGCCGAGGTGCACGGCATCCCTGCCGACCATCGGGAACGCAGGCGCGCGCTGGTGCTGGCGGTGCTGGTCGGCGAGGACAGCAAGCACGCCGTCGCCGACCTTCTCGGCCCTGGCCGGACCAAGGGCGCCTGGCTCAGCGACGGCGCGGCGACCCTGCCGCTGCCTGCGGTGTCGCAGCTGAATTCGCGGCTGCTGCGCTTCTTCGTCAAGCGCTACGCCCTCAAACGCGGGGCGATCGCGTTCGGCAAGCTGCTGCCCGTCGGCATCGGCGCGGTCGTCGGCGGTGTCGGCAACCGTTTGATGGGTAAGCGGATCATCGAGAACGCGCGGATGGCGTTCGGGTCGCCGCCGCCCCGCTGGCCGTCGAAAATCCATGTGCTGCCCCCGCCTCCCGGCTGAAACCTCAGCCTGCGATTAGCGCTCTTGTGGCGTGCACGTCTGCGCGTAAGCGCTAGCCTTTAAGGCGGCGTTGATGCGGGGTAACCGCAGGCTGGAAGGAAGACAAGACGGGTAGGCGTCCGTTCGGACTCTTGCCCAACAGAAGGAATCGAGGCGAGTAGCTGCCGTGAGCAGTTCAACTTCACCATTCGGACAAAACGAGTGGCTGGTCGAGGAGATGTACCGCAAGTTCCGCGAAGATCCCTCCTCGGTCGACCCGAGTTGGCATGAATTCCTCGTCGACTACTCGCCCGAGTCGACCGCAGGCACGACAACCGGGCCCGCCAAAGCGCCCGCGTCCGCGTCCGCGTCTGCGCCTATCGCGCCGCGCGAACCAGGGCCTGCCCCCGCGCCGAAGGCCGCCGAGGGCAACGGCGCCGCACCCGTGAAGGCCGAACCGGCGGCCGCAGCGCCGCCCGCCAAGGCCGCAGCGCCACCCGCCACGACGCCGCCCCCCGCCGACAAAACCGATGTAGCACCGGCCAAACCCGCAGCGGCCGAACCGAAGCCGGCCGAGAAGGCCGCCCCTTCAGCCGACGGTGACGAGGCCCAGGTGCTGCGCGGCGCGGCTGCGGCCGTCGTAAAAAACATGTCGGCATCGCTGGACGTGCCGACCGCCACGAGCGTGCGCGCCATCCCCGCCAAGCTGCTGATCGACAACCGCATCGTCATCAACAACCACCTCAAGCGGACCCGCGGCGGCAAGATCTCGTTCACCCACTTGATCGGTTACGCGATCGTGCAGGCGGTCAAGAAGTTCCCGAACATGAACCGCCACTTCGCCGAGGTGGACGGCAAGCCGAACGCGATTACGCCTGCGCACACCAACCTCGGCCTTGCGATCGACCTGCAGGGCAAGGGCGGCGCGCGCCAGCTGGTGGTGGCGGCCATCAAGGGCTCCGATGAACGGCGGTTCGGCCAGTTCATCGCGGCCTACGAAGACATCGTGCGGCGCGCCCGCGACGGCAAGCTGACCGCCGACGATTTCTCGGGCGTGACGATCTCGCTGACCAACCCCGGCACCATCGGCACCGTGCACTCTGTGCCGCGGCTGATGCGTGGTCAGGGCGCGATCATCGGCGTCGGCGCGATGGAGTACCCGGCCGAGTTCCAAGGCGCCAGCGACGAGCGCATCGCCGAACTCGGAATCGGCAAGCTGATCACGCTCACCTCGACCTACGACCATCGGATCATCCAAGGTGCGGAGTCCGGCGACTTCCTGCGCACCATCCACGAGCTGCTGCTCTCCGACGATTTCTTCGACGAGATCTTCCACGAGCTCGGGATCCCCTATGAGCCGGTGCGGTGGCGCACCGACAACCCCGACTCGATCGTCGACAAGAACGCCCGAGTGATCGAATTGATCGCCGCCTACCGCAATCGCGGGCATCTGATGGCCGACATCGACCCGCTTCGGTTGGACAAGAACCGATTCCGCAACCACCCCGACCTCGATGTCACCACGCACGGGATGACGCTGTGGGACCTGGACCGGGTGTTCAAGGTCAACGGCTTCGCAGGCGCGGAGCACAAGAAGCTGCGCGACGTCCTCGGCCTGCTGCGCGATTCGTACTGCAGGCATGTCGGAGTCGAGTACACGCACATCCTCGAGCCCGATCAGCAGAAGTGGCTCGAGGAGCGCGTCGAGATCAAACACGAGAAGCCCACCGTCGCGCAGCAGAAGTACATCCTGTCCAAGCTCAATGCCGCCGAAGCGTTCGAGACCTTCCTGCAGACCAAATACGTTGGGCAGAAGCGGTTCTCGCTTGAGGGGGCGGAGACCGTCATTCCGATGATGGACGCCATGATCGACCAGGCCGCCGAGCACGCTCTCGACGAGGTCGTCATCGGTATGCCGCACCGCGGCAGGCTCAACGTGCTTGCCAACATCGTCGGCAAGCCCTATTCGCAGATCTTCAGCGAGTTCGAGGGAAACCTGAACCCGTCGCAGGCGCATGGCTCAGGTGACGTCAAGTACCACCTCGGCGCCAGCGGCACCTACATACAGATGTTCGGCGACAACGACATTGCGGTGTCGCTCGTCGCCAACCCGTCACACCTCGAGGCGGTCGACCCTGTTCTCGAGGGCATCGTGCGCGCCAAGCAGGACCTGTTGGACAAGGGAGATGGGGCCGACGGCTTCACGGTCGTGCCGCTGATGCTACACGGCGACGCGGCCTTCGCAGGCCAGGGTGTGGTCGCCGAGACGCTCAACCTCGCGCTGCTGCGCGGGTACCGCACCGGCGGTACCATCCATATCGTCGTCAACAACCAAATCGGTTTTACCACTTCACCTTCCGATTCCAAGTCGTCGGAGTACTGCACTGACGTCGCGAAGATGATCGGCGCGCCGATCTTCCACGTCAACGGTGACGATCCGGAAGCAGCGGTATGGGTGGCGCGGCTGGCGATGGACTTCCGGCAGAAGTTCAAGAAGGACGTCGTCATCGACATGCTGTGCTACCGCCGCCGCGGGCACAACGAGGGCGACGACCCGTCGATGACGCAGCCCGCCATGTACGACGCGATCGACACCAAGCGCGGCGTTCGCAAGACCTATACCGAAGCGCTGATCGGCCGCGGCGACATCTCGATGAAGGAAGCCGAGGACGCCCTTCGCGACTATCAGGGCCAGCTGGAGCAGGTGTTCAACGAGGTTCGCGAGCTCGAGAAGCATGCGATCGAGCCCAGCGAGTCGGTGGAGAGCGACCAGATGCTGCCCGCGGGCATGAACACCGCCGTCGACAAGTCGCTGCTGGCGCAGATCGGCGACGCCCACCTCGCGGCGCCGGACGGCTTCACGGTGCACTCGAGGGTCAAACCCGTGCTGGAGAAGCGACGGGAGATGGCCTACGAGGGAAAGGTCGACTGGGCCTTCGCCGAACTGCTGGCGTTGGGCACCCTGATCGCCGAAGGCAAGCTGATTCGATTTTCCGGCCAGGACACCAGGCGCGGCACGTTCACGCAGCGGCACGCGGTGGTCATCGACCGCACGACCGGCGCCGAGTTCACGCCCTTGCAGCTGTTGGCCACCAACTCCGACGGACAGCCGACCGGCGGCAAGCTGATGATCTACGATTCGGCGCTGTCGGAGTACGCCGCGGTCGGCTTCGAATACGGCTACTCGGTGGGCAATCCCGAAGCACTCGTGTTGTGGGAGGCGCAGTTCGGCGACTTCGTCAACGGCGCGCAGTCGATCATCGACGAGTTCATCAGCTCCGGTGAGGCCAAGTGGGGTCAGCTGTCCGACGTCGTGCTGTTGCTCCCGCACGGGCATGAAGGGCAGGGCCCCGACCACACGTCGGGCCGCATCGAGCGGTTCCTGCTGCTGTGGGCCGAAGGGTCGATGACGATCGCGATGCCGTCGACGCCTGCGAACTACTTCCATCTGTTGCGGCGGCACGCGCTGGACGGTATCCACCGCCCGCTGATCGTCTTCACGCCGAAGTCGATGCTGCGAAACAAGGCCGTCGTCAGCGATATTCGTGACTTCACCGAGCAGAAGTTCCGTTCGGTGATGGAAGAGCCGACCTATAGCGACGGCATCGGCGACCGCAACAAGGTCAAGCGGATCCTGATGACCAGCGGCAAGATCTACTACGAACTCGTTGCACGCAAGGCCAAGGACAAGCGCGAGGACGTGGCGATCGTGCGCATCGAGCAGCTCGCGCCGCTGCCGAAGCGGCGGCTGAGCGAGACGCTCGACAGCTACCCCAACGCCGAGCAGTTCTTCTGGGTGCAGGAGGAGCCCGCGAACCAGGGCGCGTGGCCGACGTTCGGGCTGACGATGCCCGAGTTGCTGCCGGAGAAGTTGACGGGGCTCAAGCGGATTTCGCGGCGCGCGATGTCGGCGCCGTCGTCGGGTTCGTCGAAGGTGCATGCGGTCGAACAGCAAGAGATCATCGACGAGGCGTTCACCGACTAGTGAAGTAGTCGATTACTTACCGCCCCGTACCTGCGCGCGTCCAGAATCAGCAGCATGAGCAAATTCGGCGTGGGTGTGGTTGAGTTTCTGGCGAACAGTCGGTTCGGCCCCGGGCCCATGGTGCGGAACAGCCTGATGACCGCCCAAGCAGCCCGGGCCGATTCGCTGTGGGTGCCCGATCATCTGAACTCATTGTTCCCTCGGTCGGTCATGAAAAAGCCGTACGTGGGCGCGGCGGCCTTGTTGCCGCGTCCCGACGCGTGTCTCGAGCCGTGGACCATGCTCGGAAACATCGCCGCGAAGAACCGCCTCCGTCGGCTGAAACTGGGTTTGTCCGTCACCGACACCGGCCGACGCAACCCTGCGGTCACCGCTCAGGCGGCGGCGACTCTGCACCTGCTGACGAAGGGCCGGGCGATCCTCGGCATCGGGACCGGCGAGCGGGAGGGCAACGAGCCCTACGGGGTTGAGTGGTCCAAACCGGTTGGCCGGTTCATCGAGGCGGTGGCGACCATCCGGGCGCTGTGGGAGTCCGACGGGGCGCCCGTCACCCGGGACTCGGAGTTCTATCCACTGCACAACGCCACCTTCGACCTTCCGCCGTACAAGGGGACGTGGCCGGAGATATGGATCGCCTCGCACGGTCCGCGGATGTTGCGGGCCACCGGCCGCTATGCCGACGGTTGGTTTCCCGCAGCCATCGTCCACCGGCCGGATTACAAGGCGTGCCTTGACGTGGTCCGCACCACAGCATCCGATGCGGGGCGAGATCCGGCGTCGATCCGCGCCGCTAACTTCTTCTACGTCATCACCGGATCGAATCGCGACGACGTGGAAGAGGCTCTCGATTCAGTTGCGATGAAAACCTTCGGGCTGTTACTTCCAGCGGACGTCTGGAAGCGGCACGGCAGCCGACACCCGATGGGCGACGATTTCACGGGCTATCAGGACCTCATTCCGCAGGTGCTAGACGAGCAGACGGTGCTGTCCTACACCGCGCAGGTTCCGGACGGCATGCTGCGAAATTGCTTCGTCAACGGCACGCCTGACGAAGTCGTCGACCAGGTGGCCGAATGGCGCGATTTCGGCGTCGAGTACGGCGTCTTCGCCAACGCCAGCTTCCTGCAACCCAGCTTGAAGAAAGGCCTTTCCGCCAGCGCGCCGTTCGTGCAGATCCTGCGTCGACTCCGGAAGCTGTAGCCCGGGCAGTCTGCCAGCCGTTTCCCAGAGAGGTAGCGTCCCGCCGGCGAGCATTCGGTTCTACCGTGAGGAAGATGACCGACACACTGGTTGACGTACGTCAGCACAACGCCGACTACGGATTCGACGGGGACTACCGCGCCGTGCCCGCGCCCGTCATCGCGGGCATCACCGCAGCCACCAGCGTCTCGCTGCTCGCGTCGGCGACGAGAAGCCTGTCCAGGGGCAGGCGTCGACGCGCAGCGTTCACGGGCGGTTCGGGCACGCTGATCGCAACGACGGCAGCGCTTTTCGTCCACACCACCCGGGTTGGCAAGTTCACCGTGTGGGCGGAGCTTCTCGAAGGGCTGCAGTTGCGCGGCGATGAGCGGCTGCTCGATCTCGGCTGCGGTCGCGGCGCGGTATTGCTCGCCGCGGCCAAGCTGCTACCACGCGGCCGAGCCGTCGGCGTCGACATCTGGCGCGCCGACCAGACCGACAACTCCCGCGACGACACGCTGCGCAACGCCGCGCTCGAGAACGTCGCCGACCGCGTCGAAGTACAGACCGCCGACATCACCGACCTACCGTTCGACGACGACAGCGTGGGCGTCGTCACCAGCAGCCTCGTGGTGCACAACCTCCCGGACAGGACCGGCCGCGAGAAGGCGATCGCGCAGGCTGCGCGCGTGCTGCGCCCCGGCGGCCGGCTCGTGCTCGTCGACATCTTCTTCACCAGCCAATACGCTCGCCAACTGCGCGCACTCGGCTGGACAGGCGTCTCCCGTCGCAACCTCGGCTTGCGCATGTGGTGGGGTCCGGGAATGGGCACCCACGTCGTCACCGCCACCAAACCCGGCTAGGCCGCTGTACGCGCTACCGGCGGTACCGGATAGCCTTTGCCGAGTCAGTCCACATCTGGGGGTGCGCACATGAAGGGCTTCGACGGGAAAGTCGCCGTCGTCACCGGCGCCGGTTCGGGAATCGGCCAGGCGTTGGCGATCGAGCTAGGGCGCTCCGGCGCGAAGCTGGCGATCAGCGACGTCGACACCGAGGGCCTCGCGACGACCGAGGAGCGGCTGACGGCCATCGGTGCGCCGGTAAAGGCCGATCGCCTCGACGTCACCGAGCGCGAGGCGTTCGAGTTGTACGCCGACGCGGTCAAGGACCACTTCGGCACCGTCAACCAGGTCTACAACAACGCGGGCATCTCGTTCATGGGCAGCATCGAAGCCAGCCAGTTCAAGGACATCGAGCGGGTGATGGACGTCGACTACTGGGGCGTCGTCAATGGCACCAAAGTCTTTCTGCCTCACCTGATCGCATCCGGCGACGGACACGTCGTCAACGTATCCAGCGTCTTCGGGTTGCTCGCGGTGCCGGGGCAGGGCGCCTACAACGCGGCCAAGTTCGCCGTCCGCGGGTTCACCGAGGCGCTGCGCCAGGAGATGCTCGTCGCGGGCCATCCGGTCAAGGTGACGTGCGTGCACCCGGGCGGGATCAAGACCGCGATCGCGCGCAACTCGGCAGCCGTCGATGGTGTGGACCAAGAGGCGCTCGCGAAGTACTTCGACAAGCGGCTGGCCAGTACGTCCGCCCAGAAGGCCGCGCGGGTCATCCTCGACGGCGTGCGAAGGAACAAGGCGCGGGTGCTCGTGGGCAGCGACGCGAAGGCCCTCGATCTGCTCGCCCGTGTCACCGGATCGGGCTATCAACGGGTGATCGCCAAGGTGACGTCCCGGCAAGGGCCCGCAAGCACGCTTGCCTGACCCGGGTCGAGCGCGCTATCGGCTGGTGGCGCCCAGCGGGTGTTCGGCGAGGAACCCGTCGGCGACGTGGGCCGGGTCGCTTCCCGCGTCGACCTGACGACGCATCTGCACCAGCCCCGCGGTATCCAGCACGCCCGCCACCTCGTTGAGCGCGAGCATCTGCATTTCGGACAGTTCGTTACGGCGGTACAGCGGTACGACATTCTCGGCGCGGATCAGCGCAGTGCGGTCCGTCAGCACCACCGCGTCGGCGGGGATGTCCGGATCGGCCGTCGACGTCCACGCCGCGTTGATCTGCCCGATGCGCAGCGCCTCGAACAGCCTTGCGGCGTTGGCATATTCGTTCGCCTTGGCCGCGCACGTACCGATGGTCACCGGAGCGTCGGCGACCCGTCCGACCTCGAGCTTGGCGCAGTGGCGCACGGCCGCCGTCACATCCCGTCCGCCCCACGCGTCGACGGTGGACTCGGTCACCGCGAGCGCTGGCTTGTCTTCCGCAGCCTCGGCGAAGTCGCCCGCGGCGATGCCTTCTGGAAGAGCTGACACCATGTCGCGGTACACCTGAGCAGCGGCCCGGGCCTTGGCGCCGGGCGCGAAGGTGTCGAGCAGCCGGCCGGTGAACCCCGCCACCACGGTGATGTCGCCGGAGTCCAGGCCTGTCAACGGGTCGGGCGACACCTCGACGTGCGCGGCCGTTCCGTACGTTCGCAGCGCCGACGCATAGAGGTTCGCGAGCAGTGTCGACTGGGCGTCTTTATGGGCCCCGACGGCGATCGACTGGCTGGTGGTCGTGCCTGCGCAGCCCGCAACGAGAAGTGTGGCGAGCAGTGCGGCGAGCAGTGGCCTGCGCACCGACATCGAGCGGATCAGACGTCTCCGGTGCTTGCGGCCGCCGCTACCGCCTTGGCCACTGCGGGTCCGACACGGGGGTCGAGCGGGCTTGGGACGATGTACTCCGCGGACAGTTCGTCGCCCACCACCCCGAAGATCGCTTGGGCCGCAGCCACTTTCATCTTCTCGGTGATGCGGCGGGCACCGGCGTCCAGCGCACCGCGGAACACTCCGGGGAATGCCAGCACGTTGTTGATCTGGTTCAGGTAGTCGCTTCGGCCGGTCGCCACCACCGCGGCGTGCTTGGCGGCGAGTTCGGGATGGATCTCCGGATCGGGGTTGGACAGCGCGAACACGATGCCGTTCGGGGCCATCGTCGCGATCAGTTCTTCGGGGACGATGCCGCCGGAAAGCCCGAGGAACATGTCCGCACCCTTGAGCGCTTCGACCATTCCGCCGGAGATTCCGTCGGGGTTGGTGTGCTGCGCCAGGTCGGCCTTCACCGGGTTCATGTCATCGCGGCTCGGATGCAGGATGCCTCGCGAGTCAAGCAACGTGATATCCGAAACACCCGCTGCCAGCAGGATTCTCGTGCATGCCACGCCTGCGGCACCGACGCCGGAAACCACCACGCGCAACGAGGAGATATCGCGATCGAGCACCTTCGTCGCACCGAGCACCGCCGCGAGCACCACGATCGCCGTGCCGTGCTGATCGTCATGCATGACCGGGCAGTCGAGCGCCTCGATGAGGCGACGCTCGATGTCGAAGCAGCGCGGGGCCGAGATGTCTTCGAGATTGACGGCACCGAACGTCGGCCGCAGCCGCACCAATGTCTCGACGATCTCGTCGGGATCGTTGGTGTCCAGTACGAGCGGAATCGCGTCCAGGTCGCCGTACGCCTTGAACAGCGCGCACTTGCCCTCCATCACCGGCAGCGATGCGGCCGCACCGATGTCGCCGAGGCCGAGCACCGCGCTGCCGTCGCTGACGACGGCCACCAGACGGTTCGCCCATGTGTAGCGGGCGGCAAGTGTCTGATCCGCTGCGATCGCACGGCTGACCTGAGCCACCCCAGGGGTGTAGGCGATCGAAAGCGCCCGCTGGGTGTCCAGCGGAGCCTTCAACTCCACGGAGAGCTTGCCTGCTACATGGGCCTCGAAGATCTCTTCGTCAGTGACGATGATCTGCGGGTTCTCTGGCTTCTCCGGCACAAATCCAGGGTAACGACGAACTCGTAGGTAACCTAATTTCCTTGTTTTCAGATCGAACGACGTCGCCGCTCCCCCGGCCATATCCTTTCGCCAAGAGAGGGATGGGTACGGATGTCGAATTATCTTTCGCCCGAGCAGGAAGACCCCGAGCGGCGCATCAGAGAACTCGAGCGCGGACTGGCCGACACCAACCGGCCTGCGCCGCAGTATCGGGCACAACTCCCCGATTACGGCGTCAGTCCCACCGGTGGATCGACGCCGACCTGGTCGCCCACCCCTGTGCCGTCGGGCGATCTCGGCACGCCCGCGTTCCGTCCGAGGCGCGGTGGGCTGCGGTGGATCGGGGTATTCGTCGGCATTGTTTTTCCAGTCGCAATGGCCGTCGCGTTCGCCGTGCCGTGGAAGCACTTGGGTGTATTCGAAGGCCTATTCGGCCCCACGAAGGTGCCGCGCGGCGGGAGCCTGATGGTCAACGAGAGCAACGAGACCAAGACCGTCGAATGCAATGACGGCAGGCTGACGCTCAACGGGAACAACCTGACGGTCACCGTAACCGGCCACTGCGCCAACCTCTTTGTCAACGGGCACAACCACCAGGTCACCGTCGACAGTGCCGACAGCATTCAGGTCAACGGCATGAACAGCATCGTCGTCTACCATTCCGGCCGACCTGCGATCAGCAAGAACGGGAGCGTCACGGTCACCCAGGGCTAGTGTCCTGCGGCGAGGAGCCCGGTCAGATCAAACCGAGTTCCTTGACCGCCTTGCGCTCGTCGGCCAGCTCGGCGGTCGACTTGTCGATCCGGCTGCGCGAGAAGTCGTCGATCTCCAGCCCCTGAACAATCGACCAGTTGCCGTCCTTGGTCGTCACCGGGAAGGACGAGATCAGACCCTCGGGCACGTCGTAGCTGCCGTCGGAGACCACCGCCATCGACACCCAGTCGTCCTTCGGGGTGCCGAGTAGCCAGGAGCGGGCTGCGTCAACGGTCGCCGACGCGGCGGAAGCGGCCGAGGAGGCGCCGCGCGCATCGATGATCGCCGCGCCGCGCTTGGCTACGGTCGGGATGAAGTCGTTCTCGATCCAGTCCTGGTCGTTGACGACCTCGGCGGCGTTCTTCCCGCCGACCTCGGCGTGGAACACGTCGGGGTACTGGGTTGCGGAGTGGTTACCCCAGATCGTCATCTTCTTGATGTCGGTGACCTTGGCGCCGGTCTTGCGGGCCAGCTGCGAGATCGCCCTGTTGTGGTCGAGCCGGGTCAGCGCGGAGAACTGCTCCTGCGGGATGTCGGGTGCGTTGGTCATCGCGATCAGCGCGTTGGTGTTCGCCGGGTTGCCGGTCACGCCGATACGGACGTCGTCGGCAGCCACCGAGTTCAGCGCCTTGCCCTGGGCGGTGAAGATCGCGCCGTTGGCCTCGAGCAGATCGCCGCGCTCCATGCCGGGGCCGCGCGGACGTGCGCCGACCAGCAGAGCGAGGTTCACCCCGTCGAAGATCTTGTTGGCGTCCGCGCCGATCTCGACACCCGACAGCAGCGGGAATGCGCAGTCGTCGAGCTCCATCACGACACCCTCGAGTGCCTTCAGCGCGGGCTCGATCTCGAGCAGGCGGAGCTCGATCGGCCGGTCGGGGCCGAGCAACGAGCCGCTCGCCAAGCGGAACAGCAGGCTGTAGCCGATCTGGCCGGCGGCTCCGGTCACCGCGACCTTGAGGGGAGATGTGCTCACGTCTTCAGGCTCCTTGGGAAGAGAGGTATTTCCGTCGTCGAGACTGGGTCGAAACTAGCGCACCGGCGACATCGCGAAACGGGCGGTCCACAACCGCCCGCGCGTAGCATTGTCCGGGGCCGAATAGGGCTGCGCTGCGATAGGAGGTGGTGCGATGCCTTCGTTCCGGGGCGCTCTGCCTCCCTCCCTCCGGCCGGCTCGCACCAAGCACAGCCACGACCGCTCCGACGCCAAGTCCATCCACGTGCCCGTCGCGCGAGCGATGGTCGACTGCGGCATCTACGTCGACGGTAAGCGGCTGCCGGGCAAGTACACCCACGCCGCGGCGCTGAACAAGGTGCACGAGCTCGAAGCCGAGGGTAAGGACGCCTTCGTGTGGATCGGCCTGCACGAACCCGACGAGCACCAGATGATGGCGGTTGCCGACGTATTCGGGCTGCACGAACTGGCCGTCGAAGACGCCGTACACGCCCACCAGCGACCGAAACTGGAGCGCTACGACAAGACCTTGTTCATGGTCCTCAAGACGGTGAACTACATCGAGCACCTGTCCGTCGCTCTGGCTCGCGAAATCGTCGAGACCGGCGAGATCATGATCTTCGTCGGCGCCGACTTCGTCGTGACGGTCCGGCACGGCGAGCACGGTGAGCTGGCCGGGGTGCGCAGGCGGCTCGAAGCCTCCCCCGCCCTGCTCAAGTTGGGCCCCTACGCGATCATGCACGCGATCGCCGACCACGTCGTCGACGACTATCTCGACGTCACCGATCTCATCGAGGTCGACATCGACGCGATGGAGGAGGACATCTTCTCGCCGTTGAAGCAGACCAATATCGAATGCATCTACCTGCTCAAGCGGGAAGTCGTCGAGCTGCGAAGGGCCGTGAACCCTTTCACGCTTGCACTGCAGCGGCTGCACACCGACCACAACGACCTCATCTCCGTCGAGGTCCGCCGTTATATGCGCGACGTGCTCGACCACAACATCCAGGCCTCCGACCGAATCACCAGCTACGATGAAATGCTCAGCTCGCTGGTGCAGGCCGCGCTTGGCAAGGTGGCGATGCAGCAGAACGTCGATATGCGCAAGATCTCGGCGTGGGTGGCGATCGCCGCTGTGCCGACAGCGCTTGCAGGCATCTACGGGATGAACTTCGAGCACATGCCCGAGCTGCAGTGGACGTGGGGTTATCCGGCCGTGCTGATGGTGATGTTCTGCGTCTGCTTCCTTCTCTACCGGACGTTCCGCCGCAACCACTGGCTGTGAGCTCCCGCGAAGCCCGCCCGCGCGAAATTGCATTCCGGCAGGCCGTCTCTCGCGATTTCCCTGCCGGAATGCAATTTCGCGGAGGGTCTAGCTGGGTGCTGAGGCTTTCCGGTGCGGGTCGAGCACGTCAACGCCGTCGCTCTGCCACGCCTCCCGCAGTGCGGGCGCCCCCTTGAGCCGCACCCACGCCGCCTCCGTCGGTGTGATCGGAATGGCCGAAAGCACTGCGACCGGGTCGCGGGGCGCGGGCAGTTCGACGTCGCTGATCTCGCTGCGGCCCAACAGGAATGCCGTGAACGCGGCGCCACTCCACAGCGGACTACCGAGGTCGACGAGCGCGTCGGGAGCCAGCACCAATCCCTCCACGGCGGGTGCGGCGGCCAGCACCGCGACGCTGCGAGCCAGGCCTGTCGGTGTGGTCCCGCGCAACGCGACCGCCACCTCAGCACGGGGTCCGCGTACGGCACTTCTTTCGGCGGCGGCGAACTCGGCGGGATCGGTCATCGGCTCGCGTGAACACCCTAGCGACACATAGTGAATAACGCCGTCGTCGGATCCAAACCGCAGCACATCGAAGGACCGCGTGCCCAGAAACGTCACGCTCGCGGCGTCGGGTTCCCTGGCGAAGTGCGCGCACAGGTGGGCACGAACGTCGGCCAGGACGTCCGTCACTCCGCAGGCGACGAGGTCTGCTCGTCCTGCTGCACCGGTGGCGGCGGCGGCGGTGGCGACTCTTCCTCCCGAGCGCCCGGCGGAATGCTCAGGTTGGCACCGGTGTCGGCGTCGAAGATGACCAGCTTCGTCGTGTCGAAGGCAAGCTCAACCGTCTGCCCCGGCGCCACCTTCGACTCGGTGGAAACCCTTGCCACGAACTCGTTCTCGCCGACGCCCGACTCGGCCGCGAGCTCTTCCAGCTGCGCGGCCCGCGCACCCGCGCCCTCGGACTTGAAGTGCGCGTACTTGTCGGCACCGAGCGATTCGACGAAATCGACCGTCACCTCCGACGTCAGCGCCCGAATCCTGGCGTAGGTGTCGATCAGCGAGGCGTCCTCGATGTGTTCGGGGCGGATGCCGACGATCACGTTGTTCGGTCTGTTGTGTTGGGCCAGCACGTCATGCACCTCTTGGGTGAGCGTGACCTCGCCGAACGGCAGCTTCACCCCGACATCGGTGAAGGTCGCCGGGAAGAAGTTCATCGCGGGCGATCCGATGAACCCGGCGACGAAGAGGTTGGCCGGTTTGGAGTACAGATCCTCCGGCGTGCCGATCTGCTGTGCGATCCCGGCCCGCATTACGACGACGCGATCGCCCAGCGTCATCGCCTCGGTCTGGTCGTGCGTCACGTAGACCGTGGTGGTGCCCAACCGGTTCTGCAGGCGCGCGATCTCCGCACGCATCTGCACGCGCAGCTTGGCGTCCAGGTTCGACAGCGGCTCGTCCATCAAGAACGCCTTGGGGTTACGCACGATCGCGCGTCCCATCGCCACCCGCTGCCGCTGACCGCCCGACAGCTGTGCCGGCCTGCGATCCAGAAGTGCAGTCAGATCAAGGATTTTCGCGGTCTCCTCGACCTTGGTGGCGACATCTGCCTTCTTCAGCTTCGCCAACGTCAGGGGGAACGCGATGTTCTGGCGGACGGTCATGTGCGGGTAGAGCGCATAGGACTGGAACACCATCGCGATATCGCGGTCCTTCGGCGCCTTCTCGTTCACCCGCTCGCCTGCGATGCGCATCTCGCCTGAGGAGATCTCCTCCAGCCCGGCAATCATGTTCAGCGTGGTGGACTTCCCGCAGCCGGACGGGCCGACAAGGATGATGAACTCACCGTCGGCGATCGTGATCGAGAGATCCTTCACGGCCGTGGCGCCGTCTGGGTAACTCTTGGTCACCCGGTCCAACACAATCTCGGCCATCGAACTACCCCTTCACCGCACCAGACGTCAATCCAGCGACGATCCGTCGTTGGAAGATTAGAACAAAGATGATGATCGGAACCGTGATCACCATTGCGCCCGCCGCAATGGATCCGGTCGGCTCCTCGAATTGCGAACTGCCGGTGAAGTTCGCGATCGCCACCGGCGCGGTGATCGCGCGTTCGGTGGCGGTCAGCGACAGCGCCAGCAGCAGGTCGTTCCACGCGAAGATGAAAACCAGGATTGCCGCGGTGACGATACCGGGTGCCGCCAGCGGCGCAATCACCTTGCGGAACGCCTGCGCCGGTGTGGCGCCGTCCATCTTGGCCGCCTTCTCCAGATCCCATGGGATCTCCCGGAAGAATGCCGACAGTGTGTAGATCGCCAGCGGCAGCGCGAACGTGATGTACGGGATGATCAGACCCGGCCACGTGTTGAACAGCCCGATGCTGCGCCACATGTTGAAAATCGGTGTCACAAGCGAGATCTGCGGGAACATGGCGATCAGCAACGCGACGCCGACGAGCAGTTTCTTACCGGGGAAGTCCAACCGTGCCACCGCGTAGGCCGCCATGCCTCCGACGACGACGGCGATCACCGTGGTGATGAGGCCGATGCCGATCGAGTTGATCAGCGCCGAGCTGAACGCACTGCCGGAGAAGATGCCCTTGTAGTTCTCGAAGGTGATCTCACTCGGAATCAGCTTGCCGTCCTTGACCGTTGAGGTCGGCTTCAGCGACAGCGACAGGATCCACAGGACGGGGAACAGGGCGTAGATCACCACGATGATGTTGACGACGGTCCACCCCGTCGCCTTCCCCGCGCCGACCCGCTCGGCCATCAGCGCCTCTCCTCGTCAGATCCTGGCGCCGAGGCGCCGAAGATCGTGATGTAGATGAACGCGATGATCGCCACCGACAAGAAGATCAGCACACTGATCGCCGAACCCAATCCGAGGTTGAAGGCCTTAAACAGATTGTCGTAGCCGAGGATCGACACCGACCCGGTGCTGTTGGCCCCGCCGGTGAGCACGTAGATGTTGTCGAAGATGCGGAACGCATCAAGCGTGCGGAACAGCAGCGCCACCAGGATCGCCGGTTTGATAAGCGGCAGAGTCACTCTCACCAGCCGCTTCCACGCGCCTGCCCCGTCGACCTGCGCGGCGTTGAGCAGATCCTGCGGCACCAGCGCCAGCCCCGCGAGCAACAACAGCGCCATGAACGGAGTGGTCTTCCACACCTCCGCGAGCACGACGATCGCCAGCGACGGGAGCTGTTGGGTCAGCGGCGCGCTGCCCTCGGGAAGCAGGTTCGCCAGATATCCGGTACCCGGTGTCCATGCGTAGTACCAGCTGTAGGACGCGGCGACGGTGACGATGCCATACGGGATCAGGATCGCGGTGCGCACGACACCCTTACCGAAGATGGTCCGGTGCATCACCAGCGCCAGCGCCATACCGAGTACGAACTCGATCGCCACCGAGACGATGGTGATGGCGAGGGTCACGACGAACGCCGTCCACCAATAGCGGTCGGTGAGCACGGTCTGGTAGTTCGAAAGCCCGACGAACGCGGTGTCGTCGGGGGCGGCCAGGTTGTAGCGCTGCAGGCTCAGCCACACCGCGTAACCGATCGGGTACGCCGTCACCGCCAACATCAGGATGACCGCAGGCGCGATCAGCAGGTAGGCCAGTCTGCGGTCGGACCTCTTGTCATCGCCTGCACCGCCTCCGGCGGCGGCCTTGGGTGCGTCGTGGTTTTCCAAGGTGGCCGTCACGGAATCAGCCCCTTACCGTCGATGGCCTTTTGAACCGCTTCGGTCAACTCGTCGGCCGTACCCTCGGGATCGATGTCGGTGATCGGCGCCAGAGTCGCCGATATCCGGGTGGACACGGCCTGGTAGACGGGCGTTGCCGGGCGCACAGCGGCGTTGGTGAGCTGCTCGCGGATGATCGCGTACTGCGGGTACTTCTTCTGGAACGCGGGATCGTCGTAGAGCGACGTGCGCACCGCGGGCAGACCACCTTCAACCGATGTGTAGCGCTGGTTCTCGACGCTGCGCAGGCATCGGATGGCCTCGAACGCCTCGGCGCGGTGTTGGGTGGTGGCGGCCACCGCGACGTTGAGACCGCCCAACGTCACCTTGGCCCGCTCCCCTGGCTGCACGCCCGGATACGGGGCGAACCCGAACACCTTCTTGCTCGCGTCGTAGGCCGTCTCGAACTGGGCGTCGGTCGGCGAGAAGGTACCGGCGTCGTTGATGCTGCCTTCCAGCGCGGCGTCCTTGTCGAGCGGAAGGAAACTCACCCCGCCCTTGACGGCGTTCTCTAACATCGAGGGCAGCACGAACGGCCAGTTCACTTCGAGGGCGGCTTTGCCCTGCTCGAGGGCGAGGCGCGCGGTGCCCTCGTCGGTCTGGGTGATCGACGGATCGGCGCCCGGCGCGGTGGCTACGGCCTTCATGATCTGAAGCGCCTTCACCGTCGCCGCACGATGCTCGGGGGTGTCGGTCAGTGTGACGGTCTTACCGTCGTTGGAAAGGACTTGGCCGCCAGCGCTTTCCAGCAGCGTGTTGAACCACACCACAAGGCCCTCGTACTGCTTGGCCTGCAACGCAATCCAACTCGGCTTGCCTGCCGCGTGCAGCCGCGTCACCTCGGCCACCATGGCATCCCAGGTATTCGGCGGCTCGTCCATCAAATCCGCCCGATACCAGAGCAATTGGGTGTTGGTCGTGATCGGCGCGGCATAGAGCTTGTCCTGCCACTTGGCCGTCTCCAACGGCCCGGGCAGTGTGTTGGTGGTGGCGTCGGCCTCGGCCTGGCCGGACGGATCGTCGGAAAGCGGGAGCGCCCACCCAGCCTCGGCGAATTCGGCCGTCCATACGACGTCAAGCGCCATCAGGTCGAGCGTCTTGTCGTTGCCGGTGAGGCGCCGGGCCAACTGCAGGCGCTGGGCGTCGGCCTCTTTCGGCAAGCTGATCTGTTGGATGGTGAACCGGCCGGCAAGTTCCTCGTTGCAGCGCTTGGCGACGGCCGTGAACGTCGCCATCTCGCTCGCCGGTGTGTAGTAGTTGATGACGATCCCGCCACCGCCGGAACTACACGCCGTGACCACCGATGCCGTCGTCACGGCGGCCAACGCCGCTGCACACAGTCGACGTGCGCGCACCACCCGCCTCCTGTCCGCGGGGGAGGAACTCCCGCGCCAGAACCGTAGAGGCTGGTAGGCGTGATTTGCAACACTTCGCGGCGGCGCGTCGGTACCGCAGCACGATCGTGACCTGCGATCTACCGCCCGCCGGGGGGCCGGCTACGCGCTAAATGGCCAAGCGCGCCAGCAGTTCCCGGCCCTTCTCGGCGCTCTGCGGGTCACACAGCACGTCATAGCGGCCTGCGACCAACTGCATCGTCGAACTGAAATCTCTTGTGCCACGAGCCATCGCGTACGGGATCGCCGAGGTGATCAGGCCGAAGAAGACACCCGCGACCAGGCCTGTGATCAGCGACGCCCACGGGTTCTCGCTGAAGAACCCGAGGATCAGGCCGATGAAAAGGCCGAGCCATGCGCCGGTGATCACACCACCGCCGAGCACCTTGGGCCAGGTCAGGCGGCCGGTCACCCGCTCGACCTGCATGAGGTCGACGCCGACGATCGTCACCTGCTGGACCGGGAACTCCTGATCGGACAGATGGTCAACGGCACGCTGCGCCTCTGCGTAGGTCGGATACGAGCCGATCGGCCAGCCCTTCGGCGGCGTCGGCAAGGCGGCGGGCCCACGGGCCGGGGTTGTCGGCGCGCCCGGCGTCGCGCCGGGGGTTTGTCCGGGCTGGAAGGGGCTGGTCATGGATCCTCATTCTCCTCTATCCACGGCGCGAATTCTCATCGCCACACCTGCTCAACGATCCGGCGCGAACGTTGGTGCCCAACGGGCACGCCGACCACGAGTACCAGCGCATACGCTAGGTTGACAGCATGACAAATCCGGGCGGGGACTCCTCCGAAACGCCAGCATCCGACTCCGGCTCGAGCTCGTCGGAGCCAGCGTCGGGGGGGTACGAGGCGCCGTCGATCGAGGAGTCGCCGCAGCAGGACGATCGGCCCTCTCCGCCGCCCGCCGCCGAGCAGTTCACTCCGCCGGACTACGCCCCGCCGCCGTCGGCATTCGACACTCCACCGACCGGTTTTCAACCGCCCACCGACTTCCAGCAAGGCGGTTACCCGCCGGCCGGCTACCCGCCTACGCCTGGTTACCCGCCGCCCCCGCCCGGATACCCGTCGGCGGGTGCGCAACAGCACGGCTATCCACCGCCCTTCCCCGACCCTTCGGGATTCGGTGGGCCGACGGGATACGGCGCCCAGCCCTATCCCCCGCCGCCGTACGGCGCCGCACCGACGGGCTACCCGCCGCCACCGTCGTCGTATCCAGGGCAGGGGTACCCCGGGGGGTACGGCGGCGACTACGGCCAACCGCAGCCAGAAACCAACCAGATGGCGATCTGGTCGCTGGTCGCCTCGCTGATCGGAATCCTGTGCACCCTTGGATCACTCGTCGGGATCGGGCTCGGGATCGTCGCGCTCAACCAGATCAAGGAGAGGCGTCAGGGCGGTCACGGACTGGCCATCGCGGGCATCGCGGTCGGCGTCGCCACGTTGATCATCAGCATCATCTGGACCGTGTTCGCACTCAGCGCTTGACATGAGCAACCCGCACGAGCCGCCGGATCCCTATGCGCCGGTCGACTATCCGGCGGATTATCCGCAGCTGCCGCCGCCCGTCTACCCGCAGGGCGGGGGGTATCCACCGCCGTATCCGGCCTACCCGCCGCCGTACGACCCGTATCGGCCGGGTAAGCCGCTCGGCACCAACGGCAAGGCGATCGCGTCGTTGGTCACCGCGCTCGGCGGCCTGGTGTTCTGCGGTCTGCCGTCGATCGCGGGGTTCATCCTCGGCATCATCGCCATGCGTGAATGCAAGCGCACCGGCCAGGACGGCTACGGTCTCGCGCTGGCGGGGACCATCGTCGGCGGACTGGTCAGCGCACTGGTCCTGCTCTACTTCATTTTCGTCGTCGGCATCTACGCCACCGGATGGCAGTGGGCGCCATAGGGATTCGCGGCTAGCTCGTCGGCTGGAAGGACTCGGCCTTGCGCGTCATACCTGCCGCACGGCCTTTACCGGCGATCACCAACGCCATCTTGCGGCTGGCTTCGTCGATCATCTCGTCGCCGAGCATCACCGCGCCGCGCGCTCCCCCCGCGCGTGAGGTGTGCCATTCGTAGGCCTCGAGGATCAACTCGGCGTGGTCGTAGTCGGCCTGGCGGGGGCTGAAAAGCTCATTGCCCGCGGCGATCTGGTCGGGATGCAACACCCACTTGCCGTCGTAACCGAGCGCCGCCGACCGGCCTGCCACCCGGCGGAACGCGTCGACGTCACGCACCTTCAGATACGGGCCGTCGATCGCGAGCACTCCGTGGGTGCGGGCGGCGATCAGGATCCGCATCAGCACATGGTGATGAGCGTCGCCGACGTCGTACCCCTCGGGCTGCTCGCCCACCTCGAGCGTGCGCATGTTCAGGCTGGCCGCCATATCCGCCGGGCCGAGCACAAGGGCCTGCACGCGCGGGGCCGCCGCGATCGCGTCGATATTGGTCAGCCCCTGCGCATTCTCGATCTGCGCCTCGATGCCGATCCGGCCCACCGGAAGGCCGTGGGTGGTCTCCAACTGGCTCAGCAGCAGATCGAGGGCGCTGATGTGGGACGCATCGGTGACCTTCGGCAGCACGATGATGTCCAGCGACGCGCCCGCGGTGGAGACCACCTCGATGGTGTCGGCGTAGGTCCACGGCGTGGTCCAGTCGTTGACCCTGACGCCGCGCAGTTGACCCGCCCAGCCCGAGTCGGCAAGCGCCGTCGCGACCTGCGTGCGGGCCTCGGTCTTGGCCTCCGGTGCGACGGCGTCCTCCAGATCGAGGAACACCTCGTCTGCGGGCAGAGCCTTGGCTTTCTCGATCATCTTGGCGCTGCTGCCCGGAACGGAAAGGATCGTTCGGCGGGGTCGATACCGGTTTTCCACAACCACACTCTCTACCCTTTGAGTCATGGCGGCGGTGAACAGGGTCTACGCGGCCCGGCTTGCGGGAATGGTGGTGTTGGGCCCCGACGGTGAGTCCATCGGCCGTGTCCGCGACGTGGTGATCAGCATCAGCGTCGTCCGGCACCAACCCCGGGTACTCGGCCTCGTCGTCGAACTGCTCACCCGCCGTCGCATTTTCGTACCGATCGGCCGGGTCACCGCGATCGATCCCAGCGCCGTCACGCTCATCACCGCCAACGTCTCCCTGCGCAAGTTCTCGCAGCGGCCCGGCGAGGTGCTGGTGCTCGGCCAGGTGATCGAGACCCGCGTTCGCGTCGACGATCCCGACCTGCCCGAGCTCGCCGGGCTGGACGTCGTCGTCATCGATCTCGGGATCGAGCAGTCACGGACCCGCGACTGGCTGGTCACCAAGGTCGCCGTGCGAGCGCTTGGGCGCAGGCTCGGCCGTCGCAAGAACATCGACACCGTCGACTGGCAGCAGGTGCAGGGCTTGACGCCGTCGGGGTTGGCAATGCCCGGTCAAGGTGTCGCCCAGCTGCTCGAACAGTTCCAGGGCCAGCGCCCGATCGAGGTGGCAGAGGCGATCCGCGAGCTGCCGCAGAAGCGCCGGTTCGAGGTCGTGAGGGCCCTCGACGACGAGCGGCTCGCCGACGTGCTGCAGGAGCTGCCGGAAGAGGAGCAGGTCAACATGCTGCGGCAGCTGGAGCCTGAACGCGCGGCCGACGTGCTCGAGGCAATGGATCCCGACGATGCCGCCGACCTGTTGGGCACAATGACCCCCGCCGACGCCGAGCTGTTCCTGCGTCGGATGGATCCAGAGGATTCCGAGGACGTGCGTCGCCTGCTGGCCCACTCACCCGACACCGCGGGCGGCCTGATGACCTCCGAACCGGTGGCGATCGCGCCCGACACCACCGTGGCCGAGGCGCTGGCCCGCGTCCGCGACCCCGACCTGACCCCGGCGTTGGCCTCGCTGGTCATCGTGGTGCGGCCACCCACGTCGACTCCGACCGGCCGCTATCTGGGCTGTGTGCACCTGCAGCGCCTGTTGCGCGAGCCGCCCGCCGCGCTGGTCGGCGGCATGCTCGACACCGACCTGCCCTACCTGGACCCCGAGGACCCGCTGACGGCCGTCACCCGCTACTTCGCTGCCTACAATCTGGTCTGCGGCCCGGTGGTCGACGACGACCACCACCTGTTGGGCGCGGTTTCCGTCGACGACGTACTCGACCATCTGCTGCCCGACGACTGGCGCGAACGCGAGGAACCCGAACTGCCGAGCGCTGAAGGGGTGAGATGAGTGACCTGACTGCGCGCCAGCGCCTCGACACCCCGCGTTCGTCACGGCGCCGATTGGCCTTCAACGTCGACGCCGAGACCGTCGGCCAGTTCAGTGAATCCATCGCCCGGTTCCTCGGCACCGGGCGCTTCCTGCTGTGGCAGACGATCCTCGTCGCCGTTTGGATCGTGCTGAATCTCTTCGCGGTCAAACTGCGCTGGGATCCTTACCCGTTCATCCTGCTCAACCTGGCCTTTTCCACGCAGGCCGCCTACGCGGCGCCGCTGATCCTGCTGGCCCAGAATCGGCAGGAGAACCGGGACCGCGTCTCGCTCGAAGAGGACCGCCGCCGAGCCGAGCAGACCAAGGCCGACACCGAATATCTGGCCCGCGAGCTGGCCGCGTTGCGGCTGGCCGTCGGCGAGGTCGCCACCCGCGACTACCTCCGTCGCGAACTCGACGAGCTGCGCGACCTGCTGAACCAAATGCGGCCGACGGAACCCGCCGACGACGGCAAGGACGGCGCCGGTAGGTCCCACTCCGGCGAGCGTCGAACCAAAAAGCCCAGTTAACCCAGGTCAGGCATTGTTGTAACGCGCTGCGTGCCGACTAGGTATGGTGACTTGGTTCACAAGGCAGAGCGAACATTAGGACGGTCGAGTGCACATAGGGGGAGGAGCCGCGCTGGAGGCAGTGCGGAGCCGCGCCGCGCGGGCTATGCGCTCACCCGTGATCGGCATTGCGGCCATCACCCCCATCGTCTTCGCCGGAGCCGTCGCCGCCACGCCGGGCACGGTGTCGCCGATCCGCGATTCCGCGGTCACACCGCTGGCGGCCGTCGCTCCAGGGCCGATAAATCCGGACGGCGCCAGGGTCGTCGCGGCCACCAAAACGCCGACTCCGTTCCACATCGCCTCGGCTGCGGGCATCTCAGGGCCGCCACCCTCGGCTGTGGTGAGTTCGCCTGGCACGCTTCGTATTCCGATGATCGCACTGAACGCATACCAGAACGCCGAGCGGATGATGGCCGCGTCCTACCCCGGCTGCGGCATCAGCTGGAACCTGCTCGCAGGCATCGGGCGCATCGAGTCGATGCACGCTAACGGCGGCGCCACCGATGTCGCGGGCTCGGCGGCTCGGCCCATCTACGGGCCGTCGCTTGACGGCAGCCTGCCTGGCAACGAGGTCATCGAGTTGAGCCGCAGCTCGAGCCGGGTCACCTACGCCCGCGCGCTCGGTCCGATGCAGTTCCTGCCCGGCACCTGGTCGCGCTACGCCTCCGACGGCAACGGCGACGGCAAAGCCGATGTGCAGAACGTGTTCGACGCCAGCCTGGCCGCGGCCCGATATCTGTGCAGCGGCGGGCTGAACCTGCGCGACCAGTCGCAGGTGATGGCCGCGATCCTTCGCTACAACAACTCGATGGCCTACGCCCAGAACGTGCTGGGCTGGGCCGCCGCGTACGCGACGGGGGTCGTGCCGGTCGATCTGCCGCCGATCACCGGCCCAATCCCGCCGATCGCCGACGCCCACCTGGACAACTACCAGGGCCTCGGTCCCGGATCACCGATGAACGTGCTCGGACTGCCCGCCGATGACCCGTTGGCGATGGTCCCGTTGCTGGACCAGACCCGCACCGACGTGGCGAGCCAGCTCAACGGTCAGTTCGGGCCGCTTCCGGGGCCCGCGCAGGAGGGTGCGCCGATATTTGCGCAGCCCGCCGCGGCGCCGCCCGCGCCGTCCTGGATGCCGCCGTGGATGCAGGCAATGCAACAACCGCAACCTCAACGGCAGCCCCAACAGAACTGCGCAGTGTTCTGTATCGGCACCAACCCACCGGCACCCGTGCAGCCCCAGCTGCCGCCGGAAGCGTTGCCACCCGGCGTCGTCCCGCCGCCCACCGCACCGCTCGACATCGCGCCTCCCCCGATGCCAGGACTTCCGCCGCCGGCACCCGGCGAAGCACCGCCCGCACCGGGGCCGCCTGCCGAGCTACCGGTCGTCGGGCCGGCGCCCGGTCCGCCGCCCGGTCCGCCGCCCGCCTGACCGGGTGCGAATCCGCCCGACTCACTCCGCCTACACTCGGCGGTGATGTCACAACGTCCCACTGAGCTGGAATCCGCGATCCGCGCCTGCCTCGCCAAGGTGATCGACCCTGAGTTGCGCAGGCCGATCACCGAGCTCGGCATGGTCAAGAGCGTCGATGTCGAGGCCGACGGCGGCGTGCACGTCGCCGTGTACCTGACCACCGAGGCATGCCCGAAGAAGGCCGAGATCTCCGAGCGGGTGGTGGCCGCGGTCGCCGATGTGCCTGGCACCGGCGCCGTCAAGGTCACCCTGGACGTCATGAACGACGAGCAGCGCACCGAGTTGCGCAAGCAGTTGCGCGGCGACGCCCGCGAACCCGTCATCCCGTTCGCCCAGCCCGGCTCGCTGACGCGGGTGTACGCCGTCGCATCGGGTAAGGGCGGCGTCGGCAAGTCCAGCGTGACGGTCAACCTCGCCGCGGCGATGGCGACCCGCGGGCTGTCGGTCGGCGTGCTCGACGCCGATATCTACGGCCATTCGATTCCGCGGATGATGGGCACCGACGAGCGGCCGACCCAGGTCGAGTCGATGATCCTCCCGCCGATCGCCCACGACGTGCGGGTGATCTCGATAGCGCAATTCACGCAGGGCAATACGCCGGTGGTGTGGCGCGGTCCGATGCTGCACAGGGCGCTTCAGCAGTTCCTGGCCGACGTGTACTGGGGCGATCTTGACGTGCTGCTGCTGGACCTCCCACCGGGCACCGGCGACGTCGCGATCTCGGTCGCGCAGCTGATCCCCGGCGCCGAAATCCTGGTCGTCACAACGCCACAACTGGCCGCAGCCGAAGTCGCCGAGCGCGCGGGTGCGATCGCACTGCAGACCCGCCAGCGCATCGTCGGCGTGGTCGAGAACATGTCCGGCTTGGTGCTGCCCGACGGCACCACGATGCAGGTGTTCGGCGAGGGCGGCGGACGCCAGGTCGCCGAGAGGCTGACGACGGCCATTGGCGCGGACGTCCCACTGCTCGGGCAGGTTCCGTTGGACCCCGCGCTGGTGTCCGCAGGAGACTCCGGGGTGCCGTTGGTGCTCAGCGCACCGGATTCGGCCGCAGGCAAGGAGTTACGCGGCATCGCGGACGCGATCTCGTCCCGTAAGCGCGGGCTCGCGGGGATGTCGCTGGGGCTGGATCCCAGCGCACGCTGATTTTTCTCTACGCGAGATTGCATTCTGGCAGGGCTCTACTCGGAGTTTTCCTGCCGGAATGCAATTTCGCGGCCAGACTTAGGCGCGATGGACTCCGAACAGGTCATCCGCATAGCGCTGACGGTCGTCACGCCGATCCTGACGGCGGGAATCGGCATCGTCGCATTGGTGATCGGCGACTGGCGCGAACGCCGGACGCAGGAAGGCCGGCGCAAGGTCTCGTTCGAAGACGCCACCCGGCAGGTCCAATTCGCCTCCGACTGGTTCAACGCCAGCAAGCTGATCACCCCCGACGAGGAGCAGGCCGCCGCGGCACGGTCGCGGGCGTGGCTGGAAGAGGCCTCCGAACTGGTCGCCGAGACGAAACCGCCACCGCGCTCTGAAGAGAAGCGATCCGTCACCGCTCGCCGACTGCTGCTCGCCTACCCGATGCATCGACGCGGCGCGCGGGTGCTTCGCGGCTTCTACTACTTCTTCCTCGGCATGGTGATCTTCCAGGTCTCCGGGGCGTTGGCCTCGATCTTCGGCAGAGCGGACACGCTTGGCGTGCCCAACTACTTCTCCGGCGGGCTGATCTACGCCGACCTCGCAGGCATCTTCATGTACACGCTCATCGCGATGGGGTTCCGCTTCTGGTCGCTGCGTGTCGAGAAATCGCACACCGCGGACGAGCCACAGCCTCGGATGACGCTGCGAAATGCTTTGTTGTTGTACCGGTTCACCGGGATTCGCGCCAGCATCGCGCGGATCGTCTTCTGGTTGTGGCTGTTTTTGACCGCATTCATCGTCGTCGTGATCGTGATGAGCGCCGTCGACGACCCGCGGATCTTGGCTTCCAACCTCGTTGTACTCGTCGCCTGGATCGGATGGGCGGTCGGCATCCGCTACTGGGCGGAGTCACACAACGAACGCGCCATTGAGCGGGCCGGCCAACGCGCGGAGGCCGCCAAAGGCTAGGTGGCGTCGCTGTCGTACGGCGTCGCGCCCGGCTGCTTGGAGGTCGGGGTCGACGGTGGTGGCGGCGTCGTCGAATCGGCGGCGGGCTGGACTGCGGGCTTGCCGTCGGGCTGATCGAACTTGCCGGTGAAGATCGAATCATCGCCGTCGAGAAGGTGTTTGGTCAGCGCAGCACGCGGTGTCATACCCCGCAGCTTCTGCAGCTCGCTGAGCGGCTCGCGGAGGTCGTCGAATTCGGGGCCGAAATCGTCGCGCAGCTGCTTGGTCGCACCGCTGACGTAGTCGCGCGCCTGGCGCAGTGCGCCAGACGTCCACCGGATCGCGCCCGGCAGCCGCTCCGGCCCCAGGATCACCAGTCCGGCGATCACCAGGAGCAGCATCTCGCCCCAGCCGACGTTGGCGAACATTACGTGCTGTTGTCGGAACCGGGATTGATGGTGAGCGTGACGTGGCGGCCGTCGCGGACCACCTCGATCGGGGCGTCCTGGCCGATCTTCAACAGCCGCACCGCGACAACGAATTCGTCAGCGTCGGCGACCGTGCGATCACCGACCTTCACCACCACGTCGTTCTCGAGGATGCCCGCCTTCTCCGCAGGGCCGCCTGCCTTGACGTTGGCCACCTGCGCGCCCGACGCGAGGTCGTTGCTCACCGACCGCGCAGTGAGGCCAAGCGTCGGGTGGGCGATCTTGCCGTCCTTGATCAGCGCCTCGACGACGCCCTTCACCTCGTTGACGGGGATCGCGAAGCCGAGCCCACTGGCGCTGTCCGACAACGACTTTCCGGCCGTGTTGATGCCGATGACGTCGGAGTTCATGTTGATCAGCGGGCCGCCCGAGTTGCCGTGGTTGATGGCCGCGTCGGTCTGTACACCGTCGATCACGGTGTCGGTGTCCGAGCCGTCGCCCGAAAGCGGGACGGGCCGGTGCAGCGCGCTGATGATGCCCTGGGTCACCGTGCTGCGCAGGCCGAGCGGGGCGCCTGCCGCGATGACCTCATCGCCGACGTGGAGCTTGTCCGAATCGCCGAGGCGCGCGACTCTGAGGTTGTCGACGTTGTCGACCTTCAGCACGGCCAGGTCGGTCTTCGGGTCGCGGCCAACGAGGTTGGCGGGTACGTCCTTGCCGTCGTTGAACACCACCGACAGCTTGTACTGGCTTGGATTGGTCGCCGCCTCGGAGATCACGTGGTTGTTGGTGACGACGTAACCGCGCGGATCGATGACCACGCCGGAGCCCTGAGCACCCTCGTTGTCGCCGACCGCCTCGACGGTGACAACCGAATCAGCAACGGAAGCCGCGACTTTCGCGAAGCGACCTTCGGGTTGCTCGGAGCCGCTGTCGGTGGACAGCGTCACCTTCGACGTGGTGAACGCCTGGACGACCTCGGCGGTCTTGCGACCTACCCAACCGCCCGCCAAACCGATCACCAAGGCGACGATCGCCAACACCGCCAACGCGACGTACGACACCCGGCCACCGAACAGCACGTCGCGCACTCCGAGCTTGCCGACGTTCGCGGCGGCCGGTTGAGGTGCGGGCGTCGGAACGGCAGGCGTACCGAGTGCAGCCGCCGCGCCTGGATCACGCCACGGGTCGTCGGGCTCCTGAGGCTTCTCTCTGTCGCGTTCTGCGGCCAGCGCGCCGATATCGGCGGGGTGGCGCTGCAATGAGTCGCCGTTGCCGTTCGGACGGCCGAAGGCCTCGTGAAGGACGGGGTCGGGCGACTGGTTGGTCGGCGTGTACTCGCCCTGGTCGCGCAGCTCGTCCTCGCCGACGAACGAGCCGTTCACGCCGTCAGGCCTGCCGAACGCCCGAGTGGTGGACGGATCGACCGGAGGCCGCGAAACAGGGCGCGGCGGCACCCGCTGGCCTTCGGACTGGTCCTGCTTCGTCACCCGTGTATCGCTCTCTATGTGGTCGCCGATGTTCGTCGGCGCGCGCCGATGCTTGGTTTGTCGTCCAGACTACCGGCGCTTACGCCGGTCGCGAATCGTGTCGTCAGCAAACTGGGTCTGGTCACCGTCGCTGGGCTGGACCTGCGAGGTATCTTCGGGAATCTGGGAGAGCATGCCAAGCAGCGAACTGGGGATGGCAATAGGTCGGGAATCGCGCAGCGCGGCGCGTGCCTGGCGCTGGGCCTCCACCTCACCGGCGCACTGCGGACACAGCGACAGGTGGTGGGCGGCCCGCAGATGTGCGGTCATCCGCAGCTCTCCGTCCGCGAAAGCGGCGATGGCCTCGGTGGACAGATGCTCGGTGGAGCCGAACTGGCGCGGGCCTACCGGCGCGTCACTCTGCGACGCGAACTGGGAAGGCAGCCAGGAGAACGCGCGGCGAAACACATGCCCCGGGTCGGCCATCACCCCGCTCCTCTCGGCCCATCACGATCGCGATAGACGGTTCTTACCTTGAATGTAGCGCGGGACAGGTCACCCGACACCCGTGAACGGTCAGGCCGACTTGGCCGTGTCGGGCGAATGGCGCGCCAGGTAGTCCCGCAGCGCCTGTCGACCGCGGTGGATCCGGCTGCGCACGGTGCCCAGCTTCACGCCAAGCGTCGCGCCGATCTCCTCGTAGGACAAGCCTTCGATATCGCACAACACCACCGCTGCGCGGAACTCCGGCGGCAGCGAGTCCAGCGCGGCCTGCAGGTCGGGCCCGAGGCGCGAATCGTGGTAGATCTCCTCCGGGTTGGGCTCATCGGCGGGCACCCGGTCGTAGTCCTCGGGCAGCGCCTCCATCCGGATGCGGCCGCGCCTGCGGACCATGTCAAGGAACAGGTTGGTGGTGATGCGGTGCAGCCACCCCTCGAACGTGCCGGGCTGGTAGTTCTGCACCGACCGGAACACGCGGATGAACGTCTCCTGCGTCAGGTCCTCGGCGTCGTGCTGGTTACCGGACAGCCGGTAGGCCAGCCGGTACACCCGGTCGGCGTGCTGGCGCACCAGCTCATCCCATGAAGGCATGGTGGACTGGTCACCGGTGGCATCGAATACCGCGGTGCCCTGTGGCTCTTCGGACGGCTCAACCCATTCCCCGTCGGTGAACCGCTCGAGGTGGGGCATCGAAACAGGGGCCAGATGGGGGGCCGTAGTGGTTGTGGTCGTCGGATCCTCCAGATCACAGCGCTCACCGCTTATCGGCAACGCGACATCCGCGGCAACACGACGGTCGACATGGTTATTCCCAGAGCGCCAGCGTCCGCCGTGTTCCATGCGGCTTACCGTTCCCGACCCCGGTGTGGTCCGCATATGAGCGGACTGAACTTTCCCTGAGAAACCGGATTGTTACCAACGTCACCCACGTCTCACCAGGGCAAATCACGTGATCGCGAACTGATTTGGCCGCCGCGGAACGGGCGTGTCGCGGCCGCGGCCGATTCAGCACCCCTCTACGCTGCGGGCATGGCCGATGACCCGGCGAGCCAGCCGCACCCCAGCCGCGCCGAGTCGATCGTCAACCATGCCGAACAGTCGATCTCCGAAGACGCCATCGTCGCCGCCGCGCGCGACCGTGCAGTCGAGACCGGCGCGGGCGCGGTCAGCCCCGCCGTCGGGGCCCTGCTGAGCGTGCTGGCCAAGATCAGCGGCGCGAAGGCCGTGGTGGAGGTGGGTACGGGAGCCGGCGTCAGCGGCTTGTGGCTGCTCTCCGGAATGCGCGACGACGGCGTGCTCACGACGATCGATGTCGAGCCCGAACATCAGCGCCTCGCCAAGCAGGCGTTCTCCGAGGCCGGCATCGGGCCGTCGCGGACCCGGCTGATCGGCGGGCGCGCCCAGGAAGTCCTGACCCGCCTGGCCGACGAGTCCTACGACCTGGTGTTTATCGACGCCGACCCCGCCGACCAGCCGGAATTCGTCGTGGAGGGCATCCGGCTGCTGCGGCCCGGCGGCGCGATCGTCGTGCACCGCGCGGCGCTCGGCGGCCGGGCAGGCGATGCCGCCGCCCGCGATGCCGAGGTCACGTCGGTGCGCGAGGCCGCCCGGCTGATCGCCGAGGACGAGCGCCTGACACCGGTGCTCGTGCCGCTCGGCGACGGTCTGCTGGCCGCGGCCCGCGACTGGCCGTCCCGCGACGAGGACTAGGGGTCACCTCTCCTCGCGAACGTTCCGTACCAGTCGAGAAATTGCCGAAATTTCGACTGGTACGGAACGTTCGCGGCGATTTCTACGGAACATTGACGGCGAGCCGCTTGACTGAGTGCTGAACGCGCGTTTAGCGTACTAAACATGCGTTCAGCGGACGATCTCACGGCCGTCGCGAGGATTCGCGACGCCGCGATCGAGCAGGTGGGTCAGCACGGCTTCAACGTCGGGCTTCGGGCGATAGCCCAGGCCGCAGGCGTCAGCGCCGCGCTGGTCATCCACCACTTCGGATCCAAGGAAAATCTGCTGCGGGCCTGCGACGACCACATCGCCGAACAGGTCCGCGAGGCCAAGACCGAGTCGCTACGCGCCGCCGACCCGTCGACCTGGCTGCGTCAGGTAGCCGAGATCGAGAGTTTTGCGCCGATGGTCGCCTACCTCGTCCGCAGCATGCAGTCCGGCGGTGGGCTGGCCAAGACGTTCTGGCAGCGCATGATCGACAACGCCGAGGAGTACCTCGAAGAAGGTGTTCGCGCAGGCACTCTCAAGCCCAGCCGCGATCCGAAGGCCAGAGCGAAGTTCCTCGGCATGGTCGGCGGCGGCAGCCTCCTGCTCTACCTGCAGATGCACGACAGCCCCACCGATCTGCGCGCGGTGCTACGCGACTACGGCGAAGAAATGATGCTGCCTGCGTTGGAGGTCTACTCCAACGGCCTGATGACCGACTCGACCATGTACGAGGCGTTCCTCGCCCAACGCGAACAAGGCATTCCGTTCAGCAGCCCACAATCAGAGGAGGAAAAGCAATGACCACCCAGACATTCTTCGCCCTGTTCTGGGGATGGCTCACAGTCATCGTCACCGCGATGTTCTTCATTCGACCGAAGGCGCTTCACGACGTCAAGCGGCTGATCGTGGAGAACCGCGCATTCGGCCTGACCTACGGCTACCTTTCGCTGTTCCTCGGCTTGATTTCGGTTCTCCTGCACAATGAATGGGTTCTGAACTGGCATGTCCTCATCACGATCTTCGGATGGCTGGCGCTGATCAAGGGCGTCATCGTCATCGCGTGGCCCGAGATCTCCAGCAACACCAAATACGAAACGCGCATCAAGTCCACCCGGATCTCACTGGTCGTCGTTGGCGCCCTTGCGATCTGGATGCTGGGCGCCACATACGCCTGATCCTCTGCGAAAGACGGGAGAACTGCCATGCACGCTGTCGAAATCCGCGGGCTGAACAAGTCTTTCGGACACACCTTGGCACTCGACGGGCTGGACCTGACCGTTGCACCGGGTGACATCACCGGCTTCCTGGGTCCGAACGGCGCGGGCAAGTCAACCACCATTCGCGTGTTGCTCGGCCTGCTGCGCGCCAACAGCGGCACCGTGCGACTGCTCGGCGGTGACCCGTGGCGCGACGCGGTGACCTTGCACCGGCGAATCGCTTATGTCCCAGGCGATGTGACGCTGTGGCCCAACCTGACCGGCCTGCAGGCCATCGACTTCCTTGCGCGGCTGCGCGGCGACGGCGCGGTCGACGTCGCACGCCGCGACCAGCTGATCGAGCGGTTCGAACTCGATCCGCACAAGAAGGCGCGCACGTACTCGAAGGGCAACCGCCAGAAGGTCGCGATCATCGCTGCCTTCTCAACCTATGCCGAGCTCTTCATTCTCGATGAGCCGACATCGGGTCTTGACCCGTTGATGGAGAAGGCTTTTCAAACCTGCGTGCAGGAGGTCGCCGGCCGCGGCGCCGCGGTGCTTCTGTCCAGCCACATCCTCGCCGAGGTCGAAAAGCTCTGTGACAACGTGACGATCATCCGCGCAGGCCGCGCGGTGAAGTCGGGCACCCTGGCCGAACTGCGCCACCTGATGCGCACCACCGTGATCGCCCGCACCCGCAACGACGGCATGAAGCTCCGGCAGATCCCTTTCGTGCACGACTTTTCGATCGCCGACGGCCACTACGTGTTCTCGGTCGACCGCAGCGATCTTGACCACGCGATGGCGGTACTGGCGGATCTGGGAATCATCGATCTGACGGTCACGCCTGCGTCGCTCGAAGATATGTTCCTGCGCGAGTACCAGGGAGCAGGCCGATGACTGCCACCGTCGTCGCGCCGCACGCGGGACGGCACGAATCGCGTTCGCCGGCTTCGGCGTTCACCGGGGTCGGCAGCCTGATCAGGCTCGCGCTGCGGCGCGATCGGGTCCGGCTCAGCGTGTGGATCGTCGCCCTGACGTTGATGATGGTGTACGCGCCGAACGCCATCAAACTGGCCTACCCGGAGGAGGCGCAGCGCGCCGCACGCGTCAACCTGCTCAAGACGCCCGCCGGAATGATCCTGGGCGGCCCCATGTTCGGGGTCAAAGAGACCGACCTGGGCGTGATGATGGCCAATGAGCTCATGATGACGCTCATCATCGCGGCCTCGATCCTGTCCATTCTCACCGTGATTCGACATACCCGCGCCGAGGAGGAAAGCGGCGCAGCCGAATTGGTGCTGTCGTCGGTGGTGGACCGGCACGCCAGAACGTATGCGGCCCTGATCGTGGTCGGCGGTGTCAACGCGGTGCTCGCGGTGACCATGACTCTGGCGATGGCCGCGACGGGCTTCGCCATCGTCGACAGCGCGGCGATGTGCTTCGGCGTCACCGCGGTGGCGATGGTGTTCGGCGCGGTCGCGGCCGTCACCGCACAGCTGTGGCGGCAGGCGCGCGCCGCCACTGGGGCGGCGATGGGCGCGCTCGCGCTGGCCGCGCTGGTGCGCGGGGTCGGCGACGTCATCGACAACTCCGGCAGCGCACTGTCCTGGTTCTCCCCCATCGCCTGGGCCCAGCAGATGCGTGCGTTCGTCGACGTGCGGTGGTGGCCGCTGGCGTTGCTCGTTGTGCTCGCCGTCGGCCTGATCGCGGTCGCCGCCGTGCTGGAGAGTGCTCGTCAGTACGACGACGGCGTCATCCCGTCGTCCGGTGAACATCCGAACGCACACCCGATCAGAAGTGTCTTCGGCCTGCACCTGACGCTGCAGCGGGGTCAGACGATCGGCTGGAGTGTGGGATTGTTCCTGTCCGGCTTGGCATTCGGATCGATGACGAAGTCGCTGCTCGACGCCGCCGCCGACAACGAACTGTTGCAGCGCGTGCTGGCGCAGCAGGGCACCGACGGTGTGTACACCACGCTGACGCAGTTCCTCGCCGCGGCGGCAACCGCCTTTGTCGTCTCCGCCGTGTTGCGCTTGCGGGGTGACGAGGAATCCGGCCTCGGCGAGATCGTGCTGGCGGGCGCGGTGTCGCGATGGCGGTGGCTAGTCACCGCGGTCATCGCAGCGGTCCTCGGATCGGCGGTGCTGATGCTGTCCGCAGGCATCGGGATGGGGCTCGGCGCGGGCATCACGATCGGCGAGCCGCAGACGATATGGCGGCTCACGCTCGCCGGACTGGCGTTCGTACCCGCGATGGCGGCGATGGCAGGGGTTGCGGCGCTCGCCGTCGCATTCCGGTCGGCGTGGATCGGTTGGCTGGCAGTCACTTTCGTCGTCATCTCGCTGTACCTCGGCGCGCTGCTTCGGCTGCCGCAATGGCTGCTCGACGCGTCGCCTATCGGCCAGACCAAGGCGCCGTCCGAATACTCGGTCGTCGCGCTGGCCGCCATGGTCGCCGCCGCAGCGGCACTCACCCTTGTCGCAGGTGCGATCTACCGTCGCCGCGACGCACTGTGAATCGATAGGAGGAAATCGTGAAGGTCACTGGTCAACTGTTGGCGTCGACAGTATTCTGCGTCGTCTTCTTCGGACTGCTGCTGTTCCTGCCCGCGGGCACGTTCGATTACTGGCAGGCATGGGTTTTCATCGGCGTCTTCCTGATCGGCGCCATGGTGCCGACGGTCTACCTGGCGGTGAAGTATCCGGATGCGTTGCAGCGGCGGATGAAGTCGGGCCCGTGGAACGAGACCCGGCTGGTGCAGAAGCTCATCACGGTCGGCATCCTCGCGATGGTCGTGGCGGTGTCCGTGGTGAGTGCCCTTGACCACCGGTTCGGCTGGTCGGATGTACCGACGGCGGTCATCATTCTTGGAAACGTGCTCGTTCTAATAGGTTTCGTGATCGCAGAAGCCGTGATCATCCAGAACAACTACGCGGCGGCGACCATCAGGGTCGAAGAGGAGCAGCCGGTGGTCTCCACAGGTCTGTACGGAGTCGTCCGGCATCCGATGTACGTCGGCGCGCTGATCATGATGGTCGGGATGCCGCTCGCCCTCGACTCGTATTGGGGGCTGCTGACAGCCATCCCGAGCGCGCTGGTCTTCGTCGCCCGCATAACCGACGAGGAGAAGGCGCTGCGGCAGGAGCTCGCAGGTTACGACGATTACACCGAGAAGGTGCACTATCGCCTGGTTCCCGGGGTGTGGTGAGAATGAAAACCGCTGTCCAAGCCGTCATCACGTCGGTCGTCGGCGCCGTCGCCTTCGGCGTCCTCGTGTTCCTTCCCGCGGGCACGTTCGACTATTGGCGGGGCTGGGCCTTCATCGCGGTGTTCGCCGCCGCGACGCTGATCCCCAGCGCATACCTCGCGGTGGCGAATCCTGACGCACTGCGCCGACGCATGCAGGCAGGCCCTGGCGCGGAGACCCGGCCCGTGCAGAAGATCATCATTGCGTTCGCGTTCCTGTCCATGGCCGCCATGATCGTCATCAGCGCGCTGGACTTTCGCTTCGGCTGGTCAACGGTGCCGTCGGCAGTCTCGGTCGTCGGACTCGTTCTTGTCGGCGTCGGGCTGACCATCGCCATGTCGGTGACGATCCAGAACGGCTATGCCGCAGCCAATGTCAAAGTCGAGGCCGGCCAGCAGTTGTCATCGACCGGTTGGTACGGGTTCGTCAGGCACCCGATGTACTTCGGCAACGTCATCCTGATGATCGGCAGCCCACTGGCCCTCGGCTCGTACTGGGGGTTGCTGATCGTCGTCGTCGGCCTGATCATCCTGGCCGTGCGCATCAACGACGAGGAGGCGCTGCTGACGCAGCAGTTGGACGGATACCGCGACTATATGCAGAAGGTGCACTACCGGCTGGTGCCGTATGTGTGGTGACGTCGGGCCGCCCGCCAAACCAGAAGGAACACCGCCACCACGATGAACCGCGCGACGGTGTTGGCGATCAGCGTGCCGCTCACCTCGGTCATGCCCATGTAGACGAGGTTGAGGATGCCGCTGGCCCCGTGCAGCACCACCAACGTCGTCACGACCAGGCCCAGCGCGGTCGGATCCGTCAGCCGGGTCGCGCCGAACGACAGCACCGCGACAGCGAGTTCGGCTGCTGCGACGAGGTAGGCGAGCAGATACTCCTGCCGCCCGATGGTGATGTCCACCGCCGACGGGATCGCGGTCGGGAACACCGTCAATACGATGGCGCCCGCAAGGGTGATCAGGGCGTGCGCGAACAGCACAATGCGAAGTGGGCGGTACATGTCGGAGCTCCCCTTCTGTCATGAAACGGCTTCGCGGATCGTCATTGGTATGACGATGAAGTGCCGGCGGATATGACAGGAGCCGAACCGGTGGATTTCGAAGCACACCGCGAACACTTGCACGGCGTCGCCTTCCGCATGTTGGGTTCACACAGCGAGGCCGACGACGCGGTGCAGGAGAGCTGGCTGCGAATGAATCGGGGGTCCCCGTCCGATGTGGCCAACCCCCGCGGCTGGCTCACGACCGTGATCGCTCGGATATGCCTGGACATGTTGCGGGCTCGTTCCGCACGGCATGAGGAGCCGCTGGACGAGGCTGATCATCCGGTCTCAACCGTCGGCCCCGAGGATCACGCGGTGCTGGCGGATTCCGTCGGCGTTGCGTTGATGGTGGTGCTGCAGACGTTGGCGCCTGCAGAACGCCTGGCGCTGGTGCTACACGACATCTTCGACATGCCCTTTGCCGAGATCGCGCCGATCGTTGGCAGGTCGGAGAATGCCGCCGCCCAACTCGCCTCCCGCGCCCGTCGCCGGGTTCGCGGTCAAACGCCGGATGCTGCAACGGATCTGCCCGCTGCGCGCCGAGTCGTCGACGCGTTTCTGACCGCCGCCCGTGACGGTGATTTCAACTCGCTGCTCGCCGCTCTGGATCCCGACGTGGTGCTGCGCGTCGACGCCGCCGCGGCAGGCAGCGCGACGACCATCCGCGGCGCACAGGCGGTCGCCGTCAACGCGCACGCCTTCTCGGCCAATGCCCGCTTCGCCGAGCCCGCATTGGTCGATGGCGCGGTCGGGATCGTCGTCGCCCCCGAGGGCAGGCTGGCGCTGGTGCTGCGCTTCGGCGTCGTCGGCGACAGGATCACCGAGATCGACATCGAGGCCGACCCGGACCGGCTCAAGGGCCTCAGTTTGGCCGTATTGGACTGACCCGCGCCCATACTGAATCTCATGGAACTGCTGACCGGCCTCGGCCTGGCCACGGCATCGGGCCTGAACGCCTACATCCCGCTGCTTGCACTGGGCCTGCTCTCCCGGTTCACCGACCTGATCACGCTTCCGCACGGTTGGGTCTGGCTGGAGAACGGCTGGGTGATGGGCATCGTCGCGGTGCTGTTGGTCGTCGAGATCGTCGCGGACAAGATCCCGGCGCTCGACAGCGTCAACGACGCCATTCAGACGTTCGTGCGGCCCACCTCCGGCGGCATCGTGTTCGGCTCCGGCACCGCCGCCCAGACCCACGCGGTCGCCGATCCGGGCGCGTTCGCGCAGTCGGGTCAGTGGATCCCGATCGTCGTCGGGGTGGTCGTCGCGCTCGTCGTGTCGCTGACCAAGTCGGCGGTGCGGCCCGCGGCCAACGTCGCGACAGCAGGGGTGGCGGCGCCGGTGCTGTCCACCATCGAGGACGGTGTCAGCGTCGGGCTGGTGTTCTTCGCGATCTTGCTACCGGTCGTGGTTCTCGTGGTGCTCGCGCTGCTGGTGTGGGGCGTCTTCAAGCTGTGGCGACGACGGCGACGCCAGAGGGCCGCCACGCAGGCGGGTTAGATCCGTCAGCCATCAGTGCTCTGACAGAACCTGATCGTGTTCGAGAACGGATCGATAACCTCCATCGTGGGGCCGCCGGGCGATTCGACGTCGATCCCCGGGTTCATCCGTGGATAGCCCGTGGCGTGCAACTCTCGCTGCAGCGCGTCCACGTCGTCGACGGGTACCCAGACAGTCGAACCAGGCGTCCCGTCGCCATGATGCTCGGATAGGTCGAGCACGAAGCGTCCGCGGCGAAGACGCATATACAGCGGCAGCCCATCGTCGAAGCGGTGTTCCCAAACGACGGTGAAGTTGAGGTAGGCAAGGTAGAACTCCCGTGCCCGAGTCTCATCAAGGCTTCGCAGCACGGGGACCGGAGCACCCATCCCGGCCTTCGGCTCGAGACCGGCCGACGCAGTGTTCCAGTCTTGGTACCCGAGCTGATGAGCCACGAGCTCCAAGGCCCGCGAATGTGTGAGGCCGAGCTCTGGCAATTGATCACGCAGACTGCGTGCCGCCCGCTTCGCCTGATCGACGGTCATATCCATGAATTCACCTACGTACCGCGGCGCTGTACTGAACCAGTGCCCGCATTGCTGGGTGTCAAGGCACCGCTTCGAGTAGATGCAGTGGTGACCGAACTGATGTGTTCACCATGCCGAGTCGGCGCGGGCGGCGGGTCACATCGAACCCGGATCACATCGTAGCCAACCTGTCGTAGCGACCGCGAGCGAGAACTCACGGTTGTGATTTCCGCGAGCTCACGACCAGGAATTCTGTTTCGCGGATGGGCCTACAGCCTGCTAGGGAACTAGATCCAGACGCCCTTGCCGACGGCCACCACGCCGCCCGCGCTGATCGCGAACCGCTCGCGATCCTTTTCCAGGTCGACGCCGACCATCTCACCGGGGCCGACCACGACGTTCTTGTCGAGGATCGCGTGGCGCACCACCGCTCCGCGGCCCACCCGGACACCGGGCATCAGCACGCTGCCCTCCACGATCGCGCCGTCGTCGACGACGACGTTGGACGACAGCACCGAATTGCGCACCGAGGCCGCGGAGATGATGCTGCCCGCACCGACCACCGACTCCTGCGCGGAACCACCGTTGACGAACTTGGCAGGGGCCAGGTTCTCCGACTCTCCCCTGATCGGCCAGCGCTTGTTGTAGAGGTTGAACACCGGGTGCACCGACACCAGGTCCATATGGGCGTCGTAGAACGCGTCAAGCGTCCCGACGTCGCGCCAGTAGCCGTGGTCGCGTTCGGTGGCGCCCGGCACCTCGTTGTCGGTGAAGTCGTAGACCGCGGCCATCCCGTCGGTCACCAGTCGCGGGATGATGTCGCCGCCCATATCGTGATCGGAGTCGTCGTCGTCGGCGTCTGCGCGGATAGCATCGATGAGCACCTTGGTGGTGAAGATGTAGTTGCCCATCGACGCGAAGGTCGCCTCGGGATCGTCGGGGGTGCCCGGCGGATCGGCGGGCTTCTCGACGAACTCGCGGATGCGCCCCGACTCGTCGGCGTCGATGCAGCCGAACGCCGTGGCCTCGGCCCGCGGCACGCGGATACCCGCGACCGTGGCACCTGCCCCGCTCTCGATGTGGAACTGCACCATCTGCTCGGGATCCATCCGGTACACGTGGTCGGCCCCGAACACGACGATGTAGTCGGGGTCCTCGTCGTAGATCAGGTTCAGCGACTGATAGATCGCATCGGCTGAGCCGGTGTACCAGCGCGGACCGAGTCGCTGCTGGGCGGGCACCGGGGTGATGTATTCGCCGGCCAGACCCGACAGTCGCCAGTTCTGCGAGATATGTCGGTCCAAGGAGTGCGATTTGTATTGCGTCAGAACACAAATGCGCAGGTATCGAGCGTTGACCAGATTGGACAGCACGAAATCGATCAACCTGTACGCACCGCCGAAGGGAACCGCCGGCTTTGCTCTGTCCGCGGTCAGCGGATACAGCCGCTTGCCTTCCCCGCCAGCCAGGACGATGCCGAGGACGTGGGGCAACTCCCTCATGATTCAAACCTATCCGTCGCTACTCGAGCTGACCAGGCATTCGCACTATTGGGACCTGCGCGACTGTCCGTCAAAGTAATTGGCTAGTACCCACAATTGGGGTTCGTTACATGGCTGCAATGCGCCGCGACGGACACTACGGTCGTAACCATGCGGGTGGCGATGATGACGCGGGAGTATCCACCCGAGGTGTATGGCGGCGCAGGCGTACACGTCACCGAACTCGTCGCACAGCTACGCAACCTGTGCGAGGTCGACGTGCACTGCATGGGCGCGCCGCGCGATGGAGCCTTCGTTCACCAACCCGATCCCGCACTTAAGGGCGCCAACCCGGCGCTGGCGACGCTGTCAACCGACCTGGTGATGGCCAACGCCGCAGACAATGCGACCGTCGTGCATTCGCACACCTGGTACACCGGGCTTGCCGGGCACCTGGCCGCGCTGCTGTACGGGATCCCGCACGTGCTGACGGCCCACTCGCTCGAGCCGATGCGGCCGTGGAAGGCCGAGCAGCTGGGCGGCGGTTATCGCGTCTCGTCCTGGGTGGAGCGGACCGCGGTGGAGGCGGCCGACGCCGTCATCGCCGTCAGCTCCGGGATGCGCGACGACGTGCTGCACACCTACCCGGCACTGGATCCCAGCCGGGTGCACGTGGTGCGCAACGGGATCGACACCAAGGTCTGGTATCCCGTCGACCACTCAGGGTCCGACGAGTCGGTGCTGGCCGAGCTCGGCGTGGACCCGACCAGGCCGGTCGTCGCGTTCGTCGGGCGGATCACCAGGCAGAAGGGGGTCGCGCACCTCGTCGCGGCGGCTCACCGATTCTCCCCCGAGGTGCAGCTGGTGCTGTGCGCGGGCGCCCCCGATACCCCGGAAATCGCTGAGGAGGTGACGACCGCGGTTCAGGAGCTGTCGCGTGCCCGCACCGGCGTGTTCTGGGTTCGCGAGATGCTGCCGATCGGCAAGATTCGCGAAATTCTTTCGGCGGCAACAGTTTTCGTATGTCCGTCGGTGTACGAGCCGTTGGGGATCGTGAACCTGGAGGCGATGGCGTGCGCGACGGCGGTGGTCGCATCGGACGTCGGCGGTATTCCCGAGGTGGTCGCGGATCGCCAGACCGGGCTGCTGGTTCACTACGACTCGGCCGACCCGGAGTTCTTCGAGTCCCGGCTGGCCGATGCGGTCAACTCCTTGGTCGCCGATCCGGCGCGGGCGCGTCAGTACGGAGAGGCAGGCAGGCAGCGCTGCATTGACGAGTTTTCCTGGGCGCACATTGCCGAGCAGACCCTGGAGATCTACCGCAAGGTGTCTAGCTAGCTGGTGACGCCCTTGAGCTCGTCGCCGAGGGCAGCCGCCTCGTCAGGGGTGAGTTCGACGACCAATCGGCCGCCGCCTTCCAGTGGTACCCGCATCACGATGCCGCGCCCCTCCTTGGTTGCTTCCAGAGGACCGTCGCCGGTCCGGGGCTTCATCGCCGCCATCGAGTGCTCCCTCCACATGCGCCGGCTGCCCAGCCGTGTTGACAGCTCCCGGCACTGAACCGCTCCTGAACTACCCCCATTGTTCCCTATCCGGGCCGTTCGATGTGCAAAGACCCGGTCAAGATCGTTTCGATGCGCCGTTCAGGTGGTGGCGGGGACCCAGCAGGACACCACGTGATCGTCGACCATTCCGGTGGCCTGCATCAGGGCATAAGCCGTCGTCGGGCCCACGAACTTGAATCCGCGGCGCTTCAATTCCTTCGCCATCGCCTTCGACTCAGGGGTCACGGCAGGCACATCGGAAAGCTTCGCAGGGCGCGGCCGCGCCTGCGGAGCGAATGACCACAGCAGTTCGCCGAGATCGACGTCCAGGTCTGCGACGGCGCGCGCATTGGCGATGGTCGCCTCGATCTTCGCGCGGTTGCGCACGATTCCCGCATCGTTCATCAGCCGCTCGACATCGCGGTCGGTGTAGCGCGCGACCTTGCCGATCTCGAACCGGTGGAATGCGCGGCGGAAGTTCTCCCGCTTGCGCAGAATGATCAGCCACGACAGCCCGCTCTGGAACGCCTCGAGGCTGACCCGCTCGAACAGCGCCTTCGAGCCGCGCACCGGTTGACCCCATTCGGTGTCGTGGTAGTCGCGGTAGAGGGTGAAATCGGCTGGCGCCAAACGCGATTGGTCGATCCAACCGCAGCGGACGCGGCCGTCGTCGTCAGACACCTGCGTCACTCGGCCCTGTCCTCCGACGGCAGCGCATGCGCACCGCTATCGGCCGGTTCCTCGTCGCGGGCGTCGTCGGCAACTTCCCGGGTCGCCTGCACCGCCGCCAACTCTCCTCGGAGCTGGTCGAGCTCGGCGCCGAGTCGGTCGAGCACCCAGTCCACCTCACTGGTTTTGTATCCGCGCAGCGCCTGGCTGAACTTGACCGAGTCGATGTCGGCGCCGGTGACGCCGGATGCGGGCAACGCCGTCGCGGTGGTGGCGCGCGGTAGCGGCGGCAGCACCTCGCCACGCCCGAACAGAACGCTGCCCACCCCGAACAGCACGACCGCCACCAGGATCAGGACCACGAGATACACCAGGATCAGCGTCACGATGTCGATACTGCCTCACCGGTCCGACGACGCGGCGCCGCGACCCAGGCGCTAGCGCGGGCGCAGCGTGATCATCGGCGGCCGGTCGTCCAGCGATACCTCCGACGTACGCGAGGTGTAGTCGTCGCCGTCGGCGAAGAACTGGGTCAGCCCGACAGCAGAGTCCGGGACACCGCAGCGGGACAGCAGCGTGGCGATGACCTGCCTGCTCATCGTGGCGAGCTCGGTCAGCGGCCGGTTGCGGTGCTCCCGGACGCCGAGGTTGACCTGCGCGATCGCGTCAAGGCCAAGCCGGTCGTAGGTGTCGATCAGCAGACCGATCTCCACGCCGTAGCCGGGCGCGAACGGCACCGACGTCAGCAGTTCACGGGTGCCTGCGTATTCGCCGCCCAGCGGCTGCATCAGGTAGTTCAGCTCGGGCCGAAGCGCGGCAAGCAGGGGGCGCGCCACCAGTTCGGTGACCCGGCCGCCGCCGTTGGCGTCCTCGCTGCCGCTGACCTTCAGCGGGCGGCGGTAGAAGCCCTTGACCAGGTGCACACCGTCGACCGTCAGCAGCGGGCCGACCAGCCTCGGCACGAACATCGGGTCGGGATCGATCAGGTCGGAGTCGACGAACACCACGATGTCGCCGGTGGTGGCCGCAAGCGAGCGCCACAGCACCTCGCCCTTGCCGGGTTGCGGCGGGACCTCGGGCAGGGCCACCTCACGGCTGATCACCCGTGCACCGGCGGCGAGCGCGCGGATCTCGGTGTCGTCGGTGGAGCCGGAGTCCAGCACGATCAGCTCGTCGACCAGCCCGCCGAGCAGCGGCGTGATGGTTTCGACGACCGATCCGACGGTCAGTTCCTCGTTGAGCGCGGGCAGCACCACCGAGATCGTGCGCGAACCCTTGGCCGCTTCCAGCTCGGCGATGGTCCACGTGGGTCGGCTGAAGCTGTGGTCGGCCAGCCACCTGCCGGCGACGACGTCCGTGCCGGGAAGTTCCGGAGACAGGGTCATCGTTCGACTCCCCCTCGTCCCCTGCCCTGCGGGCGTGGGCCCACCGGTCCTCGCTCGTCCCTCGTCCCCTGCCCTGCGGGCGTGGGCCCAGCGATCCTCACTCGGGTCCGTCTCAGCGTCATGCCAGTCCCCTTACCGTGCGCGTGGGCGAACGCACGCCCTGAATCGACGCGACCATTTCGAGTACGCGCCGTGTGGGCCCGACTTCATGCACCCGGAACATCGCAGCACCCTCCGCGGCGGCAAGAGCAGTCGCCGCCAGGGTGCCCTCCAGGCGCTCCGTCAGGTCCACACCCAGAGTTTCCCCGACGAAGTCTTTGTTGCTCAGCGCCATCAGGACAGGCCATCCGGTATTAACAAGATCTTTTACATGGCGCAACAAAGTAAGGCCGTGATAAGTATTTTTGCCGAAATCGTGGGTTGGGTCGATTAACACCGCGTCTCGTGAGACCCCGGCGGCCACCGCCCGTTCGGCCGCGGCGGTCACCTCGGCGATGACGTCGTCGACCACGCCACGCTCGGATGTCCCGTAGTTGACCCGAAATGGTCGGGTACGCGGCGTCGCTCCGCCGGTGTGGGAGCACACCAGGCCCGCAGCGAACTCCGCGGCGACGTCGGCCAGCCCGGCGTCGTGTCCGCCCCAGGTGTCGTTGATCAGGTCGGCCCCGGCCGCGCAGGCCTGTTTTGCGACGGCCGAGCGCCAGGTGTCGACGCTGATCAACTGGTCGGGATAGCTGTCGCGGAGCCATTCGATGAACGGCACCACCCGCGCGATCTCCTCGTCGACGCCGACGTCGTCGCCCGGCCCTGCCTTTACCCCGCCGACGTCCACGACATCGGCGCCGTCGGCGATCACTCGATGCGCCGCGGCTTTGGCGGCTTCATCGGTGAAGGTGGCGCCGCGGTCGTAGAACGAGTCCGGGGTGCGGTTGACGATCGCCATGATCAGCGCTCGATCGCCCGCCACCGGACGGCCGCAGAAGGTCGACTGCACCCTTACAGGCTACGGGCCTGCGAGGACGGCCTTGAGTGCGTCGTCGAGGATGGCCAGGCCCGCATCCAGTTCATCGTCGGTAATGGTCAGTGGCGGGGCGATCCGGAAGATGCCGCCCATCCCCGGTAGCTGCACGATGTTCATGTGCAACCCGCGCTCCAGGCAGGCGGCGGTGACCTGCGCGCCCAGCGCATCCGCCGGCGCCTTGGTGGCCTTGTCGGAAACCAGTTCGATGCCCTGCAACAGGCCCCGCCCCCTGATATCACCGACCTGTTCGTAGCGGTCCCGCATCTCCTGCAGACGCGTCGTGAGCCGGTCTCCCAGCCGGGCGGCGCGCTCGACGAGCCCGTCGCGCGCGACGACGTCGAGCACGGTCAGCGCCACCGCCGCGGCCAGCGGATCGGATACGTGGGTGGTGAAGAACAGGAACCCCCGCTCGTGGCAGACACTCTCGATCTCGGCGCTGGTGACGACGGCCGCGACGGGCAGACCCGCGCCGAGCGTCTTCGACAGCGTGAGCAGATCGGGCACGATCCCGTCGCGCTGATGCGCGTACATGGTCCCGGTGCGGCCGATGCCGGTCTGCGCCTCGTCGACGATGAGCAGCATTCCGCGTTCGACGCACATCTCCTTGAGCCTGCGCAGGTATCCCGGCGGGGGCTCGATGATTCCGCCCGAGGAGAGGATGGGCTCGACGAGACAGGCGGCAAGGCTGCCTGAGGATTGCGCGTCGACCATCGCAAAGCCGTAGGAGAGTTCGGCTTCCCAGTCGTAGCTTCCGTCGGGTCGCCGGAACGGGGACCGAAAGGCGTTGGGGGTGGGCAGCGTGAGATTGCCCGGCATCGGGGGTCCGTAACCGCGCCGCCCCGCGCTGAATGTCGCCGACGCCGCACCCGACGTCATGCCGTGCCAGGAGCGGTCGAACGACACCAACTCGTATCGGCCGGTGTAGAGCTTGGCCATCTTCATGGCCGCCTCGTTGGACTCCGCTCCGGTGCTGAGCAGCAGAATTTTGCTCAGCGACGGCGGCAGGGTCGCAGAAAGGGCCTTGGCCAGGTCGACGACGGGCGCACTGAGCATTCCGCTGTACAGGTGGTCGAGCGTCGCCACGGCCGTCGACACCGTGGACACGATGTCGGGGTGAGCGTGCCCGAGCACCGCGCTCATCTGGCCGGAGGTGAAGTCCAGGATCGCCGCACCGGTCTCGTCGTAGACGTAGCTTCCCTTGGCGCGCTGGATGATTCGCGGGACGAACGATGACCCGTACCGCACGATGTGGTCGTCGGCGTCCCGCCAGAACTGTTCGGTATCCACCCTGCCTCCAGGCTCGCCGCGATGTCGTCGCTTGACGACTCTGTCACTTAGTGACACAGTAGAGCTGTCACTAAGTGACACGCAATCGAGGAAGGCTGAATTCATCGATGACCCAGGCCGAGGCACGGCTCGCGGTATCGCGGCACGCCTGTGCGCTGTTCTGGGACCACGGTGTGTCGGGGACCAGCGGGGACGACATCGCCGCTGCGGCTGGCCTTTCGACGCGCACGATCTGGCGCTACTTCCGCAGCAAGGAGAGTTGCGTCGAGCCGGTGCTGGCGAAGTCGGCGGACCGGTTCATCGAGATCGCGCACCGCTGGCCTGACGAGCTGTCGCTGGCCGAGCACCTGGCCGCCGACGCCGTCGTGCATCCGCTCTCGAAACAGGACATCGACGACGAGGTGGCCTCGATACGGATCGCGACCATGACGGCAACGGAACCGGCGCTTCGCACCGCGTACCTGATGATCCACGACCAGATGGAGCAGGGCCTGATTCCGGTGATCGCCAAGCGATTACGGCTCACCGGCAACGACCTCACCGTTCGACTGTGCGCGGCGGCCGTCACCGGCGCGTTCCGCGTCGTCGACGAGGAGGTGAGCCGCGCGATCGTCGTCGACAAGCGCGAGGTCACCCAGGACGAGGCGTTGGCCCTGATCGACCGCGCGATCCGCGACGCCACCAACGGTCGCCTCGGAGGGCCGGTAGAGGCCAACTAGCGCAACGTGATTCACCATCCACGACCAGGCCTGACGACCTGGCCGGCGATGAAACCTGTCCGACCGATCGAAAGGAACACCCATGCCACTGCCCGACCGCATCACCGTCGAGGAGTTCTTCAGCCCGCCCGAGAAGGCGGCCGCCACGATCTCGCCGGACGGCACCCGGATCGCCTATCTGGCTCCATGGAAGAACCGCCTGAACATCTGGGTGGCCGACCTCGCCGACGAGACGGGCGCCGACGCGCGCTGCGTGACCGCCGACGAGACGCGCAGTGTGTTCCACTTCTCGTGGACCGACGACCCGCGCTGGCTGATGTACATGCAGGACACCGGCGGTGACGAGAACTGGCACGTGTTCAGGGTCGATCTCGACGACCCTGACGCCGAGGCCGTCGACCTCACGCCGTTCCCCGGCGCGATGGCCGCCTTCGAACTGCTGCCCGACAAACCAGGCCGGGCGATCGTGCACTGCAACAAGCGCGACCCGCAGCAGACGGACGTCTACGAACTCGACATCGCCTCAGGCGAACTGACGATGATCGTGCAGAACCCGGGCGGGATATCGGGGTGGCTGGTCAGCCGCAAGGGCGACCTCTTCGCAACCGAGTTGAACAACGACGGCAACGTGGAGATCCACCAGTGGGACAAGAAGTCCGGGTCGAAGCGCTCGATCGCAGCGTACGACGGTGCCGACTACACCATGGGCCTCTACCCCATGGTCGTCACGCCCGACGGCACCGGGATCTGGATGGGGTCCAACGAGGGCACGGACCATACCCGGTTGGTCCGCCTCGACGTGACAACCGGCACGCAGTCGGCCGTCGACAAGCACCCCACGATGGACGTCGACGGACGCAGCCAGGTATGGGCTGGGTATCCCGAGCCGTTGATCCAGAGCCGCGCCACCGGCGAACTGCTTGGCGTGCGGTATCTCGGTGAGCGGCAGGTGATTCACGCGCTGGACTCAACCTTCGCCGACGTGCTCGCCGCCATCGAGAAGCTGTCCGACGGTGACATCGGCGCCCTGTCGTCCGACAAGAGCGGGCAGAAGTGGGTGGTGGGCTTCAATCACGATCGCGATCCCGGAGCCACCTACCTCTACGACCACGGCACCGGCGAGAGTCGGCTGCTGTATCGGCCGCACCCGGATCTGGATCCGGAGAAGCTGGCGCCGATGCTGCCGGTGACGATCCCTTCTCGGGACGGCCTTGATCTGCCGTCGTACCTCACGCTGCCGGTCGGAGTCGAGCAGCGGAGCCTGCCGCTGGTGCTGGTGGTGCACGGCGGCCCGTGGACACGGGACTCGTGGATGTACGTGCCCGCCGTGCAACTGCTGGCCAACCGCGGCTACGCGGTGCTGCAGGTCAACTTCCGCGGGTCGGCCGGATACGGCAAGGCGTTCGTCAAGGCTGCGATCGGCGAGTTCGCGGGCAAGATGCACGACGACTTGATCGACGGGGTGAACTGGGCCGTCGAGCAGGGCTACGCGGACCCCGAGCGCGTGGCGATCTTCGGCGGCTCCTACGGCGGGTACGCAACGCTGGTCGGCGTCACGTTCACGCCGGACGTGTTCGCCGCCGCGATCGACTACGTCGGCATCTCGAGCCTGGCCAACTTCATGCGCACGCTGCCCGAGATCGCACGCCCGCACCTGGCCAACAACTGGCATCTGTTCGTCGGAAATCCCGATGTGCCAGAGGAATTGGAGGACATGTTGGCCCGGTCACCGATTACGAAGGTCGACGAGATCCGCACGCCACTGCTGGTGATTCAGGGCGCCAACGACGTCCGCGTCGTGCAGGCGGAGTCCGACAACATGGTCTCCGCGCTGCAAGCCCGCGGCGTCGACGTCGAGTACATGGTCAAGGGCGACGAGGGGCACGGCTTCGTCAACCCGGAGAACACGATCGAGATGTTCCATGCCGTCGAGCGGTTCCTCGCCGAGCACCTCGGCGGCCGCGCATAAGTGAGTTCGGCGCGCTCGCGCACCCTCCCGGTGGGTTAGCGCGCCGAAATCGCTGGACTACTTGGGCTTCTTGCCGTCCTTGACCTCGGCGAGGTAGCCGTCGTAGAACTCGACGTAACCCTCGTCGCGGCCGGACAGCACGTAGATGGGGTCCTCGATCTTGCCCGCCTCTTCGTCGCCCTCGCCGGAGTTGCCGCCGTAGCCCTCCTTGCGAAGGTCGACCTTCTGGCTCTTGAACGTCGAGGTGTGGGCCAACTCCTTGACGACGCGGACGAACAACGGGACGGCGTAACCGGGCAGGTTGTCGTAGGCGGCCTTCGCGAAGGCCTTGCCGTCGAACTCCTGGCCCTCCTTGAGCTGGACGGCCACCATGCCCGCCCTTCCTCCGACGTCGGGCACCTCGACGCCGAACACCGTCGCCTCCTCGACCTGAGGATCGGTCGACACCGCGGCCTCGACCTCGGTGGTGGCCACGTTCTCGCCCTTCCACCGGAAGGTGTCGCCGAGCCGGTCGGTGAACGCCGCATGCCCGAAGCCCTGCGAGCGCATCAGGTCGCCGGTGTTGAACCAGACATCGCCGTCCTTGAAAGCGTTGCGCACCAACTTCTTTTCGGTGGCGTCCTTGTCGGTGTAGCCATCGAACGGCTGGAAGCTGCTGACCTTCGAGATCAGCAGGCCCGGTTCGCCCGACTTCACTTTGCGCACGCGGCCGTCGTCACCGCGCTTGGGGTCGCCGCTTTCCTCGTCGTACTCCACGAACGCGACGGGCGTCGGGCAGATGCCGGTGCTCTTGTCCATGTTCAGCACGTTGACGAACGCGGTGTTGCCCTCGCTGGCGGCGTAGAACTCGCATACCCGGTCGATGCCGAAGCGCTCGGTGAACTCGTCCCAGATCGCTGGGCGCAGACCGTTTCCACCGATCACCCGCACCTTGTGCTTGCGGTCGGTGTCCTTCTCCGGCTGGTTGAGCAGGTATGCACAGATTTCGCCGATGTAGACGAAAGCTGTTGCGTCATAACGGATCACGTCGTCCCAGAATTTCGATGCCGAGAACGACTTTCCGAGTGCAAGCGTCGCACCCGAGCTCAACACCGACGACAACGCGACCGTCAGCGCATTGTTGTGATAGAGCGGCAGGCAGCAGTACAGGGTGTCGTTGCTGTTCAGTCGCATGCCAAGGCCGCCGAACCCGGCCAGCGCCCGCAGCCACCGGTAGTGCGTCATGATGCTCGCTTTGGGCATGCCGGTGGTGCCCGAGGTGAAGATGTAGAACGCCTTGTCCTTCGCGAGCACGGCCGACGCGGTGGCCGGATTGCTCGTCGGCGCGGTTTCGGCGAGTGCCTTGAACTCGTCGAGACTCACCAGTGCGTCGGTGTCGGCGCCGCTGTCCTTGATCGAGTCGACGAAGTCGGGGTCGGCGACCAGGACGGTCGCCGACAGCAGACCAAGGCTGTGGGAGAGCACATCGCCGCGCTGGTGGTAGTTGAGCATCCCGCAAATCGCCCCGCATTTGACGGCGGCCAGCATGAGCAGCACCGGCTCAGGCGAATTGCGCAGCATGATGCCGACGACGTCGCCGTGGCCGACTCCGCGCGCGGCGAGCACCGCCGCGTACCGGTTGACGGTTTCGTTGGCCTCGCGGTAGGTGAGCTGCTGGTCTTCGAACTTGAGGAACACCTTGTCCGAGTACTGGGCCGCGCGGTCCTGGAAGACCTTGCCGATCGACGTCTTGGCCGTTGGGCGGGCCCCGAACCCGGTGATCACTCCGCGCAGGATGGTGGGCGTGTCGGCGAGCAGGCCGGGCACTCGGCTGGCGATGTCCAGCAGCCCGACGCTGCTGCGGGTGCCCGATTTCTCGTCACTCATGCGGCGTTCCCCTCCGGTGTCATTTGACCGACACCCTATCCATGCCGGTGAGCGCCATCACGGGGCCGGTGCGCAGGCCGCCAATGCATCGTCGATGTCGTCGACCACAACGAGCCGGTCCAATGCCGACTGAGCAACGTAGCCACTGTCGATCAGGCCGCGCAACCAGGCGAGCAGCCCGTCGTAATGTCCGAACGGATCGAGCATCACCACCGGCTTGTCGTGCATACCCAGATAGCCCGCCGTCCAGGCTTCGAAGAACTCCTCCAGCGTGCCGATACCGCCGGGCAGCGCGATGAAGGCGTCGGCCCTGTCCTCCATCACCTGCTTGCGTTCCCGCATGGTCTCGGTGACGACGAGTTCGTCGGCGTCGACGTCGGCCAGCTCGCGGTGCACGAGCGCCTTCGGGATCACCCCGACGGTTTTGCCTGCGTGCGCCCTCGCCCCGTTGGCCACCGCACCCATGGCCGAGACGTTTCCGCCGCCGGAGACCAGCGTCCATCCGCGCGCGGCGATGGCGGCGCCGACGCGGTCGGCCAGCTCGAGCAGCTCAGGGTGCCTCGGTCCCGACGCGCAGTAGACGCAGACGGCCCATTCGTGGTCGGAATCGGTGGACACACCGCAAACGTAGACGAGTACGGCACGGCCGCCGCGGCCACACCCTAAACTCCGGCGGGTGCCCGTCGACTGGAAGACCGCGCCACCTGAGCCGGCAATCGAACAGGTCGAGGCGGCGGTCTGCGACCGCGGCGGGGCGGTGATCATCGGTCCAGTCGGTGCGGGAAAGACGACGGTGGCCGGTGCGGCGGGCGAGCGCCTCGGCGGACCGTCGGCGCGGGTGACCGGGACCGTCTCCGATCGCGTCGTGCCGTTCGCTGCGGTCCGCGACCTGATCGGGGCGCCCGACGACGGTAAGACGGCGGCGGTGCTGCAGGCGGCACGCGATTCGGTGACCGACGGGCTTCTGCTGATCGTCGACGACGCGCACCTGCTCGACCATTTGTCCGCCACGCTGGTCTATCAACTGGCCGTCAGCGGGGCGGTGCGACTGATCGTCACCGTCGATCCCGAGGAGGGCGCGCCTGACTCGATCAGGGCGCTGCAACTCGACAACGTGCTGCCGCGGATCGAGCTGGCCGCACCGGCCGCGGACCGCAAGCGCCTGGATGCCTCGATCCGCGAGTTCCTCACCGGGCTGCCGACCGAGGCGCGCGCGGCGCTGAATTTCCTGGCGGTCACCGATCCGATGCCGCTTGCTGACCTGACGGCGCTCGCCGGTGAGAGCGCGGTGGCGGCCGCGACGGATGCGGGCGCGGTCACCGTGGTTGACGACGTGGTGCGCGCGGCCCATCCCCTGTACGCGGGCGAGGCGCTGGAAGCGATGTCCCTCGAGGAGCTGCTCGCGCGGCGCGCCGAGCTGTACGAACAGCTGTCGGCTCAGCAGCCGCGCGACGTCGTCGACCGGCTGCGACTCGCGGTGCTGGCACTGGACAGTGACAACCCGCAGCCGGTTTCGGTTGTGGTGGCCGCAGCGGCGGACGCGCTTCGGCTCGGCGACCTGCCGCTGAGCGAGCGGCTCGGCGAGGCGGTTCTCAAACGCGACCCCGACCTGGACGCACGGTTGACGTTGGCCCAGGCGCTGGCGTGGCAGGGCCGCGGCAGGGAGGCCGACGATGTGCTCGCTGCCGTCGACCCGGCCAAGCTGTCGGACGCCGAACTGATGGCGTGGGCGCTGCCGCGGGCGGCCAATCAGTTCTGGATGCTGTCGCAGCCGGAGCGGGCGACCGCGTTCCTGCAGACCACCCGCAACCAGGTGACGTCGCCGGCGGCGCGAACGACGGTGGACGCGCTGTCAGCCACCTTCGCGATGAACGCGGGTCGACCCGGCCGAGCGGTGGAGATCACCGAGGAGGTGCTGGCCTCGCCGGACGCCGACGACACCGCGATCGGCTGGTCGGCGGCGGCAGCAGCGCTGAGCTGTGCGCGAATGGGCCGGTTCGCCGAGGTCGACGCGCTCGCCGAGCGGGCGATGGAGGCTCAGCATCCGGGGCTGTTGCGATTCACCAGTGGCTTCGGCCAGACGACGGCGTTGATGATGGCGGGCGAGTTGGACCGGGCGCAGGAACTGGCGCAGCAGTTGACGGATTTCGCGCAGATGCAGCAGCCGGGGCGCGCGATCGGTGAGGTGTTGGTCGCCGATGTGCTGATCGAACGGGGCGATTCAGCGGATGCCGCGAAGCTGCTGCGCGGTGCCGCCGAGGCACTGGCCCCGACCGGGTATTCGTGGGGGCCGCTGGCGTGGATGCTGCTTGCGCGTGCGCTTGGCCATCTGGGCAAGATGGGCGAGGCCGCAAAAGCGTTGTCCCGGGCGGAGTCCCGGCACGGGTTGAAGTCGATGCTATTCGCGCCTGAGCTGCAGTTGGGGCGGGCCTGGACGACCGCAGCGCGTCGTGATCCGGCCGGGGCACGGTCCGCCGCGCGCGATGCGGGGCGGGCTGCCGAGCGCGGCGGTCAGTCGGCGGTCGCGGTGCGCGCGTTTCATGATGCGGTGCGGCTCGGCGACATCCGTGCCGTTGACGCGATCGCTCGGCTCACCGCCGACGTCGATTGTGTGGTCGGCGATTTGGCGTTGCGGCACGCCCGCGCGTTCGTCGCGGGCGATGCCCAGGCATTGGCGGCGGTGTCGGCCGGATTCGCCGACATCGGGATGATGGCGTCGGCGGCCGATATCGCCGCACAGGCCGACACGGCGCGCTGACTGCGAATTGGGCGCGCTAGGCCACCCTCAGCGTGACCCAGCGCGCCGAAATCACAACTGCAGCGTCCGGTCGACGCGGATGTTCTGCAGGAATCTGGCGTCGTGGCTGACGACGACGAACGCACCGCGGTAGGCGTTCAGCGCGGATTCGAGCTGCGCGATGCTGACGAGGTCGAGGTTGTTGGTCGGCTCGTCCAGCAGCAGCAGCTGCGGCGCCGGGTCGGCATACAGCACGCACGCGAGCGTGGCGCGCAGCCTTTCGCCGCCGGATAGCACGCTGACGGGCAGGTGAATCATGTTGCCCCGGAACAGGAACTGCGCCAGTAGATGCATCCGCCGCGTCTCGCTCAACGTCGGCGCATACGAGACCAGGTTCTCGAGCACCGTCCGGTCCTCGTCGAGCAGGTCGAGTCGCTGCGACAGGTAGGCGATCCGCCCGTCGACCCGCTGGATGTCTCCGTCATCCGGTTCGAGTTCGCCGGAGATGATCCGCAGCAGCGTCGTCTTCCCCGCGCCGTTAGGACCGACGTGCGCGATGCGTTCAGGTCCGCGGATGGTGATGTCGATACCGTCGCCGAATAGGGTCCGCCCGCCTCGGCATAACCGTATTCCGTTGCCCACGAACAGGTTACGGCCCGCGGGTACCTCGGTTTCCGGCAGGTCAAGCACGATCGACGGATCGTCGCGCAGCGCACGCTCAGCGTCGTCGAGGCGGGTCCTCGCATCGTCGACCCGCGCGGCGCTCACACCGTCGATGCGTCCGGCGGACTCCTGTGCCCTGCGCTTCATCGCGCCCGCGATGATCTTCGGCAGCCCGGCGTCCTTCACATTGCGCGCCGCGGTGCTCGACCGGCGCGCAGCGCGTTCACGGGCCTGTTGCATCTGCCGCTTCTCGCGTTTGACCTGTTGCTCTGCGTTGCGCACGGCGCTCTCGGCGAGGCGTTGGCCTTCGCGCACCGATTCCTCGTATGCGGTGAAATTGCCTCCGTAGAGGTTCATTTCGCCGCGGTGCAGTTCGGCGATGCGGTCCATCCGGTCGAGCAGCACGCGGTCATGGCTGACCAGTAGCAGTGCCCCCTTGTAGTCGTCGAGCGCGTTGTAGAGCTTGGCGCGCGCACCGGCGTCGAGGTTGTTGGTCGGCTCGTCGAGCAGCAGGACATCGGGCTGCTTGAGCAGTTCGGCGGCCAACCCGAGCGAGACCACCTCGCCTCCGCTCAGCGAGCCCAGCCTGCGATCGAGTGCAACGTGCGCGAGGCCGAGCCGGTCGAGCTGCGCGCGGGTGCGCTCCTCGATATCCCACTCGTCGCCGATTGCGGCGAACACCGCCTCGCCGGCGTCACCGGACGCCAGCGCGTCGAGCGCCTCGAGCACGGGTGCGACACCGAGCACGTCGGCCACAGCGCGCTCTGCATCGAACGGCAGCGTCTGCGGTAGATAGCCGAGTGAGCCGTCGACGGTCACCGATCCGGCCGACGGCCGGTAGGAACCGGTGATCAGCTTCAGCAGCGTGCTCTTGCCTGCGCCGTTGGGTGCGACCAGGCCGGTATGCCCGTCGCCCACGGCGAAGGACAACTCCTCGAACAGCGGGGACTCCCCCGGCCACGAGAAGGACAGATTCGAACAGACGATGGCGGTTTCAGACATATGCGGGCTCTCGTGATTGCACGGAAAATGGACGGCAGCATCGATCCGGGCTTCACCCGGAGATGGCGTCAGCTCACATGCCTCCAGAGTAGGCGCGACGTCAAGCAGATAAGTACCGCCGCAGCCTGCCCGCCGATGGTGCGGTCAGCTCGCAGGCGCACCCGCATCCGCGGGGGCCGGGTCGCTTTGGCCTGAGCCGCTCTGGCCGGCAGCCGAATCGCCATCGCCATGCGACGTCACGGCCTTGACCACAGCTTTGATCGACTTCCTCACCGTTGCCAGCAGCGATCCGTTCGGGCCGGCGATTCTCGGCTTCGACGGTGTCGACGAATTGCCACCAGGAGTCGCGAACAGCGGCGGCCTCAGCACGTTCAGCTTCGGGCCCGTTCCGTTCGAGTCGTTCACGGCGCCAGGCCCGGCATCGGCCGTCGGCGCAGGCGGCGTCGCCATCAACGCCTGACCATTGTCATTCTGGTCGACCTCGGCCCCCATGGTCGTCATCGCGAGCGGCTGCGCGTTCGTCGTCGGGCTCATCGTCACCGGTGGCCCACCGATCCCGTACGCATCCTGGCCCATCGTGCCGGGACCGATTTGTGGTCGCGCGGTGTTCAAGGGACGCCCGGCACCGACGTCCTGGAGCCCGTTGTCGAGCCCGGTCATGATCGCGACAGGAATGTTCTTGACGAAGGTGGCCGGGTCAGGGAAGTAACCGAAGTCGAACGTGGTTGGCTGGCCGGGACTGATGTTCCGGTTGTAGCCCGCCTCAACGAGGAGCCGGACAAGCGGGTCGAGCACATCGGCGGCGATCGGCCCGACGACCGGGATCATGTCGATCGGCATCAGCAGCGGAACCGGGTACGACGGGATCAGGTAGTACGCGGTGTCACCGTATTCGTCCTGCAGCACCGCACCGCTCGGGTTGTCGTAGTTGAGGTGAACGAACAAGGTACCCATTGCGGCGTTCGTCAGCGCGAACAGGTTGGTCGGGTTCGTCGGAGCGTCAGCAATCGGATCGTACTGGCCGGCATAGTCTTTCGTGGTGATCACGCCATCTGCCGCGCCGCTGGTATTGGTGGGGGTCGCCGAGGTGAAGGTCATGTCGAGACCCGGTATGTACAGCCCTGCCATCCGCGACAGGATGCCGCCGTTGGGCCGGTCCCCGTTCCCGACGAACACGAACTCCGGAACGACGCCGGGCGTCGGATCGGCGTTGAACGCCTTCTTGTACTCGCTACCGACGACGGCGCCCTGCGAATATCCGAAAATCACCGGTGAAGGGTCACCTGCGGTGGCGAGCTGCAGGGCCGTCACGCCCTGCCGAACCGACTGATCCCAGGTGGGGTCCGAGAAGCCACCCGGCGACAGCGGGCGCCAAGAGGCCGGGTAGACGACGACGGTCGGCGGAGTGCCGACGGTCCCGACGCCGTACTGGATGGCCATCCCTTGGATCGCCGGATCGCTGGTGATGTTGAGGATGGGAATCTGGGTGCCTTTCAGGGCATGCGATCCCGTCAGTTGCACCGCCAGCGGCATATTGCCCGATAGCCCCATCAGGAGCGCGCAGAGAACGGCCAGCAGCGCTACACCGAGTGTTCGAATTGTCTTTCGCATAACACCCTCCCCCGGGCACGCACTGTCGTATAGCTATGGTGCAACGTCACAACTCACTATGTAGCAAATTCGCCACATCGGGCGAAGAAGTCGCATGGCTTTGTCTTTCGGCGAACGTCTCGAACGCCGATACGCGATTCTCGCTAGATACAGGAACATCTTTCACCATCGAAGTAGGCACTGCTTTACCTCGCACTAGCCCGACACACTCAAGAAGTCAGCGCGTACAGCAAACTACACCACAAACCGTTGGCTATCCCGAATTGAACTCGTTTCTCAGTCGTTCGCCAGTAGTTCGGCGTTGATGTCGACGCCCTTGCCGGTCCACGGCCAGGCTTCGACCGCGCCGGTGACGGAGTTGCGGCGCAGGTGGAGATTGCTCATCCCGGCCACCGTGGCCGCAGCGACCGAAGAGCCGTCCGGCCGGAAGACCGCGGTATCCGCGGCGACGTGCAGCCCCGTCTCGACGACGCAGTCATCGCCGAGGGATATCTCGACTTCGGCGTTGGCCCCGACGAGGCAGCGCTTGCCGATGCAGATCGTGTGGCCACCGCTGCCGCCACCGACGTCAGAGCCGTCACCGACGACGACGCCTGCGGCAACCTGGCCTTCGATGATCGCGCCACCCAACGTGCCCGCGTCGTAATCAACGAAACCCTCTGGCATCACCGTGGTTCCCGGCGCCAGGTGGGCGCCGAGCTGTACGCGGGCGCCGTCGGCGATTCGCACGCCCGACGGAATCACGTAGTCCACCATCCGTGGCAGCTTGCCGACGCCCTGGACCGTGAACGGCCCGAATGCGCGCATGCGCCGATGCACATTGGAAAAGTCATCGGCGGCGATCGGGCCGTGATTCGTCCATACCACGTCGGCGAGCAGTTCCTCGACGCCGTCGAGGTTGGCTTCGTGAGGTCGAACCATCCTGTGCGACAGCAGATGTAACCGAAGGTAGGCTTCGTACGCGTCGCACGGAGCCTTGGCGAGATCGGCGATCGTGGTGCGGACCGCAACCACACTGACCTCACTGACCGGGTTACGGCCGATCAACGGCAACAACCGCTCAGGAATCGCGCCGGACGTCAGCATTTCGACCTCGGTGGTCGGGTAGTGACCCAGTTCCGGTTCTGGGTACCACACGTCCAGAACAGCACCGCTCGGGCTCAGCGACGCCAAACCCGTCGCTGAGGCCCCTTGGGAGAGCACCGCCTCCCCCGGTACGTCAGGTACCGGGTTCGGCGGTGCTTCTGTATCGATGCTCATCGCACCTACTTGAGGTTCATTTCCTCGTACACCTTCCAGACCTCCATCGGGTCCGGGTTCTCGGTGTCGTCCCCGCGGCCGTAGAACAACCGGTCGTCCTCCTCCACGGGGATACCCCAGAACTTGTACTTGAAGGCGACACCGCGCTCGATGGTGACCCACCGGATCAAGCGCGCCAACGGGAACATGCCGTCGTGCGCGAAGCCCGGCCGAGGCCGTCCCGCCCGGCCCACCTCGGTGATGCGGGCGATGCCAAGGAACGCCAGTTCGTCCGCGAGTTCCATCGCACGCTCCGGCGGGTAGAGCGCGATCGTCTGAGTATGCTTGTCGACGAAGCCGTACGCCTCTTTCAGGTCCTTCACCGGATGAACGAACATGGTGCGGCTCAACGGATGTGCCGCAATCCTGCACGGCCCGTCGGTCACCACGATGGTCCAGCCCGTGCCGCCATCCTTGGGCGTGATGACGTCCCAGCCGCGGAACGCCGACTCACGGCGGGTCCTCGCCACGGCGGCCGCCTCGTCCGCAGGAACCGGCGGCTTCGGCATCCGCTTGAGGTTGGTGTCCAACCATCGACCCAGCGCCTCGACGTACTCATTCGGGTCCGCTTCGCAGAACGTCTCCTGCGGGCTGAAGCAGGCGACCTGGTCGTAGATGCTGATGTCGTACGCCGCCTTCATCCCGACGTAGTCGAGATCGGCGCAGTCCTTACCGACCAGGTGCAGGCTGCGCTTCGGGCCGAACTCGACGAACTCGGTCCCGTAGCGGATGCGCCGCTTGATCGGTTCGATCGACGTCTCGTGACCCCACGCACACACCACATCGGACATATCCAGGATCTCGTCTTCGATCGTCGAGCCCGGATCCCAGTAGGCGACGGTCAACGACTTGGTGATCGGGTGGTCGGGCGCGACGGCGATGAAGCTCAGCGCGAACAGCAGGCTGGTGACGGCATCGCGCTTCGGCAGCTTGGCGATCGTCATGTTCTTGGTCATCACGCTGCGCACGATGGAGAACAGGCCAGCCATCGGGATGTTGCCGACCATGATGTGGGTGCACTTCCCGCGTGGTTCGGCGTGTAGATACACCGTCTTTCGCGGCAGCCACTCGTCGAGCAGATAGGGGTCCCCGATCTCGCTCTCGAGCATGTCGTACACCTTGATGCGCCGCAGCGCCGTCGACAGCAGGCCGAGGTCGTAGTAGATGCTCGGACCGACGTATCCGGCTGTCTCGGCGATGGTCTCGGTCACCAACTGCCGAAATTCGTAGTCCTCGTCGATCCACCTCTTGCAGAGGTCGTTGAGGAAGATCGCGACGTCGTCGATCGACAGCGCGGCGATACCCCGATTGTCGGCCTCGCGGATACGCGCGACGTCGGCGGCATCCAGGCGCGGAATGCGAACCTCCATGCTGTCGCCGTAGCTCAGCGAGATCGTGTTCTCCGGAGTGGGCAGCTTCACCTCACCGCAGACCACGATCGGCAGTTCCAGCACCTTCCCCGAGGGTTCGTCGCGGATCGTGAAACCTTCTTGAGTCACGGTCCGTTCGAGTTGATCTGTCATGAGTTTTCCTCCCGATCTAGCGTTTTCTCTTGACGGTTCTTCTCCACTACGTCGTTGAACGAAGGTGAGACCACCTGTTCGACGTCAATGTCCGCGCCGGTGAGTTCGCGCGCCACAGCAGCGGTGGCCACCGAGAACGCAGTTCGGGCGGCAACAGGGTTGTATTCGAGCTTGTGAGTCGCCTCGGGCAGGATGTACATCTGGCGCGGCGCCTGCTCGCAGTCCTCGCCGAAGACAGATTCCGCTTCGTCCAGATTGGTCCAGGCATCGTCTTCGGCGAACACGTGTGTGATCGGGAAACGGCACTGTGCGACATCATGTTTCGTCGACTCGAGGGAATGCAGATTGTGCTCGATGGCGTCCATCACGATCTGGCCTCCCACGTGATAGCCGAGCACTTCACGTGCGTGCGGGACACTGCCCGACAGACCTTCGGCGACGACGTCCTCACCGACGACGGAGTTGAGCGTGTCCTGCAGGTTCACCACACCGACGAGGGACACCAGCGCTGCGACGTCGGGCAGATCTCGCAGGGCCCGGAAGGCGATTCGCGCACCCATGCTGACGCTGATGACGCCCACGGGGCCGCGCACTCCCCAGTCGCCGAGGGCGGCGAACACGGAGCGCAGATCATCTGCGGCTGTGGACAGCTTGTAGTCGAAGACGTGGCCCTCGCTTGCCCCTACGTGGTCGGTGTAGTCGAAGCGCAGCGACCGAAAGCCGTTGAGGGTCAAGAACAGCGACAGGGGACCAAAGTGGCGCATCGACAACGCGTAGCTGGGCGCGATGATCACGCACGGGGTCTCAGAATCCCCAGACGCGGGCACCTCAAGCAGGCCTCGAATCCTTTTGCCTGCGCTGTTGCGGGTCTCCAGAAGAGAGCCCAACTCGGTGAAGGCGGTCATGACTGTTCCTCCTCTGCGACTTCGGTTTCGCCGTCCATCGCGCGCGCACAGCCGCGCTCATCGGATGCGGTCACTCTTCGGGTGAAGCTCATCGTCGGCCCTCCTCGCCCGCACTCGCACGGGCCGTGGTCGACCACGCCGAAGTCATCGGAGATGACGAAACCCGGGTAGCCGGTGGGCAATGCGTCCCAGTACGCGAGGACTCCCATCTCCCCGGCAGGCACCGGCTGCTGGGTTTCGGAGTCGAGCGCAGCAACGATCAGCCACGGCGGGATGTGCTTGTGCGCGGCCTCGCACTCGAACACCACCGTGTTGAGTTCGACCATGTTGTAGGCGTCGCGCACAGAAGCCGAGTCCAGGCCGAGTTGGCCTGCACACCAGGCCCTGAAATCCGCGCTGTCGATCTCTTCGTCGGAGTGCGTCTTCCAACCGCCGCCGGTGACCAACAGGCCGCGGCGCGCGCCCAGATTCATCGTGATGCCCTGATCGGCGAGGTAGCGCAGCAGGTATACGACGAAGATCGGCGGACCGACGATGATCGGCTGGATCTCTTCGTCCAACGCCGTCAGGTCGTCGGCCACCTTGCGTGGATCGAATACGCCGTCGACGACGTAGTGCGTTGCCGGGCGCAGCAGGCTGATCAGGCTCATGACGTACGGGAACCAAACGTCTCCGGCATCGTCGGTGTCCGGTCCGAGGTTGAAGACGTGCGCTCTGACCCTCAGGTCGAGCAGCTGTTCCGCAGACAGCCGAATGGAGCCGACGAATCGTTCCAGGCTGGTGTTGTCGCGGCGGACCCTGCTGATGACGCCCTGCGTGCCGCTACTCCGGCAGACCTTGGCGACGGCCTCGCCGGCGACGCTGCTGATCGCCTGTTCCTTGAACATCGATGCCGGGATCAGCGGCACCCGGACGATGTCGTCTGGAAACGTCAGCGACTCGGGGTTGACTCCTTCGATAGCGCAGTAGCGCTGATACTGCTTGCAGTTCTCGTAGTGGTAGCGGAAGGCTTCGGTGAAGACCAGAGCCTGAAATATCCGCGTTCTGGCTTCGTCCCATTGATACGGATCGTCTTCGCCGTAGACGACGGTCTCGACTGCTGTTTGAGAACCGAGATAGGCACGTGGGCGCCTGATCCGCGAAGCTTGCGGAAGGTCGATCACAACGGATTCATCTACATATGTCACGCTCAGCCTCCCCATTAGCTGTGATCTTGATTTAGCGCACGATAAATAGAGCCCCACTAGGGACCTATTCATACTGACGCCTGTGTCAACTAGAGCTATCGGCACAGTACAACCTAGTATCGGTGTGCGTGGCGAAATCTACGGCAAAACTAATTGTGAATTAATTGGACGCCTGTGTATTACATCGATGGCGTTTGCTATGACAACGCGGTTTGTCTTAATTTGCCTTAATTTTTCACCGGCTCGAGGGCCGGGAATTTTCTGTGAGTTTGCTGAGCGGACGCCTATTTTTCCGATACGGCAGCTGGCGACTCTAATGCGACAGGTCCTGGGGTGGCGACGTCGGCATGACGATGCTGCGCGAACCTCGGCAGCCACCAATTGGCGGGACCCATCAGGGTAACCAGGGCGGGCACGAGAAGCATGCGCACAATCGACGCATCAAGGATGATCGCAAACGCCATTCCGATGCCAGCAATCTTCATCAAGGCAACCTGGGAGAGCCCGGCAGCGCCCGTGACTATGACGAGCAGTGTGGCAGCGGCCGTGATCACGCGGCCCGTCGAGGCAAGTCCTTCTCGCACCGATTCGACGGTGTCAGCACCCTTTTGGTGCGCTTCCACCATTCGGGCGACGAGAAACACCTCATAGTCGGTGGAGAGGCCGAAGATCACGGCGATCACCATCACGATCGCAGCCGCGGGAAGCGGGCGCGGGTCGACGCCCAACATCTCGGCGCCATTGCCGTCGACGAAGATCCAGGTGAGCACTCCGAGGGTTGCGGTAAGGCTGAGGCCCGCCATGACAACGGCCTTGATCGGCAACACGATCGACCGGAACGCGATGAACATGAGCACCAGCGTCGCGGCAATCATAATCGCGAGCATGATCGGAAGCCCGTCGAGCACGGCGGTGTTGCTGTCGGCCCGCACAGCATTCTCGCCGCCGATGAGAACTGTCGTCCCCTGCGGCGGCGGGATGGCTCGCAAGGCGGCGATCGAGTCGCGTGCTTCGTTCGAGAAATCGTCGCTCGACAGCACCGCATGCAGGATCGTCATATCGTCGCCCGCGGCGAGCGGGTCCACCCGCGTGACGCCTTCGGCCGACTTCGCCTGGCCGGCGAACTCCGCGATGGACGCCTCCGCCGGAGGACCGTTCTCGCCCTTGATGACGACCGTCGCGCCGTTGTTCACCAGCGGGAAGTCCCTGGTGATCATCTCCTGGGTGGAGCGAACGGTATTGCTCTTCGGGAGGTCGTGAATGTCGAGGCCGCCAAAGGCGATATCGCGGATCGGCGAGCTGATCAGCGCCAGCCCGACAACGATAGGCACAGCAACCAGCACCGGCCTGCGCGTCACCTTGGTGGCAAGCGCGGACCAGAACTTGTATGCGCGCGCCTCACCGCGCTGAGCGGCTCCGCGCCGCCACGGCAACGCATTGACGCGGTCGCCGAGGATCGTCAGCAGCGCGGGCACCGCCGCCAATGACAGGAACGCCGCGATGCCGACCGCCGCGATGGCGCCGAAGCCGACGGACCGAACCATGGACAACCGGAACACCGACATGCCGGCCAGCCCGACCGCCAGCAGCAGCGCTGAAAACAGCACGGTGCGTCCGGCTGTGGCGATCGTGCGCCGGGCGGCGGCGGCCGGTTCCAGGCCGTGCCTTAGTTCCTCCCGAAAGCGCGACACCGTCAACAAGCCGTAGTCGATGGCCATGCCGAGGCCGAGGATCGAGGCGGTGTTCAGCGCGAACGCACTCACATCGGTCACCATCGACAGCGCATGCAGCGCTCCCAGCGACCCGAAAACCGCCAAACCGCCCACACATACAGGGATCGACGCGGCTACGAACCCGCCGAAGATCACCACCAGAAGCGCGAGTGTCAGTGGCACTGCGATCGACTCGGCAATGGCCAGATCGTGCTTGGACTCGGAGTTGTACGCGCCCGTCGTCGCACTCTGGCCGGAGAAATCGGTCTGCACGCCGGGCACCTGCAGTCCGGGACTGAGGTCGTTGAACAGCTTCAACCGCTGGCTGTCGTCGCCCTTCAGGGTCAGGACGGCCAACGCCTTCCGGCGGTCAGGTGAGACGAGCCGCATTCGTTGTTGCGGCGCGGATGTCCAATATGCGTCGATCGGCTTTGCCAACATCGACTTGTCAACTGCGTCGAGGCGTTCGGTGACTTGCGGGGTTATATCGTCGACCGTCTTTCCGACGGGTGCGGTGTACACGAGGACGATGTCGGGAGTTCGGCGGCCGAGGTGTTGGTCGACGAGTCGGTCGGCCTGCGCCGACTCGCTTGTCGGGTCTGCGTAGCCGGCGAGGTTGAGCCGGTCAAAGACGCCAAGCCCCCACAGTCCGGACGCCAACACCGCACCCACCGTCACGAGGACGACGAGCAGAGGCCTAGTTGTGACTAACCGCGCCCACCTGTCCATAGTTCGACCCCTCCCGTGGTCATCCTGATCACCGGCCGCACTCCCACACCTCGATGGTTCCGAACACCGATGGCACCCGCGCGACCGAACCCACGGAGGAGAAGGTGTCGCGCATTGCGGCCTCGAAACTGCCGTCGTGGTTGGACTGCTTGCCGCCGACGGGATCCGACAACGCCGACAGCTTGGACAGGATCACCTGACCGGGTCCGTGATGATGGCCGGTGAAGTCCGCAATCACGAACTTGCCGTCCTCGGCGAGCAGGCCATGGATCCGAGCGAACACCTCTTGTTTGGCCTCGAGGTTCAGATGATGCAGGACGAGCGTGCTGTAGACCCTGTCGTAGATGCCCTCCAGCGGGCACGTGACGAAGTCGCCAAGCACGAAGTCGATATCGACCCCGGCCTGCCCGGCGCGGTTCTTCGCGACCTTCATGATGTCGCGGTTGCCGTCCACCGCGGTGATCGCCACCTTCGGGTGCTCGCTCTTGATCTTGATTGCGAGACGCCCTGATCCGCAACCGAGTTCGAGCAGTCGTTGTCCGGGCTCCAACTCGAGAGCGTCGACGACGACGTCGCGCATCTTGTTGCCCGCAGGCCAGCGCGCGGTCAGAGGATCGTAAGCGCCTGTGAACCACGACGGCCCCAGCGGTTGGATGATGGAATTTTTCGCCATAGGAATCGCCTACCCCTGTTTGCGCCGAATGCCGTCGAAGGACGGCGCGCCTGACTGCAAGCTAACACCGGTATCGCAGATCGGGGGCTGATTCTCGCGAGAAATTTACCTAACGGCAAATTCAAGTGACCGCGACCATCCAGGTGTCTCACAGCCGAAAACCGTTGCTGTGGCTAATGCTGGCGTCAAGCGGTCAAGTAGCGCCGCAACATGTCCGTCGCCGCGGTGATCTGCGCGACCTCAACCCGCTCATCGACACGGTGCGCAAGGTTCGGGTCACCGGGGCCGAAGTTGACGGCAGGCACGCCAAGCGCCGCGAATCGCGCCACGTCCGTCCAGCCGTATTTGGCGCGCACCTGCCCGCCCGCGGCCTCGACCAGCGCAGCGGCGGCGGGTTTCGTGAGCCCCGGAAGCGCGCCAGCGGCGGCGTCGGTCTGCTCGATCTGCACATCGAGACCGTCGAGGACTTCGCGCATGTGTTGGCCCGCCTGTTCGACGCTTCGGTCGGGCGCGAAGCGGAAGTTGACGGTGACCGACGCGGCGTCGGGAATGACGTTGCCTGCCACCCCGCCGTCGATACGCACCGCCGACAGACCCTCGCGGTAGACACAGCCGTCGATGTCGACGCTGCGCGCCCGGTAGGCGGTCAGCCGATCGAGCACAGCACCGAGTTTGTGAATCGCGTTGTCGCCCAACCACGACCGCGCCGAGTGCGCGCGGGTGCCGGCTGCGCTGACGACGACGCGCAGCGTGCCCTGACAGCCCGCCTCGATGAATCCGCCAGACGGTTCACCGAGTATCGCGACATCGGCGTGCAGCCACTCCGGCAACTCGCGCTCGATGCGGCCCAAACTGTTCGCGGAAGCCTCGATTTCCTCGCAGTCGTACATGACCAACGTGATGTCGTGGGCCGGGTCACCGACGGTGGCCGCCAGGTGCAGGAACACCGCGTCGCCCGACTTCATGTCCGAGGTACCGCAGCCGTGCAGTTCGCCGCCGCTGCGGCGGCTCGGCACGTTGTCGGCGATGGGGACGGTGTCGAGGTGTCCGGCCAGGATCACCCGCGACGGCAGGCCGCGGTCCGTGCGGGCGAGCACGGTATTGCCGGTGCGGACGATCTCGAACCCCGTGGTCTGTTCGCGAAGCGCGGCCTCGACCTCGTCGGCGATGCGCCGCTCGTCGCGCGACTCGCTGGGGATGTCCACCAGCGCCGCGGTAAGCCCTATCGGGTCGCCATGCAAGTCCAGGCCCACACCCGTTGAGGCTAGTCTTAGCGTCGTGACCTCAGCTTCAGGTATCGGCTTAGCGACGATTGCCGCGGACGGATCCGTGCTGGACACGTGGTTTCCCGAGCCGCAGCTGAGCGGGGAAGGCGCGTCGGGAACGGTGCGGCTGTCGGCTGCCGAGATCCCCGATGAGCTGACCAGCATGATCCGCCGAGACGAGGACCGCGGCACCGAGACGGTCGCGGTGCGCACGGTCATCGAGTCACTCGACGACCAGGCTGTCGACGCCCACGACGCCTACCTGCGACTGCACCTACTGTCACACCGCCTCGTGCGCCCACACGGGTTGAATGCGGACGGCTTCTTCGGCGTGCTCGCCAACGTGGTGTGGACGAATTACGGTCCCTGCGCCGTGGCGGGCTTCGAGATAGTTCGGGCCAAGCTTCGGTCCCGCGGTCCGGTCAACGTCTACGGCGTCGACAAGTTCCCCCGCATGGTCGACTACGTGATACCGGCAGGCGTGCGGGTCGCCGACGCCGACCGGGTTCGGCTGGGAGCACACCTTGCCGACGGCACAACGGTCATGCACGAGGGCTTCGTCAACTACAACGCGGGCACACTCGGAAAGTCGATGATCGAGGGGCGGATCTCCGCGGGTGTGGTGGTCGGCGACGGCAGCGACGTGGGCGGCGGCGCCTCCATCATGGGCACCCTCTCAGGCGGCGGCAAAGAGGTGATTTCAATCGGCCAGCGCTGCCTGCTCGGTGCGAATTCCGGGCTCGGCATATCCCTCGGTAACGACTGCGTAGTCGAAGCCGGCCTCTATATAACAGCGGGCACAAAGGTCACGTTGCCCGATGGTGCGGCCGTCAAGGCAGCAGACCTGTCCGGCGCCGACAATCTGCTGTTCCGTCGTAACTCCGTTTCCGGCGCCGTCGAGGTGGTCGCGCGGGACGGCACCGGCATCTCGCTCAACGAGGCGCTGCACGCCAACTGATCAGCACTCGACGACGTTGAGCGCGAGGCCGCCGCGCGCGGTCTCCTTGTACTTGTCCTTCATATCGGCGCCGGTTTCGCGCATGGTCTTGACGGCCTTGTCCAGCGACACTTGATGGGTGCCGTCGCCGCTGAGCGCGATCCGGGCGGCGGTGATGGCCTTGACCGCGCCGACGGCGTTGCGTTCGATGCACGGGATCTGGACGAGGCCGCCGACGGGGTCGCACGTGAGGCCGAGGTTGTGCTCGATGCCGATCTCGGCGGCGTTCTCCACCTGCTGTGGTGACCCGCCGAGCAGTTCGGCGAGGCCTGCCGCCGCCATCGAGCACGCCGACCCGACTTCCCCCTGGCAGCCGACTTCGGCGCCGCTGATGGAGGCGTTCTCCTTGATGATGCTTCCGATGCCCGCCGCGACGAGAAGGAAGCGCACGGTGCAGTCGTCGTCTGCGCCGTCGACGAAGTTGTGGAAGTACTGCAGCACGGCGGGGATGATGCCCGCGGCGCCGTTGGTCGGTGCGGTGACCACCCGCCCGCCCGCGGCGTTCTCCTCGTTGACCGCGATGGCGTACAGGTTGACGCGGTCCATCGCGATCAGCGGATCGCTCGAACCCCCTGCAACCGAGAGCTTTTCAGCCAGCTGCGGGGCCCGCCGACGCACCTTGAGGCCCCCCGGCAGTACAGCGATCGTGGTGTTGATGCCTGCCTGGATGCACTCCTGCATCACCGACCAGATCCGCAGCAGCTCGGAACGGACGTGATCTTCTGTGTGCCAGGTCATTTCGTTGGCCATCACGATATCGCTGATGCGCAGCCCGGTCTCGGCCGCATGAATGAGTAGCTCATCGCCGGTGCGGAACGGGTAGCGCACCGGCGTCTGGTCGGCGACCACAACGGGGTCGTCATCGTCGGACACCTGTGTGTCGTCGACGACGAAGCCACCGCCGATGGAGTAGAAGGTCCGCTCCGAGAGCGTCGCACCGTCGTCGTCATAGGCGCGGAACACCATGGCGTTGGAGTGGAACCGGGCCTGTTTATTGCGGTGCAGGATGATGTCGTCGGCGAGGTTGAATGCGATCGAGTGTTCGCCGAGCAGCGACAGCCGTCCGGAATCGGTGATCGCGGCGATGCGGTCGGGCGTGCGGTCGGGGTCGACGGCGTCCGGTCGCTCCCCCATCAGGCCGAGGGCGACGGCGGGGATGCTGCCGTGGCCCTTACCCGTCGCGCCGAGGGATCCGAACAGTTCGACGGTGACGTGCCGTGTCGAGGCGAGCGTCGCATCCTTCGCCAGCCCGCGGACGAACCTGTCGGCGGCGATCATCGGGCCGACGGTGTGTGAACTCGACGGTCCGATGCCGATCTTGAACAGATCGAAGACGCTCAGTGCCATGTCATGGTCTTATTTTGGTGCTGGTTGGATCATAGATCGGCCGCAGCGACACCGATATGGGATAGGGCTCGCCACCCACGTTGACCTGGTAATTACCTGCCTTGGCCCAGCCCGCGTCGATGACGGAGTTGTCGCCGGCGCGCACGTAGGCCAACCCCACGCAGCCGCCCGCGGTTTCGCCCCACGCCGCCGAGGTGACCTGACCGGCGACCGCACCGTCGCGCAAAACCAGTTCGCCGCCCCACAACATCGCGTCGGGCGCGTCGACGCTGAACCCGACGAGTTTGCGGCGCGTGCCCTCCGCCTTGGCTTTCTCGACGGCAGCACGGCCGAGGAATCCGATATCGGTCTTGAGCTTGCAGGCGAACATCAGCCCGGCCTCGACGGGGTTCTCGCTTGGCGTCAGCTCCCGGCCGAATGCGCGATAGCCCTTCTCCAGCCGCATCGATTCGATCGTGTAGTAGCCGCCGCGCCCGACCCCGAACTGTTCGCCCGACTCCATCAGGTCCTGGTACACGCCGACGGCGAACTCGGCGGGTACGTAAAGTTCCCAACCCAATTCGCCGACATAGGTGATCCGGGTCGCCCGCACGGTCGCATATCCGAGCGCGATCTGCTGGCTGGTGCCGAACGGGAACGCCTCGTCGGACAGGTCGGCCGACGTCAGCGTGGACAGCAGCGCCCGCGAATTCGGGCCCATCACACCGAGGACCGCGTACGCCGACGTCACGTCGACCAGCGATGCGCGAGTGTCGGCCTGCAGGTTTCTGCGGATGTGGTCCTTGTCGCGTTCGGTGGTGGCCGCGCTGCTGACGATGAAGTACTCGTCGGCGCCGGTACGGGTGACCGTCACGTCGGACTCGTAGGTGCCGCGCTCGTTGAGCATTCCGGTGTAGACGGCCTTGCCGACTTCGACGCCGACGTCCGCCGTGCACAGCCACTGCAGCGCCGCTTCGGCATCGGGCCCGACCATCAGGTATTTGGAGAACGAGGTCTGGTCGAACACTGTGACCGCGTTGCGCGTATTGGACTGTTCGGCCGCAGACCATGTCAGCCAGTTCGGCTTGCCCCAGGTGTACTCGATCGCAGGGTCGGTGCCTGCGGGGGCGAAGAAATTGGCCCGTTCCCAGCCGTTTCGGCTGCCGAAGTTGGCGTTGGCCGCCTCAAGCAGATGATGTACCGGCGAGCGGCGGAACGGGCGCGCGGTCTTCATCTCCCTGTTGGGCCAAGGGATTTCGTAGTGCAGGCCGAGCACCTCGGCGACGCGGTCGTGCAGCCAGCGGTTGTTGCCGTTGAACGGTGCGAAGCGGCGAATGTCGACACCGGTGAGATCGCTTGTGGGGGCGCCGTTGACGATCCACTCGGCAAGCGCCCGGCCCGCACCGCCCGCGGTCGCGATGCCCACCGAGTTGAATCCGGCGCCGACGAAGAAGTTGTCGAGTTCGGGCGCCTCACCGAGGATGAACTGATTGTCGGGGGTGAAGCTCTCTGGGCCGTTGTAGAACTTCTTGATGCCGGTCACCTCGAGCGCGGGGATGCGCAGCAAGGCGTTGTTCATCAGGATCTCGAAGTGATCCCAATCCTCGTCCAGCAGTTGGAATTCGAACGGATACGGGATGGCGTCGGGCGATACCCACGGCTTGGCTTCCGGCTCGAACCCGCCGATGACGAGGCCGCCGACCTCTTCCTTGAAGTAGGTGTAGCCGTCGGGGTCGCGCAGGATCGGCAGGTCGGGGTGCACGCCGTTGATGTCCTCGGTCACGACGTAGAAATGCTCGGCCGAGTGCAGTGGCACGTTGACACCGGCCATCGCGCCGACCTGTTTGGCCCACTGTCCGGCGCAGTTGACGACGATCTCGGCCTCGACGTCACCCCGGTCGGTGCGGACACCGGTGACGCGTCCGTCACTGGTGAGAATGTCGGTGACCCTGGTCTTTTCGACCACGCGGGTGCCGCGCATCCGGGCACCCTTGGCAAGCGCGAATGTCAGGTCCGTCGGGTTGGCTTTGCCGTCGGCGGGCAACCAGATGGCGCCGACGAGGTCGTCCACCCGCATGACGGGATAGCGCTCGAGAGCCTGTTCGGGGCTTAGCAGTTCGCATTCCATGCTGAACGCCGCGGCGTTCGCAGCGGTGCGCCGAAGCTGAACCATCCGATCCTCGCTGCGGGCCACCGTCACTCCGCCGCACTGCTTGTATCCGGCCGACAACCCGGTCTCATCCTCGAGTTCGGCGTACAACTGCGTTGAGTACTGCACCAGCCGGGTCGCGCTCTCCGATGCGCGCAGCTGGCCGACCAGCCCGGCGGCGTGCCAGGTGGTGCCGCTGGACAGTTGCCCCTGCTCCAGCAGCACGACGTCGGTGAGGCCGAGCTTGGTCAGGTGGTAGGCGACGCTGGTGCCGATGACGCCGCCGCCGATGATGACGACGCGCGCTCGGTCCGGGAGTTCGGTGGCCACTAGTCGGCCGCCTGCACGTCGTCGAGCAGCCGGGCCAGATCCGGACCCTTGAACGCGGCCACCGCGCCCTCATATCTTTCCATCGCCCATCCCCAGAAGTCGAAATCGATTGCGCTGGACCCGTTCTGGATGCAGCCCCACAGTGTCCAGCCGTATTTGCCGACGATGCCCTGCAGGTGGGCCCTTGCGATCTTGTGACGTAGCCGCCGCCCGTAGTAGGCGCTCACGTAGTCGTCGAGTTGGTCGGTGGTCATGCCCGTCTCGCACCAGGTATTGCCCAGTTCGAAGCACGGATCGTTGTTGCCCGAGTACTCGTAGTCGATCAGCCAGATCTTGTCGCCGTCTTCGATGAAGTTTCCGGCAAGCAGGTCGTTGTTGCACGGCACCGTCGTTTGATCGGTCGCCGTCAGCACCCTTGCGATCTCGTCGAACGTATCCGCGTGGTCAAGGTAGTCCGCAGGAAGCCGGAATCCGTTGTCCATCACAGTCTTCAGATAGACGGGTTGCCGCTCGAACATGTTGAAGCGGCCCTGAAAACGCGGGCCCTCGTGCAGGGCGCGGACCGCGGTGGCGGCCTTGCGCAAGATCTCCGGGCGCTGAAAGTCGTCGTTGTCCAGCGTCTGCCCCTCCAGATAGCTCAGCAGCAGGATCCCCAGGTCGGGTCGGTAGTCGATCACCTCTGCGCCGACGCCTGCCTGCGCGGCGGCCTTCGTGTTGTGGAATTCGCGGGCGCGGTCGATGCCGAGGAAGTTGCTGCCCATGTCACAGCACCTGGCCACGTACACACCGTCCGGTGTGGTGATCTTGACGTTCCGGTTGGTCAGGCCGCCGGACAGTTCGTCGAGTTGCCGCGGCCGCCCAGCCAGCACAGGGAACTCCTCGAACATCTCGTTGAGCTGTTCGTCAGTGAGCGATGACGGCACCGGCCCACTCTAAGCCGACTCCCGTGCAAAGGTCTAGACTTTCTGAATGCCATCCGCGACGGACGTGATCCACGAGTGGCTGAACAGCGGTCAACCCGCCGTCATCTTCGATTTCAACGGCACGCTATCGAACGACGAACACATACTGTTCGAGATCTTCGGCGACCTGTTTCGGGATCATCTCGGCTGGGCGATGACGGCCGACGAGTACCGCGGTGAGCTACTCGGCCGCAGTGACCGCGAGATCATCGAACGGGCCGTCGCGCTTCACGGCCGCGGGACCGGCAACGAGGTCACCGAGTTATTGCGCCTCCGCAAAGTCGCCTACAAGCAACATGTCACGCGCGAGCATCCGATCGAAGAAGCGACGGTGCAGCTCGTCAACATCCTGGCGGGCAATGGGATTCCGATGGCGATCGTCACCGGCGCCCAACGCGACGAGGTTCTTGCCGTCCTTGGAAGCAGCACGGCCGGAGCGGCGTTCGCAGCGTTGGTCACCGAGGAGGACGTCGCCGATGGCAAGCCGCATCCCGAAGGGTTTCTGACCGGCGCCCGGCTACTCGGGCGTCGGCCGCGAGACATCCTGGTGTTCGAGGATTCGGTGCCCGGCGTGCGCGGGGCACTGGCCGCGGGCATGCACTGCGTCGCCGTCAGCACTCATCCGAGCGCCGAGTTGGTGGCTGCCGCACCCGCGATCGTGCCGCGATTGACGGCGGGCCTGTTGCCCGATGCGCTGGTCAGGAGGCCGGAAGCGAATCCGTCCGCGTCAGTCGATCCTCGACCCTCGACTTGATGCGGATCCGCGCGCGGTCCGAGCGGTGGTAGTCGCGCGAGAACTCGACGGCGACGCCTGCGTCGGTGAACGATGTCCGCGTGATCAGCAGAAGCGGGCTCCCGGGGTCGACGCCGAGGACGTCGGCTTGCTGCTCGTTGGCCTGCGTGGCTTCGATCTGCTCGTCTGCGGAGAACGGGGCCGCGTCGTATTCGCGCATCGCCGCGTACAACGAGCCGCTCAGATCTGCGGAGAGCAGACCGGGGAAAACGGCCGCGGGTAAGTGGGCCTCCTCCAACACGATTGGCTCGCCGTTGGCCGAGCGTGCACGAAGGATCTCGTGCACGCGGCCGCTGCGGGGCAGGCCCAGGCTCTTGCGGACTTCGGCTGACGCCACTCGCGTGGTCGCACTCAGCACCCGTGCACCGGCCTCGACGTGGATGCGGCGCATCTGCTCGGTGAATCCTGGCAGGCTCGCATGGTCGAACTCGATGCGCGGCGTCGCCACGAAGTTGCCGCCGAAACGGCCGCGTCGCCGATCGATCAGTCCCTTGGCCTCTATCGAGGCCAGCGCCTGGCGCAGAGTCATCCGGCTGACGCCGAGCGCGTTGGCGATCTCCACCTCGGCGGGCAGCTTGTCGCCCGGCCGCAGGGTCTTCGTGGCGATGAGCTGCTCCAGCCAGTGGCCGATCCGCAGGTGCGCGGGCGACTCTCCGGCACCGGCGAGGTCCGGCCGGACCGCCAGCGCTGGATCATCCATGCTCAGCGCGCGCACGTTACGAGAATAGCCACGGCTCTCGCACCGCGAGCGTGCGCGTTTGTACGCGACACGCCGCGCGATGTTGTCCATCTGCGCACGCTCGCGGTGCGAGGTCAGTCGTTGGGCGCCAGGATGCAGAACTCGTTGCCCTCGGGGTCGGCGAGCACCACCCAGGACTCGTCGCCGGTTTGGCCGATGTCGACGTGCCGGGCCCCCATTCCGATGACCCGGTCGACCTCGGCCTGCTGGTCTTCTCCTTTGAAGTCCAGGTGGATGCGGTTCTTGACGACCTTCTCATCGGATACCGCGATGAAGATCCAGGGCGGCCCCTGGCCCGGCGGTGGCTGCAGCCGTACGTCGCCGTCGTCGTCGACGCCGTGCGGCCAGCCCAGCACCTCGGCCCACCACTCGCCGAGTGCGGTGGCGTCATGGGCGTCGATGCAGATCTCGTCGAACTTCAAGACCAATGGTCGACTCCCTCTCGCTCCGGTCCTCGCTCGTTCCTCGCTGCGATCCTCACTCGCGTTCGTCTCCGAGCCATCCTGCCAACTCCTTCTTCAGCACCTTGCCCATCGCGTTGCGCGGCAGACTGCCCACGATCCGCACCTCTCGCGGCCGCTTGTGCACCGAAAGCTGTTCGGCGACATAGCCGATCAACGCATCGGGGTCGGCATCGCCGACGACGAACGCGACGATCCGTTGGCCGAGGTCGTCGTCGGGCACACCGACCACCGCCGCCTCCTGCACACCGGGGTGACCGAGAAGCACCGTCTCGACCTCGCCCGCGCCGACCCGGTAACCGCCGGTCTTGATCAGGTCGACCGATTCGCGTCCGACGATGCGGTGCATACCGTCGCCATCGATGACGGCCGCGTCGCCGGAGCGGTACCAGCCGTCGGCGTCGAATGCGTTCGTGGTGGCGTCGCGCAAGTTGAGGTATCCGTCGAACATCGTCGGGGTCTTAACCTGTAGCGCCCCAATGGTTTCGCCGTCGTGTGGGGAAGGTGCGCCATCGTCGTCGACCAGCCGGGTCTGCACACCGTTCAGCGGAAGCCCGACCCAGCCGGGCCGACGCTCGCCGGCGGCGCGGGTGCTGATGGTGATCAAGGTTTCGCTGGCGCCGTAGCGCTCCACGGGTGGGTGGCCGGTCAGTTCGGCGAGCCTGTCGAACACCGGCACCGGTAGCCCGGCGCTGCCCGAAACCAGCAATCGGGCCGACGCAAGCGCCCTCGCGGCATCGGTGTCGTCGACGACACGCGACCACACCGTCGGCACCCCGAAGTACAGCGAACCGTGAGCCTCGGCGTAACCCGCGGGCGTCGGTTTTCCGGTGTGCACGAAGCGGTTTCCGATCCGAAGCGATCCGAGCAGGCCGAGCACAAGCCCGTGGATGTGGAACAGCGGGAGCCCGTGCACAAGGGTATCGTCTGCGGTCCACTGCCATGCGTCGGCCAGCGCGTCGATGTCGGCGGCGATGGCGCGCCTGCTGACCAGCACGCCCTTCGGCGGCCCGGTGGTACCGGAGGTGTACATGATCAGTGCGATTGCCTCCGGCGGCGGTTCGGCGTAGCGGTGCCACGACCGCGCGTGCAGCCGTACCGGGATGTGAGGCAGCCCTTCTGGTTCGTCGGGCTTCTCCCCCAGCCACAGCTGCGCACCTGAGTCGGTCAGGATGTGTCGTCGCTCGGCCGAGCCGACGTCGGCGGGCACAGGGACGATGGGTACGCCCGCGATCAGGCAGCCGGTGACGGCCAGCACGGTGGCGGCCGTCGGCCGGGCGAGCACCGCAACCCGCTGCGCACCGCCGACCCGTTCGGCGACCGATGTCGCGGCGCCGACGAGGTCGCTGCGGCTCAGCACGGCTCCGTCGATGCGCACCGCGTCGCCGATGTCGGCGCCCCCCGCGACCGCCGCGGGGTTCAGCGAGGCCAGCAGCACGCTAGCGAGGCTACCCGCACTCGCTCGGCATACTTGGCGCGTGGATGAGATCCGGCGCATCGATTCTCGCGAGGTGTACCGCAACGACTGGATGACGGTGCGCGAGGACCGGGTCCGTCGACCCGACGGGTCGGACGGCATCTACGGCGTCATCGACAAACCGGCCTACGCGCTGATCATCGCGGTCGACGGCGACCGGTTCCGGCTCGTCGAGCAGTTCCGGTATCCGCTCGGCCTGCGTCGCTGGGAGTTCCCGCAGGGCACGGCACCGGGACGGGTCGATCTCGACGCCACCGCGCTCGCCCACCGCGAACTGCGCGAGGAGACCGGGCTGCGCGCCGAATCGATCATCCCCATCGGTCTGCTCGATGTCGCCGCGGGCATGAGCAGCCAGCGCGGCCGGGTATTCGTCGCCACCGGCGTCACCGAGGGCGAGCACGATCGTGAACACACCGAACAGGACATGCACAGCGAATGGTTCAGCCGCGCCGACGTCGAGCGGATGATGCGGGACGGTGAAATCACCGACGCCCAGTCGCTGGCGGCATGGACACTGTTTCTGTTGAGCGAAGGATAGCTAATGCTTGGAGCAGCAGGCATAAGCCCTTGATCTTCGGAGGCTAACGGCCCATCATTGTCCTATGCCTGACGATCCATGCGTAAGGTAGACGATGGCTGATCCGCGTCGGACAAAACCACGTCGTGATGACTCTATGCCTGAGATTGCAGGCATAGGGCGTCAGATTGCGGCCCGCCGAGTTGAACTACACCTCACTCAACAAACGCTTGCCGACCTCGCTGGCGTCTCCAGATGGAGCCTGCAAGCTTTGGAATACGGATCGGGATCCGTCAAATTGGCATCGGTTGTCCACATTGCAGACGCCCTCGGGTTGCAGTTGAAGCTCGCCACGCCGTCAGACGACGCGGGATGACAAGCAGCGAAGCCGTCGATCTGCGCGAGATGACGGCGGCCGACGTCTATCTCGGCGACGAACCCGTCGCCAGCCTTCGCCGCGTCAGCGACGACGTCATTTTCGAGTACAACTCGACATCGAGCGAGAACGGCAGATCTGTACGCGAGCGATCTGTCGCATGGTCGCTTCTCGTAACTGGGGCCTATCCCAGGACCACCACCGGCGGCGCCGTTCCACCGTTCTTCGCCGGCCTGCTACCAGAAGGTGTTCGGCTCGGCGTTGTCGTCTCGTCCGCAAAGACATCGCCGGACGACCACTTCACCCTGCTTCTTGCGATAGGCGCAGACACCACGGGCGACGTCCGAGTCGTTCCAGCCGGAACTCGACCACCCGAACGCGCGCCGATGTTCGCGCCCGAGCGGGACAAAGACTTCCGTGTTGTTTTCGAACGCCTCACGGGTTCAGTGGATGCAGACCCGCGTGGACTTGCCGGAGTTCAGCCGAAAGTAAGTGCTGCGACGTGGACGACCCCGGCACGAACGTCGTCTGGCCCGGCAATTCTGAAACTCAATCCCGCCGAAGGCTATCCACGACTGGTCGAGAACGAACACTTCTTCATGCGGATGGCGGCAAGCTGTGGTTTGCGCGTACCGAAGACGCAGCTGCTGCGGGACGAGCACGGACAGAGCGCCTTGCTCGTGTCCCGCTTCGACCGCGACAAGGGCGTCCGGATCGCGCAAGAAGACGCGTGCCAAGTGGCCGACCTCTATCCAGCGTCGAAGTACCGAATCAAGACAGAAACCGCGATCACGGTGTTGGCAGACGCATGTGCACGCGGGGGAGGTTCACGACCTGTTGCAGCACTGGAACTGCTTAAAACAGTTGCGTTTTCGTGGCTGATAGGCAACGGCGATCTGCACGGAAAGAACCTGTCGATATACGCGCCAAACGGCTTGTGGCAGCCGACGCCCGCCTACGATCTGCTCACCACCCAGCCATACGTCGGATGGAAGGACCCCATGGCGTTGAGTCTGTACGGCCGAGCCAACAAGTTGACGCGCAGCGACTTCGTCGACGCATCAACTCGGCTCGGCCTTCGCGAACGTGCGACGACCAGGATGCTCGATTCGATGATCGATCCGGCCAACGAATGGCCTGACCGTTGCGAGGAAATCGGCTTCAGTACAAGACAAACGGAGCTCCTCTCTGACCTGCTACGAAGGCGGATCAAGTCGTTGAAGTGAGTTCGTCAACCGAATCGAAGGAGTCCCCGTGTCCGCAGCCCTCATCACCGGCGCGTCCACCGGCATAGGCCGCGAGCTGGCAAGGCTTTTCGCGGCCGACGGTGTCGACGTCGTCGTGGTTTCGAGCGAACGCAGTGTCGCCGGGCTCACCGCCCTCGCCGACGAGTTACGGGCACGCCACGGCATTCGCGCCGACACGATCACGATGGATCTCGCGAAGCCGGGCGCGGGTGCCGACCTCGTTTCCCGCGTCGACGAACTCGGCGTCGACGTCGCGTACCTGGTCAACAACGCGGGTGTCGGCATCCTCGGCCTCACGGTTCAGGACTCTGATCCCGACGCGGTGTCGCGAATGGTTCAGCTGAATGTGGTCACCACGACCGACCTGACGCTGCGCTACGCCGAGCGGATGGTCAAGGCGGGCCGCGGGGCGATCCTGAACGTCGGCTCGATTGCGGCGTACGTCATCCCGCACGGGCTGGAGGCGGGATACGCCGCAAGCAAGGCTTACGTGAGGAGCTTCTCCGAATGCGTGGCCCACGACTTGCGCGGCACCGGGGTCACGTGCTCCCATCTGGCGCCTGGCCCGACCCGCACCGAGTTCATGAGCACGGCCGGGCTGGGTGACACATCGCGGCTGGACCGATACTTCATGGATGCCGAGCCGGTGGCGAAGGCGGGTTACGCCGCGATGCGGGCGGGGCGCGTCAACGTGATACCCGGGGTGGGTACGAAGATCATGCGCGCCATGTCGGCGATCTCGCCGTCACGGCGCTTCACCGGGGAGCTGTCAGGCCGCTTTGTGAGCAGGCATTAGGGCGTCATCGAGTGGGAGAGGCCAATGAGTGACGAACAAGCTATCCGCGACGTGTTCACCAGCTGGGTCGAGGCGATTCAGACGCAGAACCTGGAAGGCGTTGTGGCCAATCACGATCCGAGCATCGTGATGTTCGACGTGCCGCCGCCCTACAACGGCATACGTGGCATCGACGACTACCGCGAGGCGTGGCCGACACGGCGCCGTAATCCGCGGGTTCGCCCGCTGCGGCGGCTACCGTTCCCCTCGTGAGGGCCGCGATTCGTCGAGTGGGTTCGGCGTTGCTCGCCGTCGGCGTTGTCGGCGCCTGCGCGTGCGCGATGCCCCCCGCAGCCGCGGCTGACCAGGTCTGGAACGGCAAGTACTCGCTGTTGAGGTACGCAGGCGAGAAGACGGGCACCAGCCTGGCGGCACGCCAGCCCGAGCCGGATTTCAGCGACGTCTACAACTTTGTCACCGACTGCTCCAGCGGCACCTGTGTCGCCACAGTGGTCGACGGCCCCAAGCCAGCCAACCCGACCCTCCCGCTGCCACCGCGCTACACATGGAACGGTTCGACGTGGGTGCACATCTATGAGTGGCAGTGGGATTGCTATATGGGCGAAGGTGTTCCGAAGGTGTGGGAACCGGCACGGTCCGTCGCGTACTACACACCGCAACCCGACGGCACCCTGCGCGGCAGTTGGCGCACCGACATCTACGGCGGCCCATGCGCGGGCTCGGTGATCATGGATGTCGCCGCGTTCCCGGCTCAGTAACACCGCCGAGTCAGTGCCGCCTCTCGGCGAGTGCGCGCAGGAAGAACGTCAGGTTCGCGGGGCGTTCGGCGAGTCGACGGACGAAGTACCCATACCACTGCGTGCCGAACGGAACGTAGACGCGGACGTGATTGCCTGCGTCGGACAACCGGCGCTGTTCGGCGTCGCGGATCCCGAACAGCATCTGGTACTCGAAATCGCCCACACCGCGGTCGTTCTCGCTGACCAGCGCAGGTACGGCCTCGATGATCGCCGGATCGTGTGAGGCCACCATCGGATAGCCCGATCCTGCCATCAACACTCGCAGACAACGCATGTACGAGGCGTCGACGTCGTCGCGATCGCGGAAGGCCACCGATGCGGGTTCGTCGTAGGCGCCCTTGCACAACCGGATCCTGGCGCCCGAAGCGGCGAACTCCTCGCAATCACCCTCCGTGCGCTTGAGATATCCCTGCAAAACCGTGCCCAGCCAGGGGAAATCGGCGCGCAGGTCGCGAACGATGGACAACGTCGAGTCCGTCGTCGTGTGGTCCTCGGCGTCGACCGTCACCCAGACACCGGCCCGCTGCGCCGTCTCACAGATGGTGTGCGCGTTGTCGCGTGCGATCTTCTCACCGTCGCGCGGTAACGCCTGGCCGAGCGCGGACAGCTTCAGCGACACTTCGAGCGGCCGCACCGTGGCGGTGGTGTTTTCGTCGCGCGTGCCAAGCGCGTTGAGCAGCTCGAGGTAGGCCTGCACCGTCTTCTCGGCGTCCTCGACCTCGGTGGTGTCCTCGCCGAGGTGGTCGATGCTGACCATGCGATCGCTATCCCGCAGTTGCGCAACCGAGTTCATGACGTCGGCGACCGTCTCGCCGGGAACGAAGCGGTGTACCACGTCCCTGGTGACCGGTAGCCGCTCCGCGGTGCGTCGCAGTCCGCTCGACCTGGCGGCCGCGAGAATCGCCGGCCGCGCGACCCGGTGGAAAAGCTCGGTCATCACTCCGACTCCATGTGGGGATAGTTGTGATCGGTTGGCGGGACGAAGGTCTCCTTGATCGACCGCGCCGACGTCCACCGAAGCAGGTTCAGTGCCGAGCCCGCCTTGTCGTTGGTGCCCGATGCACGGGCGCCGCCGAACGGCTGCTGCCCGACGACGGCGCCGGTCGGCTTGTCGTTGACGTAGAAGTTGCCTGCCGCGAACCGAAGTCGGTGCTGGGCCTGCAGCACCGCCTGACGGTCGTCGGCGATGACGGCTCCGGTCAACGCGTATTTCGCGCCGCGGTCGACCACATCGAGCATCTGCTCGAAATCGGAGTCAGGGTAGACGTAGACCGAAAGGATCGGTCCGAAGTATTCGGTGGAGAACGACTCGTCGCCGGGATCATCCGACAACAGCACGGTGGGCCGGACGAAATAGCCTTCGCTGTCGTCGTATTCGCCGCCTGCAGCGACCGTGACACCGGCCGCGCCCTTGGCGCGTTCAATGGCCTTGACGTTCTTGGCGAACGAGCGGTCGTCGATGAGCGCGCCGCCGTAGTTGGTCAGGTCGGTGACGTCGCCGTAGCGCAGCGCTTCGGTAGCACCGAGGAAGTCGTCGCCCATCGACTGCCATACCGACCGCGGGATGAACGCCCGCGAAGCGGCCGAGCACTTCTGCCCCTGGAAGTCGAAGGCGCCGCGGATCAGCGCGGTGCGCAACACGTCGGGACGCGCCGACGGATGGGCCAGCACGAAGTCCTTGCCGCCCGTCTCACCGACCAGCCGTGGATAGGTGTGGTAGCGGTCGATGTTCGTGCCGACCTCGCGCCACAGGTGCTGGAACGTCCCGGTGGAGCCGGTGAAGTGGATGCCCGCCAGCCGTGGATCTGCCAGTGCCACATCGGAAACCGCGATCCCGTCGCCTGCGAGCAGGTTGATCACCCCCGGCGGCAGACCTGCGGCCTCCATCAGCTGCATGGTCAGGTAGGCGGCGAACGTCTGCGTCGGCGACGGCTTCCACACCACGGTGTTGCCCATCAGCGCAGCCGCGGTCGGCAGGTTGCCTGCGATCGCGGTGAAGTTGAACGGGGTGATGGCGTAGACGAAGCCTTCGAGCGGACGGTAGTCGGTGCGGTTCCACACCCCGCGCGAGCTGGTCGGCTGCTGCGCCATGATCTCGCGCGCGAAGCCGACGTTGAACCGCCAGAAGTCGATGAGCTCGCAGGCCGCGTCGATCTCGGCCTGGTAGGCCGACTTTGACTGGCCGAGCATGGTTGCCGCGCAGAGCTTTTCGCGCCATGGTCCGGCGAGCAGATCGGCTGCGCGCAGGAACACCGCGGCGCGCTCGTCGAACGGGGTGTTCGCCCACTCGTCCTTGGCGGCCATCGCGGCATCGATGGCGGCGGTGGCGTCGGCGTGCTCGGCGTTGGTGAAGGTGCCCAGTTTGACGGCATGGCGATGTGGCTGCACCACGTCGACGCGTTCACCGCCGCCCATCCGGTGCGTGCCGCCGATGACGTGCGGCAGGTCGATGGGGTCGTCGGCGAGCTCGGCAAGCGCGGTGACGAGTCGCGTGCGTTCGGGACTGCTCGGTGCGTATTCGTGTACTGGCTCGTTGATCGGCGCGGGAACCTCGGTGACGGCATCCATGCAGTAAGGATCCCCTTTTCGGGTATCACTAACCGATGGTCAATCGGACAACGATCTGAGGATCTATAGTGGAATCGGACAAAGGAGTGGTCAGTGGCGGAGCGGGAAGGGCTTTCCCTCGGCCAACTGCTGCTCGCGCTGGACCGCACCATGGTGACGTTGGTCGAGGCGCCCCGCGGGCTGGACATGGCCGTCGGATCGGTCGCGCTCGTCGACATCGACGACATCCGACTCGGCCTGGCCCTCGGCGCGGGGTCGGCTGACCTGTTCTTCCTGCTCGGCGTGTCCGACGCCGAGGCGGTCGGCTGGATCGCCGAGCAGGTTCACCGAGCGGGTGCCGATTCGACGCCGCAAGCCGCGCGGCTCCGCGCCCCTGCCGCGATATTCGTGAAGGAGCCGTCGCCCACGGCGGTGAAACAGGCCGTTGCACTCGGCACCGCGGTCGTCGCCGTCGAGCCGCGGGCCCGCTGGGAGTCGCTCTACAAACTGGTCAACCACGCGTTCGAGCACCACGGCGACCGAGGCGACCCGGGCAGCGACTCCGGCACCGACCTGTTCGGGCTGGCACAGTCGATCGCCGAGCGCACCCACGCGATGATCAGCATCGAGGACGACCAGTCGCATGTGCTGGCCTACTCGGCCTCCAACGAGGAGGCCGACGAACTGCGCAGGCTGACGATCCTCGGCCGCGCGGGTCCGCCCGAGCACCTGGAATGGATCGGCCAGTGGGGCATCTTCGACGCGCTGCAGGCCAGCGGCGATGTCGTCCGCGTTGCCGAACGCCCGGAGCTTGGCCTGCGGCCGAGGCTCGCGGTGGCCATCCACCTCCCCGCGACGGATGCGCGGCGCCCGCCAGGCTTCGCGGGCACGATCTGGCTGCAGCAGGGTTCGGCGCCGCTGGCCGATGACGCCGAGGAAGTGCTGCGCGGCGGGGCCGTGCTCGCGGCGCGCATCATGTCGCGGCTGTCGGCTGCGCCGTCGACGCACACGGTCCTCGTGCAGAACCTGCTCGGGCTCGGCGAGGACTCCGCCGACGTCGGCGCCATCGCCAGGGAGCTGGGGATCGCGGTCGACGGCCGCGCTGCGCTCGTCGGGTTTCGCGGCGAAGGAACCGCGGTGCCTGCCAAAGTGATCGCCCTGAGCGCGAGCGCTTTTCGGGCTGACGCGCAGGTGGCGTCAACGGGTGAGCGGGTCTACGTGCTGTTGCCGAAGATCGGGGCGACATCGACGCTGACCTCGTGGGTCCGGGGCATCGCCGCTGCACTGAACCGAGAGTTGAGCCTGACGATGCGGGCGGTGATCGCCGCGCCGCTGACCGGGCTGGCAGGTGCGGCCACCGCCCGCGCCGAGGTGGATCGCGTATTCGACAGCGCCGAACGGCATCCCGGTGTCATCGGGCAGGTCACATCGTTGGACGAGGCGCACACCACGGTGCTGCTCGACGAGATCGTCGCGCATGTGGCGGGTCAGAGCCGGCTCGTCGATCCACGTGTCCGCGAACTGCGGGAACAGGATCCGATGCTCGCCGACACCTTGGCGGCCTATCTGGATGGCTTCGGCGACATCGCCGCGGTCGCGAAGCGGTTGCACGTACATCCGAATACCGTGCGCTACCGCATCCGTCGCATCGAGAAGCTGTTGTCGACGTCCTTGGACGACCCGGACGATCGACTGGTGCTGGCATTGGGCCTACGAGCCACCGACCAGCGCTCACCTTCCAAGCGTTAGGGCGCGAACGAGCCTGCCGCCAGCTCGTCGAATCGTTCGATGGCGTCCTCGCTTTCGGCGTCAAGCCCACGCAGCGGCCCGCGGTCGGCGAGATATCGCTGCGCGTACAGACGGGCCACCAAGGCCTTACGGTTGGTTCCGTTTTCGGCCCGCTCCCATGCCGCCTGCTCGGTCAGCAGCGCACCGGCGTAGACGTCGCCCATGAACTGCGCGAGTGGGAACAGCCGGGCCTCGGCCACCGCGCCGTCGAGCTTGCTCCACGCGGTGATAGCCGAATCCAGATCCTCTACGCGGCGGGCGACAAGAGCGGTGGTGTCGTCGGCGTCGGACACCGAGACGGCATCGTGCAGGCGTTGCAACAGCGACTCGTGCGCCTGCGCCCGCTCGATCCCCCGCCGCACATCGAGGCAGAGGATGTTGTCGGCGCCTTCCCAGATGGTGTTCACCTGTGCATCGCGCAGAATCCTTGCGACCGGCCAGGTTTCGATATAGCCGTTACCGCCGTGGATTTCGATCGCATCGGATGCCATGGTGATGCCGAGCCGACAGACCTTCATCTTGGTGACGGGTACGGCGATGCGCTGGCGCACCGGCCGCGGCTGACGGTGGTTGGCGGCGCCGGTGCCGTCGAACACGAGCGCCTGTGCGGCTTCGACGTCGACCATCATCTCAGCCAGCTTGCGGCGCATCAGCGGCTTGTCGATCAGCGCATCACCGAATGCCTGCCGCCGTCCGGCGTAGCACAGCGACTCGACGAGAGCGCGTCGCGCATTGCCGAGCGCGAATAGCGCAATGCCAAGGCGCGCAGCATTCGTCAGCTCCATCATCCGGCCGAGCCCTTTGCCGTCTGACGGGCCTGCACCCTCGCTGGCTTCGCCGGAAAGCAGGAACGCCTCGGCGTCGACGAACTCGATCTCGCCTGAGGCGACGGAGCGGGTGCCGAGCTTGTCCTTCAGCCGACGCACCCGCACGCCGTTCCGCGAGCCGTCGCGACGGCTTCGCAGGACCAGGAAATTCGCCACACCCCTGCTCGAGTCGGGCGCCCCCTCGGGTTTGGCGAGCACCACGAACGCCTCGCCGTTGCAATTCGACGCAAACCACTTGAAACCGTTGAGCAGCCAGGTATCTCCGTTGCGGGTGGCCGTCGTCTCCAGTGCGCCGAGATCGGAACCGCCGGTCCGCTCGGTCAGCAGTTGAGCGGTCTCGCCCTCCCATTCTCCTGACTCGAATTTGGCAAGCACGTGGTCACGCACGTCCGGCGGTGCGTACGCCGCCACGAGCGACTTCACCATGCCGCCACCGGTGCCGAGCGCACATCCCATGCCGATGTCGGCCTGGTTGAGCAGATAGTTCGACGCGAACAGCGGCAGCGTCGAACTCATGCGCTCGCTACGGGTGTCCTTGCGTAGCGCCTGTTGCGCATCGAGAACCGCACGGCGGGATTCCACGAACGAGGGCGGCATGATGACGCGGCTGATGTCGTGGCCCCACCGGTCGTAGCGTTCGAGCCGCGGCGGGTTGCGGTCGGTCTCCTCGGCCCACCGCGACACCGGGCCCGCCATCAGGTCACCGATGCGCGTCAGATGCGGCTCGGCCACGCCGAGTTGGTCGGGCTGCAAGTAGTAGGCCATCATCGCCTGCAGGGTCGGGTCGGACGAATACCAGTTCAGGCCAACCGCACCCCGGTAGTCCTCGGTGCGGTAGCGCGCGGACTTCTCCGGCGTCGTGAAGGGCAGTCGGTCGACGGCCTCGACGTCGTAATCGCTCATGACGCGACGGTATAGCGGGCCGCGCCTCAGGTCGAGATCCGCAGGTGCGCGCGCTCGCCGATCTCCGCCTCGTCGAGATAGGTCAGCATCGGCACATCGGGAGCGCACAGCATGAACACCACGAACTTGCTCGCGATATCGCTGCGGAGATTCGCCGCCTGATAGTGCACCACGTCGAACCCTGGCTCCCAGAACGCCTCGCCCGCCTTGATCGGATATGGCGACTCTCCCTCTAGTTCGAAGAGGATTTCGCCTTCCAGCACGTAGCCGAACACCGGACCAGAGTGCCGGTGTGGTCCCGAGCCGGGATCGCCGGGCGGGATGGTGACGGTGGCGACCATTGCGGCGGAATTAGCTGTGATCCGCGGAGTTTCGTGCAGCAGCACGTCGAATGTGTTCGTCGGAGACGGCCCGATCGGCATCATGCCGCCAACGCTAGCCTCGCGCACCGGCCACTCGGTGGTCCATTCCGGCACCGGATCGATGGGCCAATAGGGCCGGGTCAGGCGGTGAGGCGCTGGACGGCGGCGGCGATTCGTTCGTCGGTCGCCGTCAACGCAATACGAACGTGGTGCGACCCGCGCGGCCCGTAGAACTCACCAGGGGCGACGAGGATTCCGCGCTGCGCGAGCCATCGGACGGTGTCGCGACAGGCCTCGCCCCGGCTCGCCCAGATGTAGAGACCTGCCTCGGAGTGGTCGACGGCGAAACCTGCCGCCTGCACCGCGGGCAGAAGCGCTGACCGGCGTCGCTCGTAGCGCTCGCGCTGCTCGCGTTCGTGCTCATCGTCGTCGAGGGCGGCGACCATGGCGCCCTGCACAGGCGTCGGCATCATCATGCCCGCGTGCTTGCGCACCGCGAGCAGTTCGGCGACCAGAGTCCGGTCGCCCGCGACGAACCCCGCCCGGTAGCCGGCCAGCGACGAGGTCTTGGAAAGGGAGTGGATGGCCAGAAGGCCGGTGTGGTCGCCGTCGCACACCGACGGATGCAGAAGCGATAGGGGTTCGGCGTCCCAGCCGAGCCCGAGGTAGCACTCGTCGGATGCGACGATCGCGCCGCGTTCGCGCGCCCACCCGACGACCTTGCGTAAGTGGTCGGCGCCGAGCACGGCACCCGTCGGATTGCTGGGAGAGTTGATGAAGATCAGCGCGGGCGACCGCGGACCGAGCTGGGTCAGCGAGTCGGCAAGTAGCACCTGCGCACCCGCCAGTCGCCCGCCGACTTCGTAAGTCGGATAGGCCAATTCGGGGACCACGACGATATCTTGTGGACCAAGGCCGAGCAGCGTCGGCAGCCAGGCGATGAGTTCCTTGGTACCGATCGCGGGCAGCACGGCGCCCTCGTCGAGGTCGGTCACGCCGTAGCGACGATTGAGTGCCGCTACCGCCGACTCGCGAAGCGCGGTCGTGCCTGCCGTGGTCGGATAGCCTGGCGCTGCGCTCGCCGCTGCAAGCGCCTCGCGGATCAGCGGTGCGACCGGATCAACCGGCGTGCCGACGGACAGGTCGACGATGCCGTCGGGATGCGAGCGGGCCTGTGCCGTCGCGTCGGCGAGGGTGTCCCAGGGAAAAACCGGAAGCCCCGCGGAGATGCCGCGGCGAACCACGGCGGCTGTTACTCCTCGCCTTGGGGCGCGAGCTCCTTGACCGAGGGCGGGTCGTTCTCGGTCATACCGACCTTGGAAGCGCCGCCTGGCGATCCCAGCTCCGAGAAGAAGTCGGCGTTGATCTGGGTGTAGGAGCTCCACTGGTCGGGCACATCGTCTTCGTAGTAGATGGCCTCGACGGGGCAGACGGGCTCACATGCGCCGCAGTCCACACATTCGTCAGGGTGGATGTACAGCATGCGTGCGCCCTCGTAGATGCAATCAACGGGACATTCCTCGATACAGGCTTTGTCCTTGATGTCGACGCAGGGTTCGGCGATCGTGTACGTCACTGAAAGCTCCTCGAGTCCTCTCGATCAACCTGATCAATGGGGCTGCTGCCTGTGGTTAGGGCCCGCCGAAATTCGCTCCAGTATCCGATGTGGATTTCAGGAGGTTTGTGTCAGCCTGCCCTAACTTTTGGCGCCCACCGTTGGTGGACGCGTAGTTACTGATACTAGACGTTGCATATACAAGTGCCTAGTCGGCACACCTTCGTCCGAGTCGACACCGGGTTGACGAACCCGCTCCGGCTTGATCAATCCCTCAGCACGCACAGCGCTGCGAAATGGGAAATTGTTCTCATGTGCAGCCACTACGTCGAGTAATACCGTCGACGATGTGGCCGTGCTCCGATCGCACCTCTCGTTGGTCCTGTTAGCTTCCGCGCTCAGCAGCTGTAGTTTCAATTTTTCGGCGGGCGGGCCGGATTACGGGAAGCTGGAAAGTGGGATCACCGACGAGTTGAACGCGGCGTATGCCCAGATGTCCCGCCAGGTATCGAGCGTCGTTTGTCCGCGCCAGTCGAACACCCCGAAGGCCGGCGACACATTTGTATGTACCGCCGATGTTGAGGGTCATGATGTACGCGTTGAGGTCGAGCTCGCGGACGATGAAAGCGCAGACTTCAGAACGCTCGATGTTCTGTTCGATCTCCCCGACACGGCGAAAAGCCTTTCTCGCGAGATCTCGGCCGAGCACGGGTTTGCCGTGACTGTCACATGCGGCAAAGGCCTGGAGGTCGTGGCGATCGGGGAATCGTTCGAGTGCACCGCGGCCGATCGAGCGGGCGATACCCGCACCGTGAAGGTCACCGCCGGCGAAGTGGGCGTCGAAGACCGCTGGGAGTTGGTCGAATAGCCCACGTATAAGGCGTGGTCGCCGACTGATCTGGGATACTCTGCCTGCCAATGGCGGGCATCGCGTTGCGAGCTGAACTCAATCACGCGCTTGCACAAAGATGGTCGAAGACCCTTCAGGGCGTTGGTCACGTCGTTGTCCTGCTGGGCGATGCCGGAATCGGCAAGTCGACCACGTTGTCACGGCTAGCCGACCTCATCGGCGATGTAGCGCACCTGACCTCATGTCGTGGCGGTGATGTCGGGACGCCGATGTCGACGGCCACGGAGATCGCCGCCGCGCTTGCGATTCCCGACGCGCTACCCGTGGACCCGTTGCGGGCCGCCGACATTCTCTGTGCCGGACTGGAACAAGCCGGTTCGACAGCACTGCTCATCGACGATATCCACGACGCGGATCCATCCAGCCGGACGGCGCTGAATCTCGCGCTGCGGCGTGCCGCGGCGACCGGGGTCATGGTCGTTGTAACCGGCCGCAACGTGCCGTCGGCACTGACGTTCGCTGAAGGATTCGATACGCAGGTACTCGACGGTCTTGCGGCCGCGGATGCCGTTGCGGTGCTGGAGGCAGCGAGCGATGTTCCAATTGCCCCTCAGATTATCCAGCGGTTGCTCGAGGTGGCTGACGGAAATCCGCTCGCGCTGGCTCACCTGCCCCACGCGCTGTCGCCCGAGCAACTCTCGGGAGCGCAACTGCTGCCCGAGGCTATTCCGCTTGTCGGCGACCTCCGCGCCGTGTTCACGCGACAGCTTCCACGCCCGGGCACCGCGGCCAGGGAACTGCTCGACCTCGCCGCAGTGTCTGCCGATGGTTCGTGGGCCGTGCTCACCGCGTTGCACCCCAGCGCCGGGGACGGGTTGGCGGACCTTGAAGACGGGGGGCTGGCGAGCCTGAGCGATGGCCGACTGGTGCTGCGGCACCCGCTGTTGCGCAGCGCCGCCGTCAGCGCGATGCCCAAGAGTCGATGGCGGGCACTCAACCTGCGCTTCGCAGCGGTGTCGTCGTTGCCCGACGATGTGCTTCTCGCTCATCGCGCGCGGGGCACACTCGGCCCCGATGACGAGCTGGTGGATGCTCTGGTTGACGCGTCGCGAGTCATGCGGGTCCGTGGTGGCACCGACGCCGCGGCGCGAATGCTCGACCGAGCCGTCGATCTGACCGGCAGCGATGTGCGCCGCGGACGACTCCGGCTGGAGGCCGCCAAGTTACTGGGCGCCGCAGGCGAGGCGACCGCCGCGCGGCACCGGCTGGAGGCGGTTCTCGACGACCATGCGTCGCATGACATGCATGTCGACGCGACGCTCACTCTGGCCATCCTCGAAGCCGTCGACGGCGCACCTGCGGCAGCCTGCCAGCGGCTGATGGAATGTCTGGTGGTCGCGACCCCGGCCGAAGTCGGCTCGGTTCACGCGCGGCTCACGCTCCCCCTCGGAATGCTGGGCCTCGTCGGGCAGATCGTGATCCACGCCGAAGCCGCTGTGGAGAACAGCAAGCCCGACTCGCCCGAATGGGTTGTCGCACGCGTGGTTCTCGCGCACGCCGCCAGTGCGCAAAGCGAAAGCCGCGCGACAGAACTCGTCGGCGAACTTCTCGAAGAGGTCGACCTGGTCACCGCGGTCCAGCACGACCCGATGGCGGGTCTGCACATCGGCCGCGCTCTGTCCATCGCCGAGCAATACGATGCAGCCGTTTCGGCGCTGACCGAGCTCGGCGCCCGGCTGCGCGGCGAAGGCGCACGATCTGCGCTCGCGATGACCTTCGGAGCTCTGGGCGAAACCCACGTTCGCGCTTCGCGGTTCGATGAGGCACTCGCGTGCCTCGATGAGGCGATTGCGCTCAGTCTGGCCACGGGGCAGCGGGCGTTCGCCCCCTTCTGGTTATCGTTGCGCGCGCGGGTGCACGCGGTCCGTGGAGACGACAGGGCATCCGCGACGGATCTCAGCTTGGGGTTCGCGATCTCAACCGAATTGTCGACATTCGGTGCGCGCTACTTCCTGCTGGCGAACGCTGGACTGGCCGCCCTGACATCACAGCACTACGACGAAGCGGTGACGCACCTCGCCGAGTGCTGGGCATTCGAACAGGCCGACGCGTTGTTGGCGCCACAACTGGCCAGATGGCATGTGGACTTGGTCGAAGCGTACGTGGCATGCGGGCGGCACGACGACGCCGTGCCTGTGCTGGCCCACCTGGTCGCGGTCTCCGCCGAACCAGGGGCAAGTCGATGGACGAAGGCCACCGCCTATCGGGCGAAGGCGCTGATTTGTGCGGACTCCGACCCCGGTCGGGCGGTGGAACTGCTCGACCTGGCGCTGGCCACCTACGATTCGCGCGTCGACTGCTTCGACCGTGCCCGCGCGTTTCTCCAGAAGGCGCTGATGGCGCAGGAGCGCGCTGACCGAGAAGCTGCCTGCGCGGAAGCCCTCCATGCATTCCACAGACTGGGTGCGGTCCCTTGGGCGGCGCGTCTGACTTCCGCGACACAAACCGACGAAACCGACTCGTTGACCGAAGCGGAGAGCCGGGTACTCGCCGAAGTCGCCAAAGGTCTGACCAACCGACAGATCGCAAAGCGCTTGCACCTGAGTATCAAGACAGTCGCCAACCACCTGTACCACGCGTACCGGAAACTGGGGGTGGCATCGCGCACCGAGGCCGCGCGTTACGTAATCCTCAAGGAGACCGGCAACGGTCGGTAATCCGTCAGCAGACGGCCGCACACCACTATGCGCACAGGTGCAGTGCAACAAGTTGCATATGCCGGCGATGTGCTTCTACGCTGCCCGCGTGGCCCTTCCTCACGCGATCCTGGTGTCGCTGTCTGAGCAGTCCGGCTCGGGCTACGAGCTGGCGCGCCGGTTCGACCGCTCGATCGGGTTCTTCTGGAGTGCCACCCACCAGCAGATCTACCGAACGCTTCGGACGATGGAGGACGACGGCTGGGTGCATGCGACGCCCGTCGTGCAGCAGGGCAGACCGGATAAGAAGGTCTACACCGTGGCCGACGCGGGTCGCGCCGAACTGGCTCGCTGGATCGCCGAACCCCTGACCGGCCGCGGCAGTTCGGTGACCGATAGCCGCACCAGGGACGTGGCCGTGAAGATCCGCGCGGCCGCTCACGGAGACGTTGCCGCGCTGGTCGACCAGGTCACAACACTGCGATCCGAACGCGCCGAGCTGCTCGACACCTACCGCGGATTCGAGAAACGGCAGTTCCCCGACCCGAGCGCACTCACCGGCAGCGCACTGCATCAGTACCTGGTGCTGCGCGGTGGCATTCGAGCCGAGGAGAGTGCCATCGAGTGGCTCGACGAGGTGGCGACTAGTTTGAAGGAGAACCCGTGACCGACGCATACCCGAACCTGTTGTCGCCGTTGGACCTTGGGTTCACGACGCTGCGCAACCGGGTGGTGATGGGCTCGATGCACACCGGGCTGGAGGATCGCGCGGGCGATACCGACAAGCTCGCCGCGTATTTCGCCGAACGAGCACGCGGCGGCGTTGGCCTGATCATCACCGGCGGATACGCGCCGAACCGCACCGGTTGGCTGCTGCCGTTCGCCTCGCAGCTGGTTTCAGCCGCAGAAGCGCGTCGGCACCGTCGCATCACCGATGCGGTGCACGACGAGGGCTGCAAGATCCTGCTGCAGATCCTGCATGCGGGACGCTATGCCTACCACCCGTTCTCGGTGAGCGCATCGGCGATCAAGGCGCCGATCAATCCGTTCAAACCACGGGTCATCAGGAACGTCGACGGCACTGTCGGTGACTTCGCCCGCTGCGCCGAACTGGCCAGCGAGGCCGGCTACGACGGTGTGGAGATCATGGGCAGCGAAGGCTATCTGGTCAACCAGTTCCTCGCGCCGCGCACCAACAAGCGCAAGGACTCCTGGGGCGGCTCAGCCGAAAAACGCAGACGGTTTCCGGTCGAGATCGTGCGCCGTAGTCGGGCGGCCGTGGGATCTGACTTCATCATCTGCTACCGGATGTCGATGGCCGACTACGTCGAAGACGGTCAGAGCTGGGATGAAATCATCGCGCTGGCAACCGAAGTCGAGGCCGCCGGTGCGACGATGATCAACTCTGGGTTCGGCTGGCACGAGGCGCGGGTGCCGACGATCGTCACGTCGGTACCCAACGGCGCCTTCGTCGACATCAGCAGCGCAGTGGCCGAACACGTCGACATTCCCGTGGTGGCGTCGAACCGCATCAACATGCCGCAGGCCGCCGAGCAGATCCTCGCCGACACGCACGTGCAGCTGATTTCGATGGCGCGGCCGCTGCTGTCGGACCCGAACTGGGTCGCCAAGGCGCAGGCCGATGTCGCCGACGAGATCAATACATGCATCTCATGCAATCAGGCCTGCCTGGACCATGCGTTCGTGCACAAGAAGGTGTCGTGTCTGCTCAATCCGCGCGCCGGGCGCGAGACCGACCTTGTGCTCTCGCCGACGCGCCACACCCGCCGCGTAGCGGTGGTCGGTGCGGGTCCGGCGGGCCTTGCCACCGCGGTGAGCGCCGCCGAGCGGGGTCATGAGGTGACGCTGTTCGAAGCCGGCGGAGTGATCGGCGGCCAATTCGACATGGCGAGAAGGATTCCCGGCAAGGAGGAGTTCAGCGAGACCATCCGGTACTACACCACGATGCTCGACAAGCACGGTGTCGACGTGCGGCTGAACACCCGCGCCGGTGTCGAGGAGCTGGCTGGCTACGACGAAGTGGTGCTGGCCACCGGTGTTGTGCCGAGGATGCCCGACATCCCCGGCATCGATCATCCGATGGTGTTGTCCTACGCCGAGGCGATCATGGGCAGGCCGGTCGGGAAGTCGGTGGCGGTTGTCGGCGCTGGCGGCATCGGGTTCGACGTCAGCGAGTTCCTGGTGACAGACGAGTCGCCGACGCTGAACCTGAAGGAGTGGAAACTGGAGTGGGGTGCGGCCGACCCCCAAGAGGCGCGCGGTGCGTTGACGACGCCGATTCCTGCGCTGCCCGCGCGCGAGATCTACCTTCTGCAGCGCACCAAGGGTCCGCAGGGCAGGCGGCTCGGCAAGACGTCGGGCTGGGTGCATCGGGCATCGCTGAAGGCGAAGGGCGTCACGCAGTTGTCGGGTGTGAACTACGAACGCATCGACGACGACGGGCTGCACATCAGCTTCGGCCCCGACCATGAGCGCAAGCAACTTCTCGAGGTCGACAACGTGGTGATCTGCGCAGGCCAGGAGTCGGTGCGTGACCTCGAGGATGGGCTGCGCTGCAACGGAATCGACCCGCACATCATCGGCGGGGCCGCGATCGCAGCGGAGCTGGACGCCAAGCGTGCGATCAAACAGGGCACGGAGCTCGCCGCCCGACTCTAGCCCTAGCCCGCTATCCAGCCCGCTCCCTCACACCGCGAGCGTGCGAGTCTGCACCCGACACGCCGCACCCTGGTGGCATTTTGCGCACCCTCGCGGTGGGGAGAACCCGCGTCAGGCCTGCTTCAGGGCCTCGATCTCCAGGGTGATGGTCACCTTGTCGCCGACGACGGCACCGCCGGTCTCCAGCGGCAGGTCGACGACGATGCCGAAGTCCTTGCGGTTCAGCACAACCGACGCGGTGAAGCCGGCGACCTCGCCATGGCCCATACCGGGATTGGTGCCGTTGAACTCGAGGTCGAGGCTGACCGGCTTGGCGATGCCCTTCAAGGTGAAGACGCCGTCGAGCACGTAGGAGTCGCCGCTCTCGCGGACGCCGGTCGAGGCGAATGTCGCGGTCGGATGGTTCTCCACGTCGAAGTACTCGGCGGACTTCAAGTGAGCGTCTCGCTGCTCGTTACGGGTGTCGACCGAGTCGACGGCGATCTCCGCAGTCACAGCCGGGGTGCCGTCCTCGCCGACCACGACCGCACCCGAGAACCCGTCGAAGGTTCCTCGGACCTTACTCACCAGCAGATGGCGTACGGAGAACGCGATCGACGAGTGAACGGGATCGATGGCCCACGTCCCTGCGGTGAGCTCGGTGGTTGCGGTGGCTGCGGTCATGTGACTCTCCTCGAGTTGCGTGTCGGCCTTTCCGACAGCGTCGAGAAGATAAAGCGGACTCTGGTCCGCTTCTATTCCCGCGACCTTACGGATTCTCCGCCCCCAACGGGCTGTCATTTCCCGGCAACCGCCGTTGGCGCTGCTATACCTGCCTCATGGTCACCAGAATCGCACCACCCAAGCATGACCAAGTCCTTCACATCCGGCAGCTCAAGGCCGACGAGCTCGAGGAGGTGCGGGCGAGCAAGCGATGCTTCAAGGAAGCCGCCTGGGACGAATGGCGGACGACTCAACCTCTTGAGTTCGACGGCTATAACCACGAGTTCAAGGTCGTTTCAGACTTCCCCACCGACCTGGTATCGGTCCCCAACATCTTCTCCTGGTTCATCCCACGAGCAGGGCGATATGCGCGCGCGGCCGTCCTTCACGACTATCTGTGGCGCCGCCCGATGAGGATCAATCGGCGCGATGCCGACAGGCGGTTCCGCCGCCAAATGGAACTGGACGGGGTCGGCATGCTTCGCAGGTGGATCATGTGGGCGGCGGTCCGCGCAATCTCGATCGGGACGTGCAAAGGCGGCCCAGGTTCGTGGAAGGACGCAGTGGGGGCCGGCGCGCTGCTTCTCTTCGTTGCTCTGCCGATTGTGCTGGTACCGGCGTTGGCCATCGTGCTATCCATCGTGGTTTTCTGGATCGTCGAGTCGCTGGTCGCGTTGTTCGCACCCGGCGAGACCGTCCAGTGGCCACAGGTAATGACGTAGCCGGTCGACGCTACTGGCGCTCACCCCAAACCGCCTGCGCACCGGCATCACCGATACGCACCACGCCCACGATCGACGACACCCCGACGACCACGGCAAGCACCGCCGCGATCACGGACAGTGTGCGTTTCGGCTCCGAGGAACGGGACTCCGTCCAGTGCTGAATCGCCTGCACGATCGCTACGACCAGCAATCCGATGGCGAAGTAGATCATCCACGCGCCACGCTGCTCGTGTGCTTCCAGAATCGGAGCGGGCTGCGGCTGCTGGTTGTACAGCCACTCGCCCGCCGACGTGGTCAGAGGTGTCAGCACCACTACCGCTGCGGCGAGTGCCAGGTTGAGCCACACCAAACGCCTGCGGGCGGCCGGCCAAATGGCGCAGAGGATTTCGAGCGCCGCCACGAGCGGCGCGAGCACCACGATGGCGTGGACGAGCAGGACATGGGCGGGCAAACCGAAAAGGGTTGTCACGGCGCGCTCCTGGGCTGGGACTAGCGACAGTCACTTTTGTATACGTAATGAGCGTGACACTCGGTTCACCAGCAGGCGTGGATTCCGGCGCCGAAGGCCCCGGTGAGTCGCGTCAGGCGGCCAGTGGTGCGTAGGTGGTGGTGCGCTGACGTGCGGGTCGGCCGATGCCTTCGGCGATCGCGGTCAGTTCGTCGACACTCATGGCAGACCCGAACTCCGAACCGGCCATCCGGGAGATGGTCTCCTCCATCAGCGTGCCGCCCAGGTCGTTCGCGCCGCCGTTGAGCATCACCTGGGTGCGCTCCACGCCGAGTTTGACCCAGCTGGTCTGGATATGGGAGATCCTGCCGTGCAGCATTATTCGCGCCAAGGCGTGAACGGCGCGGTTGTCGCGGTGCGTCGGGCCGGGCCGTGCCCCACCCGCCAGGTACAGCGGCGAGGACTGGTGCACGAACGGCAACGGCACGAATTCGGTGAACCCGCCGGTCCTGTCCTGAATATCGGTCAGCACCCGCAGGTGACCGACCCAGTGCTTGGGCGTGTCGACGTGGCCGTACATCATGGTCGAACTCGACCGCAGCCCCACCTCGTGCGCGGTGCTGACGACCTCGATCCACATCGACGTGGGCAACTTGCCCTTGGTCAGGACCCAGCGGACCTCGTCGTCGAGGATCTCCGCCGCGGTGCCGGGGATGGATCCGAGTCCGGCCTCGCGCAGGCCGATCAACCACTCCCGGATCGACAACCCGCTCTTGGTCACGCCGTTGGCGATCTCCATCGGCGAGAACGCGTGCACGTGCATCGACGGCACCCGCTGCTTCACCGCGCGCACCAGATCGGCGTAACCGGTGACCGGCAGTTCCGGGTCGATACCGCCCTGCATGCAGACCTCGGTCGCGCCCGCGACATGGGCCTCCCACGCGCGGTCGGCGACTTCGGTGGTCGACAGGGAGTAGGCGTCGGCGTCGCCCTTGCGTTGTGCGAACGCGCAGAACCGGCAGCCGGTGTAGCAGATGTTGGTGAAGTTGATGTTGCGGTTCACGACGAACGTGACCTCATCACCGACGGTGTCGCGGCGCAACGAATCCGCCAGCGCGGCAACGGCATCCAGCGCTGGACCCTCCGCCGTGGCCAATGCCAGGTATTCGTCGTCGCTGCATCCCGCGGGGTCCCGTTCCGCGGACCGCAGAGCCGCGACGACGTCGGTGTCGATGCGCTCAGGGGCGCGGGCGGCGAGCTCCCCCACCTTCTCCCGAATGGATTCCCAATCCCCGAATGCGCTGTCCAAGTCGCTGCGGGTGGTCGTCAACCGGCCCTCGGAGTCGATCGCTTCGTGCAGATCGATCCGGCCTAGCGACTCCGAAGCCTCGTCGGGCTCCTGCCACGGTCGCCCGACCGGGTTGACGTCCATTGCGAAACCGGTGTCGGGGTCGGCCAGTGCGGCGACGTGGCCCTGCACGCGCGGATCGATCCACGCCGCGCCTGCCTGAACATAGGGCGGCTGCGCGGTCAAGCGCTGCACGAGGTCGTAGCCCGCCTCGGCGGTGACCGCGGCGAGTTCGTCCAATGCCGGCCAGGGCCGTTCGGGGTTGACGTGATCCGGCGTCAACGGCGATACGCCGCCCCAGTCGTCGACGCCCGCGCCGATCAGGGCGAGGCATTCGTCGCGCGACACCAGGTTCGGCGGCGCCTGGATACGCATCTTGGGTCCCAGCACCAGCCGGGACACCGCGATCGTCGCCAGGAAGTCGTCGATACCGGCGTCGGGCGTCGACGCCATCGCGGTGTGATCCTTGGCCCGGAAGTTCTGCACGATCACTTCCTGGACGTGACCGAACGCCTTGTGGGACTTCCGGATCGCGTGCATGGTCTCGGCGCGTTCGGTGAGCGTCTCGCCGATGCCGACCAGAAGACCGGTGGTGAACGGAATCGACAGCCGCCCCGCGTCATCGAGCGTCCGCAGCCGAACGTCGGGATCCTTGTCCGGGCTGCCGTAATGCGCCAGACCCTTCGTCTCGAACAGCCGACGCGACGTGGTCTCGAGCATCATGCCCATCGACGGCGCGACCGGCTTGAGGCGTGAGAGCTCCGACCACGTCATCACACCCGGGTTCAGGTGCGGCAGCAGTCCGGTCTCCTCGAGCACGCGAATCGCCATGGCGCGCACGTAGTCCAGCGTCGAGTCGTAGCCGCGCTCGTCGAGCCACTGCCGCGCTTCATCCCACCGGGCCTCGGGCCGGTCACCGAGTGTGAAAAGCGCTTCCTTGCAGCCGAGTTCGGCGCCGCGGCGGGCGACGTCGACAATCTCGTCGGGCTCCATGAACATGCCACAGCCCTCGGCGCGCAGCTTGCCGGGAACGGTGACGAATGTGCAGTAGTGGCAGGTGTCGCGGCACAGATGGGTGACGGGGATGAACACCTTGCGCGAATAGCTGACCGGCAACCGGCCGTTGGGTCCGCGCCGACTCGACGACGTCAGTCCGGCGTCACGGACGCGTGCGGCGCTGGCACAGAGGTCGGCCAGGTCGTCTCCGCGGGCTGTTATGGCGATGGCGGCCTCGTCGACGTTCAGCGCGACGCCGTCGCGGGCACGTCGAAGGACACGCCGCAAAGCAGTTGCGCTGGGCGCTCCGGAACTGGGTGGGACCACCGGGCTGGGCAGATCGGTGCCGTGCTGCGGGTTCAGGGCCACTCCCGTGTAACCGCACGTTCGTCAATCATCATCCGCACGTCTCACATTCTGAAACACCGGCGCCTTGCATATCGGCCACAGTAGTCCGCGGGACGGTCGGTGTGTCGGCTGCGGTCGCCTCGGCGAACGCCGACACGCTCGAGGTCGCGATTTGCCGACGCCCGCGTCAACGCACGCGTAGGTTTATCCAGGTCGGGGCACTATTTGGGAGGAGTCGACATGCAGATCTCTGCACGCTCGGTCTTGATGTCAGGCATGGCCACGCTGACCGCGAGCGCCATTGCGCTGACACCTGTGCAGGCGCTTCCTCGCGACATCGCGGTGCCGGCCACAAACGCCGCAGTTCAGCAGGTGCCATCGCAGCAGCTCGTCGACCTTCTCGCTGCCGTTCAGCGCCTGGCGCCGAATCCTCCTGGCGCAGCGTCGCTCGTTGAACAGCAAGCGGCTCCGACTGCGGGATTGCTCGCATTCCCCGGCCTGGGCAACGCCATCATCAACACCTATAACGTCATCGAACCCTGGGTCGCCTACGGCGTCGACTGGGCCGCCTATGCCGCGGGCTGGATCCCCTGGGTCGGCTGGATCGCCGCCGCGCAGATCAACATCTTCTACGACGCCCTCATCGAACCCATCGCACGAACCATCACCTACAACATCGCCTACTGGATTGGCGGATCGAAAAACTTCTTCCAAGCCCTCAACGACGGCATTCTCGACTCCGCCAATGCCGGGATCGGCTTTTTGAACGCCGAGATCAACTGGGGTTGGGGCCTATTGCCGCCGCTTCCGTTCCCGCCTCCGCAGATCCCGTATCTGCCGTGGTTCGGGCTACTCCAGACGCAGGCGGCAAGCCTCGCCGCACCCGAGGTCAGCGTCCAGAACGCAGCGAGCAACTTGGTCGACGCGATCTACGTACCTGTGGTGAACACCATCGACTACGGCGTCGACGTTCTGCAGACGGCGCTGGCTCCGATCCCGCTGGTCAATATCGCGGGCGACCAGGTCAGCATTCTGTGGAATTCGCTCGCGCAGCCGATCTCCAACAGCGTCGTGTTCGACCTGATCGACCCCGTGCTCAATCAACCACTGAACATCAACAGTTACCTCAACGGCGCGTACGACGTCGGTGCGACGACGGTGAACTCGCTCGTCAACACCGCGATCAACGAGGTCAACTACTTCCTGGGGGTACCCCTCGTCGCGAGTGCACAAGAACGCCAACTGGATCGGACATCCGAAGTCAGTTCCGTACCGTCGATCGTCAAAAACACACTCACGCCGCAGACTTCGCCGAAGACCGCGGTCGATGACGCCGACCAGAGTCGGTCCGGTCCGTTGAGCGAGATCACCAACACTGTGCGGAACGTCCGCAACGAGATCCGCTCCAGCTTCACCGAGCGCCGGTCCGAGGCGAAGCAGGTCGATGACGCGGCCGACGCCGGTGGTAACACCGTGGTGCGCTCCTCTGGCGAGGCGAACGGAGCGGTCGCCAAGGCGATATCCGACGTCGCAAAGGCGGCCCGCGCAGGGAAGCCGAACAAGGTCGCCGAGGAGGTCGCGAACGCTCCGGCCAACGTGGTGAAGAGCATCGGCGACACCGCGCGCAAGGTCGTCAAGGATGTGCGGCAGGCGGCCAAGGACGCACGCGATGCGGCCAAGGACCGGCCCGCTGCTGACGCCGCCGAGTAACCGCTAACGCGGCTGGGTGCGCCGATAGAGCAGAAGCGCGGGCGGGAGCGCACCCACCGCGATGAGCAACAGCAGTTGCCATTGCGCGCTGAACACCGCGTCGTCGCCAGGACCGGGAAACGTGAGTGCCGCGACTGTCACCAACCATGTCCACAACGGCAGGGCGGCCAGTCGCGGCGACGACGTCCACCGCATCCCGACCCATACAAGGGCGGCGTTGAGGAGGCCGCTGATCAGGGCGCTGATGGGAAATGGAACCTGGCCAATACGAAGCGGCAGGAAAAAGGCGCCTAGTAAGGCTGAAATGACGCCGTCAACGGCGAGCAGGGTCAGGACGACGGCGCGCAGGGCCCGAGCGTCGTCGGGCGACTGATTCAGGTCGGGATGCTGTCGAGAACTGACGTCAGTGAACCGACCACCCACTGGAAGTTGTCCAGGCGGTCCTGCCAATGCTGCAGGTTCGGATCGAGATCCGGATCCATGATTGTCCTTTGTCTCCGCGGCCACTCGGTCGAAGCTTAACCCGTGATCGCCGGTTATCCGAGACTCAATCCTGCAAGCAGGTCGGTCTCCCAGCCGCGGTGGTCGCGGTCGCCGGGTTCTCCGGAGACAAGTATGTAGTGCTCCTCGGCCAGGATGGGCAGCGCGATGTTGTTCGACAGCGCGAACGATCTGCCGTTGGAAGCGACGTTGACCTGGGTGGCGTGGGCGCGCATCGCCGCGGTTTTGGCGGCGATGTGGTCGCCGGCATCGATGACGGCGTCGATCTTGTCGTCGGGATAGCCGAACGGGACAAGGTCGATGGTCACGCGCACCCAATCTTCGGGCGCGCCGTCGAGATTCTCGAGACCGTCGCCCATCGCGCTGGTGGCGGTGACGGTCCAATAGAACTTGGGCACGCGCCAGGGTTCACCCGGGTAGTCGGTGCCTGCCGACGCGGCGACGGCGTCGGTGGTGACGCGGTGGGCCTGAATGTGGTCGGGATGCCCGTAGCCGCCGTCGGGGTCATAGGTGACGACGACGTGCGGCCGCAACCGGCGGACGATCGCGACGAGTTCGCCGACCGCCTCCCGCATATCGGCGTCGGCGAAGCGTTGACGGTGCCGCGGTGCCGTGCCTTCCATACCGGAGTCGCGCCAATGCCCCGGTCCGCCAAGGAAATTCGGCTCTTTGACTCCGAGCGCTTGAAGAGCATTCGTCAGCTCGCTGATGCGATATCCACCGAGCTGGTCGGCGGCGTCAACGGCCAGCTGCGCGTAGCGCTCGCCGATGACTTCGCCCTCCTCGCCGAGGGTGCAGGTGACGACGTGAACGTCGGCGCCCTTTGCGATGTAGTGAGCGATGGTGCCGCCGGTGGTCAGCGTTTCGTCGTCCGGGTGGGCGTGAACGAAGAGCAGGCGAGGGGCTTCGCGCGTGGACATCGACCCGAACATACCGGCGGGTGTTGCTCGGCGCCCTCAGGCTGCCTCGACCGGGATGCAATGCGAGTAGTTGTCAGCACTGGCTCGCGAGCCAGTGACAGCGAGCTTTTCGAGAGGGAAACGCAGAGCACACATCATGTTTTACGCATCTTCGGTTACCAACATTTTCGGCATGGCCATCTTGCCGTTCTGTTGCTGAACCCGCAGGTTGCGTTGCCGGCTCATGGATCCGCGGGGCGGGGGATTATTGACGACTCAGCAAAGATATCTGGGTGTTATCCCGGGAACGAAGCTGATGCAAAATTAACGCACACTGCATCTAAATCCGTCGTCAGTTAACACTCCATGATCTTGAAACATCAGCTATTTCGCCTAGCTAAAGAGACCATTGGCGCGCTGTAACCTTCTTCATTTCACCATATAATTTTTCTCAGGAATGCAAATCTTTGCCAACGTGAGAGGCGTTCGCGCAAGGCGTCAATATCGGCTAATCCAGCAGGTGAAGCCATGTTCTTGCGTCGACAAATAACCGGCTGAAACCCAAGAGAAACCTGAGAACTCTGTAATAGATTTGTTTGCGGTAACCCACCACTGAGCCCGAAGGAAGGGTGATGAAGGTAAATATCAGGCCCTATGCGACAGCCGGCATAGCAATCGTAGGAGCAAGCGTTATCGCGGTAACCCCGCTAACAGCGGCTCCGCAGGACAAAATCATTCGCGCAAATGAGACTCCGTCCGTGACCCTCACCGCGACGCCGAGTGAGATCTTGGCCCAATTCATCGGCACGTTCGATGACTTCCTGCCCGGCGGATCGCTCGCCGAGGCCGCGGACGGCGCCGGCGACGTCATCGGCGATCTCGGTACCGCCGTTCAGCAGGCTTCCGGTGTGCTGAACACCGCAATCGGAGACAGCCCTGAGGCGCTGCTGCAGTTCCTCGACGACGTCGCGAGCGGTAATCCGCTGGCGTTCGGCTACGCGGCCAGGACCGCCGTGGATCTGTTCGTCGCGCTGATCACGCCGTTCTTCAACGCGATCGAGCCCAACCTGCCCGAAGCGATCGCGTCGCCACTGCGGGATGCATTCGCACAATTTGGGGCGGCGATCGCCCAACTGAGGGACGTCCTGGTCCCGCCAACCGCTCCGAGCGCCGCGGCTGCGGCGGCAAACCTCGACGCCAGCGATGTTCAGGACGTGCTGTCAGGTTTCGTCGACGACTTCATCACGGTCAGCTCGGCGTTTGGCAGTGCAATTGCAACGGGCGCAACATTCTTCGGCGATGCCCCGTTCACGCTGCCGTACTTGCCTGGCACGCAGGCGAATCCTGGTGGCCTTGTCGGACTGGCAGAGGCTGTCTTCGCGAATCCGTTGGCGTTGGGGAACGCGTTCAGCATCGTCGCGAGCAGCTTGCTGCATACGCCTGAGATCCTGCTTGGTAACCCTGGTGGTGACAACACGGCGGGATTGCTGACCAGTGCTGGCCTCCCGCTTGTCCTCGCCTTCGCATCGATCCTGCCTGCGCCGTTGGGACCAGGCAGCAATCCGCTGACCGACCCCGGCTTGGTCCTCCAAGGCTCATTGCTGTTCGCGGGCCTGATCAACAACTTCCTTGGCCTACTGCCGGAGCCGGAGCTTCCCGTCGCCGAGGAGGGGGCACTCGTCGGGGCAACGAACGCCAACCTGGCCGAGGACGTACCGATCGGGAATGCCGTGAACGCCATCGGCACAATCGCCGACGGCTTCGCAGAATCTGCTGGGAACTTCGTCAACGCCAGCTTGCTGCTGGGTCCGGGTCTGCTCCAAATCGCCGAGGCTGCAGCAGCGGGAAATCGTGCGGCCGTGTCCTTCGGCGTTCAGCAGATCATCGATGGACCGCTATATGTAGTGCAGCCGCTCATCGAGGCATTCGCAGAAGCGCTGCCGTCGCCGCTCGGCGGTACACCACCGGAGCCTGGTCTGGTATTCCAGGGACTCCTGCAAGCACTGGCCGTCCGCGACAGGATTGATGATCTCGTAGACAACGTCATCGATCCCCCACCAGCTGAACCGGCGACGGCTTCCGGCGCGACGTTAGGACTCCAGACCAACCGTCAAACAGCCGAGAGTTCAAGCGAAGTCAGCAATGCGCTGCCGGGCGCAGGCACCGGGTCGCGGACTCTCTCCAGCAACGACAATGCCGGCAACAGCGGCGCGGCGACGAACCGTCGCTCATTGGTAAACGTCGATGTTCTGAATCCGCTTGCTGGCGCGCGCTCCCGCGCCCAACAGCAGCAGCCCAGCGCATCGGACAGCGACGGTATAAGCGCTACGCGCGCACCGTCCCATGGACCCGGCATCGGCAGGACGCCGGTCCGGGATCTGGTCAAGCGCATCACCAGTGGCTTTGACCGCAACGACGCTGACAGCAACAACAGTCGACAGTCGTCGACAGGAACGGACAGGTCACCAAGGAGGCGATGACCCGACACAGGCAGAGCCGGGTGACAGACGGGAGCCGTCGCTGGGGATGCTCGTTGGCTTGACGAGTGCTCCGACTGCTGCGGGGAAGCTGTTCGACAACCCGGCTAACGGAGAATGGGATCGATGGCTCTCAAATGAAACTGGCGCGAAGTCGGTAAAAGGTCGAGGCGACTCGACGTGCAGCCAATTCCGACGGGACTCACGGGGCGGGTCGGCCGTTGCTCGCTGCCGGATGTTTCGGGCCTAAACCGAAGTCCCACCTGAGAGATATGGAATAGATTGAGCGCAGCAGTCCGTGAGAGTTTGCGGAGGTGCGGGTCGGCGGTTCGCGAGAACGTCGGCCGGCTGGGCATAGAAGGCGAACGCTCGGAGCAAGGGGTCCGAGTGACGGATGGGGAGCCGTCGTAGAGGTAACTCTTCGCCTTCTTTATCGGCCCCGCTGTCGGTGGTGCCCGCACCCGCTGGCAGCGGGGCCGATCCATATGGCGAGCTACTTCGCTGTTTAGACCCTTCCGGAACCCTTAGTGCCCGCACCACCGCGTAGCTGTCCGCATGATGGTGAGTTGCTGAGCATCGGCGTGTCGGCGAGAAATCGGTGGTCAATCTGCGTGTTTGCATGGGAATTATCTTCCGCGTTAGTTAACACCCTGTGTTGCAGACGATGGGGGCTCTGAGCGTAGCCAGCGCGTTGCTGAGGAGCCAAACGTTTCTGGTGCATCCGACAGCGCGCGAAGGCGGCGGGGTGGTCCGGGACGATCGCTTGCCTCAGCGGCAAAGGACGTGGCCCACGATTCGCCTAGCAATGCTGTATCAACCTGGCCCCTGGCTACTTAGCCAGACGCGAACATCAATATCTGTGTTCTGAGTTTGAATTCTATTTGCGACTATGTTGGATTTATTTGCCGCCCGAACCGACAGCGGGTGCCGTCGGCTCCATCCAGCAATTTTGTCGCCATAAGCAAACTTATTGCAAACGCAAATAGGTTGCTATCGGCCACCATCGAACCTGAGAATTACGTGAATTTTCCGGCATAGATTCCTGAGTGCTGCAGATCACAGCCCAACCCAGGAGGTTGCCATGCAACTCGCTCTTCGCCCGTACGTCACGACCGGTGTGGCCCTTGTGGGAGCCAGCGTCATCGCTGCAGCCCCGATCGCACCGATAACGCCGGCTGAAGTCCAGATCCCAAATCCGGCGGTACAGGCAGTTGAGCGAGGCGTTCAACTCACGGCCAACGAGATTCAGACCGCCGTCAACAGAGCGATATTCGCCTTCGTCGCGCGCCCGACAGTCGCCGGAGCCGAACTGCTCGGCCAACTTCTCGAGCCAATCCTCGGAGAGGAACAGGCCGCCCTACTCCCTCTCGCCGCCCTGGGGTTCGCCGGGCCGCTGATCAGCGGTGGCGGGTCAGTCGGAACCGCGCTTCAGAACGTCGTTGACTCCGACAGTTTCGAAGAGCTTCTCACCAACCTCATCGGTGGCGTTGGGACGATCATCGATGGCTCCGTCAACGGCGGGTACGGACCCGATCTGTTTTCCTTAGTCGGGGAAGCACTGGCCGACTCGAGTTCCGATTTCGCCAACGCCTTAGCGGCCCTGGATTTCATTGGAGCACCGCCTCCGGCCATTTTGGCCGGGGGGCTCATCAACCTGCAGGGCTCGGTGTTGCAATTGTTCTCGGGGTTCCCAGCCCCGCCCTTCCCCGCATCCACTCTTCCCCTTCCGGTAGAGATCACGCTTCCAGGCACAATCCCTACGCTGCAGGGGTTAGTCGAGCAGCTCTTCGGACTGCTTGGCGGGTCGGACATGGCGCAAAACGCGAGCCTCTTGGCGGCTTCGCCGCCAGATCCTCGTCGAATTGAAAACGGTGTCAACGATGCGCTCTACGCCGCGACCGCTGTCACGCTTGCCCTCGTGACACGTGCAGCACCGCTTCTCGAACCAATTCTGGGCGACGACGCGGCGCAGTTCCTCGCCATTGGCACCCTCGGGTTTATCGGTCCGCTCATCGGCGGAACGGGAGGTCTCGGCCATGCGGTACAAGACCTCGTCGATTCTGACGATCTGCCTAACTTCCTCGACAACGCCCTCGATCTTGCTCGACTGCCCATCGACGGCGCGGTCAATGGCGGCAGATTCGGACCCAATCTCCAACCATTGCTTCCCTTCCTGCCGACTCAGATACCGATCGCCTATGACACAGATGGAAACCCGATTGCTGTAAGGCCCGTTGAAAACGTCTTCGCGCCCGGCCTCATTCCGAACGCCAATTATTCGTATCCGGCGGCGTTTGGAGGAATCGGCTTGCAGCCGATTGGCGGGGGTCCGATGACTCCTCCCGACGGCTTCAATCTCACCACCGTTGGCACGATCCCCACGTTGCAGGGGCTAGTAGGGCGCGTCTTCGATTCACTGCCGTCGGCAAGCGCAGCGTCGCAGAGCAACATCAAGGTCGCTAGCGCTGCGAGCGAGGCGGCAGGCGATGGCCAGAAGGTTGAACCCAAGAAGAGGAACCGGCCGCTCCTCAACCTGGTCAGGCACTCCCTCGGTGCCGACGAGGACGGCGTCCAGGCCGGATCCGCGACCGGAGCCTCGGGCCGGCACCGCATCGGCACGCCGGTCCGCGATCTGATCAACAAGGTCGTCAACGGTGGTCACAATGAGAAAGAAAAGCAAGACGAGAAGGAAAAGCCGGCCGAGGGCGAGGAATAGCTCGACCCACAAACCCGGATGGCCACCTCTTCACGGAGGTGGCCATCTGCTTTCCGTCGGGTTCTGCGAGATGGCTGTAGTCAGGCGCGAAATTCACGACCTGCCTGCAGAACTCGGGGACGTGAGCATAGATTCAGTCAGTGAGTCGGCGCACGCTGGAGTTCTGTTGCGGCATCGTCGTTATCGGGCTCTTGGCCGGGGTCGCCGGTCTCTGCACGACGCTGCTGCTCCGCTTCGTCGAGCACCTGACATACCACTACACATTCGGCACGCTTCTGTCCGGCGTCACCGGGAGTAGTCCTGTACGCCGCGCGGTTGGACCGATGATCGGCGGAGCGCTCGCCGGCTTCGGGTGGTGGATGCTTCGTCGGCGTACCGAAGTGCCGCCACTAACCGAGACGATCCTCAATCACGGGCCTATTCCCCGTCTGACGATGACGATCGATGCCGCGCTTCAAGTCCTCATCGTCGGCTCGGGTGCATCACTTGGCCGAGAGGGTGCACCCCGTCAATTCGCCGCTGCACTAGGCGATCTCGGCACATCCCGGTGGGCGCTGACCGAGCGGGACCGCGAGATCCTGCTCGCCTGCGGCGCCGGCGCCGGTTTGGCCGCGGTTTACAGCGTGCCCGTCGGTGGCGCACTGTTCGCCACCGCCATCATCCTGAAAACCTGGCATCCACGCGCGGTCGGTACAGCGCTGATCACCTCGAGCCTGGCGGTCGCGGTTGCCTCGCCGGTGACGCATGAAGTCCCTCCGCTGGACTGGCCGGATCCCCAATTATCTTATCTGCTGACGGCTTTCGCGATTGTGTTAGCGCCGCTGGCCCTAGGCGTCGGATTGGGGTTCAACCACATCATGGCGCGAGCACGGCCGGCCAAGCTGATGAAGTCGTGGCTGCTGATACCTGCCATCGCTGCGGCGGGCCTGCTCATCGGACTCTGCTCCATCCGGTACCCCGAACTTCCAGGCAACGGCAAGAGCATTCTGACGATCAGCCTCAACAGCGGCCTGACTCTGGGCGCCGCGGTCGTGCTTCTGTTTCTCAAGCCACTTCTCACGGCGGCGTTCCTGCGCGCGAGCGCGGTCGGCGGCATGCTCACTCCCGCGCTAGCGACGGGCGCTGCGATGGGATCCGTCGTAGCTTTGTCGATCAACACCTTCACCGGACACGACGTCAGCGTGCCCGCCGTATCGCTGACGTGCGCTGCCGGCGTACTCGCGATCACGCAGAGAGCCCCGATATGGGCCGCGATCTTCGTCTGGGAACTGGCGCGACCTCCGTGGTGGCTCCTCGTACCGTTTCTAGTCGCTGCCGTCATTGCGCACGGGCTGCGGCTGTTCGTCGAGCGGCGTCATCACGGCACGGGGCGCCACAAAGGCACCGTGTCTGCACAACTCCTGTAAAAGTTACCAACCAGTAATGCGGGCGAACGAGTGTCAGTTACAGACAAGTTGACCCCGACCTTTGCGATTGCAAGGACTGCCAGATTCGCTGTCCACAGCCTCTAGTTGCAACCAATCGACTGATAGGTGCCCCGCTCGCAAAGATGGTCGCGGTATCGACGTTTAGCTCGGGAGCGACCAGACGTATTTCAGCGGCATTCAGCAAATTTGAGACCGAGAGTCTTCCTATCGTTAGCTGAGGTGGCTAGTCGCAAATCGTCAATTTTTGCTTGGGCGAAAAGTTTTCTACTGCAACTCAATCGCTGGCAATAATTGACGCTTTAGCTGGTGTTTTGCTCGCACCAACCGAGTTAAATTAGTTTGCTGAATCACTCCCGCAATCTTCTTACGGGCGAGTAAGTTTCGATTCGTTCCATTCCTCTAGCGGTCTGAAAGGATTCGTTATGCAAGCAGCCCTCCGTCCCTATGCAACGGCGGGCGTTGCGCTGGTGGGGGCCAGCGTCATCGCTGTTTCACCTGTCACAGTTACACCAACTGCCATCCAGGAGGTCCAAGACAAAGCCGTGCAGCTCTCGGCTTTGGTGAATCCAATCGATGTCTTCGGGCCGATCTTCGAGTCAGCCTTCGAAAACGCCCAAGCGCTCGGGGTGCGGTTCGCCGAGAATCCGGCACCGATCCTGCAGCAGATCCTGGTAAATCAGATCAACGGGATCGGCAACATCGGTAGCGCCCTTGAGGCCCAGGTCGGCGTGATCTCTGAGTTCCCGGCGCTCTTGGGCGATGCGATCGAAAACGGGTTCGCCAATTTCGGGGCGCTCGCTGAGTTCGCCCCGACTGTCCTGGAGAATTTCGTCGGGTTGTTTGAAAGCGGCGTGTTGCAGAATCAACTCCAAGGTGCGTTCGATGCCGCAGCAGCAGGGGACTTCGGGCAAGCTGTCACCCAACTCTTCGGTGCCGGATTGCTTTTGGTCGCGGGCCAGAATCTGGGGAATCTCGACATCATCCCTCTGGTCAGCGGAGCGCTCCAAGGAACATTGGCTGATGCAGCGGCGCTGCTGCCGATTGTCGCGGGTCCGCTCGGCAACGCACAGGCGGCGCTCGAGGCAGCGCAGACCCCGTTGCTACTTGTCGGCCTCGGGGCGCTTTCTCCGGTGCTCGCAGTGGGAGTGGCAGGCGGAGACACCCTCAGCGGGCTGGTCAATGCCGTGCAGAACGGTGATCCGGAGGCTGCCTTCAACGCCATTGTCAATGGTGCCGCGGCGGCGACAACAGGAGTCCTCGACGGCGCTGTCGGATCGTTCGGAATCGCGGCAGGTCTACAAAGCCTCCGCGAGGCGATCGCCGACGCGATCACCAACCCGTCGTTCCCGCCGCCGGCCGAGGCCGCTGACTCACTGACGAAGGCACCCAGCCCCGCGGCCCAGTCATTCACGTTGACTGCGCCACTCAAGGAACTCGCCCCATCGCCGAAGGCCGGCGCTGCATCCGGCGAGGAGAAGGCGGGATCCGGTGCGGTCGACGTCGGCACGGTCGACCCGACCTCGGGGGCGAAGGATTCGACCGGCGAGGTGACTCCGACGAAGACCACGGACATCCTCAAGGGCGGCAACCTGTTCGTGCCCGGTAGCACCACTACAAAGGGCAGGCACCGCGCCGACACCGGCAACTTCGCTCAGGGCCTCAGGGATGGGGTCGAAAAGACCATCAAGGGGCTCACCGGCCTCGGTCGCGAGAAGAAGTCGGAGAGTTCAAGCTCAACCGCCACGAGCGGTGAAAGCGCCTCGAGTGGTTCAGGTTCCGGCGATTCCGGCTCGGGCGGTGGCGAAGGAAGCAAGTAACGCCACGCTGTAACGCAAAGTGATCGGCCCCCTTCCCGCCCGGCAGGGGGCCGATCTCTACCCAGAAACTACTGCGGCTTCTTGGACCACGTGCCTGCGTCGCCGACGATGCCCACGGGTACCGCACCGGACAGGCTGACCCCCTGCACGCGTGGACCCGCGGCGACGATCGTCGTGTCCTGCAGGATCGGCAGCACCGTCGACATGTTCCACAGTCGAGGCTCGACCGCATCGATCACCTCGCCGATGTTCTCGGTATCCCGCAGCGCGGCATCGATCTTGGGCTGAATGCTTCGGTCGCAGATACCGGTGAGGTTCGACGGCGCCTGGATGAGCTCGTCGGCCTCCGGCTCCGGGCTTCGCGTTGTCGGTGTCGCCGTGGTCGTCCCGGTCGTCGGCGGCGGGCTCGTAGTAGTGGCAGTCGTAGACGACGTCGTAGCCGGAGGCGAACCTGCAGTCGTCGTCGCGACCGGCGTCGCCTCCAGCGCCCGGCAGCCGTACCGCGACGACAAAGCCGTACCTAGATCGCCGCCGGCCTGATGCCATCCGACGATCGCGTCCACCCGGTTCTGCGCAATGGCATCCCCATACAGCACAACAGGATCCATTGCGAGCACCGAGGCCTCGATACCGACATTGCGCAGCTGATCGGCAGCAGTGTTGGCGACAGCCACCGATGTCGGGTCGTTGGTCGCCACCCCGATCACCAGCGACAGCGGCACGCCGTCCTTGGTGATGCGCCCGCGGTTCTCGTCTGGCACGGGCGTGCCCGGCGTCGGCGTCGGCGGCGCATCCAATGCCACGAGCTGGTATCCGCTGCTCCCCAACAACTGAAGCGCGGCTTCCTTGCTCAAGGCAGGCGGCGCCGTCGGCGTGTAGCCGGGATCCGACGGTGAGCGCACCTGCGCCTGCGCCAGCGTCACGGTGTTGTCACTGCCGGCACCAACCGAAGCGAGCAGGTCAACGTCGAGCAGGCCCAGAATCCCCTTGCGCACTTGCGGATCGGCGAGCTTGGGCTGCTGCGCGCGCATGGTCAGCTGCATGACCCGCGGTGTGACGATCCGCGCCGTTCGCACATCGGGGATGGCCGACAGCTGCGCGAATGCCGCAGTTCCACCGTGCACCTGGGCTACCTGTGTGTCGCCGTTGCGGATCGAATCCGCCAGTGCCGCAGTAGCACCCGCGCGCCTGAACAGGAGTTGGTCGGGTTTCGCGGGCTCGGCCCAGTACCTGTCATTCCGCGCCAGCAGGATTTCCTCGCGCTGCGGATCGATGTTCTCCACCCGGAACTGGCCACCCGTCACAGGTAGCGCGCGCGCCAATCCTGAGGTGAAGCCGCCCGGAATGTCCTTGACGATGTGCGCGGGCAGGATGTCGTTGAACAGCTCCCGCCACGCCGGATACGGCTGCGAGAACGTCACCACCGCCGTCTTGCCACCCTCGATCGACTGAACGCCCGTGATGAGGTCATAGCCGGCCGGGTCGACGACGCCGGGCTGGCTGACCATCTGCCGCCAGAGATACCAGTAGTCGTCCGCGGCGATCGGCGCGTTGTCGGTCCAGCTGGCTTCGGGGCGGATCTTGTAGGTGACGGTGAACGGGTTGTCGTTCGTCACCTCAGCCGACACCAGCAGCGTCGGGTCCATCTCCCACCGCGAGCCTGTCGGCGTCGCCGGGTCAGGAGCAGGCCGGAACGAACTCGGCAGGACGAGCGAGCTGATCGCCGCGTTCACCGGCGACTGGTCCGACAGCAGATGCGAGTTGAAACCGGGGCCGATCGTATCGATGGCCATGATGATCTGTGTCGCCTTCGGCGGCGGCGGCGCCGTGGTTTCCGTGGTGTCGGTGCTCTGCGGCGCAGGCGGAGGGCTCACAGTGCAGCTCCCGACGACAAGCAGCGCTGTGGTGAGAACGACGCCGCGCGCGATCCACTCACGAACGGAGGCTGACGGCACGCCCATCAGGGTATCGACAGGCGTCGGATCCACCGATTCGAAAGCTTGTCCACTAGCCCGACTATCCAATTTACGAAGCCGTCAGAGCAAACAATATTTGCTGGCTCAGCTTACTTCGAGCATCCTGCGTGTCCCTGCCAGGGTAAATGCACCTGAACTGCGCGTTCAGCTAATGCTGAATTCAAAAACCTAAGAGTTTAGAGTGCAGAATCAGGTCGTCTAGCGGGGACGCTTACGCGTAACTCTCAAATCGAGCACATTTTTCTCAGGTTGGCGATAGAGTCCTGAACCGTGCAGATGAGACGCTTTTCGGTAGATCGACTCCTGGCACACCGTCCGACGTGCAAGTTTAAAATGCTTGCTCAGCAAACTTGTTCTGAATCGATTCATGCTCTAAGGTTCTGCTCAGGGTCGGGCTAGATCCAAAACCAAAACTGAGGGGAATTCATGTCTACTCGTGTCCAAAAGGGCATCACTGCAGGTGTTGCACTCGTCGGTGCAGGCGTTGTGGCCGCGATGCCGGTCGCTCAGCAGGCACCGGAGGTGCTGCGCAGCGCCACCGCCAACGTCGAACTCGCGGCGCAGTTGGACGGAAACCCTGCCGAGAACCTTGCGCTGTCGGGTCAGCGGCTGGTGGAGAGCCTCGTTGGAGCGCCGCTTGGCCTCATTCCCGCCGCCCAGGCCGTGGCGGAAGGCGATAACGCGACCCTGTACGGGGTCTTGAAGCAGTACGTCGACGGCGGGCTCTACGTTGCTGATCCGGCGATCTTTGCGCTCGACGACCTGCTGCCTGCGCCAATCGGCGGGGATCCGGACAATATCCAGGAGCAGCGTGGCACCAGCCTGATCACCCAGTTCCGCGCCGACCAGCTCATCGCCGCTAGGGACGACATCAATGAGGCAATTCGCGACAGCCTTGGCGTCGGATCAGCCACCCAGCCGGTTGGCAACGAAGTGAGTCCCGCCTACGCCGCGGCTCGGCTTGGCGGCGGTCTCGCAGTGTCTGCGCAACGCGCAGTCACCAGCGCTGTTACCGCGCCGCTCGGCCTCGTGGCCGTCGCACAGGGCGTGCAGCAGAGTTTCGAGGGAAACAACAAGCCGCTGTACCAGGCACTTCAGGCGTACATCGATGCGCCGAACTACGTGACCGATCCGATCGTCTTCGCGGCCGACGACGTGCTGCCGCAGCCCGTGGGTGGCGATCCGCAGACAAACCCGGCACAGATGAACGGAAGCGAGATCTCGCGTCTGCGCGGCAACGTTCTTCTTGCGCCTAGGGATGCCGTCCGTAACGCCGTTGCCGGCGCGCTCAACGTCAACCCGGTCACCGGCGATAACTTGCCGGCTGCGTCCACCACGACGCTGAACAGAACGGCCGCTACTGACACCACGGAGCGCAAGGGGCCGATTACTCGAGTCCTGAACTCGCTGAAGGCGACCCCGGGTGGCGGCGCGTCGACCGAGTCCACCGTCGGCAAGCACCGCGCGCCGGCGACCGGCGGCCTCAGCAACCTGTTCAAGAAGAAGGAAGACAAGAAGGCTGACACCGC
>CADEGF010000007.1:148254-158283 GCA_902826815.1 uncultured Mycobacteriaceae bacterium
CTCCAGCGGACGGGCCAGGGTTTCGAAGACATCCGCCGTCGACGACCGCATGTTGGTCAGCTTCTTCTCGCGCGTGACGTTGACGTCGAGATCCTCGGCGCGCGGGTTGATGCCGACGACCTGACCCTCATAGGTGTCCTCCCCCGGCTCGACGAAGAACTGACCGCGGTCGGCCAGCTGGATCATCGCGAACGGTGTGATCGAGCCCGACCGGTCAGACACCAGCGATCCCGTATGCCGTGCCCGAATCTCACCCGCCCACGGGCGGTAGCCGTCGAAGACCGCGTTCGCGATGCCGGTACCGCGGGTCAACGTCAGGAAGTCGGTACGGAAGCCGATCAGCCCGCGGCTGGGCACGATGAAATCCATTCGGACCCAACCCGCCGCGTGGTTTGTCATCTCTTCCATCCGGCCCTTGCGCGCCGCCATCAGCTGGGTGATAGCACCGACGAACTCCTCCGGACAGTCGATGGTCATGGCTTCGAACGGTTCGTGCAGCTTCCCGTCGATCGTGCGCGTGACAACCTGCGGCTTGCCGACCGTCAGCTCGAAACCCTCGCGCCGCATCTGCTCGACCAGGACGGCCAGCGCCAGCTCACCGCGTCCCCGAACCTCCCAGGCGTCGGGCCGGTCGATGTCGACGACCTCGATCGACACGTTGCCGACCAACTCGGTGTCCAACCGCGACTTCACCATTCGGGCCGTCAGCTTGTGCCCCTTCACCTTGCCTGCGAGTGGCGAGGTGTTGGTGCCGACCGTCACCGAGATGGCGGGCTCGTCGACGGTGATTCGCGGAAGTGCATGCGCGTGCTCGGGGTCGGCAAGGGTGTCACCGATCATGATCTCGGGCAAACCGGCGACGGCGACGATGTCGCCGGCAATGGCCTCGTCCGTCGATGTCCGGTCCACGCCCTCGGTGACGAGCAGTTCGGTGATCTTGGCGTTCGTGATGACCGGATGCCCGTCCACCTCGCGCATCCAGGCCACCTGCTGGCCCTTGCGAATTCGGCCCTTGTAGATGCGGATCAGCGCCAGCCTGCCGAGGAACGCCGAGGCGTCGAGGTTGGTCACCAATGCCTGCAGCGGCGCCTCGGGGTCACCCTGCGGCGGCGGGATGTGTTGCAGAAGCACGTCGAACAGTGGGTCGAGGTTCTCCCCGTCGGGGTTCTCGCCGTTGGCGGGCTCGGTAGTGCTGGCGATGCCTGCGCGTCCCGACGCGTACAGCGTCGGCAAGCCAAGCGCGTCCTCGGCCGCCTTCTGAGCCTCGTCGTCGAGATCGGATGCGACGTCGAGCAGCAGGTCGTGACTTTCCGATACGACCTCGGCGATCCGCGCGTCGGGCCGGTCGGTCTTGTTGACCACCAGGATGACCGGCAGATGCGCGGCCAGCGCCTTGCGCAGCACGAAGCGCGTCTGCGGAAGCGGCCCCTCCGACGCATCGACCAGCAACAGCACTCCGTCAACCATGGACAGCCCGCGTTCGACCTCACCGCCGAAGTCGGCGTGACCCGGGGTGTCGATGACGTTGATGACCGTCACGCTGCCGTCGGGGTGGCTGCGATGTACGGCGGTGTTCTTCGCCAGGATCGTGATGCCCTTTTCCTTCTCCAGATCCCCGGAGTCCATCAGGCGCTCGATCGCATCATCACCTCGATGCGTCAGCGCACCCGACTGACGCAGCATCGCGTCGACGAGGGTCGTTTTCCCATGGTCGACGTGTGCCACGATGGCGACATTCCGGAAATCCACCTCCGAATCATCTCAGTGCAGTCGGCCGATCACGAAAACGAGAGACTCCCGTCACTTGAAGCCCAGCAAGCTCGCCGACCTCAAACCGAAGAAAAAATGCTGCCGCAGCAAGCCGCGCTGTAAGAAATGCCCCGTCGTCGTCAGTCGGGTGCGCAACGCCGAGCGCCACGGAATCCGCGGCAAACAGCTGGTCAAAGTCTTCAAACGGGCCCGAAAAAGCTGATGCCGATTACCCACGAAACTCCCAGGTTCCAGGCGTACCGTGACCCTATTCCGGCAGCCGAGTATGAAGGTGAGGAATATGTCGGTTTATGAAGTGTTGACGTTCGTTCTGATCGCCGTTATCGGCCTGGCGACGACGGCAGCTATCTATCTCGGGCTGCTGAATTGGATGGGCGCCTTCTTCGTCGTCCGGTGCGCGGCATGTCACCACCTGGCGTTTTCGACGGCGAACGCGGCGCAGCAGTCCTGTGCACACTGCCGTCACCCGGTGCTGACGCATCCGCTCTACGCAATCAACCACCCCCACGACCTGTCCGAGGTCCGCGTGGTGGGTGACCGGCTGCGCTACTAGCCCCCGTCCCCGCCGGACAGCCGGCTCAGCGCGATTGTCATGCACCGACAGCACATTCGACCTGTGCCGATAGCTGCTGTCGTCCCTAGCCTCTTTTCGCATGCACACCGAGTTCGGCCTGACATCGCGCAGGCGTTTCCTCTTCCGCGGTGCCCTCACCGCAGCAGCTCTGGCGGCCGGGCCCGCCGTTCTCAGCGCCTGTAGTTCCGGACAGGGGCCTGGCGAGTCCTCGACATCGGCGGCCCCTGACGACGGGTCGCCGGCGTCGGGCCTGCTGCGGGTGTCCAACTGGCCGCTCTACATCGCCGACGGGTTCGTCGCCGAGTTCCAGAAAGCCTCCGGCCTGACGGTGGACTACAAGGAGGACTACAACGACGACGAGGAGTGGTTCGCCAAGAACAAGGAGCCGCTGTCGCGCAAGCAGGACATCGGCTGCGATCTGGTGATCCCCTCCGAGACGATCGCCGCGCGGTTGATCCGGCTCGGCTGGCTGGCCGAGATCGCCGAGTCGCGCTGGCCCAACAAGAAGAACCTTCAGCCGGCGCTGCTGAATTCGAGCATCGACCCTGGCCGCAAGTACACCGCGCCGTACATGTCGGGCTTGGTCGGCCTCGCGTACAACCACGCCGTCACCGGCCGCGACGTCACCACGATCGACGACATGTGGGATCCCGCGTTCAAGGGCAAGGTCTCGATGCTGTCCGATACTCAGGACGGCCTCGGGATGATCATGTTGTCGCAGGGCACCACGCCGGCGGAGCCGACGTCGGAGTCGGTGCACAAAGCCGTCGACCTCGTGCGCGAGCAGAAGGACAAGGGCCAGATCCGCAAGTTCACCGGCAACGACTACACGAGTGACCTCACCGCGGGCAATATCGCAGTGGCACAGGCCTATTCAGGCGACATCGTTCAGCTGCAGGCCGACAACCCCGACCTCAAGTTCGTCATTCCGGAGTCAGGCGGCACCATGACGCTGCAGAGCATGGTGATGCCCTATACGACGCAGAACCAGAAGGCGGCAGAGGCCTGGATCGACTACGTCTACGAGCCGGCCAACTACGTCAAGCTCGTCGCCTACACGCAGTACATTCCGGTGCTGACCGATATCACCGACGAGCTCAAGAAGGTCGACCCTGCTGCGGCGTCCAACCCACTGATCAACCCGCCGCAAAGCGTGCTGGACAAGGTCAAGCAGTGGCCTCCTCTCACCGACGAACAGGTGAAGGAGTTCACGGACGCATACCTGTCGGTGACTGGCAGCTGACCGCAATGCTCAAGGTAGACAGCAGCTTTGCGCTGCTGGACGTGACGGTCGTCGACGGCCATCCCGGGCCGCCTGCCGCCCGTCAGGCGGTGTTGGTTCGGGACCGTCGCATCGCCGACATCGTCCCCATGTCGGCCTACCGCGCCGACCCCGACGTCCAGGAGATCAACCTCGACGGGCACTACGTCATGCCGGGCCTGATCGACGCCCACGTGCATCTCGCCGGCGGCCGCGCCGAAATCACCGACCAGGAGATCGGCGTCATCGCCGAGCCGAAACTCCTTCGCGCGATGCGTTCGGTGTACGAGGCGCAGCAGCTTCTCAAACGCGGAGTCACTGCGGTGCGCGACGTTTCGTGGAACGGGCTCTACCTGAAGCGGTTGTTCTTCGAGCAGCAGATTCCCGGGCCGAAGGTCGTCGCGTGCGGACCCGGCCTGACGCGCACCGGCGGGCACGCCGACCTCTTTCAGTTCACACCGGATTACGTCCAGGAGAACGGTGTGTTCGGAATCGTCGCCGACGGCCGCGACGAGATCGTGAAGGCCGTTCGGTACCTGCTCCGCGAGGGCGCCGACGCGGTGAAGATCTTCGCCAGCGGCGGCGACAACTGGCCCCACGACCGCAACGACGACGTCCACTACTCACTCGACGAGATGCGCGCGTGCGTCGAAGAGGCGCATCGGCAGACCGGCACGATGGTGATGTGCCACGCCGAGAACCGTGAGTCCATCGAGTTGGCCGTGAAGGCGGGCTGCGACACGATCGAGCACGGCGAGGACATCGACGAGGAACTCGCCGCCGAGATGGCCCGCTGCGGCACCATCCTGGTGCCGACGCTGCAACTGATCGTCAACTGGCATCGCGACTTCATGCCGGTCGGCTCGGACACCGCCACCAAGCCCCGGCCTGACGCCTTCCTCTACCGGGATCTCTACCAGCAGCGCGATGAAGCGTTCGGCCACCGCTACAGCGAGCAGGCCGTGCAGAGCTTCCAGACCGCCAAGGCCGCGGGCGTCAAGATCGCACTGGGCTCCGACACGGTGTACGAACCGCTGACCACCTACGGCGAGTACAGCGCGCTTGAGCTGCGGGCGATGGTGGAGTACGGCATGACGACGCCGGAGGCGATCACCGCCGCGACCGTGGTCGGCTCCGAGGCGCTCGGCATGTCCCACGTCATCGGCTCTATCGAGCCGGGCAAGATGGCCGATCTCCTGGTCCTGCGCCGTGACCCGACCAGCGATCCGATGGTCATCTACGACGCAGCCAACATTTATCTCACCTTTTGCGACGGCAAGCTCACCGTGGAGGATGGCGTGTTCACCTGGTAGCACTGATGCATGTTCGAATCGGTCGTCGCATTCGAGCCCGGATCGGTGGTCAGCACCGGGGTGCACCGCGTTCGTCAGACCAACGTGCATCGTCACGCAGGCGCGCTCGAGATCGTCTACGTTCTGCGCGGTGATCTGCACATCAAGGTCAGCTGCGAGGAGTTCGATCTTCAGGCAGGTGACTACGCCGTGCTCAACCGCGGCGATGCGCACGCGCTGACCGGCTCGGACGAGAACGTGACCGCGGTGGTCCATATCGATCTCGCGGCCTGCCGGGATATCGATCCGTTCGTCGAGCACATCATCTTCGCGTGCGAATCGTTCGACCTCGCACGCTATCGGCGGCAGGAATCCGTTCTGCGCGGCCTGATCCTGGACCTGGTCGACAGCCCGCCCGTGATGGCCGACCGACGGTGCCGCGAGTTGATGACGTTGTTGTGCGCCGAGTACTCGCTGGAGAACTACTACAACCGCGGCGTCACCCTCAGCACTGCTCAACGCGAGAAATACCTTGGCATCACCCGGTTTTTGCGAGAGCACGCATCCGAACGCGACGTCCTCGGGATGCTCGCGAGCGATCAGCACTACTCGAAGTCCTATGTATCTCACTTCGTCAAGGAGGCGTCGGCGATCGCGTTCAGCGATCTGCTGGGCTACATCAGGGTCGCGCTCGCCGAGAACCTGCTGCTGTCGACCGACGCCACGATGCTGGAGATCGCCGCCAGCTGCGGATTCTCCGACGTGAAGTACTTCACCCGCACCTTTGTCGACTGGTTCCACCACTCGCCCGCCGACTACCGCAAGCGATATCAGCCGGAAACGTTGCGTGACAACGCCATGACCGCTGTCGCCGAGTCGACGGCACACGAGTTGACGCAAGAACACCGTCAACGCGTGGCATCACCGGGTGACGGTCCACGGTTGAGCGTGACGCCGCTTCTGCTGAAGAACCTCGGATCGAGGCTCGACCTGTTCGAAACAGTGAAGCCTCGAGCCGACGCAGACCCCGGCGCCGTGTCGGAGGTCACCGACGGACCAGCCCATCTCATTCCGATCCGGGTGACCAAAGCCGAACTCGACAGCGGATACACCATGGCCGGGTTGGCGTCGTTTCACCAGATTCGCACCACGCCCTGCCTCGTCCTGGACTACACCACCGCGGCGGCGACGCTCGACCTGGTGGGCGATGTGGTGTCGCGGCTCACACTCGCCGCTCCTCTGGATGCCGTTATCTGGCTGGTCTACAACGCTTTTCACGACCGCAACGGCGTCGAAGAAGTGATCACTCGGACGAAGGAACAGCACGGGATCGACATCCAGCCGGTCATGATGCCGTGATCCGCCGGCGCCGCGAGACGAATTTCAGCAGAGAAAGGCCGAGTGAGGACCTGCTGAGCTCCGTTTCGCGGCCTAAGCCGGGGCACGCAGCGCCTGTGTCAGCGCTCCCAGCCACGCGCGGTCTGCGGGCACCCACGGCAGGCCCTCGAGTTCGCCTGCCGTCACCCACCGCAGAGCACGGTGGTCGTTCGGGCGCAAAGCCCCACCGGTCTGGGTGACCCGATAGGCGCGCAGCGTCATCGCCTCATTCAGCGCGACGTCGTCGCCCAGCCGCTCACCGACCGTCACCTCGACGCCGAGTTCCTCGAGCAGCTCGCGGGCCAACCCGGCGGCGTCGGTCTCCCCAGCTGCCACCTTGCCGCCGGGCAGTTCCCAGAGCCCCGCGAGTTCCGGAGGGCGTTCGCGCTGCGCCACCAGCAGCGCCGGACCTGCGATGAGCGCACCCGCGACGACTATCTGGTTTGGCATCGCGGCTGACGGTATACCTAACAGACATGGCTGTGTTATCTGGTAACCAACACTGTGCGTTGACCTGCTAATACGTGGTCATTGATGAACGTTGACACGGCAATTATCCGTAAGTAAATCCGACTCGGTTTTGGACCCCGGCGACCCGACCAATTGCTTCCCGCCCCGGCCCGGTTCGTGGCCGTGCGTGGCGCTCAGGACTTTGTAACCCGGCGTGGCTGCCGGGGGGCATCGGCGGGCAATGTGACGATTTGACGATGGACGACAGCGGCTACCTGATCGCGTGGATCGCTCTCGGTATCTCTGCGGCTACGTTCGGCTGGAAAGCGTGGGAAACCTATGTCCGGTGGCCGCGCATCGGTGTGGTGCTACGGCAGCACGTAACCATTCGCGTCGGGGGGATACCGACAGCGGAAGCGTTCGGCACCCCACGCATGACACGACAGGGCGACAACGCACCAGAACAGAACGAACCGAGTCCCGAACCACCGTCGCCTGATCCCGAGCCGCCACCGCCGCCACGAACCGGGCCTGAAGAGAAGTTTGCGTTGATCGTGGTCAACAACGGAGCCGAAGCTACGTCAGTCGCGAACGTTGGCATTCGATCCGAGGACCGATCACGCAACATCTCTGTTCAACATAGGCGCGACGAAGGCCACGAAATCATAGGTCCCGATCTGCCTGCCCGCGTAGAAGCCCATGGCGCATTGGAGTGGACAATCGGTTACGACCTCGCGAAGGACTTCCCCAGGGGCACAAAGGTTATTGGTTACGCGTATCGGTACAGGTCTTTTCGTAAATACCCGAAGTCTCGTCGGAATCCGCTGAAGCTGTATGAAACCGCGATCGCGTACACCAAGAACTAGAGGCCGGTTTCGTCGCGGTGGTCCTGCGCGCCCGATACCGACGCGGCTCCCAGCCGCACGACAGTTCGGCGGCTACCTGATCAAGGTCCATCCCGTAGGCCACCAGCAGGCCGGTGCTCGCGTCGGCCAACGCGAATGGTCCGTACTGCCAGTAGTCGCGGCTCCGCTCGGAAACCTTGGACACCCGCATGCCCTGCTTTTGCGCTTCCCTGCGCAGGGTGAACAGGCTAGGCCCAGTCACCGCCGAACCTCAAGCTTGCCGCCGTTTTCGATCAGCCTGTCTCGCTGAGCTTTGGCCGCCTTGAGAGCACCGATCACCGCGTCCAAGTCAACGGTGTGGATGCTCCACTCACTGCGTTGGTTGGACTCCACTTCACGACCACATAGGGAGATTTCCCACCCATACACCTCGCCGGTCTCCACCCAGCGGGAGTTTCGAACGCGGATCTTGTCGGCGTCGAAATTGGCGATGACGGTGGAATCCCCGGTGTCTTGGGTTTCCGTCATAAGGGTGAGGGTCAGCACGCTTTCAAGCTCCGCCTCGACCCCGCCACCCTTGGCTAGGTTCCAGTTCAGTTTTCGCATGGCTCTAACCCTGGCGTCGCGTCGATGGTCTCCCACGGCAACCCGGCATCGTGCAATGTGCGTCTCAGGCTGAGAACTTGCTCGCGGATATCCTCGGGCAACTCCAAGCCCGCTTCGCGGGCCTCGCGGCGTCCCTCGGCAATCATGTTGAGGCCACTGCGCAATCCATGTGTCAGGGCTGCCGCCTCACTCCTTGTAATAGACATACCCAATTGAACGCTGGCCGCCGTCGCCGCTGTTCCCACATTCGTCTAAGGAAACTCTGAAACCTGTTGTGCCCGTGAACTATTACCCACCCATTAGCAAGAGTAACGATCCGTATTTCTGGCTGGCCAGCTAGAAACGATTCTCTTGACTCTGCGTAGCTGGCAGGAAATGATGCCCGCATGACTGCCGAACTCGTGCATGCCACCCTCGCACTGCTGACCGGCGCACTGGAAACGGACAAACGTCCAGCCGCTCCACATTGAATTGGCGCGGAGTGTGCTCACCACCGCAGGCCCGCCGACGCCGGAAGCAATGCAGGCGGATGGTGGACCGGGCCGCAGAGCTGGCGATGCTTGGCGACAGCTTCGCGATATGACAACGGCCCACGGTGAGGATCGCCCACCGTGGGCCGTGCATTTGGCTCCGCTCATGGCACACATGGCGCGGAGTTGTCCTCTACGTTCCCGTCTATCGCGTCAAACGGGCGTAGGAGGCTTGGGGGTGCCCCGGCCCAGCGGGAAGAACTGCAGCTCTAAGACCGCTCGGGCCGGGGCGTTTCCGGCGTCCTCTACCCGTTGTTCGTCACAGGGAGCGCCGGAAGTATTAAGTTGTCGCCTCCACCTGGACCTGATAATGGGAGAAGCGGAACCCGGTAAAGGGATGGTCATGCCGCCACATCGGTTGCCCGACAACGGCGTACGTCACCCCGTCCAGTTTGATCCGGTCGCGTTGCTGAACAGTGACCGCCGCGTCGCGGGGGATGAACATCACCGGCGATTGCGTCGCGGTCTCTTGAAACTCTCCGCTCGCCTGCGGGGTGTGCCAGTCCAGCAGGACGTTGGCGATCTCGCCCACCTTCTCCTCGGAGGCCTTGTCGCCGAAACGGTCACGGGTGGACCGCCACACTTCGATGGTGTGGCCTCCGTTGACCCTCACAGTGTGCGAACCCGGTACCTATCGAGCGTGTACAGCTCGGGGAGGGTGAACCCGATCCAGCCGCCGCGAAGGTCGCTGGTAAACGTGCCCATCTCGGAGCGCTGAGAAACCTGCGACGGATTCACCAGAAGCCGTGCCGCACTGGTCAAAATCACAGCCTGCAGCTCCTCGTTAGGTTCACCATCGGAGAATCCGTTGCCGCGGGTGTAGGCCCGCACCATCGACGTCACGATGCCGATAACAGCGTTAAGCCGTTCCTCGGCATCGAACGTCGATAGCTGCTCCCCCAAGAGCTGGGCGAGCTGGCTAGCGTCGGGCTTAGGCATTACGAGGCAGTCAGCACAACCACGGCACGCGGCTGTGTCAAAGCCAGGTCCATACGCAGGGTGACACGGATCGCGACCGAATCGTATTGGGCTAACGTCTGGTCAGCGATGAACACCGACGTGTCGGTGTCACGGACAACGGTCACGTAGCGCTGATCCGACAGGACCGCCTTACCGACCGGCACCCGGTTCGTCAGAGTCACAGGAATCCCGAAAAGCTGGTACACGGTGTCCGCGTGCGCATTCGGGTCCAGAACGTAAGCAACGTCGGATGCTCCCCGGTGAATCTTCCGTAGGGAGATGAAGTCAGCCGGGTTCATAAACCAGCGGTTAGCCTCGATTTTTCGTCGGACGTGATGGCGGTGGATTTTTGCGGCGGGCTGTA
>CADEGF010000008.1 GCA_902826815.1 uncultured Mycobacteriaceae bacterium
CTACCGCCGAACAGCGAGCTGTGGATAAAACCGCAACTGTGGATAACCGGGTCGCGGCGATCAGTCTTCAACGACAACACGGGGTCGACACGGACGGCGACAACGAGCCAGACACCCTGAAGTACAAGGTCGGGTCCGGCGAGACACCGCAACCGGCGCGCCGGTGTTCGGCGTAAGGCAGTGCACCTAGGCCAAAACTAGACGCAGTCGCGCAGGGTCGGTGCTAGCCGGCTTTGCGCTTCTTGCGTTTGACGGCGACCTTGCCCCACAGCGAGAAGCCGCGGACCTTCACCAGCGGTGCGCCGAGCAGGCCACGTTCGGTGTCGAGATGGTCGAACGTGCCCATCACACCGTGACCACGCAGCTCGACGTTCACCTCCGGCGGCACGATGATCGTCTGGCCGCCCATGATCGAGTATGTGCGGATCTCTACCTCGGGTGAGGTGAAGTCGGCGTAACGCAGGTCGACCACTCCGCCGCCCCAGAGTGCGAAGGTCGTCAGTTTCCTCGGCACATTCCACCGACCGCGGCGCTCGAACCCGCTCATGATTGCCAGCAGAAGGGTCGACGGAGCTGGGTGACACGGCCCACCTCGGCGCCCCGTGTTGATGGCGCCGGGGAGATCGGAGCTGACGCGCGAAACCTCGTCGTAGGTGGTGGCGGCGTAGACCTTCGCCAGCCGGGCCTCGTACTCGGTCATCGGAAGTTGCCCCGCCGCGGCGGCGTCGGCGAGGAGCTGCGCCGCCTGAATGCGATCGGTGTCCGCTGCGGGCTCCGACCGGTTTCGCGACGCTGGAGTGCTCATCACCATCGAGCCTACGGCGAAGCTAGGAAACTGCACAGGAGATCACGTAGTTCGCGCCAGGTACTGCGCGAAGCCGATCGTCCCGACCGGGTTTGCCGGGACGAGGTTTGCCCCCGACTTCAGACCAGCGATGATCCGACCAGGCACTGGCAGCGAAAGCACTCGTCGTCGGCTGCCCTGAGAAGTCAGGTACAGGCGCCCGAGTTCGTCGTGGCCGAACACCGCAGGGCCTCCGATGTCGTCGACGCGACCTGCGGGTCCTTGGTCGATGAGGGAGACCAGGTGGGCCGCGACGTCGCGGGTGTCGATGGGCTGGAATCGCACACCTTTGACCGCGATCAGCACGGGTGAGAACCGCTGGGCCGAGAATGTCGCCTCGATGAGGTCGTGGAATTGCGTGACGCGGACGATCGTGTGGCCGAGTCCCGACGCGGTCAGCGCCTCTTCGACGCGCAGCTTGGTCTTGTAATAGGACAGCGGAATGCGGTCGATCCCCGCGATCGACACGTAGATGATGTTGCTCGTTTTCGCGCGGCGCGCGGCGGAGATGAGGTTGGTGGCGGAGACGACGTCCTTGGCGCGGGTGCCCTGGGTCGCGCAGTGGATGACGGTGTCGATGCCTTTCAGCGCGGCGTCGATGCCCTCGCCGCTGAGCAGGTCGCCCTGCGCCCAGTTGACGCCGGTGTAGCCGACGTGAGATTTGCGGCTCAGCGCGCGGACGTTGTGGCCGGCCTCGGTGGCTTCGCCGACCACTCGGTGCCCGAGTGTGCCGGTCGCGCCGGTGACGAGAACTTCGCGAGCCATCGGAAAACGACCCTACGCGCAAAAGAAAACGGACACCTGCGCGAAGCAGATGCCCGTTGACTTGTTAGGCGTTTGTTGAGGATTTACTCGGGCTCGCGGGGTCCGTCCAGGAAGCCGCCCTTGCCCACGATGCTGTTCACGAAGGTCTGCGGCTGATCCAGGATGCCCATGCCGTCGTTGGTGCTCGGGTCGCCCGGCGTCTCGTCAGTGCCGTTGAGGAACGTGTTGACCGCAGTAAAGGGATCGGTCGTCGCCAAGAACGTTCCGACGTTCGCGTTCGTGACGCACTCGACGCGCGCAGGCGTCAACGGGTCGGTCTCGTCGTTGCAGGCGGCAGATGCGGTGCCGGTGCCGCCGATGAAGCTGGCGAGGCCCAGCCCGACGCCCATGGCGCCAACGGCTGCGATTGACTTGATCTTCATGGATCTCCTTGGTTCGAAGTTTTGATCGGTCCGCCGTTGCTCGCCGTTCAGTTAACACAATATAGCCCATGACTCACCACATTGCGCAAGTACTTTCTCATTATCTCTGACGTCGGAAACTTCTGACCACTCGGAAGCCTTCTGAAACGATCCAGCAAACATTGTTTGCCACCGTGTCCCGATGCGGGAATCGCACCAAAGACGCTGGTAGGGGTGTACTTCACGGGTGTGGTTAGAGCAGGTGGTACGGCCTACCGACAACCTTTCGATCCGGACGCCTCACTTGCTACCGGACGGGCGTGTCGGAGGCACGCGTAGGTGACTACGCCATTTCTCTTGCGCTTGTGACGCAGCGAAGCCAGCAAACAATGTTTGCTCGCAGGGCTCCCGGAGGAGTCCCAGATACGGGTCAGCTGACCCAATTCGGCGGGCGTTTCTGCAGGAAAGAGAGCATTCCTTCGCGTGCCTCGTCAGAGACGAAGAGCTCGGCTGACTGCCTGGTCAGGGCCTCGGCGTGCTCGTCAAAGGCATCCAAAATCGGCCTGGTGGTCAGCGCCTTCGATGCGGCGAGGCCCTGCGGAGAGCCCTTCGCGATCTCCGCCGTCAGCCCGTTAACGGCCGCATTGACGTCGTCGACAGCGATCGTCACCAGGCCCATCTGCGCAGCCTCGTCGGCGCCGAACTTCTCGCCGGTCAGGAAATACCGGCCAGCGGCCCGCGCGGACATCTTCGGCAGCAGGGTGAGCGAGATGATCGACGGCGCCACGCCGATCCGCGCCTCGGTGAGCGCGAAGGTGCTGTTTCGGCCCGCGACGACGATGTCGCACGCCCCGACGAGCCCAAGGCCGCCGGCCCGGACATGGCCGTCGATGGCCCCGATGACCGGCTGGGGCATCTCGAGGATCGACCGCAGCACCGACGTCAGCTGGCGCGCGTTGTCGGCGACCGTCTCCGCGGGATCGCCGCCGCTGGCGGCTGAGGATTCGGCCAGGTCGGCGCCCGCGCAGAACGTTCCTCCGGTGTGGCTCAGCACCACTGCCCGCACCGCGGAGTCGTCGGACGCATCGCACAGCCCCTGGCGCAGCTGGCTGACGAGTGCCTTGGACAGCGCATTGCGGTTATCCGGCGAGTCCAGCGTGAGCCGCGCTACCGGACCTTGGACGGAGTAGTGGACGACGGTCTTCATCAGTACGAGCGTGGCAGACCAAGCGACGTCTGCGCCACGAAGTTGAGCACCATCTCACGGCTGACGGGCGCGATGCGCGCCAGCTTCGACGCCGTCACCGCAGCGGCGATGCCGTACTCCTTGGTCAGCCCGTTGCCACCGAGGGACTGCACGGCCTGGTCGACCGCGCGCACCGACGCCTCGCCCGCCGCGTACTTGGCCATGTTCGCCGCCTCCGCCGCGCCGACGTCATCGCCGCTGTCATAGAGCGTCGCGGCCTTCTGCATCATCAGCTTGGCGAGCTCGACCTCGATGTGGTTCTGCGCCAACGGATGTGACAGACCCTGGTGCGCGCCGATCGGCGTCTTCCACACCTGACGGGTCTTGACGTAGTCGACCGCCTTGTTGATCGCGAACCTGCCCATGCCTACCGCGCTGGCCGCGCCCATGATCCGCTCGGGGTTCAGGCCGGCGAACAGCTGCGCGATCGCGGCGTCCTCGGAGCCCACCAACGCGTCGGACGGAAGCCGGACGTCGTCGAGGAAGACCTGGAACTGGTTCTCCGGGCTGACGATTTCCATGTCGATCTTGGTCCAGGTGAATCCTGGGGTGTCGGTCGGCACGATGAACAGCGCAGGCCGCAGGTTGCCGGTTTTGGCCTCTTCCGTTCGACCGACGACGAGGACCGCCTGCGCCTGGTCGACGCCGGAGATGTACACCTTCTGGCCGCTGAGGATCCAGTCGCTTCCGTCGCGACGGGCGGTGGTGGTGATGCGGTGGCTGTTCGATCCCGCATCGGGTTCGGTGATCGCGAAAGCCATCGTGATCGCGCCGTCGGCGATACCGGGCAGCCACCGCTTCTTCTGGTCGTCGGTGCCGAACTTGGCGATGATCGTGCCGTTGATCGCGGGGGAGACCACCATCAGCAGCAGCGGGCAGCCGCCAGCCGACATCTCCTCCATCACGATGGCCAGTTCGTACATGCCCGCGCCGCCGCCGCCGTACTCCTCGGGAAGGTTGACGCCGATGAAGCCGAGTTTGCCTGCCTCGTTCCACAATTCGTCGGTGTGCTCGTCGGCGCGCGCCTTCTCCAAGTAGTAGTCCTGGCCGTAGTTGGCGCACATCGCGGCCACTGACTTGCGCAGCGCCTGGCGCTCTTCGCTCTCGATGAAGCCGTTGTCGGTCTGTGTCATTGGGCGTCTCCTTGGGCGTCGTCCACACGGGCGAGTACTCGGGCCAATATCAAGCCGACGTCGACCTGCTGGCCGGGTTCGACGTTGAGTTCAACGAGCACGCCGTCACCCGGCGCGGCCACGGTGTGCTCCATCTTCATGGCTTCCATCCAGATCAGCGGCTGGCCCGCGGTCACGGTGTCGCCCACCGCGGCGCCGATGCGCAGCACCGAACCAGGCATCGGCGCCAGCAGCGAACCATGCGCGAGCGCGGCCGTCGGATCCGGGAACCGCGGCAGCGCAACGAGTTGCACAGGACCAAGCGGTGAGTCGACGAAGACGCTGTCCCCGTACCGCGCGACGTCGAACGGGCGGTCCACTCCGTCGACCGCAAGCACCACATGAGACGGTGACGCCGACACCAGGCTCACCGCGTCGTGGTCGGGAAGTTCGAGCCCGCCGCGGCCCAAGCGGTAGCGCACCTCATGCGTATCGCCCGCAATGTCGTCGAAGCGCTTGAGCTGGAACCCCGACGTGACGTTGCGCCAGCCGCTGGGCGCTGCAGCGAATGCCGTTGCGGTCTGGCGATTCTCGGCGGCATCGGCAAGCGCGCCGACCAATGCCGAGAGCTCGACGGCACGCTGGTCGGCCAGCGGCGAGGCGAGCTCGGCAAGGCCGTGGGTGTCGAAGAACGCGGTATCGGTGGCTCCGTCGAGGAACGCCGGATGGCGCAGCACATTGACCAGAAGGTCGCGGTTGGTGCGCACGCCGTGAATGCGGGTGCGGGCCAGTGCGTCGGCCAGCAGGCCGGCGGCCTGACGCCGGATCGGCGCGTACGAGATGACCTTCGCCAGCATCGGGTCGTAGAACACCGAGACCTCGGACCCGTCGACGATGCCGGTGTCGACGCGGACACCGAGCCCGTCCAGCGAGCCGAATTCGGTTGTGGTGTTGGGTACTTTGAAGCGGTGCACCGGTCCTGCCTGTGGCTGCCAGCCCTTCGCTGGGTCCTCGGCATACAGCCGGGCCTCGACGGAGTAGCCCCGCGCCGGTGGCGGTTCTGGGTCGAGGTGGCCGCCGTCGGCGACGAACAGTTGAAGGCCGACGAGGTCGAGGCCGGTGGTGGCCTCGGTAACGGGGTGCTCGACCTGTAGCCGGGTGTTCATCTCGAGGAAGAAGAAGTCCCCGCTCTCGTCAGCCATGAACTCGACGGTGCCCGCGCCGGTGTACCCGATCGCGGTCGCCGCGAGCCGGGCCGCGTCGAACAGCTTGTCCCGCATCCCCGGAGTGCGCTCGACGAGCGGTGAAGGCGCCTCTTCGATGATCTTCTGGTGACGCCGCTGGATGGAGCATTCGCGTTCGCCGACGGACCAGACGGTGCCGTGCTCGTCGGCGAGCACCTGCACCTCGACGTGGTGGCCGGTGGCGAGGTAGCGCTCGCAGAAGACGGTCGGGTCGCCGAACGCCGACTGCGCTTCGCGGCGCGCGGCCTCTACTTGCGCGGCCAGTTCGGATAGTTCGCGCACGACGCGCATGCCACGACCGCCGCCGCCCGCCGACGCCTTGATCAAGACCGGCAGTTGGTCAGCCGTCACGGTTTCGGCATCGAGTTCGTCGAGCACCGGAACGCCCGCCGCCGACATCATCTTCTTGGCTTCGATCTTGGAACCCATCGCGGCCACCGCGGCGACCGGAGGGCCGATCCACGCCAGGCCTGCGTCGAGCACCGCGGTCGCGAAGTCCGCGTTCTCGGACAGGAACCCATAGCCGGGGTGCACGGCGTCGGCGCCGGACGCCCGCGCCGCCGTGATCAACTGCTGGGCATCCAGGTATCCGTTGCGGCCCTCGAGGCGTACCCGCGCATCGGCCTCGCCGACATGCGGTGAGCCTGCGTCGGGGTCGGTGTAGACGGCGACGGTGCCGATGCCGAGACGACGGCAGGTGGCGAATACGCGGCGGGCGATCTCCCCGCGATTGGCGACCAAGACTCGCGTGATCACGTCGCTCCTCCTGCGATTTCGGCGCGGTTAGTCACGCTCACCGAGACTAAACGCGCCGAAATCGCCATCATGTGGGCGCTCACATCCGGAAGACGCCGAAGTTCGACGTCCCCTCGATCGGGCCACTGGCGATGGCGGACAGACACATTCCCAGCACGGTGCGGGTATCGCGGGGGTCGATGACGCCGTCGTCGTACAGCATCCCCGACAGCACCATCGGCAGCGACTCGGCTTCGATCTGCCCCTCGACCGCGGCGCGCATGGCGGCGTCGGCGTCCTCGTCGACCTGTTGGCCGCGGGCCTCGGTGGCCGCGCGGCTGACGATCGACAGCACGCCAGCAAGTTGCGCGCCGCCCATGACAGCGGACTTCGCGCTCGGCCATGCGAACAGGAAGCGTGGGTCGTAGGCGCGTCCGCACATGCCGTAGTGCCCCGCGCCGTATGACGCGCCGATCAGCAGCGAGATGTGCGGGACTGTCGAGTTCGAGACGGCGTTGATCATCATCGAACCGTGCTTGATCATCCCGCCTTCCTCGTATTTCTTGCCGACCATGTAACCGGTTGTGTTGTGCAGGAACAACAGTGGCGTGTCGGATCGGTTGGCCAACTGGATAAACTGGGTGGCCTTCTGCGACTCCTCGCTGAACAGCACGCCGCGGTGATTCGCCAGGATGCCGATCGGATAGCCGTACAGGTTGGCCCAGCCGGTCACCAGCGACGACCCGTAGAGCGGCTTGAACTCGTCGAACTGTGAGCCGTCGACGATGCGCGCGATCACGTCGCGCGGGTCGAACGGGATCCGCAGATCGGATGGCACGATGCCGAGCAGTTCGTCGGTGTCGAACAGCGGCTCGGAAACTGGCCCCGGCGTCGGCCCCTGTTTGCGCCAGTTCAGCCGCGCGACGATGCGGCGGCCGATGCGCAGTGCGTCGAGCTCGTCGAGGGCGAAGTAGTCGGCCAGACCCGAAACCCGGGCGTGCATCTCGGCACCGCCAAGCGACTCGTCGTCGGACTCCTCACCGGTGGCCATCTTCACTAGCGGCGGCCCGGCCAGGAACACCTTCGAGCGCTCCTTGATCATCACGACGTGGTCGGACATGCCGGGAATGTAGGCCCCGCCCGCGGTCGAGTTACCGAACACCAGCGCGATGGTCGGGATGCCCGCCGCGGACAGCCGGGTCAGGTCGCGGAACATCTGCCCGCCGGGGACGAAGATCTGCTTCTGTGTCGGCAGATCGGCGCCGCCGGACTCCACCAGCGAGATCACGGGTAACCGGTTCGCCCATGCAATCTGGTTGGCCCGCAACACCTTCTTGAGCGTCCACGGGTTACTGGTACCACCCTTGACCGTTGGGTCGTTGGAGACCAGCATGCACTCCACACCCTCGACCACGCCGATGCCGACGACGACGCTGGCGCCGATCTGGAAGTCGCTGCCGTAGGCGGCCAGCGCGCTCAGTTCCAGGAACGGGGAGTCGGGGTCGACCAGCATCTCGATGCGCTCGCGGGCGGTCATCTTGCCGCGGTCGTGATGACGCGCGACGTACTTCTCGCCGCCGCCTGCCAGCGCCTTGGCGTGCTCGGCGTCGAGTTCGGCGAGCTTGGCCGTCATCGCCTCGGCGGCATCCACGTAGCCGGATGAACGCGGGTCGAGCGTGGACGCCAGTGTCGTCATGACTGGTATCCCAACATCTTGGCGGCCAGTGAGGTGAGGATTTCGGTTGTGCCGCCGCCGATCCCGAGGATCCGCATATCGCGGTACTGTCGTTCGATCTCGGATTCGGCCATGTAGCCCATCCCGCCGAAGAGTTGTACCGCCTGGTTGGCGACCCACTCACCGGCCTCTACGGCGGTGTTCTTCGCGAAGCACACCTGAGTAATTAAGGAGTTCGTCTCTTGGCTGAATGTCGCCGCCGGGGCGGCTCCGGAAGCTAACTGCCGCTCGACGATGTTGCGGGTGTAGACACGGGCGACGTCGGTGCGGCGCGCCATCTCCGACAGCGTGTTCTGCACGGATTGCCTTGAGATCAGCGGCTTCCCGAACGTCTCCCGGTTGCGGCACCATTCGACGGTGAGGTCAAGGCAGCGCTGGGCGCTGGCATACGCCTGGGCGGCCAGGCCCACCCGCTCCGAGACGAAGGCGCCCGCGATCTGGGCGAAGCCGGTGTTCTCCACGCCGATCAAGTTCGCGGCGGGTACGCGCACGTCGGTGTAGGACAGCTCGGCGGTATCCGATGACCGCCAGCCCATCTTGTCGAGCTTGCGGGTGACTTGTAATCCAGGCGAGCAGCCGGGTCCGTCTTTCTCCACGACGATCAACGAAACACCCTCAGCGCCAGGGCCGCCCGTGCGTGCAGCCGTCACGACGAAGTCCGCCCGCACACCGGAGGTGATGTAGGTCTTCGCGCCGTTGATGATCCAATCGTCGCCGTCGCGGATGGCTTTAGTGGTGAGGTGCCCGACGTCGGAGCCACCGCCGGGTTCGGTGATCGCCAGCGAGCCTATCTTCTCGCCGCGCAGCGTGGGCCGCACGTAGGTGTCGATCAACCGCTGGTCACCGGAGGCGATCATGTGCGGTACTGCGATGCCGCAGGTGAACAACGATGCGAACACGCCGCCCGGGGCGCCGGAGTAGTGCATCTCCTCGCAGATGGTCAGCGCGTCGGCGCCGTCGCCGCCGCCACCGCCGACGGCCTCGGGAAATGCCGCGCCGAGCAGGCCCGCCTCGCCGGCCTTCAGGTGCAGGTCGCGCGGCAGCATGCCGGACTGCTCCCACTCGTCGACGTGCGGAAGCACCTCACGTTCGGCGAAGGCGCGCACCGTCTTTCGCAGCTGTTCCCGCTCGGGGCTGTGCCAGATACTCATATGAGAAGACTCTCCGGGATGTCGATGTGTCGGCTGCGCAGCCACTCGCCGAGGCCCTTGGCCTGCGGATCGAAGCGCGCTTGGTAGGCCACCCCCTCGCCGAGGATGTCTTCGATGACGAAGTTCACCGCCCGCAGGTTGGGCAGCAGGTGACGAGTGACCTTCAGATCGGCGGTCTCCGGAAGCAGCTCGCGGAGCTTCTCGACGGTGAGCGCATTGGAGAGCCACCGCCACTGATCAGTGGTGCGCACCCACACTCCGACGTTGGCGTTGCCGCCCTTGTCGCCGCTGCGGGCGCCCGCGATGCGGCCGAGCGGAACCCGTTGCGTCTCGCCGAACGGCAACGGTTCGGGAAGCGCGAACGGTGCGACGGCCTCCAGCGCCTTGGTCTCGCTCGCCGCAGGGATGTCGACGCGGGTGTCGTCGGCGTGCACCGCGACATGCGGTACCTCGGCCGCGTCGACGTAGCCCGGCGTGAACACCCCGTACACCTGGCCATCGCCCGGTGGGGCGGTGGTGGTGAAGCCTGGATAGCTCGCCAACGCCAATTCGACTGCGGCAGAGGAGAACTTGCGGCCGACGTTGGCGGGATCGGGGTCGCGCACCACGCAGTGCAGCAGCGCGCTCGCCGCCTCCTCGGTGTCGGCGTCGGGGTGGTCGGTGCGAGCAAGCGTCCACTCCAGCTCGGCGGGCTTGACGGTCAGGCCGGCCTCCAGCTGCCGGCGCACCAGATCGGCCTTGGCCTCGATGTCGAGCCCCGTCAGCACGAACGTCATCGCGTTGCGGAAGCCGCCGATGCTGTTGAGCGACACCTTCAGGGTCGGCGGCGGCGGCTCGCCGCGCACACCGTCGATGCGCACGCGGTCGGCACCGTCGGGCGACAGCTCGATGCTGTCCATCCGCACCGTCACATCGGGATTCGCGTACCGGGCGCCGGTGATCTCGTACAGCAGCTGGGCGGTGACGGTGTCGACGCTGACCAGGCCGCCGGTCCCTGCGTGCTTGGTGATCACCGACCCGCCGTTGTCGTAGATCTCGGCCAGCGGGAAGCCCGCATACGTGAGATCTGGGATCTCGGTGAAGAACGCGAAGTTGCCGCCGGTCGCCTGAACCCCGCATTCGATCACGTGGCCCGCGGCCACCGCCCCGGCGAGCTGGTCGTAATCGTCACGGGCCCAATGGAAGTGGGCGGCAGCGGGGCCGACGATGACCGAGGCGTCGGTGACCCGGCCGGTGACGACGACGTCGGCGCCGCCTTTGAGGCAATCCACGATGCCCCACGCGCCGAGGTAGGCGTTGGCGGCCAACGGCGTGCCTCCGCCAGATGTCGCCGCCGGAGCGGCTCCTCCGCCAGATGTCGCCGCCGGAGCGGCTCCGAGCCCCAGCTCGCCCGCACGCGCCACGAGGTCGTCGCCCTCGACGTGGGCGACCTTGGCCTGCAGGCCGAGGCGTTCGGCCAGTGCCCGCACTGCGGTGGCGAGGCCCGCCGGGTTCAGCCCGCCCGCGTTGGCGACGATCTTCACGCCCCGATCGAGCGCGATGCCAAGGCACTCCTCGAGCTGGGTGAGGAAGGTCTTGGCATAGCCGCGCTCGGGGGACTTGGCCCGGTCGCGGGCCAGGATCAGCATGGTCAGCTCGGCGAGATAGTCACCGGTGATGTAGTCCAGGTCGCCGCCGGTCAGCATTTCGCGCATCGCCGCATGCCGATCGCCGTAGAACCCCGAGCAGTTACCGATGCGCACCGGTGCTGACGTCACGCAGCCTCCTCATCGATCAGCGTGCCAACCAACCGGTAGGTTAACCGGTACCTCCGGTCCGCCGTCAAGGCGCCCCCGACGGCGAACGTGGCCGAATAAAGCGCGCTCAACGTGGGTATTCACCCCCGATTCGCGCAGTTCAAAGGCTACGCTCGGCGAAAGGGGTGTGTATGGGTTGGCTTGCATGGGTCGTGCTGGCCGTCTTGGCGGCGGCCACGGTGGTCTGGCTCGTGCGCCGATTCCGCGCCGAGGGCCATCGAATCGACGAGATGGTGCGCGATTTCGACAGGGCCAACCCACGCCAAGAGCCCGGATCCCCGTCGCCCGCGCGACGGCTCGCAGGCCTGCGACGGCGGCGATAACCAGTGTTTTGCTGCGATTGGAGGCATTCGCAGCAACAATTCACAGCTATGACAATTCGCTGTGTGAGCGCGAGCCTCGGTACCGCTTGCGCGCTCGGAATCGCACTCGCCGCGCCTGCCGCCGCCGATGAGCCCGGATATTTCGGGTATTACGGCCTATCGTCCGAATATCCGCCGGGGACCTGCATCGACGTGCCGCAGATCGACATCGACGTCGACCAGCTGAAGAACCTGCGTCCGGTCCCGTGTGACAGCGGGTTCCGCGATGAACGGGTGGTGCAGTGGGCTTCGAGCGAGGCCGAATGCATCCAGCCGATCGATGCCACCATATGGACCGTCGACGGTGTGCTGTTGTGCACGGTCTGGGACTACACCTGATCGGTGCCGCCCGCGGTTTTGGTGGCCGCGCACGTCACCGGCTATCCTGATAGGCAATTGCCGACGGAAGAACTTTGCGCGGCAGCACCCCTCAAGAGGAGCTTTTACCCATGGCTGTGCCCAAGCGCCGGATGTCGCGCTCGAACACCCGTAGCCGCCGCTCGCAGTGGAAGGCCAAGCGCACCGAACTCGTCGGGGTCACGGTGGCAGGTCAGGAGCACAAGGTGCCGCGTCGTCTGCTCAAGGCTGCTCGCCTCGGGCTGATCGATCTCGACCGCCGTTAGCCGACGCGCGCTGCGGCGCGCCTCTCAGGTCACTCTCAGGCGATGGGTTAACACTGGTGGCCGTGCGAATTCTTGTCGTTGACGACGACCGTGCCGTGCGCGAATCCCTTCGTCGCTCGCTTTCCTTCAACGGCTATTCCGTCGCCCTGGCCCAGGACGGCCTCGAAGCGCTTGACCTGATCTCCAGCGATCGGCCCGATGCATTGGTGCTGGACGTGATGATGCCGAAGCTCGACGGCCTCGAGGTGTGCCGCCAGCTCCGCAGCACCGGCGACGATCTGCCCATCCTGGTGCTCACCGCCCGCGACTCGGTGTCCGAGCGCGTCGCAGGCCTCGACGCCGGCGCCGACGACTACCTGCCCAAGCCGTTCGCGCTCGAAGAACTGCTCGCGCGCATGCGTGCGTTGCTGCGTCGCACCACGCTCGACGAAAACGGCGAATCGCCTGCGATGACGTTCGCCGACCTGAGCCTTGACCCGGTGACCCGCGAGGTCACCCGCGGAACACGCCAGATCAGCCTGACTCGCACCGAGTTCGCGCTGCTGGAAATGCTGATCGCCAACCCCCGGCGCGTGCTCACCCGCAGTCGCATCCTCGAGGAAGTGTGGGGATTCGACTTTCCGACCTCGGGCAACGCGCTCGAGGTCTATGTCGGCTATCTACGTCGCAAGACGGAAGCAGAGGGTGAGTCGCGGCTGATCCACACCGTTCGCGGAGTGGGTTACGTGCTGCGTGAGACACCTCCGTAATGGCTGCATTTCGACCACTTCCGTTCCGGCCCAGTTCGCTTCCAGAACCCAGCTCGCTGTCACTGCGCTGGCGGGTGATGCTGCTCGCGATGTCGATGGTCGCGATGGTCGTCGTGCTGATGGCCCTCGCCGTCTACGTCGTGGTGTCCAGGGCGCTCTACGACGACATCGACAACCAGCTGCACAGCCGGGCCCGGCTGCTCATCGAAAGCGGTTCGCTGGCATCCGATCCCGGTAAGGCCATCGAGGGCACCGCCTACTCCGACGTCAACGCGATGCTGGTGAACCCAGGCCGCTCGATCTACACCGCCAACCAGGAAGGCCAGACGCTGCCGATCGGCAAGCCGGAGAAGGACGTGATGTCCGGTCAGCTGTTGCTGTCGCTGCGCACCGCCAACCATCAGCGCGTGCTGGCCGTGCACCTGAACAACGGCAGTTCGTTGTTGATCTCCAAGAGCCTGGCCCCCACCAGCAAGGTGCTCAAACGGCTGGGCACGGTGCTGCTCATCGTCGGCGGCATCGGGGTGGCGATCGCGGCATTCGCAGGCGGCATGGTGGCCCGCGCGGGCCTGAGACCCGTGGCCCGATTAACCGAGGCCGCCGAACGGGTGGCCCGCACCGACGATCTGCGCCCGATACCAGTGCTGGGCAGCGACGAACTCGCCCGTCTCACACAGGCTTTCAACATGATGCTGCGAGGGCTTGCCGAATCGCGTGAACGCCAGGCCCGCCTGGTCACCGACGCGGGCCACGAGCTGCGCACCCCGCTGACGTCGTTGCGCACCAACGTCGAACTGCTGATGGCCTCCCAGGAACCCGGCGCGCCCCGGATCCCCGAGCAGGAGATGGTCGATCTGCGGGCCGACGTCATCGCCCAGATCGAGGAATTATCAACGCTGGTAGGTGATTTGGTGGACCTCACGCGTGGCGAGGCAGGCGACGTCGTGCATGAGCCCGTGGACATGTCGGAGGTCATCGACCGCTGCCTCGAGCGGGTGAGACGGCGTCGCAACGACATCGAGTTCGACGTCAACGTGATCCCCTGGCAGGTGTACGGCGACGCGGCAGGGCTGTCGCGGGCGGTGCTCAACCTGCTCGACAACGCCGCCAAGTGGAGCCCGCCCAACGGCAGGGTCGGCGTTCGGCTGACGCAGACCGATCCCGTCCACGCCGAGCTCGTCGTCTCCGACCGCGGCCCCGGGATCCCGCCACATGAACGCGGCCTGGTTTTCGAGCGGTTCTACCGCTCGACGGCGGCCAGGGCCATGCCGGGCTCGGGCCTCGGGCTGGCCATCGTCAAACAGGTCGTGCTCAAACACGGCGGCGCGCTGCGGGTGGAGGACACCGTGCGGGGCGGCCAACCGCCAGGCACCTCGTTCTACGTCCTGCTGCCCGGCCGGGTGATTTCCCCGACACGGCCCGTCGAGATCGCGACACAACCGGTTGCCAGCGCCGACAATGGGTAGACCGTCGAAGACAACTTGGGGACGTGCGGAGAACAATCTCTAAGTGGATTCTCAGCCCATCCGGGCACCGTAAAGACGCGGTACTTCGTTGTAGAGGTGTCGGAGCTGCCCGAACTGAAAGAAATGAGCCCGTAGGGACATGACGAACCACCCGAGGTACTCCCCGCCGCCGCAGCCGCACGGTCGGGGGCATACCGGCTACCAGCAGCAGCAGCCCTACGACTGGCGCTATGCGACCCAACAGCAGCAGCACGCGCAGCAACAGCGCGGTCAGCAGTACGCCTATCGGCAGCAGCCCTACGACCCCTACCGCGGCGCTCCGCAGCCGCCACCCCAGCAGCGTCCCCCGCACCCGCCGCAGAAGCGTTCGCGTGCAGGTGCCATGACCGTCGGCGCGCTGGCGATCGCCGTCGTGTCGGCAGGCATCGGCGGCGGCGTCGCCCTGATGGCCAAGCCCGACAACGCCTCCCCCGCAACGCAGATCACCGCGGCACCGAGCGTGCCCGCGGCCAGCCTGCCCGCCGGATCCGTCGAACAGGTCGCGGCCAAGGTGGTGCCGAGCGTCGTGAAGCTGGAGACCGATATGGGCCGGGCGTCCGAAGAGGGGTCGGGCATCATCCTGTCCTCTGACGGGCTGATCCTCACCAACAACCACGTCGTCGCAGGCGGCAAGGGCGGCGACACCACGATCACCTTCGCCGACGGCCGGACCACCAAGTTCACGATCGTCGGCACCGATCCGAGCAGCGATATCGCAGTCGTGAAGGCCGACGGCGTCTCCGACCTCACCCCGATCACCATCGGCTCGTCAGCCGACCTCAAGGTCGGTCAGGACGTGGTGGCGATCGGTTCACCCCTCGGGCTGGAAGGCACCGTCACCACCGGCATCATCAGCGCGCTGAACCGCCCGGTCGCCGCGGGCGGGGACATCCGCAACCAGAACACCGTGCTCGACGCGATCCAGACCGACGCCGCGATCAACCCGGGCAACTCGGGTGGCGCGCTGGTGAACATGAACGGCGAGCTGGTCGGTGTGAATTCGGCGATCGCCACCCTCGGCGGCGATTCCGTCGACGCGCAGAGCGGCTCGATCGGACTCGGTTTCGCGATCCCGATCGATCAGGCCAAACGCATCGCCGACGAGCTGATTCAGAGCGGCAACGCCTCGCACGCCTCGCTTGGCGTCCAGGTCGGCAACAATTCGTCCGGGCCAGGAGCCAAGATCGTCGAGGTCACCGGCGGTGGCGCCGCCGCCGCGGCCGGCCTGCCGAGCGGAGTCGTGGTGACCAAGGTCGACGACCGGGTCATCGGCAGCGCCGACGCGCTCGTCGCCGCCGTCCGATCGAAGGCACCAGGGGAGAAGGTCACGCTGACCTACCTCGACCCGTCGGGTAAACCGCAGACCGTGCAGGTGACGCTGGGCAAGGCCCAGCAGTGATCGAGGCTGGGATCAATGGGCTGGGCACGCCGACGTTGAGAGTGGCCGCGCCCTCGTCCGCCGCCGGATATACGGTGACACTCATGGAACAGCCAGCGGAGTTGGTCGGCCGGGCACTTGTCATCGTCGTCGACGACCGGACAGCGCACGGCGAGGAGGACCACAGCGGTCCGTTGGTCACCGAACTGCTTCACGAGGCGAGCTTCGTCGTCGACGGCGTCGTGGTGGTGTCGTCCGACGAGGTGGAGATCCGCAATGCCCTGAACACGGCCGTCATCGGCGGCGTCGACCTGGTGGTGTCGGTCGGTGGCACCGGGGTGACGCCGCGGGATGTGACGCCGGAGGCCACCGTCGACATCCTGGACCGCGAGCTTCTCGGCATCGCCGAGGCGTTACGCGCGTCCGGCCTGGCCGCGGGGATCGTCGAGGCCGGGCTGTCGCGCGGCCTTGCCGGAATCTCCGGCAGCACGCTCGTCGTGAACATCGCAGGCTCGCGCTCAGCGGTCCGCGACGGCATGGCGACACTGAACCCGCTGGCCACTCAGATCATCGGTCAGCTATCCAGCTTGGAGATCTAGATAAGTCCGGTTCCTGCTGGAACAGCGTCTGCGGCTAGCAGGCGCAGCATCTTTATGGCAATGCCCGCTGTGTTACGCGATGGTGAAGAGATGGCCTTCTTAGAATGTGATCTTGGTCACACAGAGGGGCGCTTGTGACCTCCTCCGCTAATTCCGCTCGCGACGCAGTTAACAAGATTTTCGGCGAGGAACTGCCGCAGGCATCGTCCGATGAGCGGGAAACTGATTCGGCCGCTGCGGACTCCGAGCATGAGAACTGGTTGCGGAACAATGTTCCGCCTCATCATGAATGACCGTTCAACTCACGCTAATCGCAAGTAATTGCAGGTGAGATAGCCCAGTGACAGGACCTGTCAGCTGTGTGCAGGGGTCGCGAGGCCAGTGCTGGACACTGTTGTCGCAGGTGTATGGCGTCGGCGTGTCTGAGACGGAACACCCTTAGGTCCAGCAAACTCGCGCCGGTTACCGACAGGCATTGCGACACGTACCCCTCCGCGTTGCCGGTGTGATGCCGTCCCGTTATGTTCCTCCTGTCAACGATGAGCAAAACGTAAGAAGAACATGTGGACTTTCTCATTTGTCGCACGTGTGACGCTTGCGTCGTGTGTGGTGTAGGCGTACTAACCAGCACGGCCAACAACTCGGTGATCCGCAAGGTTCACCGCCGACAGAGCTAGGGAGAACATGAAGGCAATCAGTCGGGTGCTGATCGCGATGGTCGCCGCCATCGCGGCTCTTTTCGTAAGCACCGGTACCTCACATGCGGGGCTGGACAACGAGCTGAGCCTTGTTGACGGTCAGGATCGGACGTTGACGATCCAGCAGTGGGACACCTTCCTCAACGGCGTGTTTCCGCTGGACCGCAACCGGCTGACCCGCGAGTGGTTCCACTCGGGTCGCGCCAAGTACAACGTCGCAGGCCCCGGTGCCGACGAGTTCGAGGGCACGCTGGAGCTGGGCTACCAGATCGGCTTCCCGTGGTCGCTGGGCGTCGGCATCAACTTCAGCTACACCACCCCCAACATCCTGCTCGACGACGTCTCGCTGTTCCCGGTCTTCAACCCGCTGGGCTCGGTCATCACACCCAACCTGTTCCCCGGCGTGTCGATCAGCGCTGACCTGGGTAACGGCCCCGGCATCCAAGAGGTTGCCACCTTCTCGGTTGACGTGGCAGGCCCGCAGGGCGGCGTTGCGGTCTCCAACGCGCACGGCACCGTGACCGGTGCGGCCGGTGGTGTGCTGCTGCGTCCGTTCGCCCGCCTGATCTCGTCGGCCGGTGACAGCGTCACCACCTACGGCGAGCCATGGGATATGCAGTAACTCCCTGCTAGTCATACAAAACAGCCCCCGGCCGAAAGCCGGGGGCTGTTTTGCGCGCAGGTACTACTTGTCGGTCTTGTCGGCTTCGAGGACAGCTGCAGCGCCATGCTTTCCTGAGGCGTTGCCGTTCTGCGCCTCCAGGAGGTCGCGGATCTCGGTGAGAATCGTCAGCTCGGTCTCTTCCTCCTCGACCTTCTTGTCGAGTGACTTGAGTTTCTTGTACGGCACGATGATCACGAAGTAGACGACGGCCGCGACGATGAGGAAGTTGATCGCCGCCGAGAGCACCGCGTTGAGATCGATGAATTGATCTCCGCCGATCGGGATCTTCAGGAGGCCGTACTCCTGGTCCCCGCCTGCGCCAACGCGATCGATCAGCGGCTGGACGACATGGTCGGTGAACGCGGTGACCAGTCCTGTGAACGCGGCACCGATGACCACCGCGGTCGCGAGGTCGATCACGTTGCCTCGGGCAATGAACTCCTTGAAGCCCTTCAACATGCGTGGGAATCCTTCCTACTGTCGTAGTGCGATCCGATCGAGAGAATTGCCACGTTAGTCCCACAAGGCCCCCATGAGCTCAGTGAAACGTCAGTGTCACCGCCTGCATCAACGTGGCGCCCGCGACATCGTTGGCGGCGTGGGCGGGCAATGCGACGAGGACGACGCGGTCGCCGGCTGCGCCAGGCCCCTTCTGCTTCTCCGAAACCAACACCACGACGGCGTCGGTGGCCACCACCCGTGGATCGACATCGTCGTCGGCGGCCGCGAGGACGTCCACCACGTCACCCGGCCGCACGAGGTCCAACAAGGCGGTGTCGGAGAGATGCAGGGGCACGATGCGGGCGTCCCGGCCCGCCGCCAGCGCAGCCAGCCGGGGACCGAGCAGTCGGACATCGGTCAGCACCTCGCCGCGGCGAGCGGGGCCGGCCAGGGTCGAGCCGACCACCTTGTCGACGGCGGTTGAAGCTCCGTCGGGAACGGTTGCAGTCAAACGCTTTTCGAGCTTGAGGTCTGCTGCGGTCAGTTCGATGCCGGGGGACAGGTCACGCGCGGCCACCACGATGTCGGCCTGGTCGCCGTGCGGATCGGCTCGCAACGCGGTGATCGCGGAGAGCACAACGAGGCCTGCCGCTGCCGCCCTGCGGGCGGCGATGGTGCGCGTCCAATCCGGCCGCCAGTCATGAATGAGCCGGCTCAACACCGACGGATTGAGTGATTCCCCCATGCCGCCACGCTAGGCAGCAGAACATCCCGACGGGCGCGCCGTCACGACGGCTGTGGATAACTGTGTGGGTCAGCTGGAAGCTGCGGCAGCCTTGGTCGAGGAGCTCGAGCTGCTGTCCGACTTCGATGAGCTCGAGGCGGAGCTGTCCGACTTCGTCGACTCGGACTTCTTCTCGGTCGAGCCCGACGACGAGCTCGACGAGCTCGAGGACTCGGAGCTGCCGTTCGATGAGCCGTTGGACGAGCTCTTGGCCGCCTCGCGGCTGTCGTTGCGGTAGAAGCCGCTGCCCTTGAAGACCACGCCGACCTTGCCGAACAGCTTGCGCAGACGCCCGTCGCACTCGGGGCACTCGGTCAGCGCGTCGTCGCTGAAGGCCTGCACCAAGTCGAACTTGTTGTCGCACTCGGTGCACGCATAAGAATAGGTAGGCACGAAAAAAACCCTCCGTGATGGTCTAACTACTTAGCACTCTACCGGCTTAAGTGCTAGAACCGCTATGTGGGCCGTGTCATTCCCGTGCTGGTTGGCCTGTTCGTGCTCGGAATCGGGGTGGCGATCTGGCTGCATTTCCAGGACGAGCCCGCGGCCAGGCCGCCGGATGCCTCGCCACGGCCGACAACATCGCAACCGACGGCCATCCCGCCCGGCACCCCCGCCTTCGACGCCGCACGCGCAACGCTGAACCGGCTGCCGGTCAAGGGCTGGGACCGTGTCACCGATTACGCCCGCTACCGCTTCGGTGACACGTGGAGCGACGACGTCAACGTCGAGTTCGGCCACAACGGCTGCAACACCCGCGACGACATCCTGCGCCGCGACCTGGCGGACCTGGTCGTGCGTCCCGGCACCTGCTACGCGCAGAGCGGCGTGCTGCACGACCCCTATACGGACCAGACGATCCCGTTCACCCGCGGCCCTACGACGTCGGACGTCGTGCAGATCGACCACCTGGTGTCGCTGTCGGACGCCTGGTACAAGGGTGCACGCGAATGGGACGACCAACGTCGCCGCGACTTCGCCAACGATCCGCGCAACCTGTTGGCCGTCGGTGCACAAGCCAACTTCAACAAGGCATTTCGCGATGCCACCGCGTGGCTGCCGACCAACGAGGCGTTCCGCTGCGAGTTCGTCGCGCGCCAGATCGACGTCAAGGCCGCCTACGGGCTGTGGCTTTCGGCGAACGAGAAGCGGGCCATGCGCGACGTGCTTGCGCGCTGTTAGCCCAGTTAGCCGAGTTGGCCGAGCGCGACGAGGCCTTGGCGCGGCGTCAGCGCGTGCGTCATCGGGACGTCGTGCGGTTCGGCGGGCAGTTCCTCGACGAGCTCGTCGTCTCGGACCACCGCGACAAGCCGCGCGGCCGGGCCCGCAAGCCGTAGCGTCCTGTCGTAGAAACCCGCACCTCTTCCGAGCCGCGCCCCGGCCCGGTCGACGGCCAGCGCGGGCACGAACACGACGCCGGCCTCTGCGATCGCCTCGGCGGGCAGCCACGGCGCCTGCGGCTCCCGAAGTCCCATTCGGGCGGCGACGAGGCCGTCGGGTCGGTACTCACCCCACTGCATCGGCAGCGGTACGCCGTCGGCGTCACTACGAGCGACGGGGAGCAGGACCCGCTTGTCGAGCCGTAACAGCGTGTCCAACAGGGCGATTGAGCCCGGTTCGAATGCGATCGGCACGTAGGCGCAGACCGTTTGCCCGTCGCCGACCACATCCGGTAGATGGCCGCACAAGGCGTCGGCCTCGGCGTCGTGAACGTCCGGGGTGACCGCGCGTCGGGCCGCGAGGATCGCCGCCCGCATCTCGGCCTTGGTCCCGGATCCCACGTGTTCACGATGTCATGGTGCCGACACGGGTGGCGCATAACGGGATGGCGATACTGTGGGGCGATGAACCGCGCCCAGGTCTCCATTCCGCGCACGGCTGTCGTGCCGGCCGCCGGCTTGGGGACCCGTTTCCTGCCCGCGACGAAGACGGTGCCCAAGGAGCTGCTGCCCGTCGTCGACACCCCGGGCATCGAGCTGGTCGCCGCGGAAGCGGCGGAGGGAGGCGCGGAGCGGCTGATCATCGTCACCTCCGAAGGCAAGGACGGCGTCGTCGCCCACTTCGTGGAGGACCTCGTCCTCGAGGGCACGCTGGAGGAGCGCGGCAAGAAGTCGATGCTGGAGAAGGTCCGGCGCGCGCCAGGTCTGATCAAGGTGGAATCGGTCGTGCAGGCCGAACCGCTCGGGCTCGGCCATGCCGTCAGCTGCGTCGAACCCGTCCTGTTGCCCGACGAGGACGCCATCGCGGTGCTGCTGCCCGACGACCTTGTGCTGCCGACCGGGGTGCTCGAGACGATGTCGAAGGTGCGGGCCAAGCGCGGCGGTTCGGTGCTGTGCGCCATCGAGGTGCCGAAGGAAGAGATCAGCGCCTACGGCGTATTCGACGTCGAGCCCGTCGCAGATACCAACAATCCCAACGTGTTACGGGTCAAGGGGATGTTCGAGAAGCCCAAGGCCGAGGATGCGCCGTCGCCGTATGCCGCCGCGGGCCGGTATGTGCTCGACCGCAAGATCTTCGATGCGCTGCGTCGGGTGCCCCGCGGTGCGGGCGGTGAGATCCAGCTGACGGACGCGATCGCGCTGCTGATCAACGAGGGCCATCCCGTGCACGTCGTGGTGCATCGCGGTGATCGACACGACCTGGGAAATCCCGGAGGCTACCTCAAGGCTGCGGTTGACTTTGCATTGCAGCGCGACGACTACGGCCCGGAACTGCGGCGGTGGTTGGTGGAACGGTTGGGCCTGGTCGACTGCTGACACGTCTGACGGCCCCGCGACGGAGAAAGGCGTCTTGTGCGTTCGGTTGAGGAGCAACAGGCACGAGTCACGGCCGCTGCGGTAGCCCCCCGGCCGGTGCGCGTCGCGATCGCGGAGGCCCAAGGCCTGATGTGCGCCGAGGAAGTGGTCACCGAGCGTCCGCTGCCCGGCTTCGACCAGGCGGCGATCGACGGGTACGCGGTGCGCAGCGTCGATGTGCTCGGCGTGACGCCGATACGGGGCGCCGAGGAGGATCAGGCCGGCGACGACGAGATGGGCGACGACGCGGGCGAACAACAGGTCAGCCTGCCCGTGATGGGCACGATTTCGGCGGGTGAGCGCACGCCCTCGCGACTGCAGCCGAGGCAGGCCGCTCGCGTGCAGACCGGCGCTCCGATGCCGACGCTCGCCGATGCGGTGCTTCCGCTGCGCTGGACCGACGGCGGAGAGTCACGGGTGAAGGTGTTGCGGCCGGTGCGCTCGGGCGCCTATGTCCGCCGCACGGGCGACGACGTCCAACCCGGCGATGTGGCGGTGCGCTCTGGCACGATCATCGGCGCGGCGCAGGTCGGGCTGCTTGCGGCGGTTGGTCGCGAACGCGTGCTTGTGCATCCGCGGCCGCGGCTGTCGGTGTTGAGCGTCGGCGGCGAGCTGGTCGACACCTCCCGCACGCCAGGCAACGGCCAGGTCTACGACGTCAACTCGTATGCGCTCGCCGCTGCGGGCCGCGATGCGGGCGCCGAGGTGAACCGCGTCGGCATCGTCGACACCGATCCCAAGGAACTGCGCGACGTCGTCGAGGGGCAGGTGAATCGGGCCGAGGTGGTGGTGATCGCCGGGGCCGTCGGTGGTGCGGCGGCCGAGAGCGTCCGCACGGTGCTCGCCGAACTGGGCGATATGGAAGTGACCCGGATCGCGATGCACCCGGGTTCGGTCCAGGGGTTCGGCCAGCTCGGCGTCGAGGGCGTTCCGGTGTTTCTGCTGCCTGCCAACCCGGTCAGCGCGCTTGTGGTGTTCGAGGTGATGGTGCGGCCGCTGATCAGGCTGTCGCTGGGTAAGCGCCAGCCGTTGCGGCGGGTTGTGCAGGCCCGCGCGCTGTCGCCGATCACGTCGGTGGCGGGGCGGAAGGGGTATCTGCGCGGGCAGTTGATGCGCGATCAGGACACCGGCGAGTACCTAGTGCAGGCGCTCGGCGGGGCGCCTGGGGCGTCGTCGCATCTGCTGGCGACGCTGGCCGAAGCGAATTGTCTTGTGATGGTTCCCAGCGAGGCCGAGGAGGTTCGCACCGGTGAGATCGTCGACGTCGCCTTCCTAGCGCAGCGCGGTTGAGCGACAATCCCGTCGTGAGCCTGTGGCGTTCGTCCCCCGCCCATCCAGGCTGGCCGACGCCTGTCGGACCGCTCCGGGTGCCTGGCGGCGTGGTCGGCCTACGGCCGGTACGGCTGCGCGACGGCGCGGTGTGGAGCCGCATCAGGTTGGCCGATCGCGCGCATCTGGAGCCGTGGGAGCCCAGTACGGAAGTCAATTGGGATGTGCGACACGCGATTTCGCAGTGGCCGTCGGTCTGCTCGGGACTGCGGTCCGAAGCCCGCAAGGGGCGGATGCTGCCGTACGTGATCGAGGTCGACGGTGAGTTCGGTGGCCAGCTGACCATCGGGAACGTCACGCATGGTGCATTGCGGTCGGCATGGATCGGCTACTGGGTGGCCACGTCGCACATCGGCGGGGGCGTGGCGACCGCGGCGCTGGCGCTGGGGATGGATCACGCGTTCGGCCCGGTTCGGTTGCATCGGCTGGAGGCGACGGTGCGGCCGGAGAACGCCGCGAGCCGCGCCGTGCTCGCGAAGGCCGGGTTTCGCGAGGAGGGCCTGCTGAAGCGCTATCTCGAGGTCGACGGCGCCTGGCGCGATCATCTGCTGGTGGCGGTCACCGTCGAGGAGATCCAAGGGTCGGTGACGTCGCTGCTGATCCGCGACGGCCACGCCAACTGGGCCTAGGTCGCTGGCGAGGGTGTCGGTTGTGCGGTTTCATACGCAGCCCGCCGGCGCGTCCAAATCCGCACAATCACCACGTCTTGGGGCACCCGCGGGCTATGAGTGCAGCGCCGACGCGGTTGAGGAGCAGCCGCCAGCCGTGCTGCACCATGCCGCTGGTGGCCTTGAAGTCCTGCCAGCCCAGTTCGGGCAATCGCGTGAATCGCTCGGCGTCCCAATGTCGTTGTCTGGCGTTGGTGTAGTGGTGTGCGCCTTCGAAGTCCACGCCGACGAGGTAGTCGCGCCAGCCCATGTCGATGACTGCGACGAGGACGCCGTATTTGTCGACGACGGGTATCTGGGTCTGCGGTGGCGGAAAACCGTTGAGCACGAAGAGCAATCGCGTCCGCGACTCCCACGGCGATTCCGCCCCGCGGTCGACCAGATCGAGCGTGCGGCGAAGTTGCGTCAGGCCGCGGACCCCGGGATGTACGGCGGCCACGGACTCGATATCGCGAACCTTGACGTCGGTGGCGTTCATCAGTGCGTCGACACGCTGAACGCCCGCGACGAGTTCGAGACGTCTGCCGACATCGAAGGCGGTGCGCGCGGCGGTCGTCACACCCATCCCGTCGACGCGCTGAATCTCGCATGCCGTGACGGCATCGGTGTGCACGTCCAGCATCGGCGGTGGCCGCCGGTTGGTGTGGATCAACTCGGCAGGCAGTCCCGGCTCGATCCACTTCGTGCCCAGCATCGCAGCGGCCGACAAGCCGGCGACGATGCCGAGCCGAGACGACCACAGCCAAGCCGCCTTTGCCCGCTGAGCTGCGGATAGCTCCGCGCCCTTTGGGATGTGAACGGCTGGATAAACCGGTGTGTAGAACCGGCACAGCTCGCGCACCGACAGCAAGCCGGCTGCGACGGCGTCCCAACCGCGCAGCGGCCATTCCCATTCGTCCCCCATGGCGGGAGCGTGCCGTCGGCCTCCGACAGCACTGGCCGACTGTGCCGATTTATCCACAGTTTCGGCGTTTCGCGTACGACACCGCACAGTCGCCGGGCCTAAGAACCCTGTGGCAAATGTGGCATAAGTGACTGTTGGTGCTTGTCAGCAGGGAATTACAGGTGTGTAATTGTCTCGGCGCGCCAACGATGGATGCGCTGGTCACGGACCTAGCCTGATGGGGAAAGGAGCAGGCGCAATGCCAAGCATCCCCCAATCACTCCTCTGGATCTCTCTTGTCGTGCTCTGGCTCTTCGTGCTGGTCCCGATGTTGATCAGCAAGCGCGACGCCGTGAGGCGGACGAGCGATGTGGCGCTGGCGACGCGGGTCCTCAACACGACGACCAGTGCACGCCTGCTCAAGCGCGGGGGACCGGCATCCGGGCACCGCAGCGATCCGGATTGGCGGCCGTCCGAGGACGAGCTTGACGAGACCTTCGACGACGACGCGTACGACGACGACTACGAGGCCGAAGAATCCGAAGAAGAAGACGACTCGGAGAAGACGGTGGTGCTCGCAGCACCTGTCGTCGAACCGGAGGCCGAGGAGCTCGCCGAAAGCGACGAGCTGACACTGAATTTCGAGGCATCCGAAGGCTCCAAGGCACCCGAAGAGCCAGAAGACGTCGCGGAGGTCGTCGAGGCCGTCGCAGAGGTCCAAGAGGTCGCAGAGGTCCAAGAGGTCGAGGAGAACGTCGACACCGCGATCTACGAAGTCGCGACCGACGAATACGAAGACGAGGACGACGGCACCGCCGACGAGTACGAGTATGTCGAGGACTCGTCGGGCATCGAGGACCAGGCGGACAGTGAACCGCAGCCGGCGGCCACGACGGCGTCCCAACGGCGGGGGCGCTACGACCCGGCGAAGGCCGCGGCGATCAGCGCCCGCAAGTACAAGTTCCGCAAGCGGATGCTGGCGTTCCTGACGCTGGTGATGCTGGGTTCCTCCGCGGCCGCGTATTTCTTGGCGGCCACCGCGGCGCCGTGGGGCTGGTACGTCTGCGGTGGCACGGGCGCGGTGACGCTGCTCTACCTGGGGTATCTGCGGCGCCAGACGCGTATCGAGGAACGGCTGCGCCGTCGGCGCGTGCAGCGGATGGCGCGGTCGCGGCTCGGCGTGGAGAACACCGAGGACCGCGACCTCGACCTGGTGCCGTCGCGCCTGCGCAGACCGGGCGCGGTGGTGCTGGAAATCGACGACGAGGACCCGATGTTCGAGCACCTCGACTATGCACCGGCGGCCCGCGAGTACTACCTGCCGAGGGCGGCCGGGCAGTAGGGCGCGGGACCTGCAGCCGGTTTCTACGGCGGCGGATTGACTGGTAGCCTGTGCTACCGACCAGGGGCTATGGCGCAGTTGGTAGCGCGCCTCGTTCGCATCGAGGAGGTCAGGGGTTCGAATCCCCTTAGCTCCACCCTCGGTTACAAATCGCCTCGGCCATCGGCCGGGGCGATTTTGTTGGTCGCGGCCGCCCGGGGCTTGGAATCGGACTTGTCGTCATCAGCAATCTCGTGGTTTCTGCCCGAGGGTTCGACCGGCAGGAGGCGCAGCCCGTTATCGAGCCTCGGCGGTATGGAAATCCTTCGTAGATGACCAGTTCCGACGCGGCGAAGCATCCGCTCACAGCCGGATTTTGCCCGTCACGCTCATCGCGGCGACGGCCATGTTCGGCGCTAGCGCAGTTGTCGCAGATCCCGGCATCGTCCGCGCCTTAGCCGAGTGGGATATCGGGGAGTACGACGAGTGCATGGCAGGCGAGCGACCACGCCGAGATCCTGGCCGATCCGCAGACTCGTGTAACGCTTCGCCCCTTCGTGCGCACTGAGCATTCACAACGACTGTTCACGTGTTTGAAGGGAGCCAATCATGACCGACATCATCGCGAGGGGCGCCACCGCCGCGCGGCGCGTGTCCTTGATCGACAACCTGGGTGCCAACCTGACTCGCTACGGCCTCGTCGTCGTCATCGGGTGGATCGGCCTGATGAAGTTCACCGCGTTCGAGGCGCGCGGCATCGAACCGCTCGTCGCCAACAGCCCGTTCATGAGTTGGCTATACGACATCTTTTCGGTGACCACGTTCTCCGCGCTTGTCGGCGTGTTAGAGGTCGCCGCCGCGGTGCTGCTTGCGATCAAGCTGTGGGCGCCGCGCATTTCCGCCGTCGGCAGTGTGATCTCTATCGGCCTGTTCGTCGCGACGCTCAGCTTCCTGTTCACCACTCCCGGCGTATTCGAGGCGTCGCAAGGCGGCTTCCCGATGCTGTCCACGTCCGGCCAGTTCCTGATCAAGGACGTCGTGCTGCTCGGAGCGTCGGTGTGGACCCTGGCGGATGCGCTTCGATCGGCCAAGGCGGTTGGTTGACCGGATACGCTGTGGCCGAAATGACAAGGGCTGCCAGCGATGAAACCGCTCTCGTCACCGCTTTGAAGGCAGGCGACGAGGCGGTCTTCGCCGAACTGGTGGATCTGCACACCCCGTCGATGTTGCGCGTCGCCCACGGATACGTTCGGCGCTACGAGACCGCCGAAGAAGTGGTGCAGGAAGCATGGATCGCGCTGCTGAAGGGCATCGGCAAGTTCGAGGGCAGATCTTCGCTTCGCACATGGCTTTTCACAGTCCTGATCAACATCGCCAAGACGCGCGGAATCCGCGACAGACGCGATGCAGAGGTTGAGATCCTGGCGTTCACCGGGGGCACCGTCGATCCGGCGCGCTTCCGACCCTCAGATGACCAATATCCGGGGCACTGGCGAGCCGATGAGGTGCCCTCGCCGTTCCCCGATACGCCTGAGGGTTCGGTGCTCGGCGACGAACTGGTCGCCGTCGCGCAGCGCGAACTCGAGAAGCTTCCCGAAAAACAGAGGTTGGTCGTCACGATGCGCGACATGCTGGACCTCGACTCCGCGGAGGTACGCGAACTCTTGGACATCAGCGTCGCCAACCAGCGTGTGCTTCTACACCGCGGCCGCGCGGCTGTGCGGCAGGTGCTCGAAGACTATGTGAAGGAGTCGAAGTGACCGGTGCCATGGACTGCAACGAGCTCGTCGAACTCGTCACCGCCTACCTCGACGGATCGCTGGACGCTGACGCTCGGTCCCGATTCGATGTGCACCTGCTGGAATGCGACGGTTGCGCGAACTATCTGCAGCAGTTCCGTGCCACGGTCGACACGCTGGGCAGGATCGACGAGGACACCATCGATCCAGCATTTCGTGACCGGCTGCTCGACACATACCGGGACTTCAAGAAGGCATAGGACCCGCAAAAACGGGTAGGGCCGTTATTTCTATCCGTGGATGCGGATATGATGCGGCCGTGTCGATGATTCGAATCCGGGACGCCGCTGATCTGTTGGGCGTCAGCGACGACACCGTCCGCCGTTGGATCGACGACGGATCGCTGCCCGTCGAGCAGGATCAGTCCGGCCGCAAAGTGATCCCCGGTAGTGCGCTGGCCGAATTCGCTATCTCGAACTCGGGCGCTGCGCCGAAAGAGCCGTTGGGCATCGCCAGCTCTGCGCGCAATCGATTCACCGGGCTCGTCACCAAGGTCGCAATCGACGGGGTGATGGCCCAGGTGGAAATGAAGTGCGGCCCCTTCACCGTCGTATCACTGATGAGCGCGGATGCCGCGCGCGAACTCAGGCTCGAGCCCGGCAGCGTCGCCGTGGCCGTCGTCAAAGCCACCACCGTGATCGTGGAAACCCCTGGAGGACAGTCGTGAAACTGGTAGTGCGCATTGCCGCAGTGGCCGCCGTCGTCGGCCTTGCGGTCGCCGGGTGTGGCTCGTCGGACGAGGCGTCCTCGCCGACATCGACGAGCGGGGCGCCCGAAGGAGGAAAGCTCATCGTCTACGCGGCCGCGTCTCTGAAGAAGACCTTCACCGAGATCGGCGAGCAGTTCAAGACCGACAATCCGGGCAGCGACGTCGAGTTCTCCTTTGCCGGATCCTCCGATCTGGTAACCCAATTGACGCAGGGCGCACCCGCAGATGTGTTCGCGTCAGCCGACACGAAGAACATGGACAAGGCGGCCAAGGCGGATCTGCTGGAGGGCGAGCCGGTGAACTTCGCCTCCAATACGCTGACGATCGTCACGGCGCCGGGCAATCCGAAGAACATCGCATCGTTCAAGGACCTCGCGCAACCGGGTTTGTTCGTCGTGGTGTGTGCGCCGCAGGTGCCGTGCGGATCGGCGACGGAGAAGGTCGAGAAAGCGACTGGCGTGCAACTGAATCCGGTCAGCGAGGAATCTCAGGTGACTGACGTGCTTGGCAAGGTGACCTCCGGTGAGGCCGACGCGGGGCTCGTCTACGTCACCGATGCGCAGGGTGCCGGTGACAAGGTGGCCGCAGTGAATTTCCCGGAGTCAGCGGACGCGGTGAACACCTATCCGGTCGCCGTGCTCAAGCAGTCGAAGCAACAGGAGCTGGCCGGCAAGTTCGTCGACCTCGCGACCGGCGAGGCGGGCCAAAAGATCCTGGGCGCAGCGGGTTTCGCCAAGCCGTAACTCTCGTCAGTCGCCGCGGTGCAGGAAGCCGTGCAGGGTCGCCTGGACGAGTTCGTCGACGATCGCATCACGTGACGGTGGTTTGGTTCCGAAGAAGCTCGACCGCAGCGCGACCATGCCGACGATCATCGCCATGGTCGAATGCGCGGCCAGATCCGGCTGGCTCGATTGAAGTCCGCGCAACTGCATGCCCTCGACGCTGATCTGTCCGAGCACCCCGAGGGCCCGCCTGATGTCGGCGATGCCCGCGTCGGCGATCTCGTCCTCGCTGAACGCCTCCGATGCGACCAGCGTGAGCAGTAACCCACGATGCTCGACGACCACGTCGTAGACCCGTTCGACGAAATGGCGCGCCAGGTCCTCTTCTCGGGTGTTGTCGTGGTCGATGGTCTGCCACGTCTTGCCGAACTCGTCGACGATGCTCGTGAACGGAAGGACCAGCGCCTCGCGAAACAGGCCGGCCTTGGAGCCGAAGTGGCGGAACAGGAGGTACTCGGTGACGCCCGCACTCTCGGCGATCTCGCGCGTCGTGGTGCTGCGGTAGTCCTTGCGCGCGAACAGCTCGCGGGCCGCGTCGAGCAGAAGCCGACGGGGTTCGCCGCGGGGTCTGCGGACAGCCCGAGCCGACGACTTCACAGCGCTCACGATAGTGGCCTTGACCAACCCATTTTAATAGTGTCCACTATTATCATGGGTCAACTCATCATGCTCGGCACACTGTTCGGGCTGATCGCCGTGATTTTCGGCCTCGTGCTGTACTTCGACCCCGAAGCGCGCGGCGCCGCGGGTAACGAGCGCGAGCAGTGAGCACCGAACTGTCGCCGCTACTGACGGCGTCCGTGATCTTCGGCTGGGCCAGCGGCATCCTGTTCCTCCTCGCAGGCATCTACCTGAGCGTCCGCAATCGCCGTCTGCACCCGCTACTCCTGTTGTGTATCTCGGCGATCTCGTTCTCGTGGATCGAGGCGCCCTACGACTGGGCGATGTACGCGCAGTTCCCGCCCGCACTGCCCCGCATGCCGTCGTGGTGGCCGTTGAACATGACGTGGGGCGGGCTGCCCTCGTCTGTGCCCCTTGGGTACATCGGCTACTTCTGCCTGCCCGCTGTGACCGGTGCCGCGATCGGGCGACGGCTCATCGCGCGGTTCGGCTGGCGCCAGCCGGTCACGTATCTGACCGTTGGTCTCGTCATCGGCTTCTGCTGGGCACTGGTTTTCAATGCCGGCCTCGGCGCTCGGCTCGGAGTCTTTTACTACGCCTACGTGATTCCCGGACTTGGCCTGTTCGAGGGGACGCTGCACCAGTACCCCATCTACGACGCCATCGCCATGGGCATCCAGATGATGGTGTTCACCTACCTGCTCGGCCGAAAGGACTCCGAAGGGCGCAACGTCATCGAAATGTGGTCGGACAAGGTGTCGGCGACCCGTGTTCAGTCGGCAATCGTGTCCATCGTCGCGGTGATCGTCATCGGAAACGTGCTCTACGCATCGGTTTTCGCACCCCACCTCGTCACCAAGCAGCTCGGCTACGTGACCTCGGGAACGGGTGAGCAGCTGTTCCCCGGGGTCGAAAACCAACCACGATGACGGCCGATCTGTACTACGACCCGTTCGACTACGCGATCGACGACGATCCGTATCCGGTGTGGAAACGGATGCGTGCAGAAGCGCCTCTGTATTTCAACGAGAAATACAACTTCTATGCGCTGAGCCGCTATCAGGACGTCGCACGTGCGCTTCCGGATTGGCAGACGTACCGGTCCGGTCGGGGCACCACGGCAGACATCCTGTTCAGTGGCATCGAGGTGCCGCCGGGCATCCTGCTGTTCGAGGACCCGCCCCTGCACGATCTGCACCGTCGCCTGCTGTCGCGGGTCTTCACGCCGCGGCGGATGCTGGCCGTCGAAGATCTGGTACGCGAATTCTGCGTCAGCGCACTGGATCCCCTGCGTGATGCCGACGGCTTCGACTTCGTCACCGACCTCGGCGCCTTCATGCCGATGCGGACGATCGGGTACCTGCTCGGCATTCCAGAGGAAGGCCAGCAGCAGATCCGCGACCGCAACGACAAGAGCATCACCATCGCGGCGGATCAGGGTGACCTGAGCCAGACGATCATCGCGGATTCGATCGCGATGTTCGCCGAGTACATCGAGTGGCGCGCAACGCATCCCTCCGACGACCTGATGACCGAACTGCTCAACGCCGAGATCGAGGAAGCCGACGGCACCCGTCGCCGCCTCGAACGCACCGAGGTGCTCGCGTACACGGCGATGATCGCGGGGGCGGGAAACGAGACCACCGCTCGGCTGATCGGGTTCATGGGTCAACTGCTCGGTGAACATCCCGACCAGCGACACGAACTCGCTGCCGATCCGACGCTGATCCCGTCGGCCGTGGAGGAGACGCTGCGGTTCGAGCCGCCGTCGCCGGTACAGGCGCGCTATGTCGCCGCTGACGTCGAGCACTACGGGCGCACGGTCGCCGAGGGCTCCTACATGTTGTTGCTCAACGGCTCGGCCAACCGCGACGCGGCGAAGTTCGATGATCCCGACCGCTACGACATCCATCGGACCGGCGGTCATCTGAGCTTCGGGCAGGGGCTGCACTTCTGCCTCGGCTCGGCACTGGCCCGGCTCGAAGGACGGATCGCGTTCGAAGAAGTCCTCAAGCGATGGACGGATTGGGACGTCGATTACGCGAACGCCGCCATGGCGCACACGTCCAGCGTGCGCGGCTGGGCGCGGATGCCGGTGAAGGTTCGATAAAGCGCGAGGACGCTGGCGAACATCTGGCCCGACTATGTCGCACAGGTGCGACACCTAGAAGAGTTTCGTCGCATTGGGCGTGCGCAGCCTACGCCGAGTGGGAAGTTATCGGTCGCGAAATGCTCTGCAGTGCTACGTAACTGGCCACTCGGACACGAAAGAATCTCGAGCCACCTACCGTGCATTTACCACGGCTGCCGCAGGGAGGCGCGATGGCGGCATGAGCACAACCCAATACGTCGCGATGCGGATTCAGCGAACGCGTCCGCGGTATTGACCAATTATTGCTATTTTTAGATAATAGCCGTCGTCCCAGGCAGAGGCCGCTTACCCCAGGGGGATCGATGCAGGCTCACCCACGGTGCCGATGTCGGGGCCTGCCCGGGGTGAAACCGAGCATCGCGAGGCTTGACCAAATATCTGTTCCGCCGGTAAAGTCGCCGCCCGGACCGGGGGTATCCGCATCACGTCAGTGGGGGCACGGTGAAACTCTTCCAACCTGGAGCCGCGTGAGCGCGCGAATGGTGATGGGGTGACGGGCCGAGCGCTGCGCCCGCTGATGGGCGTCGCCACCGTTGTCGCGATCGTCGCGGTGGTCGTCCTCGCCGCGACCCTGTTCCGCGGCGGGTTCACCGACAGCGTTCCCGTGACGGTGGTGTCCCCGCGCGCCGGGCTGGTGATGAACCCCGACGCCAAGGTGCAGATCCGCGGGGTCCAGGTGGGCAAGGTCGCGTCGATCGAGCAGCTGCCCAGCGGCGAGGCCGCGATTCACCTGGCGATGGATCCGAAGCGGATGAACGCGATACCCGCGAACGTGCTCGTCGATATCGCATCGACGACGGTGTTCGGCGCCAAGTACGTCCAGTTCGTGTTCCCGCCCGACCCGTCGCCGGAATCGCTGCGGGCAGGGCAGGTGCTCGCCGCCAAGCACGTGATGGTCGAAATCAACACCGTGTTCGAGAACCTCACGTCGGTGCTGTCCAAGATCGACCCGCCGAAGCTCAACGAAGCCCTCGGCGGCATCGCGCAGGCCGTCAACGGACGCGGCGAGAAGATCGGCCAGATGCTGACCGACCTTGACGCGTATCTGGCGAAGATCGAACCGAGCCTGCCCGCGCTCAGCCAGGACCTCGAGGTGGCGCCTGAGGTTCTGCAGGCCTACGGCGATGCCGCGCCCGACTTCGTCACCGTCGCCGACAACGCGGCGCGGATCAGCGACACGATCGTCGACCAGGATCAGAATCTCGACGCCGCACTCGTCAGCGTCACCGGCCTAGCCGACATCGGCAACGACGTGATCGGCACCAACCGCCAGCCACTCGCCGACGTACTTCACCTTTTGGTGCCCACCACCGACCTGCTGAACAAGTACAACCAGGCGCTGTGGTGCGGGCTGTCAGGGATGGTCAACGCCTCGGCCCGGCCACCGCTGAAGGAGCCTGGTGTGGTGGTGCTCGCGGGCTTCCTGTGGGGGCAGGAGCGCTACCGCTACCCGATGGACCTGCCGAAGGCCGGCGCGACGGGCGGTCCGCAGTGCACCGGTCTGCCGAACCTGCCGTTCGAAAGCGTGCCCCCATATGTCGTCGCCGACACCGGCACCAACCCGTGGCGGCGTACCTATCCGGGCATCGTGCTGAATGCCGAAGCGATCAAGAACATCATGTTCGGTCACGTCGACGGGCCGCCGCGGAACACGTACCAGATCGGGCAGCCCGGATGAGGCGCTCGCTGCGGCCAACCCTGGTCAAGTTCGGGGTCTTCGGCGTCGTCATGGCTGTGATGACCGCGTGCCTGTTCTTCATCTTCGGGCAGTACCAGACGGGTTCGACGAAGAACTACTCCGCGGTTTTCAAGGATGCCTCGCGCGTCGAGGTCGGGCAGTCGGTGCGTGTCGGCGGGATGCGGGTCGGGACGGTCAACGGCGTCAAGCTCCAGAAGGACAAGACAGCCCTCATCACGTTTGACGCCGATCCCGCCGTCCAGATGACCGACGGCACCCGGGTGGCTGTGCGCTATCTCAATCTCGTCGGCGACCGGTATCTGGAGCTGATCGACGGTCCAGGTGAGCGCAAGTTGCCGCCAGGATCGCAGATCCCCGCGGAGCGGACTGCGGGGGCATTGGATCTCGACCTGCTTCTCGGCGGCCTCAAACCCGTTATCCGAGGCCTCAATCCGCAGGACGTGAACGCGTTGTCGGCGTCGCTGATCCAGATCTTCCAGGGCCAGGGCGGCACCCTGCAGTCGCTGCTGTCCAACACGTCGGGGTTCACCACCGCGCTGGCCGAACACAACCAGACGATCCAGGCGCTGATCGATAACCTGCGTACGCTTTTGGCGACCCTCACCAAGGAGGGCGACAAGTTCTCCGCCACGATCGCCAAGCTGGAGACGTTGGTGACTGCGCTTGCGGCGGAGAAGGATCCGATCGGCACGGCCATCGAGTCGCTGAACAACGGCAGCGCTTCGGTGGCCGACCTGCTCACCGATGCCCGGCCTCCGCTGAAGGGCACCGTCGACCAGTTGAACCGGTTGGTCACCAACATGGACGGCCAGAAGGACCGTCTCGATTCGGCATTGCAGAAAGCGCCGGAGAACTACCGCAAGCTGATCCGCACCGGGTCCTACGGCAGCTTCTTCAACTACTACATCTGCGAACTCAAATGGCGGGTGACCGACCTTCAGGGCCGCACCGCCGAGTTCCCATGGATCAAGCAGGAATCGGGGAGGTGCACCGAGCCCTGATGCTGAGATACCGTGGAAGCAAGCTTGTTCGGACGGGGTTCATGGGTGTCGTCCTGTCGATCCTCATCGTGCTGATCGGACTGTCTCCTGAGACGTTGACGTCCATGGCGACGGCGCTGCGCTATCAGGCGCAGTTCTCCGATGCGGGTGGCCTGACACCGGGCAACGACGTGACGATCGCCGGAATCAAGGTCGGCAGCGTTTCGGATGTCTCCCTGCAGGGACGCAACGCGCTGGTGACGTTCGCCATCGACGGCACGGTCGAACTCGGTTCGAATACGACGGCACACGTGCGGACCGGGACGCTTCTCGGTGAACGAGTCCTCACGCTGGAGTCCGCAGGCGACGGCACCATGCACCCGATGGACGTCATCCCGGTGTCGCGGACCGCGTCGCCGTATTCGCTCACCGAAGCGGTCAGCGAGCTCACCACCAACACCGCGGGCACCGACACCGCGTCCCTGAACCAATCGCTCGATACGCTGTCGGAGACGCTGGATCAGGTTGCGCCACAACTGGGTCCGGCGTTCGACGGGATCACCAAGCTGTCGCACGCCATCAACGACCGTGACGATTCGCTGAGCACGCTGCTCAAGGACGGCGCCGACGTCACCAAGATCCTGTCCGACCGCAGCGCACAGGTGAACGCCCTGATCCTCAATGGCAATGACCTCGTCGGCGTGCTCAACGAACGCCGCCGGGCGATCGTCGAATTGCTGGTCCACACGTCGGCGTTGGCGAAGCAGCTGAAGGGTCTGATCAACGACAACGAGGAGAAGCTGGCGCCGACGCTGGACAAGCTCAATGCGGTGACGGCGATCCTGGAGAAGAACCGCGACAACATCGCCAAGGCGCTGCCAGGCCTGGCGAAGTTCCAGACGACGCTCGGCGAGACGATCGGCAACGGTCCGTACTACCAGGCCTACATCCCCAACATCTTCTTCGGCGAGCTACTGCAGCCCTTCTTTGACTACGCGTTCGGTTTCCGGCGGGGAACCAACGCGGGCCAGCCACCCGACAACGCCGGCCCGCGTGCCGAAATTCCGTTCCCGTACAACGGGATTCCGCAGGAGAACGAGAAGTGGGGGCCGCCGCCGCCATGACTCGAAACCGGCTCGTGAAACTCTCCCTTGCGGCGCTGCTCGCCGTGGCGCTCGTCGGCGGTGTCGCCGTCGTCGTCCAGCAGGCGTTCTTCAAGCCCAACACGATCACCGCGTACTTCACCAAGACGGTCGCCATCTATCCCGGTGACGAGGTCCGCATCGCCGGAGTAAAAGTGGGCTCCATCGACTCGATCGAGCCGATGGGCACGCAGGCGAAGATGACACTGCGCGTCAAGCGCAACATCTCGGTTCCCGCAGACGCCAAGGCCGTCATCGTCGCGCAGAACCTGATCTCGGCCCGCTATGTCCAGCTCGCGCCCGCCTACGAATCCGGCCCGACGATGCGCGACGGCGCCGTGATTCCACTCGACCGCACGGCGATCCCCGTCGAGTGGGATGAAGTGAAAGAACAGTTGATGCGGCTGGCGACCGAACTTGGCCCGGACAAAGGGGTTTCGACGGGCTCCGTCGGGCGGTTCATCGACAGCGCCGCCAACGCCCTTGACGGCAACGGGGACAAGCTGCGCCAGACGCTGGCACAGCTGTCCGGCGTCGGACGGATTCTGGCCGACGGCAGCGGGAACATCGTCGACACCATCACCAACCTGCAGACCTTCGTCACCGCGCTTCGTGACAGCAACGACCAGATAGTGCAGTTCCAGGACAGGTTCGCGACGTTGACCAGCGTGGTCGACAACAGCAGGACGGACCTCGATGCCGCGCTGACGAACCTGTCCGAGGTCGTCGGCGATACCCAACGTTTCATCGAGGGCACGCGAGACAAGACCGCCGAACAGATTCGGTTGCTCGCGGGCGTCACCCAGAACCTGGCCGATCACCGCCTTGACCTCGAGAATGTCCTCCACATCGCGCCGCACTCGATTGCCAACGCCGTCAACATGTTCGACCCGCGCACGGGTGCCGCCAGCGGTGTCTTCGTGCTGAACAACCTGTCGAACCCGGTGTGGGCGATCTGCACCATGATCGGCGCGCTTGAGAATGTGACATCCCCTGAGACGGGCAAGCTCTGCGCCCAGTACGCAGGCCCTGCGCTGAACTCGATCGACATCAACAGCATCCCCGTTCCGTTCAACCCGTTCCTGTCGGGTAACCCGCCGGACTACATGCTCAGGTATTCCGAGGACAGGCTCCGGCCGGAGAACGAAGGGCAGCCGCCTCCGCCCCCCACCGACCCGCCCTCGGTTTCCGCGTACACGGGTGCGGGCGATATACCGCCGCCGCCGGGCTATGGGCCGCCGCCAGGGCCGCCTGCGCCGCCTGGGCCGCCTGCGCCGTCGCTGCAGGACATGCTCCTGCCTGCGGAGGCGCCTCCGCCGCCGGGTGACGTGCCGCCGGATGCGCCGCCTGCGACTGACGGGACGCCGCCATGATTGCCGCAGCGAGGCGGAGTGAGCATCGCAGCGACGCAGGAGCGAGGAGCGGAGCGACAACGCAGCGCGGCAACGTCGAACGGAGGAGCGGGCGTCGGCTGCTCGCGATCGGCTGCAGCGTCATGGTGACGGTCACCGGGTGCGCGTTCCAAGGTGTGAACTCGCTACCGCTACCCGGCGCGGTCGGACGTGGTGGCGGTGCGGCCGTCTACCATGTCGAGCTCGCGAATGTCGGCACGCTCGAATCGAATTCGCCGGTGCTGATCGACGATGTCGTCGTCGGCAGCGTCGGCAGGATGCGATTGCACGGCTGGCACATCGACCTGGATCTATCGCTCAAGCCCGACGCCATCGTGCCCGCCAACGCCGTGGCGACGGTCGGGCAGACGAGCCTGCTCGGGTCGATGCACGTGGCGCTCGACCCGCCACCGGGTGACGCGCCGAACGGGCGCCTGAAGCCCGGCTCAACGATCGGCCTGAACAGTTCGTCGACCTACCCGTCGACCGAGCAGACGTTGTCGTCGCTGGCGGCCGTGGTCAACGGCGGCGGCCTCGGACAGGTCGGCGACATCGTGCACAACTTCAACATCGCGTTGAGCGGTCGCGGGGATGTCGTCCGCGATCTGATCGCCCGACTCGACACTTTCGTCGGAACGCTCTATCAACAGCGCGACAACATCATCGCGACCGTCACCGAACTGAACCGGTTCGCGTCCACGCTCGGCGGGCAGCAGGAAGTGCTGACGCGTGCGCTGAACAAGATCCCGCCCGCGCTGGACGTGCTGATCAAGGAGCGGCCGAGGCTCACCACCGCACTGGAGAAGCTGGGCACGCTGAGCGAGACCGTTTCGGGGCTCGTCAACGACACGCAGGCCGACCTTGTCACGAACCTGCAGAATCTCGAGCCCACGCTCAAGGCGCTGGCCGATGTCGGCCCGGAGATCGACACCGCCCTCGCCTACGTCCCGACGTTCCCGTTGACCCAGAACCTGATCGACCGCGGCGTTCGTGGCGACTACGTGAACCTGTGGGTCACAGTCGATCTCACCAACGCCCGTCTCAAGCGGGGGCTGCTGCTCGGCACGCGTCTCGGCCAGGACCGGGCGTCGATGATCCCTGCGCCCGGCGATGCCGGCTACGACGCCTACTACACCAAGTTCCCGCTCGGCGTCGGCACGTCACCACCGTTCGGACCGATCCCGAACGCGGACGCCGCGCCATGGGAGCCCGGGGGTGGTGGCTGATGCTCACGCGCTTCGTCCGGATCCAGCTCGCGATCTTCACGATCGCGTCGGTTGTCGGCGTCTTGGTGATGGTGTTCGCCTACATGCAGGCACCGACGTTGCTCGGGATCGGTCGAATCACCGTCACGCTCGAATTGCCCGCGTCGGGCGGGCTTTACCGATTCTCCAACGTGACGTACCGCGGCGTCGAGGTCGGCAAGGTGACGAGGATGGACGTGTCGCGGACGCAGGCCACCGCGACGCTGTCGCTTGGCACGTCGCCGAAGATTCCGGCCGACCTGGAAGCCGAGGTGCGCAGCGTGTCGGCGGTCGGCGAACAGTACGTGGAACTGATGCCGCGCACGGATTCTCCGCCGTATCTTCAGGACGGGTCGGTGATCGCCATGTCCGACACCAAGATTCCGCAGCCCGTCGGGCCGATGCTGGACCAGGTCAGCACGCTGATCAACAGCGTGCCCAAGGAGAAGTTGAGCGGGCTGGTCAACGAGTCGTTCAACGCGTTCAACGGCGCCGGTTTCGACCTCGGCTCGCTCTTCGACTCGTCGGCGAAGATCTCCGGCGATCTGAACACGGTGTCGGATCAGACCACGACGCTGATCCAGGACAGTGGGCCGCTTCTCGATTCGCAAGCGCAGACGACCGATTCACTGCGGACCTGGGCGAGAAGCCTTGCCGGGATCACCGGTCAGGTGGTGGCGAACGACCCACAGGTGCGCACCCTGTTGCAGGAGGGGCCGCCCGCGGCGAGTGAGGTGACGCGACTGCTCGATCAGGTGAAGCCGACCCTGCCCGTTCTGTTGGCGAACCTCACCACCTTCGGGCAGGTGGCGGTGACCTACCACCCGTCACTCGAGCAGGTGCTGGTGTTGCTGCCGCCGTTCGTCGGTGATGTTCTGTCCTCGGCTCCCGAGAACAACCCGACCGGTATCCCGTTGGGAGACTTCAGGGTGCAGCTGGGCGACGGGCCGCCGTGCACCGTCGGGTTCCTGCCACCGTCGCAGTGGCGTTCGCCTGCCGACCTGACCACGGTCGACACGCCGGACGGGCTGTATTGCAAGCTGCCGCAGGATGCTCCGATCGTTGTGCGCGGAGCGCGCAACTCGCCGTGCATGGGTGTCCCTGGCAAGCGTGCGCCGACGGTGCAGGAGTGTTACAGCGACAAGCCCTACACTCCGCTGGCGGTGCGGCAGCACGCGCTGGGACCGTATCCGATCGACCCGAATCTGATCGCACAAGGCATTCCCCCCGACAGCCGTGTCGACGAAGGCCAAAGGCTCTACGCGCCAGTGGAAGGCACCCCGATGCCGCCAGGGGCGGTGGTCCCGTCGAGCCCACCGCCGGACGCAGCCCCACCCGGTGCCCCACCACCACCGCCAGAGGCGCCTGCACCACCCGCGCCGCCCGCCCAGGTATTCCCGCCGATGGATACCGGAGGAGCGGTGGCCGCGACGCCGAGTTCGTTCGGCGCGAATGCTTCGACGCCTGGGCCGTCGGTCGCTGTCGCCCACTACGATCCGCAGACCGGGCAGTACGCCGCGCCGGACGGCGAGGTCTTCCGTCAGCAGGACCTCGTCGACCCGGCCAAGTCGTGGCAGGACCTGATCTACAAGGCGGACGTATGAGGCTTGCGCCCTTGAAGTTTGGAGTCACCGTCGGCTTCGCCGCCGCAGTTCTGGTCGGTGCGCCGGCAAGCCACGCGGATCCCGGCGACGGCATCGCATTGAACGGCACCTACACGGCGTTCTCCGACGGCGTGTGGGCGAAGACCAACGACTCCTCTCACGACGAGCGCAGCGTGACGCAGACGTGGACTGTCACGTCGACGTGCAGCACCTTCCAGGACTGCACCGGCCGGGTGACCAGCGACCAGGGCTGGAGTGCGGACATGAAATACCTGAGCGGCAGCTGGATCGTTCGCCGCACTGTGGACAACTGGGAGCCCTGCATCGACGGTACCGCGACGCCGGGGGAGCAGGTCTTCACATTCAACAAGGGCTACCCGGATCCGTTTCCGATGAAGGGCTGGGACACGACGACGGGTCCGAGCGGAGCGTGCGGATACAACAAGCAGCTCGATGTGCGGATGCCGTTCACACTGACCCCGGTCGGGTGAGCAATCGCTTGCGCACGCAGGAACCAGATCGATCGCTGCGGTACGTCGCCGTGATCATGCCGCGGGGAAAGGGTTTGGCGACGCGGCGACTTCGGCTGTCCCGCATCGTCGCAGCCGGTGCTGAGCGCGTACTCGGTCTGCGTGATGTCGAGGTGGCCCGAATATCGCCGACAGCTCGCGTGCGAATTCACCGGCCCGTGGGTTCGACCGGGCCGCTGCCCGGGTCGGCGCGCGCCGGGGACCGCAAGGCGCGACGGATGGCGGACCGCCTGGGTGCTGCAGTGGTCGCCGTCGACTACCGCCTCGCCCCCGGAACATCCATATCCGGCGGCCATCGACGACTGCTACGCCGCGTTGGAGTGGCTTGTGGCGCAGCCAGATATCGCTTCTGGTCGGATAGTCGTGTCCGGTGTCAGCGCCGGGGGCGGGCTGGCCGCGGCATTGACGCTGAGATGCGTCGACACTGGATTGGTGAAGCTCGCAGGCCAGGTGCTGCAGTATCCGATGCTCGACGATCGGACCGCGCTGAAGTCAGGCACCTCCGCCCTAGGCTGGACGCCTGACGACAACAGATTCGGTTGGCAGTCCTACCTGCCTATCGCCCCCGGCGCCGACGCGGTCAGCGCCTATGCGGCCCCCGCTCGCCGGTCTGACCTCGCGGGCCTGCCGCCGACGTGGATCGGCGTTGGCACGGCGGACCTGTTCCACGACGAAGCTGTCGATTACGCGGCGCGCCTTCGGGCCGCAGGGGTTTCCACCCAACTCGACGTCGTCCCTGGTGCCTGCGCGCGATGCAGCAGTTTCTTGCGAATCCGGCGCGCTAAACGACGCTCACGGTGGGTTGGCGCGCCGAATTCACGAGAAGGCGCCGCGTGGGATGGTGAGCGGCAGGTCGACCGAACTGAGCAGACCTGGCTGCGCCGCAACGACATACGGCACCGCGTTGACGACCCGCATCGCCGTCGCAACCATCGCGCCTGCGCCCGACGTCATGCTCTCGATGCCGGCTTTCTTCCGGTCGCGCAGCGTGACGTCGAACGAGCAGTCGATGTCGGGGGTGCCGGTGATCACCACTCGGTAGCCGAGGGCGTTGGGCAGCGTCGGCCAGTCGGGTGCCACGTCGGGCGCCAACCGGGTGACGTGTTCGATGACGATCGCTTCCTTCCCGTCGACGACGCCGATCGCCTGCATCCGCAAAGCTCCGCCGGTGCCTGCCTCGACGGTACCCATCGCGACCTCCAGCGTCCGCTCCGTCGCTGCGCGGTCGAACGTCTCGCGGACCTCCTGGACCTCGACGCCGAGCGCTTCGGCGATCATCCGGATCTGGCCCTGCCACTCGCCTGCGATAGCGCCGGGGAAGCCGATCCACGGCTCGTAATCCATCGGACGGCCGAATCCCAGTGCGTCGCTCATGATGTCGGGCACGCCGTAGTCGTCGTACAGACCGATCTCATAGGCGTGGATCTTCTCGATCTGCGACGACTGGGTGCTCAGCACAAGCGGTAGATAGTCAGCCGCGAACCCCGGCTCGATACCGGATGCGTACAGCGACACCTGGCCCTCTTTGGCAGCGGCGACGAGTTGGTCGCGCCATTCGGCAGGCTCATAGGCGTGCGGGTTGACCAACCGCGTGGTGCTCGTCGTCACCACATTGATGCCCGCGCTGAGCAGCTTGACGTAGTCCGGGACGGCGAGCGCGTCGCGCTCGGGACCGCTGGCCGCGTAGATGACACAGTCCGGCTTGAGGGCGATCAGCGCATCGGCGTCATTGGTGGTTGCCACGCCGATCGGGTCGCCGTTGGCGAGTTCCCCGGCGTCGCGGCCGACCTTGTCCTCGGAGTGCACCCACACCCCGACGAGGTCGAGGTTGGGCCGTTGATGAATGGCGCGAATCGCGATGGATCCGATGCCCCCTGTCGACCACACCACGACGCGGTTCTGACCGTCTGCCATCGTTCCTCCAAGGTCCGCAGGGCTTCGACCTAACATCTGTTCCGAAATTAACAGTGAGTACTATTATCAGTCAATGTTCACGGTCAGGTTCGACATGCGCGCACCCTCCTCCTGGGCGCCGACGACGGACCTCTACCCGGCCGCGATCGATATGTGTGCCTGGGCGGAATCTCGCGGAGCGAACGTCGCCGTGCTGTCCGAGCATCACGGCGCCGAGGACAACCACCTGCCGTCGCCGATCGTGCTGGCATCCGCGATCGCGGCCAGAACCGAGCGGCTGGCGATCATGCTGGCGGCGGTGGTGCTGCCGTTCTGGGATCCGGTGCGGCTGGCCGAGGACATGGCTGTGCTGGACATCATCAGCAAGGGCCGGGTGTCCTACGCGTTCGGGATCGGGCACCGTGCGCAGGAGTACGAGCACTTCGGCGTCGACATCCGGCGGCGAGGCAGGCTGGCCGACGAGAAGCTGGATATCCTGCGGCAGCTGCTGAAGAGCGAACCCGTGATCATCGACGGCAGGCGCATTCACGTGACGCCCGCGTGCACGTCACCCGGCGGCCCGTTCATCATGGTCGCCGGTGGCAGCGAAGCCGCAGTGAAACGCGCGGCCAGACACGGTCTCGGCATGGTCCTGCAGACGAACCAGGGTGGGCTGAAGGAGTTGTACGAGAACGAATGTCGGGCGCACGGCCACGAGCCCGGCTTCGTTGCGCTTCCCGCTGACAATGCGCCGACCGCGGTGTTCGTCGCGGACGACGTCGAAAGGGCGTGGGATGAGCTTGGCCCGCACCTGCTGCACGACGCGGTGACCGCCGCTGAGTACCGGCACGGCGTCGCCGGGGTGGCCAGTATTTCCCGCGCCACCGATGTCGACGGGCTGCGAACCGCCGACGGCCCGTATCGGGTCTTCACCGTCGACGAGGCTGTCGACTACATGCGCACGGGGCAGGCACTCCCGCTCGCACCGCTCTGCGGCGGCGTGCCGCCGGATGTGGCGTGGCCGTATCTGGAACGCGCCGCCGAAGCCGCGGCCCGCATCGGCTGACCGAAGGAGAACCATGAACGCAGGCTCGAGTCGCGTTGTCGTCTGGTCGACGGGCGGTGTCGGCTCCATCGCCGTCGACGCCGTACACCGCCGCCCCGATCTCGACCTCGTAGGCGTCTGGGTGCATTCGCCGGACAAGGTCGGCCGCGACGCAGGCGAACTCGCAGGCGGTGAAACGATCGGCCTTGCGGCGACCAACGATGCCGACGCGCTGATCGCCCTGCGGCCGGATGCCGTCGTCTACGCGGCATGCGGGCCAGAACGCGACGCCGGCGCCGTTCCCGAGTATCTGCGCCTGCTCGAAGCCGGAATCAACGTGGTGTCAACGACATCGACCAGCCTGGTGTACCCGCCGGCCTTCTACTCACCGGAATGGCGTGAACTACTGGAGTCGGCGGCGAAGACGGGTAACGCGTCGTTCTACGCGTCGGGCATCTTTCCCGGATTCGGCTCGGATCAGCTGGCGCTACTGCTGGCGACACAGTCGAAGAAGATCAGGTGCATCAAGGCCACCGAGGTCGCGCTCAACGACCACTACCCGGTCGCCGACATCATGATGAACGGTATGGGGTTCGGCCACCCGCTCGACTTCGAACCGATGCTGAAGACTCCCGGCTTCATCGAAATGGCCTGGAAGGCACCGATTCACCTGATGGCCGACGGCCTCGGCGTCGAGGTCGAGGAGGTGCGCGGCTCGCTCGACCGACGGCTGACCGACCGCGACATCGAAGTCGCATTCGGAACCATCAAGGCCGGAACGTGCGGGGCGGTCCTCACCAGAGCCGCGGGGGTGGTCAACGGCCGGGAGGCGATCGTGATCGAGCACATCATCCGGATGGCGCGCGACGTCGCACCCGACTGGCTGGCGTCGGAGTTCGACGCCACCTACCGCGTCGACATCGAGGGGGAACCCGACATCCACTGCGCGATGAACCTTGGCGCGGCGGAAGGACACGGTGCGGGCCGGGCCGCGATGGCCGCCACCGCCATGCGCGTCGTCAACGCCATCCCCTATGTGATCGACGCGCCTGCGGGGCTGCTCAGCTCGCTCGACATGCCGAACACGTTGCCTCGGCACGCATTCGATTGACCGCGACTCGCGATTTCTGCACCACGGTCGTGATTTCGCTGCTAGAACAGCCATAAGGCGCAAATCGAGAAAACGGGAGGCGTCATGTACATGCTCCGCTTCGATATGCGCGCGCCGGAAATCGGTGCGCCAACGGTGGAGTTGTACTCCGCCGCAACGGATATGTGCGAATGGGCCGAGAACCACGGCGCCCTCGCCGCGGTCCTGTGCGAACACCACGGCGCGCAGGACGGCTACCTGCCGTCGCCGCTCATCCTTGCCTCCGCGATCGCGGCCCGCACCCGAGGCCTTCCGCTGAGCCTGATCCTTCTGCTGCCGTTCTACGACCCGGTCCGGCTCGCCGAGGACATGGCGGTACTCGACATCATCAGCAAAGGCCGGGCCTCCTACATCCTCGCGCTGGGCTACCGGCCGGAGGAGTTCGAACACTTCGGCGTCGACATCAGGACCCGCGGGCGCATCGCCGACGAGAAGCTGGCGCTGTTGCGCGAACTCCTCTCGGGCGAGGCGATATTCGAGGGTCGCCGCATCAACCCCACACCTGCACCGCACACCTCGGGTGGACCGATGCTGATGTGGGGCGGAGGTTCGGTTGCGGCGGCGCGGCGGGCGGGCCGGTACGGGCTTGGCATGCTCGGCAACGCGAACGTCGACGGTATGCACGAGGCCTACCAGGAGGCGTGCCGCCAGCACGGACACGAGCCAGGGCCGATATTCCTGCCGGACCGCGAGACGCCTTCGGTCTGCTTCGTCGCCGACGACGTCGACAAGGCGTGGGACGAGATCGGGCGATACCTGCTCCACGATGTCCGCGCGTACGCCGACTGGAATCCCGGCAACAACTACTCCGCGGGCTTCTCCGATGTGACGACCGTCGAGGAACTGCGGGCCAATCCGACGTCGCACCGGATCTACAGCGTTGAAGAAGCCAAGGCGCGGGTGCGGGCGGGCGAGGTGCTCAACCTGTCGCCGCTGTGCGGCGGAGTGCCGCCTGAGCTCGCATGGCCCTATCTGAAGCGGGTCGGAGAGGTGGTCATGTCCGAGGTGACGCAGTGACCGGCGCCAGCGCGGTCGACGTCTATTACGACCCCTACGATTTCGCGATCGACGACGACCCCTACCCGACGTGGAAGCGGCTACGCGACGAGGCGCCGCTGTATTTCAACGAGAAGTACAACTTCTACGCGTTGAGCCGGTATGAGGATGTGGCGCGCGAACTGCACAACTGGGAGACCTACCGATCCGGGCGCGGCACGACGATGGACATCATCCTTGCCGACATCGAGCTGCCACCTGGCATCATCCTTTTCGAGGATCCGCCGATTCATGACCTTCATCGACGCTTGCTGTCAAGGGTTTTCACGCCGCGGCGGATGGAGGCGATTGAGCCGTTGACGCGCCAATACTGCGAGCGTGCCCTCGATCCTCTTGTCGATTCGGACCGATTCGACTTCATCGCCGACATCGGCGCGCAGATCCCGATGCGCACGATCGGGTACCTGCTCGGTATCCCCGAACAGAACCAGGAGTCGATCCGCGACACCTCCAACAATGCGCTTACGCTCACCGAGGGCGAGTTCGGCGGTGCGCGCGCGGACCTGTTCGAGAACAGTAACGAGTTGTTCGCCGAATACATCGACTGGCGGGCCGACCATCCATCCGACGACCTGATGACCCAGCTGCTCAATGCGGAGCTGGAGGAAGACGGCGAAATGCGTCGGCTCACCCGCACCGAGGTGCTGATGTACACCGGCATGGTCGCGGGCGCGGGCAACGAGACGACGACCAGGCTGATCGGCTTCGCCGGGCAACTCCTCGCCGAGAATCCCGATCAGCGAGGCGAATTGGCGAATGATCACTCGTTGATCCCGCGCGCGATCGAGGAGCTGCTGCGCTACGAGGCACCGTCACCCGTACAGGCTCGCTGCGTGGCCCACGACGTCGAGTGCCGTGGCCAGCTGATTCCAGCGGGTTCGGTGATGCTGCTGCTGAACGGGTCGGCGAACCGCGACGAGCGCCACTATCCCGACCCCGACCGCTTCGACATCCACCGCGGCGCAGCGCATCTGTCGTTCGGGCAGGGGCTGCACTTCTGCCTCGGCTCGGCGCTGGCCCGCATGCAGGCCCGGGTCGTGCTGGAGGAAGTGCTGAAGCGCTGGCCGGACTGGGAAGTGGACTACGACAACGCCGAGAAGGCGCACACCTCGAGTGTTCGCGGTTGGTCGAAGCTGCCCGTCATGCTCGGCTAGCGGTGACGCCGCGCAGCATCGTGTCGCGCTGATGGATGAGCGAGGCGCGTGTGCCCAGTTCGTGAAGGATGTTCTCGGGGATCCAGCCGACCCCGATGACCGAGCGGGCAAGCGTCTCGTTCGCCGGGCTGTCGATCGTCACCTCACCGGAGCGAATGCCCTCGGCCAGAAGGGTTTTCATCTGCCGAACGCGTTTGGCGAAAAGCCAGCCGATGTTCGGTGCATCCGGGGGAGTCTGGCGCATCCACGCCAGCTGGATCCGGAACTCATCGCCGAAACGGTCGAGGACGTTGGTGTTGACCCAGCTCAACGCATCGAGCTTCTCGATCACCGTCGAGTTCGAGCGCAACACGCGGGTCCACCCCTCGGCGACCTTCTCGCCGAACGACTGCATGATCGACGCCAGCAGTTGATCCTTCGAGCCGATCAGGCGGTACACCGTGCCGGTGCCGAGCTGCGCGGCCGATGCGATATCCCTGATGGTCGTGACCTCGTAGCCCTTGCGGCCGAACTCCGCACGTGCGACGGCACGGACATGGGCCGCCTTGTCGCCCGGTTCGGCGTCGGCATCGTCGCTCCACGACTTCACCACGTCGTCGGCGGCGATGAATGCCGCCGACCGGTCGAGCTGTGCATCGGTCGGTGAACCGGTGGCCAATCCCTCCAACAGGATTCGGCACAGCAGGTCGGCCAGCTTGTCGGCGCTGGCGTTATAGCGGATGACCTCGAGACCGACCCGCAGCATGTCCTGGACGATGCGGTCGGCAAGGACTGGCAGGTCGACATCGGATCGCAGATAGCCGCTCCAGCGGGCCGCGCGAAGCGTCTGCACCATCGCTTCCATGATCGCCGTCGGCCGCTGCAGGGCCAGCGCGGTGAGATCCTTGTTGGGGCCGTGCCCCTCGTAGAACGTCATCTGCAACGCCGCGCCGTGCGTCACCGCGCACTGTGCGATGGCCGCGCTGAGATCGACGATCTGGTCGAACGCAGGCCGCGCCGACGGGTCGTCGAGTTTTACCTGGGCGGTCTCGGCGATGCGGTCCAGATCGGTGTGATATCGATTGAGCAGCTCGACGAGGATCGCTTCCTTGGATTCGAAGTGGTGATAGAGGCTGCCGGGAAGGATCCCCGCGGCATCCGCGATCTCCTGAAGCGAGGTGCGTAGACCGGAGCTGGCGATCAGTGCCGCCGCGGTTTGCAGAATCTCGGTCCGCCTGGTGCCGTCGTCGTAGGCGTGTCCGGCGTTCTTTGGCGTCACCGGTGGACGCCCCACAACACCTCCACGGCTTCTGACTCCCGTCGCGGGTTTGCCTGACTGACCCAATGTTTGGTTAACGCTACCAGTCACGGGCTTGCGGTGGTACGGCTGATGACGAGCGGGAGCCCCGCGAAACGGAAACTGCGCAGGTCCGCTCTCGCACTTTCGGTACTGGAATGTCGTTTCGCGGGAATGCCACCTCAGCCCGGGGAGCCGCCCAGTCGTTCCGTGACCTCGAAGACCTCTTCGTAGTTCGTCTCCGGGATCGTGAACTTCTCCGTCGCGGAGATCTCGGCGATGCTGGCGGCGACGTCGTCGACCGTCGGTTCGGAGCCGCGCTCGGCCAACCAGCCCTTCGTCAGCCCGATGAAGACCCGGGCGTAGCGCCCGCCGATGGCCGAGTAGTTGCGATGGCTGAATTCGCAGGCCCTGCTGGCCAGGTACACCACCATCGGCGTCACCAGCTCCGGCCTGATCATGTCGAGGAAGCCCGACTCTTCGAGCGCTCTGATGTCGCCGACGGTTTCGGTCACCATCCGTGAGAAGCCGGTCGGCAGAACGGTGTTCGCGAGGATCCCGTGTGGCGCGCCTTCGAGCGCGATGATGTTGGTCAGCCCGACCAGACCGGCCTTCGCCGCGGCGTAGTGGGCCTCGAGGTGCTGGCCGAACATCCCCGCCGTTGACGAGATGAAGACGAACCGGCCGTAGCCCTGCTTCTTCATCACCCGGAACGCCGGCTGCGCGAGGTAGAAGCCGCCGTCGAGGTGCACAGCCAGCATGCGCCGCCAATCGTCGGGCGTCATCTCGTCGAACGCGATGCTGTTGAAGATGCCCGCATTGCTGACCACCGCGTCGAGCCGTCCGAAGCTCTCGACGGCGGTCGCCACGATCGCCTCGCCGCCCTCGGGGCTGTCGACGGAATCGTGCGACGAGACAGCCGTCCCGCCCGCCGCGGTGATCTCCGCAACTACCTGGTCAGCCACCGATGCGTCGGCGCCGTCACCGTGCATGGTTCCGCCGAGGTCGTTGACGACGACCGAGGCGCCGCGTCGCGCCAACTCCATTGCGTAGAGCCGGCCGAGTCCCCTGCCCGCGCCGGTGACGACCGCGACCTGACCGTCGAAATCGATCATGGCTTCCTCCCGCGTGCGTTGACTGGCATCGCGTGCGGACACTACGGTCGGAACAGATATTTGGTCAATTATGGGCTCGCGGTCGGAGGTGCTCGTGGCGAAGCTCCCAGACGACGAGCGCCTGCAGGCGTTGGGCATGCTGGCTTCTGCGCTGGCCGGCCGGGCCGTCGCCGTCGCGCCGCTCCAGCAGGGCGAGCCGTCGTGGACAGACGGCCAGACGGTCCACGTCGATCCGGCGGATGGCCCGCGCGCCAATCTCGAGTCGGTGGCCGTGCACGCATCGCTGATCGCCGCCGGCAGCCTCGACTCGGAGGTGATGGGCTCGCTGGTTCGACGCCCGCGGATCGCCAACCGCTATCTGTCCATCGAAGGACGGCGCGCACTCGCCGCCAACGCCGGCCTGCTGCCCCGCGCACTGGCGCACCTGCTGGATCCCGGATCGGCGTCACGCACCGATGCGCCCCAAACCTCGCTGTCGTTGGCCTCTGGCAAGGGTGCGATCGACGACGCGCCCACGTGCTTCGGCGTGATCCGGGCGAAGAAGGTGCTGGCGGTCGGCGCTCGCGCGGCCGCGCAGTCGAAAGGCGAAGCTGCGGGCCACGTTCCGCGTCGCGAATCTGCCGAGGCGCTGGAGGAACTCGACGACGACATCGACGATGTCGACGATCCGGATCTTTTCACCAGCCCCGTCGGCGGCGGTGGCTTCATCGGCAAGTGGCTCAAGAAGATGTTGTCGTCGGCGCGCCAATCGGGCAGCGGGGACGGTCCCCCCGGTGCTGATTCGCCGACGCACCGCACGAATTCGGCCAACCGAGGCGGATATTCGGTGGTCTCCACGGCCACCGTCGCATCCGAAGAAGTCCCCGACATCAAGACCGACGGCGTCAAGTACCCGGAGTGGGACGTCGAGCACCGCAGGTATCGCCCCGACTGGTGCACCGTGCGCGAGGTCGATCCGAAGATCAAGGCATCGGCGGCGCAGGCCATCGACGGCGCTATCGGCGTGCGACGCCCGTTGGCACGGCTCGGGATGGGTCTGCACCGGCGACATCGGCAGCCGCAAGGCGACGACATCGACATCGACGCCGCCGTCGAGGCGCGCGTGGAGGTGATGGCCGGGTCGGCGCCTGACGAAGCCGTGTATCTCGACAGTCTGCGGCGCCGACGCGACCTGTCGGTGCTGCTGCTGCTCGATGTCTCCGGCTCGACGGCAGAACCGGGGACGGTCGGCCGCACCGTCCATCAACAGCAGCGCGCCGCCGTCGCCGACCTGACCGTGGCCCTGCACGATCTCGGCGACCGCGTTGCGCTCTACGCCTACTACTCACAGGGCCGCGCGGCGGTCACCGTGATGCCGGTCAAGCAGTTCGACGACCATCTGGATGCTCGGGTCATGCGGCGGTTGAACAGCCTTGAGCCAGGGGCGTATTCGCGTCTCGGCGCGGCGATCCGGCATGGGTCGACGGTCCTTGAAAGCCGCGGCGGAACCTCGCGTCGGCTGCTCGTCGTCCTTTCCGACGGGCTTGCCTACGACCACGGGTACGAGCGTGCCTACGGTGCGGCGGACGCTCGCCGCGCTCTGACAGAGGCGCGGCGTCGGGGGACTGGATGCGTGTGCCTGACGGTCGGGGCGGGTACCGACGCCGGGGTGCTGCGGAAGGTGTTCGGCAGTGCCGCGCACGCGACGATCGGCAGGCCGGAGCAGCTCGGCGCGGTGATCGGCCCGATGTTCCGTTCGGCGTTGCGGTCCGCGGAAGTGCGCCGTCGGGTTTCATCATGACTTTGGATTGAAACAAACATCTGTTCCGCGTTAGGCTGCGTGGGCGCAATGAGGCGACAGACGGAAGGGGCGAGATGGGCAACGAGCCCGGGCTCGTACACCAGAACGGCGCGATGTCGACGGTTGGCAGGTCGCGTCCCTACTACCAGGCGACAGGCAACGAGGAGGCCGTCTTCAAGGCGGCTTACCGGCAGGGTCTTTCGCTGGTCCTCAAAGGGCCGACGGGATGCGGCAAGACCCGCTTCGTCGAAGCAATGGCCCACGACCTCGGCAGGCCGCTGATCACCGTCGCCTGCCATGACGACCTGACGACCGCCGACCTGGTCGGGCGCTATCTGCTGCGTGGGGACGAGACGGTGTGGGTCGACGGTCCGCTGACCCACGCCGTGCGCGAGGGAGCGATCTGCTACCTCGACGAGGTCGTCGAAGCGCGCCAGGACACCACCGTCGTACTGCATCCCCTCGCGGATTACCGTCGCCAGCTGCCCATTGAGCGCCTCGGCATCACGCTGGACGCGGCGCCGGGATTCGGCCTCGTGGTGTCGTACAACCCCGGTTACCAGAGCGTCCTGAAGGACCTCAAAGACTCGACAAGGCAGCGGATGGTGGCCATCGAGTTCGGATTCCCCCCACCGGATGTGGAGGAGGGGATCGTCGAGCGCGAAGCGGGCGTCGAGAAGGCCACCGCCGTCGAGCTGGTCCGGTTCGGGCAGGCGATCCGGCGTCTCGAGACCGGAGGCCTGCGCGAGGTCGCGTCGACGCGGGTCCTCATCGCAGCGGGCCGCCTCATCGCGGAAGGGCTGACCGTCCCCGAAGCGGCACGAGCCGCGATCGCAGGGCCGCTGACTGACGATCCGTCGGTCGGCCGGGGGCTCAACGAGTTGATCGACGTGTATCTCGCCGCAGGCGATTGACGCTGCTCGGCACCGCCGTTACTGTCTGAACAAATATTAGGTTTCAACGGAGGCCGGATGTCCTACGAGAGCACAGCCGAACCCATCAAGGTGGGTTACCTGATGGACTTCACGCTGCCGCCCGGTTTTCCCGAGGAATTGCTGGCGTCGTTCACGCAGACCTTTGACCTGGTCTTCGAAGAGGCCGTCGAACACGGCCTGATCGACCGGCCCGTGCAGATGATCTACCGCGAGGTGGAAGGGCTGCCCAAGGGTTCGGTCAAGGCGGTGATCGACGCGTACGCAGATCTGGTCGACGAGGGCTGCCTGGTCGTGTTCGGTCCGAACATCACCGACAACTGCGTGCCGGTGCGCGAGGCGATCGAGGAGCGCTTCAAGGTGCCCGCGATCAGCGTCACTGGCACCGACGACTGGCTGGGTGAATGGACGTTCGCCTTCCCCCAGGGTTCGATGACCGACGAACCGATCTTCCTGACCGACTTGGTGGCGAAGCGGGGACTGACCGAGATCGGGGTGCTCGTCGAACAGAGCCTGATCGGCGACAGCTACCTGAAGAATCTGCGCAGCGCGTGTGCCCGTAAGGGTGTCCGCATCGTCGCGGAGGCGGCGATCGCGCAGACGGCGCAGGACATCAACGAGGCCGTCAGCACGCTGTACGAGGCCAAAGCCCAGGCGATCGTTCACCTCGGTTTCGGATTCGGGATCGTCTTCATCAACCCCGCGCTCGAGGCCGTCGGTTGGGACCCGCCGCGATTCACCACAACGGCGTTTCAGAACGCGTGGGTCAATCCGATCATGTGGAACGCGTTCCTCGGATGGGTCGGGGTTGACCAGTACGACGAGAACAACCCCGTCGGACAAGCCTGGCTGGACCGGTATGCGAAGAGGTACGACGGCAGCCGTCCCGAGTACTGCGTTTCGGTCGTCAATCACGATGTCGCGGCCACATTGGTCCGTGCCTTCTCCGATGCTCATCCGCTGAGCCCGCGCGGGGTCAAGGAAGCGCTGGAACGGGTCAAGATGATGCCCGCTGCCTCTGGCGCGCCGGGAACCCGTGTGTCGCTTGGCAAATGGACTCGGCGTGCGTGGATGGGGTCTGGCTACCTGGTGGCTCGGACGCTCGATCCCGACGGCATCAACTCTGCGCTGGTCGACCGATTCGGGGAGGATTGACATGACAACTCAGGAATCCACCCCGCTCGAATCACAGGCCGATTCGCCGGGCCAGGGGCGCAAACGCCCTAATTGGGGCCGAGTCATCGCCCTGTTCGCGTGGCTCGGGTTCCTCGGCTTGTTTCTCACCGTCGGGCGGGTGGCCGTCGACCCGCGCGTGGCCAACCCGAATGTCGAGGGTCGGCCGCGGCCGGTCCAGTTCCTGACGGCGTTCGACCACTGGCAGGTCATCCCGCAGGTCGGCGCCTTGATCATGGTCGTGGCACTGACCGTCGTCTTCATCCGCGGTTGGCGTCGCAACCCCGGCAGCCCAGTGCTTTTGATGGTGTTGGTGACGACGCTGATCGTGTGGCAGGACCCGATCATGAACTGGTCGCCATACGCGGTGTACAACCCGGCGCTGATGCACTGGCCGGAATCCTGGTACCTGATCATGATGTCGCCGACCGTCGAACCGTTCATCGTGTTCGGCTACGTGACGTTCTACTTCGGCCCGTACTTCCCGGCGATCTGGATCCTCCGCAAGATGCAGGCCAAGCGCGGTCCGGAGGCGTTCGTCGCCCGCCATCCGCTGATCAGCCTGGGTGCACTGGTCTTGGTGATCGGCTTCATCTTCGACGCCATCCTGGAGATCAGCCTGGTGCGCACCGGGCTGTACATCTACTCCCAGGCGATCCCGTTCGGAACGTTGTTCCCTGGCAGCACTTTCCAGTTTCCGCTGATCTGGGAATCGCTGTCGGTGACGTTCGTGATGGTCCCGGCGGCCATCCTGGTCTACCGCGACGATACGGGAAAGTCGGTGGCGGAGAAGCTGGCCGCGAAAGCCAAGCTGTTCCCCTCGAAGCCGGTACTCGGCACGTTCCTGGTGATGTTCGCGATCATCAACGTGTCGTACTTCGCCTACGGCGGGTGGTTCTGGGCGATCAAGGCCAGCGGGCTGGCCACATCGGTTGCCTGCCCGTGGCCGTACCCGGAGGCCAAAGTGTATGACCCGCAGGGGTACTACGAGCAGAACGGGGCCGAAGGCCCGTACTCGGTCGGCAAGTGGTCCACCTGGCAACAGGGTCTGCCGGACGGTCGGCCCGACGTCGAACTGGGTAGCAAGAGCATGAGATGTGCGACGGAAAGCGCGAATGGGTGATGAGTTCTCGCCCGAAGAACAGACGATGACCGAACCTAGATCCGTCGTCATCACCGGAGCCTCACGGGGACTCGGGTTGGCGTCCGCGTCGCTGCTGTACAAGCGCGGCTGGCGGGTCGTCGCGGCGATGCGGTCGGTTGATGCGGGCATGGAGAAGCTGCGCGGGGCGACCGGAGCGGGTGCCGACGATCCGCGGCTGATCGGCGTCACGCTGGACCTCACCGACGCGGCTTCGGTTGCCGCAGCGGCGAAGTCGATCATCGAAACCGTCGGCGCCCCGTATGCAGTTGTGCACAATGCGGGCATCTCCGCGGCGGGAATGATCGAAGAGGCTCCGATGAGCCTGTGGGAAACCATGTTCGCCACCAACATCTTCGGGCCGGTAGCGCTGACGAAGGCGTTGCTGCCGTCGATGCGGGCGGCGGGCTTGGGCCGCATCGTGCTGATCTCGAGTGCGGGTGGAGTGCGCGGAATGCCTGCGACCGCACCGTATTCCGCCGTCAAGGGCGCGCTGGAACGATGGGGCGAATCGATGGCCGGTGAGGTCGCCCCGTTCGGCATCGGGGTGACGATCCTGGTGACCGGCACGTACGACACCGAGATCATCACCGACGCGGGCACCACCGACAGCCGAGTCCTCGACGGCCCGTATGCCCGCCATCACCGCACCATGGACAAGCGTGGGCGAGAAGCGATGAAGCGGGCGGCCAGAGCACCGGATCTCTTCGCCACCGGACTGGCGCAGGCACTGGAGAGCAACAAGCCGTTCGTCCGGAGGTCCGTCGGACCCGACGCGCGGCTGCTGATGATCGCCAACCGGCTGCTTCCCAGTGCCGGGATGCACACGGTGACGCGGCTGATGATGGGAATCCCGCGATTCGGGGCCTTGGGCGGTACGCCCGCCGCGACCATGGGAACACCAGACCCGAGCACTCAGGAGAGCGACAAGAATGGCTGACAGTCCCACGGTTCGCTTCGAATCCAAGATGATGATCGACGGCAAGCTCGTCGACGGATCGTCCGGCGCCTTCACCAATATCAACCCGGCCACCGAAGAGGTCATCGGTGAGGTCGCCGACGCGTCGAAAGGCGATATGCGTCGCGCCATCGACGCGGCCAGGCGAGCATTCGACGAGACGACCTGGTCCACCGATCACGCGTTCCGGCAGAAGTGCCTGCTGCAACTTCAGGATGCGATCGAGTCGGAACAGGAAGAGCTCCGTGAGGAACTCATCCTCGAAGTCGGGTGCCCGAGGGCCATCACCTACGGGCCACAACTCGACGCTCCGCTGGCCGACGGGCTGCGGTATCCGGCCAAGCTGATCGATGAATACCCCTGGGAGACATCGCTTGGCGACGCGATGATCTCACTCACCGGTGTCAACACCACAAGGGTGGTGTGGCGCGAACCCGTCGGCGTTGTCGGCGCGATCGTGCCGTGGAACTTCCCGTTCGAGGTCACCATCCAGAAGCTCGGCCAGGCAATGGCAACCGGCAACACCATCGTGTTGAAGCCTGCGCCGAACACGCCCTTCAACGCGACGCGACTGGGCAGGCTCATCGCCGAGAAGACCGATATCCCGGCGGGAGTCGTCAATGTCGTCACCGCGTCGGACCATTTCGTCGGCGAAGAGCTCACGCTTTCGCCGAAGGTCGACCTGATCTCGTTCACCGGATCCACCGTCGTCGGCAAGCGCATCATGGAGAAGGGCGCGGCCACGATGAAGCGCCTTTTCCTCGAGCTCGGCGGCAAGTCGGCCACCATCGTGCTCGAGGACGCCGACTTCGCGGTCGGCTGCATGATGGGCATCGCGCCGTGCATGCACGCAGGGCAGGGTTGCGCCAACCCCACCCGGATGCTCCTGCCGCGGTCCAGGTACGACGAAGGCGTCGAGATCTTGAGGGGGATCTACGAAAGCCAGATGCCGGGCGACCCACAGGATCCGGGCACATTGTGTGGTCCGGTCATCTCGGATCGGCAGCGGCAGCGGGTGCTCGGCTATATCCAGAAGGGCGTCGACGAAGGTGCGACCGCGCTCGTCGGCGGCCCCGACGCACCGACCGGCTTCGACAAGGGATTCTACGTCAGGCCAACACTTTTCACCGATGTCGACAATTCGATGACCATCGCTCAGGAAGAGATATTCGGGCCGGTCCTCACGGTGATCCCGTACGACGACGAGGACGACGCGGTGCGGATCGCCAACGACAGCCCGTATGGGCTCGCGGGCAACGTGATGGCCGGAACGCTCGAGCGTGCGATCTCGGTAGGGAAGCGGCTGCGCGCAGGCTTCATCGGCCTCAACGGCACGGTGGGCTACGGCGCCGACACACCGTTCGGCGGATACAAGGACAGCGGTGTCGGCAGACAGAACGGCACCTGCGGATTCGACCAGTACACAGAAGTGAAATCGATGGCCTACCCGGCCCAATAGCGTTGTACCTGAAGGAGCCAGAATTGTCAGATCTGTACTCGGACCTCGGAGACCTCGAGGATTTCGGGGCGTTCGACGACGTCGTCTCGGGCAACGTCCGGGACCCGTACCCCGAGTTGGCCAAACAGCGCCGCGAGACGCCGATCCAGCGCATCGACATGTCCGCGATGCCGGGCGAGGAGGGCAAGCCCGTCTTCATCGTGTATCGGCACGAGGACATCCAACAGATGCTGCGCGACAACGAGACGTTCTCGTCGAACGCCGTCATCCAGATCTTCGGTGATGTGCTCGGCCACGGCGTGATGCTCGGCATGGACGAACCTGTGCACGGCAGGCTCCGGTCGCTGGTGACCAAGGCGTTCACTCAGAAGGCGCTTGTGCGTTGGGAAGACGAGATCGTCGGGCGCATCGGCAACGAACTGATCGACCATTTCGCCTCGGACGGCAAGACGGATCTGGTCAAGTCGTTCACCTTCCCGTACCCGACCCGCATCATCGCCGCGCTGCTCGGCTTGCCGGAGGAGGACTTCCCGCAGTTCCAGCGGTGGTCGATCTCGATGCTCAGCTTCACCGTCAACCCGGAACGCGGCCGAACGGCGTCGCAGGCGCTTGTCGACTACTTCAAGCCGATCCTGGCCGAACGTCGGGCGCATCCGCGCGAGGACCTGATCAGTAGCCTCGCGGGGGCCGAGATCGACGGGCACAAGCTCGACGACGAGGACATCTACTCCTTTATCCGGCTGCTGCTCCCCGCGGGAGTGGAGACCACCTACCGGTCGCTGGGGAACCTGTTGTTCGGCCTGCTGACCAACACCGACCAACTCGATGCGGTTCGGGCGGACCGCACGCTGCTACCCCAGGCGATCGAGGAAGCGGTGCGCTGGGATGCGCCGCTGCTGAACATCACCAGGGTGTCGACGCGCGACACCGAACTCGGCGGTGTGCCGATCCCGCAGGGGTGTTCGGTGATGCCGATGCTGGGCGCAGCCAACCGGCAGGAGGACCGGTATCCCGACCCGGATCGCTTCGACATCTTCCGGCAGGCGAAGGTTCCCATCAGCTGGGGACACGGGGTCCATGTCTGCCTGGGCATGCACTTGGCGCGGCTCGAGATGCGTACCGCGATAAACCTCTTGCTTGACCGGCTGCCCAACCTGCGGCTGGACCCCGACGGCGACGATCCCCACATCCGCGGCATGGTGTTCCGCTCGCCGACGTCGCTGCCGGTGCTCTTCGACGCCGCCCCCGTTCCCCCGCGAGCAGACGCGAAAACCCCCTGAAAGTGCCGAAATTGGGGGCTTTCGCGTCTGCTCGCGAGGAGAAAATGACAAGGAATCACACGTGACCGACTTCGAAACAGTCGACTTCTTCACCGACGAGGCTCTCGTTCCGGATCCGTACCCGTACTTCGACCATCTGCGATCGAAATGTCCTGTCACACAGGCGACGCCGTTCAACCTGCTTGCGGTCACCGGATACGAGGAGGCGCTGGCCGTCTACAAGGATCCGGCGTTCTCGTCGTGCGTCTCGGTGGCTGGGCCGTTCTCGGGGCTACCGTTCGGGCCCGGCGGTGACGACGTCTCCGAGCTGATCGAGGAACACCGCATGGCGGTGCCGATGAGCGAGCACATCACCACGCAGGACCCGCCGCTGCACACCCGGACCAGGGGGCTGATGAACAAGCTCATCACCCCGAAGCGCCTCAAGGAGAACGAGGACTTCATGTGGCGGCTGGCCGACGAACAGCTCGATAAGTTCGTCGATCGGGGTTCGTGCGAATTCCTCGAGGACTACGCGAAGCCGTTCTCGCTCTTGGTGATCGCCGATCTGCTCGGCGTGCCTGCCGAGGACCACGACGAGTTTCGTGCCGTCTTCGCAGGCGAGCTGGTCGGCCAGCTCGGCGAGGAAGCACCGACCGCGCACAACCCGTTGCAGTGGCTGAACGACAAGTTCCACGCCTACATCGAGAACCGCAGGCGCGAGCCGCAGGGTGACGTGCTGACCGAGTTGGCGCTGGCCAAGTACGAGGACGGGTCGACGCCCGACATCGACGACGTGATGAACCTGTCGACGTTCCTGTTCGCCGCAGGGACCGAAACCACCACGAAGCTGGTCAGTTCCGCGATGCGCATCATCGCGGAGAACCCGGAGTACGAGAGGCTTCTGCGCGAGGATCGCGGCCGCATCCCGGCGTTCCTCGAAGAGACGCTGCGGATGGAGAGCCCTGTCAAATCGCACTTCCGGTTGGCGCGCACGTCGACGACCATCGGGGAGACCGAGATACCCGCAGGCACCACGGTGATGGTGCTACCCGGAGCCTGCAACCGGGATGCGCGAAAGTTCGACGATCCCGACACATTCCGTCCCGACCGCCGCAATGTGCGCGAGCAGATCGCGTTCATCCGCGGGGTGCATTCCTGCCCGGGTGCCCCGTTGGCGCGCTCGGAGGGCCGCATCTCGCTGAGCCGGATCCTCGACCGGATGACCGACTTCCGGATCTCGGAGGAACACCACGGGCCTGCGGAGGCGCGGAAGTACGCCTACGAGCCGACCTTCATCATGCGGGGACTCGCCGAACTACACCTGGAGTTCAAGCCGATCCCGTAATCGCGGGCTTATCGCTACGTTGTTCACATGAGCGGGTTGGCGGCCAACTATGCGGGCCGACTGGCGGGCGCATACCTGCTGTCGATCACCGCGGCCGTCGCCATCCTGATCCCGCTGGGCGGCGAGGCGCTTGTGGGGGCGCAGAACTACTTCAGCCAGAGAAACATCATCGGTTCGGCGGTGCTGGTCGCCGTCGGAACCGTGGTGATCGCGATCGGCGGCGTGCTGAACATCCTGCCGACATTGCGATGGTTCATTCCCGGCCGCGAGCCTGATGAGCGTCAGCGAAAGTCGTTGACGCGACTGCTCGGTCGACAGTGCGTGCTGCTGGCGGGAACCTGGGCGGCCAGTGGAGCGATCTCCGTCGGGCTGAACTACGACGGCGGCGTCGGCATCATCGTGCCGACGGCAGTCGGGGTCGTGCTTGGCGGTGCGGCGGCTGCAGGCATCGGGCTGCTGCTGACGATAGACATCGTCAGGCCCATGCTGGCCGCCGCCACGAATGCTTCCGAGCGACTCATCGCGGCACCGGGTGTGTGGGCGCGGCTCATCCTGCTGTGGCTGCTGTCCAGCGCATTGCCGTGCCTGGTCATCGTCGCCGTCGTCGTCGTCCGTGCGAACGGCTGGATCATCCCGAAAACGGCTTCGGTGGACATCGTGGTGCTGGTGATCGCGCTCGCCGCGGTGGTGCTCGGACTGCCGACGATGATCCTCACGTCGAGGTCGATCTCCGACCCGATCGGCGAGGTCGTCGACGCCATGGCCGAGGTCGAGAAGGGCGAGTTGGACACCGAGATAGCCGTCTTCGAGCGTTCCGAAATCGGCAGGCTGCAAAGCGGATTCAACAGAATGGTGGCCGGGTTGGCCGAGCGCGAGCGGGTCCGCGACCTGTTCGGCCGTCACGTCGGCGCCAACGTCGCCCGTCGGGCCATCGAAGAGGGCGCGACCATGTCGGGCGACGTCGAGGAGGTGGCGATCCTTTTCATCGACCTGACCGGTTCGACGGAGTTGGCCACCAGCTATCCGCCGCAGAAGGTGGCCGAGGTGCTCAACGACTTCTTCCGGATCGTCGTCAACGCCGTCGACGCAGGCGACGGGATGATCAACAAGTTCCAGGGCGACGCCGCGCTCGCCGTTTTCGGCGCGCCCTTCCACACCGAGGGCGCAGCTTCTGCGGCGCTGGCGACCGCCCGCACCCTCGGCGAGCAGTTGCGTGAGCTGCCGCTGGTCGACTTCGGGATCGGCGTTTCGGCGGGTTCGGTCTTCGCGGGCAACATCGGCGCCGAGAACCGCTACGAGTACACGGTCATCGGCGACCCGGTCAACGAGGCCGCACGGCTGGCCGATCTCGCGAAGTCGTCGGATCGGCGGATTCTCTGCTCGGCAGCGGCGATCGAACGGGCCGATGCCGCCGAACGCAAGCACTGGGCCGCCAAGGGCAGCGAGGTGTTGCGCGGGCGATCGGAGGCGACGGAGATCTCAGCACCCGACGCGATGGGGCGGTAGCCTCGTCAGGTGGCCGGACTGACGGCCGTCAGCGCCGACGAACTTGCCGCCCTCGAGATTTTCAAGGGCTGCCGTCCGGATGCTCTTGTGTCGCTGGCGGCGCAGCTGCGCCCGCTGAATGCGGCGGCGGGCAAGGTTTTGATGCGCCAAGGAGAGCGCGCGGAGTCGTTTCTGCTGATCGATTCCGGAAAAGCGGAGATCACACACACCGATGGCGACGGGGTGCCGACCGTTCTCGAGTTGTCGCCCCCATTGATCGTCGGTGAGATCGCGCTGCTGCGAGAGACGCCGCGGACCGCGACGGTGGTCGCGACCGAGCCGCTGAGGGGATGGGTCGGCGGCCACGGCGCCTTCGCCGCCATGCTCGACGTGCCCGGCGTGATGGACAAGATGGTGCGCACGGCACGCCAGCGCCTCGCCGCGTTCATCACCCCGATCCCGATTCAAATGCGCGACGATTCTTGGCTTTACCTGCGCCCCGTGCTGCCCGGTGACAGCGAACGCACAACTGACGGGCCGATCGAGTTCTCCAGCGAGACCCTGTACCGCAGATTCCAGACGCCGCGCACGCCGAGCAAGTCGTTGATGACCTATCTGTTCGAGGTCGATTACAAGGATCACTTCGTATGGGTGATGACGGAGGGAAGCGAAGGGCCGGTGGTGGCCGACGCCCGGTTCGTACGCGACGAAACCGACTCGACCCTTGCGGAGGTGGCGTTCATCGTCGGCGACGACTACCAGGGCCGCGGTGTTGGCTCATTCCTGATGGCGGCGTTGGCCGTTGCGGCGCGAGGCGACGGCGTTCGGCGGTTCACCGCGCGAGTGCTCTCCGACAACCTCGCGATGCGCAAGATCCTCGATCGGTTCGGCGCACAATGGCAGCGTGAAGATCTCGGCGTGGTGACGACCGTCATCGATGTACCGCCGCTACGGGATATCTCCATCTCGAAGGATTTGTACCGCGAAATCCACGGTGTGGCAAGACAAGTGATGGGAGCGGTCGGCTGATGCGGCCACCTTTGAGCAAGGACACTCGGCTGTGCATCTCACTGGCCGCCAGGCCGAGCAATATCGGCACGCGGTTTCACAACTATCTCTACGACCTGCTCGGGCTCGACTTCATCTACAAGGCGTTCACCACCACCGATATCGTCGCCGCTATCGGCGGCGTGCGCGCGCTCGGGATGCGCGGCTGCTCGGTGTCGATGCCGTTCAAGCAGGACGTCATTCCGCTCGTCGACACGGTCGAGGACTCCGCGCGAGCGATCAACGCCGTCAACACGATCGTCAACGACGACGGACATCTGACCGCGTCGAACACCGACTACATCGCGGTGCAGCGGCTCATCGACGAGCACGGGCTCGACGGCTCAAAGTCGGTGCTCATCCACGGCAGCGGGGGAATGGCCAGCGCAGTGGGTGCGGCGTTCCGGGACAACGGTTTCCACAATGGGGTGGTGGTCGCCCGCAATGAAGAGGCGGGCGGGGCGCTGGCGCGTCAACTCGACTACGACTACGCGACCGAGGTCGGGCCGCGGACGGCGGACGTCATCGTCAACGTGACGCCGATCGGAATGGCAGGCGGTCCCGAGGCACAGTCGAGCCCGTTCGACACGTCGACGATCGCCAAGGCGCACACCGTCTTCGACGTGGTCGCACTGCCGTCGGAGACAACGCTGATCCTGGCGGCCCGCGACGCAGGGGTGAATGTCATCACCGGAGGCGAGGTGATCGCCCTGCAGGCCGCCGAACAGTTCGAGCGCTATACGGGTGTGCGGCCGACGGCCGAGCAGGTGGCCGACGCGTCGGCGATATCGCGCGCCTGACCGCTACCACGGTTACGGCGCAGGCGCCGTGCGGTCAGAGGGGACCGCACGCCGCAGGGAGCCGACCACCAGACGGGCGCGGGCAAGCTCGGTGGCCTGCACTTCAGGTGCTTGATCGGTAACACGCAGGAAGTCGCGAATCTCCGCCAGCACCCGCGGGTTTCGTCCTCGCAGTCCGCCAATGATCGTCGCGACACGGGCGTCCAGCTCGGCCTCTGGTGCAACCTCGCTGACGATACCGATTTCCAAAGCGCGATGCGCGTCGATGTGCTCGCCGGTCACGGCGAGATGCAACGCCTCACGCCTGCCGACGAGCTGAGGCAGCCACGCCAAAACCAGGAAGGGGGCCAGGTCGATATTGACCTCGGGAAACCAGAACGACGCGTCAGACGAGGCGACCGCGAAATCGCTGAGGGCCGCCAGGCCGACACCGAAGCCGGCCGCATCGCCGTGTACCCGGGCCACTGACACCAGTCGAGTGCTGCGCAGCGCGGAGTTCACTGCAACGAGGCGATCGACCTCCGACGGAAGCTCTTCCACAGACGCCGCGGTACGTTCGCGGCCGAGGCAGAACTGCGCACGATCGGACGTCAAAACCACGACGGATGCGGCCTCCGGTGGCGACGAAAGCAGTTGAGCCAGCTCGTCGCAGGCCCGCAGTGACAACAGTCCGTCGCTGGACAATGGCAGGGTGGCGGTGAGAACCGCACCGTCCAGCGAGTGGCGCAGCGCTTCTTGGTGTGGGGTTTGAATTGTCATGGATGGCCTTTCTTTCAGTTGAGGCGGTCTTGGCCGACTCCGGCGTACCAGTCGACGTCAGATGAACTCGTGCGGATGGTGACGCTGCGGACCTCGGTGAAGTCGTGGAACGATTCCCAGCCGCCTTCTCGACCCTGGCCGCTTTCGCGGATACCGCCCCAGGGGGAACTGGGATCGAGCCTGTGATGGTCGTTGACCCACACGATGCCGTGCTCCAGGCGCGACGCCACCCGGTGCGCGCGGGCGACATCTCTTGTCCAGATCGACGATCCCAGACCGTAATCGGAGTCGTTGGCAATCGCGACGGCTTCGTTCTCGTCGGTGAACGGGATGGCCACCAGCACGGGCCCGAAGATCTCTTCGCGGGCGATCCGCATCGAGTTTTTGACCCCGCGCAGGACGGTCGGCTTGACGAAGTAACCGTCCAAGCCCGGCACGTGAGCGGCTTCCCCGCCGGTGGCGACGGTGGCGCCTTCCTGCACGCCGAGCGCCACGTAGTCCAGGATGCGTTTGCGTGCGCGGTCCGAGATCACCGGTCCAAGCTGGGTGTCGGCTCGGGCTGGATCACCGATGCGGATCGCTTCCGCCTCGGCCGATAATGCAGCCACGAAGTCGTCGTAGATGGAGGACTGCACGAGCAGTCGGGTGCCGGCGATGCAGGTTTGTCCGGCGCCGATGAAGCCACCGAACGCGGCACCGCGCGCCACCACGTCGACGGGCACATCATCGAAAATCAGAACCGGCGTTTTCCCGCCGAGTTCGAGGGTGGCCTTGGCGAACCTGCGTGCGGTCGCGACCGCGATGGACCTACCCGGTTCGGTGCCGCCGGTGAAGACCGCCTTTTTAACCAGGGGATGTTCGACCAGTCGCACACCGGCATCGGGGCCGAGCCCCGGCACCACGTTGAGCACCCCGGGCGGAATCCCTGCGTCCAGCGCGAGCCTGCCGACGACCAGGGCGGTCAGCGGCGTCTGCTCCGACGGCTTTAGGACCACGCTGTTACCGGTCGCCAGCGCCGGCGCCAGGCTCTTGGAAGCGATCATGAGCGGATGGTTGAACGACGACAGGATTCCCACCACACCCATCGGCATGCGCGAGGTGTAGGAGTGGTACGGCCCGGTCATCGGAACGACAGAGGTGCGGTCGGCCAGCAGCAGGGCGGCGTTGTAGCGGTAGAACTCGGGAAGCCGGGTGATCTGCGCCTTGGTCTCGGTGATCGGTCGGCCGTTGTTCAAGGTCTCCAGCCGGTAAAGCTCCTCCATGTTGGCTTCGAGCAGGTCGGCGAACCTGTTGAGCACCTTGGCGCGGTGGTGGATGGGTGCATCGCGCCAGACTCCGGACTCGAAGGCGGCCGCAGCCGACTCCACGGCGGCGTCGATGTCGGTCGCGTCGGCGCAATGGCATCGAGCGAAGGGGTCACCGGTTGCCGGATTGATCAGGTTCAGGACGTCGCCGTGTCCCTCAACGTCGCGACCGTCGATGATGAGCTTCTCGGCTGTGCTGAGTTCAGTAGTCATGTTGTCCTCTCTTTGATTTGGCGCAAGTCAGTTTCAGGCTCGGTAGACAATCTCGAGGCCGATGTGGGTGTCCCTCACAGACGGTGATGTGGTGATCGCCGCGCGCTTGGCTACACGGTCGGGCAGGCCGCGCCCGAAGGCGTACACGTCCGATGGATGGGAGAGAAAAGCGTGGACTTTCACCGGTTCGACGTCGGGGCCGATGTGTTGGACGGCGAGTGCGAACGCGTCACGGACGGCGCGCTGCACGGCGAACGGCCGATAGGGATCGGGTGGCACATCGACCTGCGCGACCGTAATCGTCGTCGACTCCGAACCGGAAGTCGCCATCCGCAGCCACGGACGGGACGTCGTGACCGCAGTGGCCGGCCGATGGCTCGACGCCTTGGTGCGTACGGCGATGACGTCGATCTCGATCTGCGCGCCGCCGGTGAGCAGTTCGTCGACGCCGATCACGAGGTAGGGCGGCATGTTGGAGCCTTCGAACATTTCAGTCCACAACGCGTCGAACAACGGGGCCTGGGCGATGTCTTTGAGGAAAACACTGACCCGCACGGCGTGGTCCCAGTCGCTGCCCGCGTCCTCCAGCAACGTTTGACAGATCCCGATCGTGAACTTCGCCTGTGCCAGCAGAGATGAAACGTGGTTGGGGAAATGGGGATTCACGATCGCTTCCGGTGCAAGGCCTGTCGCGCCGAAATTCGTCGGCAACTGGCCCGCGAGGAACAGCCAGTCACCTGCCCCCACGCAGGGCGTGTAGTTCGCCAGCGGCCTGGGAATCCGTGGGCTATCGATCTGACGAATGTCGACGACCTCCGGTTGCGCGGCGATGACGTCGACCACTACCAGCGAGCCCGGAATCGCCATTGCGTCAGCGCCAACACCGACGGTGCTCCGCGGAGGCGGGACGTCAAAGAACTTCTTCCAGATCTGGTCGAATGCGTCGAACAGCCGACAGTCGGTCAGAAACACCTGCGTCTTGACGACATGCGCGAGCGAGCTACCGTTTGCGTGCAGTATGCCGCCCAGTTTCTCGAGCACGTAGGTCGTTTGCTTCTGGATGTCGGCGCCATAGTACGGGTACTCCGGCGACACGCTGGCCTGGTCGGGAATCCCTTCGCCGGGGTCGGCGGCAGACAGCCCGGACACGAACACCAGACCGTCGCTGACGACTACCCGCTCGTCGAGAATCCTTTCCACAGAATGGGATCCGATAGATGTGTACGACAACGGAGCATTCCTTTTCCGCGGGTTTCCCCGCTCAGTTAATAGCGAACTTCGGTGATTGTCGGCCTACGGTCGGCGACGGTGAGAAACTAGTCAGCTCGAGGGCTTTCGTCGATGCCGAAGAACAGATTGCGTAGCGTTTCGTCGTCGAGGGTGGCCGCGACGTCGTGCTCCGCGCTGATGCGACCACCTTGCATGACGTGGACGCGATCGCAGTGAGGCAGAATCACCGACGGGTTCTCCTCCACGATCCACAGAACTCCGACACCGTCCTTGGTTGCCTCCGCAAGCTGAGAAATCAACTCCTGCACGATGGTTGGCGCGAGGCCTGTGGTGGGTTCGTCGAGGGCGAGGAACTTCGGTTCGCTTGCTACCGCCCCTACTACCGCGAGCATCTGGCGTTCACCTCCAGAAAGAGTCGACGCGGTGCTGCCACGCCGCTTGGCCAATGCCGGGAACCTGTCGAACGCGGCGTCGATTCCCGCGCGGAGTTTGGCCCGCCCCATCGGCATGAGCGCTACCCGAATGTTCTCCTCGACCGTGAGTGCGGGGAACGTGTTTCCGCCCTGCGGTACGTAGGCCATGCCGCGCCTGACCATGTGGGCCGGCGAAATGGCGGCCACGTCCTCGTCGGCAAACCTAACGCACCCGGACATCGGAATAACCTGTTGGAAAATGGTTTTCAGCAGTGTCGATTTGCCTGCACCGTTGGGACCGACCAGCGCGACAGTTTCGTTGGCGTGGACGGTAAGGGAGACGTCGTGGATGACGGGCAGCTTGCCGTAGCCGGCGGTGACGGTGTCCACGGTCAGCAGTGTCATTGTGCGGTTCCTAGGTAGATCTCGGCGACCGTCGGGTCTGCGGCGATCTCTTCTGGCGTTCCCGAGACCACAACCCGCCCTTCGGCCATCACGTAGACGTAATCGGACACCTCGAAGACGAACTGAATGTTGTGGTCGATGATGAGCAGCGTGATACCGCGTTGGCGCAGGCTGCCCACCTGCTCGGCGAGACGCCCAATGCCGTTGGGCGCCACCCCGGCAGCGGGTTCATCAAGCAACATCATGCGCGGCTCCACCATGAGCAGTCGGGCGAAGTCGACCAATTTGGTCTGTCCCGCTGTTAGGTCTTCGAGCCTCTGGTCCTTGACTTCGGCGAGCCCGAGTTCGTCGAGCAGGACGTCGGCCCGCTCCGCCGTCTGACGCTCCAGTTCACGCCAGCGGTGGCGCGCGAACAGCGCCTGAAACGCAGACTCGGCGGCGTCCGCCCCGGCGGTCATGAGGTTCTCCCACACCGACAGCAGCGGAAAGCCGACCGGCGTCTGAAATGACCTGACAAGGCCCTTGCGGGCGATCTTCCACGCGGGCTGACCGTCGATGCGATCTCCGAAAAGCGCGACCTGGCCGGTATCCGCCTGATCGAACCCGGTGAGCACGTTGAACAGGCTGGTCTTACCGGCTCCGTTAGGACCGATGATGGCGGTGATGGTGCCTTTCGGTGCCTCCAACGTCACATCGTCAACGGCGTGCACACCCCCGAAGGACTTTCTGACATTGACCGCTCGCAACGCGATTGTGGCTGCTGTGCTGCTCATTTCGCCGTCACCGCCTTCCGAGCCGGCGCCGAGCCAAGATCTTTTTCGCTGAAGTGGAATGCTGACCGCTCGCTCATCAACCCCGCAGGCCGGAAACGCAACACCAAGATGAGTAAGAGGCCCAGGATGACGGGCCGGGTGGCGGCTAGCACCTGCGCGTACTCCGCCGAGCCCTGCAGGAAGGTGAGCAGTTCGGTGCAGATGATGAGCAGAGCGGCGCCGATCAGCGGGCCCCTGCGGCTGGCGATGCCTCCGATCACCAGCGCGGTCCACACCACGAACGTCAGTTCTGAGACGAACAGTGACGGCACCACACTGCGGACATGCCACAGATAGAGCGGGGTGATGACGCCGATCAGAGCGCCGGCGAACACATAGGTGATGAGTCGGTAGCGCACCACGTTCTTACCTAACGACTGCGCCACCGCTTCGTTGTCCCGGCTGGCGCGCAACAGCCGCACATAGGGTGTCTTGGAGAGGCGGTTCAGCACCAGATAGATCGCCACCGTGACAACAAGCGCCAGTGCCAGCAGTATCCAGCGGTAGTCGCTGGCAGGCACCAATCCCTTGAGCGGGCGGTCGATCGAGGAGAATCCGGTGGTGCCGCGGGTCAGCGAACTCTCACTGATCGCAAGCTGGTGAATGACTTCGGCGAACGCCAGGGTGGTGATGAGGAAGTACTCACCGCGTAGTCGAATCGACGGAAGGGCGATGAGCAACGCGGCCAAGGCTGTGACGACAATCGCGCCGAGTATTCCCGCAGCCATCGGCCAGCCGGGGACAAACCACAACCCCGTGTCGACGCGGGTCTGGGTCAAGATGATGTAGGTGTAGCCTGCGACGGCCACCAAGCCGGCTACCCCGAGATCCCACATCCCCGCCCACCCCGCGACAAGGTTGAGCACTAAGGCGAGCGACGCGTAGATGGCGGCCAGGGTGAACACCCCGACCAGGAATATAATGAGCGATTGCACTACGCAGCCTGCTTCCTCTGCCTCACGCTGAACATTCCGCTCGGCCTCACGAGCAGCACGATTATCAGCGCGACGAACGCGACGACCGTGCGGTAGGACGTTGGGATGAGGAGGGAGCTGATGTCCATCGCCAACCCAAGGAGCAAGCTGGCCATGATGACGCCGTAGGTGCTTCCCAGCCCACCGAGCACAGCCGCAGCCAGCACCAGAATGATGTTCTGCCAACCCAATTCCGGACCGACCGACCCGATGGTTCCGATCATGACACCGGCCAGGCCAGCGAGGAACCCGGCGATGAACCACACCTGGTAGGAGACCAGCCTCGTCGATATCCCCCGTACGGTTGCCAGGCTGGGGTTACTGGCGACGGCACGGATCGAGATACCCGCCGGGGTCTTGGTCAAAAACAGATGCAGCGCAAGGATCGCCACCGCGGTGGTGACGATGATCGCGATTTCACCGAAGGAGATTTCGACTCCGGCGAAGCGGTAGGCACTTCCGAAGGACACCTCGTAGTGCTGCAGGTTGGCACCGAAAAGCATTACCAGCAGTCCGTAGATGACATAGGCCACCCCAACCGAGGTAAACAGTTGAACCAGCACGCCCTTATCCCGGATTGGTTCGAAGATCACCACCGACAACACGACGGCTGCCAGACCGGTAGCGGTGGCGGCCAGCAGCGCTGCCGCCCAGGTGGGCATGCCCATGTCGCGCGATGCCAGCAGACCTAGAAATGCTGCCAGCGCGAGGAATTGCCCATGGGCAATGTTGAGGAAGCCTTCGGTCTGGCGCACCATCGAGAATCCGACGGTGGCCATTGCCAGGATGCTGCCCGTCACGAGTCCGAAGACCACATACTGCACAGGGCACCGCCCTTCAATGTCGTAGGAAGCAATGTCGTAGGAAGCAACGTCGTAGGAAGCAATGTCGTAGGAAGCAATGTCGTAGGAGAACTCAGGAACAACCCGCCTTGAGGGCCGACGGCGTACGTGTCCACGCTTGCCGCCGGCCCTGCAGCGTCAGCGGGTCACAAGCTGGCGCAGTGCCGGATCAAGTTCGATGACATCGACCTGTTGCCACCTGCCATCCACGATGAACTGTTGGCCGAACAGCGGCGCGGCCAAGTTGTTGTTTTCGTTGAGGTCCAGGGTTCCCGAGGCGCCGTGGTAGTTGATTTCGTTGCCGGCCTCCAGCTCTTTGACACCGTCGGCGTACGAATACACAGCTGTCCCATCGGGATTGACGACATGTGGGATGGCCTCGGCGATCGCGGCCCCCTCGGTGCTCTGCGCCTTGGTGATCGCCAGCGCCAGCGCGATGTACTCGTCGTATTGGTTGGCGTCGTACACGCCGGCGGCGGGCTCCTGACCGGTCTTCGCCTTGAACCGCTCAGCGAAACTCTTGTATGCGGGTGATTCGGTGTCGTAGGCCGCAATCGCACCGATCGCGACGCCATTCTCGAGCTCTGGCATCAGCGAGCCGATGGGAGGAGTGACCAGGTCGGGCGAGACGAAGAACTTCCCGCCGTACCCGCGGCGCTGCCACTCTCGGAAGATGACGGAGGCGGCTTCGTGGCCCGCAGCCAGGTAGACCGCGTCGGGCTTGGTGTCGAAGGCCTTCGCGAGCTCAGCCTGGTAGGACGACCTGCCTGGGTTGAAACGGACGTCGGTGGTGATTTCCCCGCCGGAGCCTTCGAATACGGTCTTGAAGATGTCGGCGGGTTCCGACATCCCTTCGGTGTTCTGCGCCATGATGGCTATCCGCTTGATGCCTTGTTCGCGCGCGAATTGGGCCGCGATCGTCCCCCCGTCGCTGTCGGATCCGGTGATCCGGAACATGTACTCGCCTGCACCCGTGTCCAATTCGGAGGTTCCGCAGCCAGGACAGAAGACTGGGACCTCCAGCTCGTTGGCGCTGTCGAGGATCGCCATTGCGCCGGTGGACTCCACACCGCCTACCGCTACCACGTTTTCGACGTCGACGAGTCGGGAGAAGCCCTGCACGGCACCTTCCACCGTGGACAAGTTGTCGGCGCTCCCCAACTCGACCTGCTCGCCGAGGACTCCGCCGTTCTCGTTGATCTCGTCGATCGCGATGGTGACGGCGGCTTGGGACGGCTCGTAATACGACGAATAGTCGCCAGTGATTCCGTTCAGCCAGCCGAATTTGATGGCGTCGCCGCCGCTACCTCCGCCGTTGCCGCTGCAGGCGGTCAAAGCCATTGCAGCACTGGCGATAATACCAAGAGCGCATTTACTTCTCAGCATCACTTGTCCTTTCATCCGGGATACGTTCTGCACCCACGATGTCGGTGACTTTGTGCAGAACGGGGGTGGGTGGCCTTGGAACCGGCCGAGTGGTGCCTTACGCGCGATCCTCATCGTTGGCTAGCAGATAGCGGACGATGAACTCATGCGATGTCTCCAGATGGGTGCGGGTGAGTTCGTTGAGCCGTTGTCCGTCGCCGGCTTTGGCTGCTTCCAGGATCGCTGCGTGCTCAACCTGGAGATGCTCGACATTGCCGATCACCGCTAGATGCAGATATAGGTAGCGATCCGCGAGTTTGCGTAGTTGATCGATGTGCGCGATCGTCATCGGCCTGCTGGCGCGGTGGTACATCGTCGCGTGGAACTTGGCGTTGGATTCTAGCCATTCAACGACGTCCTTGGTCTCCGACATCGTTTCGAAATAGCCTGTCATCTGGATGATTTCGGCTTTGCCGACATGCGCGAGAGCTACCTGAGTCAGATGGGGCTCCACCGCCATTCGCATCTCGTAGAGCTCCTGCAACTCCAAGATCGACAGACGTCGCGAATATGGTGTGCCGTCGATTATTTCGACGAGGCCTTCGGCCACCAGTGTCTGCATCGCCTCGCGTACCGGGATGCGGCTGACGCCGAACTGCTCGGCCAACTTCGACTGTGACAACTTCACGCCTGCGCCGATCGATCCGGTCAGCAGGGCGTGCCGCAGGCCGTTGACCACCGTGTTGCCGACCGTTGTCACGGCCATCAGCGCGCCTCCGATGCATTTCGACGAACATGTATACAGCTCGATTGAGATGTATATAAACACCGATGTCGGGATATTGCAAGGCGCACATCGAATCCAACGATGAGATTTTGCATCCGCGTCCGGTGCGACGCTCGGCGCGCTCCGGTGCACCCTGCACAAGGGAGTCTCGCTCTGGCCTGGCAGCCCGAGATGTGCGCTATCTGTTGCTGGACGATCTACGCGTTCAACTATTTTCGCGGTGGGGCGGTGTTGACGGCGATGCTCGGATTCAATCGCGTCGACAACGAGAGAAGGCGGTTTCGCTGATATCGCGCGTCTGACGGCGCTGCGGCGGTGCCGGCCCGTTCGGAGCCGGCACCGCTACCACGGTTACGGCGCAGGCGTGATGGTCGTCTGCTCGTCAATAATGGTGGTGGCGTCCATGAGTGGCCCCATTTGGTCCTCCGTGCCGTCAGCATTGAGCTGCAAGACGAACACTCCGTCAGGCGCCGGAATCACGACCGTCTTCTGCGCCACCGCATGCTTGACGCCGTCCTTCATATAGGTGCCGCCGATCTGCCATGCGTCGAAGCCGCTCAGCTGGGACGCGGAGCCGGTGCCGTCGCCCTCATAACCCGGCAGGTTCTTCATCTCACCGGGCGCGAACTCGAGAATCTTGGCCGGGTCGACGTTGCCCGTCAGCTTCGAGAGCAAAGCGATGATCGTCGGCGGGTTCTGCGCCATCGCCGGGTCACCGGTGAACTTGATTCCTCCCCAAGCCCACTCCGGTGTCTGGGGACCCAGGTCTTCCCAACCAGGTGGGAACGGAAGAATGATGTCGGGGGAGCCGGGATCGCCGCGTTTCACCGGTGTCTCGGTGATGCCGTTCTGCTTGATGTACTCCGGAATCGTCTGGGCGTACGGGGCCTTCGTGGTGCTCGGCGCTTCGCTTGACGACGAAGAAGCTTTCTCCGAGGTACTGCTCGCCTCCTCCTTTTTGTCGTTGGATCCGCAGCCGGCCAGCCCGAGGCCGACTACGACGGCGAGAATCGCGATGCCGCCGGCCCTCACTTTTGTCATTGGGTCTCCCGTGTCAGTTGAAATCTGCGCCATGACTCTACGGACGGCAAACCGACGATGGGGGGAGAATCGCTGTGAAGTTCAGCCGTTCGTTATCAAAGCTGACGGGCCGTGACAGCGGTTTGCCCAGCTGGATGCCACAACCGCCAGTCGTAGGCCATGTTCAGTCGGTTTCTGTGTACGCGGAAAGCTGACCGATTTCGCTGTCAAACATTCAAATGTGGTGCAAGATGCTCGTGTGCTGCGAGATGGAGGCTTTGGTGTGAAGACAATCGCGCGTTCACTGGTTGTTGTTCTCGTTGCGCTGATCGCGGTGCCCGCACTCGTGGTCTCGACGGCGCTCACATCGGCCGTTCAGCTATTGGCGGCGACGGCCTTGATCCTCGGCGGGACACAGCACTCGCTCGGGCCGAACGACGACCCGACCTACATCGACAATTATCTGGACTGGGCGACCAACGACTTCATCGTTCCGGGATACGAGCCACAGCCTGCCCCAGGGATCAACAGCGTCGCCGTGGTCTACCCCGCCGAGTTCTTCCCCGCATTCGGCACGACGACGATGGACGGTTCCGTCGCCGCCGGGCGTGACAACGTCCACAACTGCCTTGGTGCGTCGTTCACCGATTGCAACTACAACATGACCACAGGTGCGCAGGCGCCTCAGGCGGGCGACACGTTCAGCGTCTACGGCTACTCGCTGAGCGCCATCGTCGCCTCACTGGTCAAGAACGACGTCATCGATGCGGACGATCCAGGCTTTGACGGGACGCAGTTCTTCCTGATCTCAAACCCGATGCGGCCCAACGGTGGAATTCTGGCCAGGGACTTCGAGGGCTTCACCATCCCGATCATCGGGATCACGTTCTACGGGCCGACCCAGAACAGCTGTCCGGCCAGTGGCTGTGTCGAAAGCGACGATCTCGTCACCCCGACCGTCGATGTCGCGCAGGAGTACGACTTCCTCGGCGGCGATGCCCCGGCCCGCCCGCTGAGCGCCCTTGCGATGACGAACTCGATCATGGCGTACGCGCTGCTGCACGGCAACGTGCAGAACCATCAGCTGGATGAAGCCGGAATGATCGACCAGGGGCAGTACGGCGACACCCACTACTACATGATTCCGTCGGCCACGGTTCCGATCCTGCTGCCGCTGGTGAACGCGGGAGTGCCCGCCCCGGCGCTCGCGGTTCCCAACGAGATCCTGAAGGTGTGGATCAACGACGCGTACGTCAGGGACAAGGGCCCTGGCGAGCACGTGACGTTCGAGTGGAGCCCGATCGGCAACCCGATCAGCCTGATCGGCAACACCCTGGGCGCCATCCCCGTCGGCATCGACGACACCGTCGAAGGTTTCACCACCCCCGGCAACCGTCCGCTGGGCACGCAGCCGTCGGGGCCCTTCGGCGTCGGCGGTCCCGCCGCAGACCAGAACCCCGGTCTTGCCGCTACTGCCCGCGCAGGCGCTCCGGAGCCAGCCGTCGTTCAGGACGAGCAGACCGGCACGCCTGGTGACAACAAGCTGACCCCGGTGCCCGATGCCGACAAGCTCGGCAACGACACCGACACCCCGAAGGCCGGCCCGCAGGCCATCAAGCCGTCGTTGCCGTTCGAGAAGTGGCGCGAATCGCTGAAGTTCGATCCGGCCGACCGGCCGTCTGTCTTCCGCCCCAACGGTGACGGTCCGCTGAAGCGGATTGTCAACGCGCTGACCGGTCAGCGGCCGAAGCCTGCGGCCGCGGAACCCGAGGCGAAAGATGACGCGCCCGAAAGCAGCGCCCCGGCCGCCTGACGCGCCGAAGCCCGCTTAGGTTCGCGCGTCGCAGTTGAGTGAGACGGTGATCGTGCGGCGGACCACGACTTCGATGTAGTCGAAGTCCCGCTTTTCGCCCTTGCGGCCGTTGTCCACCCGGATGGTCCTGGTGATGTCCTGCGGATTCCGCACGCTGGTGACGATGCACTGATCGAGCGGGGCGCTGCCCACCCGGTCGATGTTGACGTCGTAGCCGGACGCCTCGAGCTGCCCGATCGTCGCGTACGCGCCGCCCGGTTGGATCGGCTCAGCCGATGCCGTGATTGCCGGGGCGAGCACCATGCCCGCCACCAGGATCCCCCCTGTCATAGCCATTGCTGCGCGCATGACAGTTATCTCCGTGCTTCTAATAGGCCCGACCCACTAGTTCATCGCTCTAGACACGCAAAACGTTGCCAGCCGGTTCAATGCGCTCTCTGTGGTATCAACGGGCGTGCGCCGGTTCTGGGTCGCGACAGTGTTGGTGGCGACGTGCGTCGTCGCAGGCTGCGGCCAGCCCGGACCGCCTCCGCAGCCCTCGCCGACCCCGTCGTCGACGGCCGACGCCCAGGTCAACCCGGCGAGGATCAGCCGGGTTCGCGGAGAGCTGCCCGCGGGCTACGAGGTAGCAGACATCGGCGGTCCGGCGTCCCCGGCGGCCTTGTGGGGTTTCAAGCTCGGCTGGGTCGCCGAACCTCCGCAGTGCGGTGTGCTGGCCGGTCCGGTAACCGGCGATGCGACGACGAAGGGGTGGTCGGGCTCGGGACCGGGTGGCATCGTGTACGCCGCGGTGACCGGATCGCCGACGTCACCGGTCACGCTCGATCCCGTCGTACTGGCCGAATGTGGGCAGTGGACGGTGACGTCGGGGAACACCACCGGCACCGTCAGCCTCATCGATGCCCCCGCAATCGGCGGCGCCACCACCGTCGGCATGGACACCCGGGCCGAGACCGTCGTCGAGGGCGGCACCGAGACCGCGTCTGCTGCGTACACGTTCAGCGCGTATTTCGAGGACTACCTGGCATTCGTCACCGTGGTGACGGATCCGGGGTCGCCGAATCCTGCACTCAGCCAAGAATTCGCCGCCGACCTGTTGGTCAAAACGGTGTCGGCGTTACGCGGCTGAGGCCCCGTCGGCGGGTACATTGGCGGCGATGTTGAACCTGAGGGCGGTGCTCGGCATCGCATGCGTGGGTGCGCTCGCGGCGTGCAGCTCGGCCGAATCGGCTGAACCCGACCTGTCGCACGCCGACATCGCCAACATCAAGAACCTGCGGTCGAGTTTCCCCGGCCCGTTCAAGGTCACCGATATCGCGCCGACGGCAATCGACCCCCGCATCGTCGAACCCCAAAAGCTGCCTGCGCAAATCAAATTCGAGCCTGGAGACTGCGCGAAGTTTGCGAACCAACAGGTGTTGCCCGCCGGGGTCAAGGGCAACATGGCGGCGCTCACCGCCGAAGGCGAAGGCAACAGGTTCATCGTGATAGCGGTCGAGACGTCGGAGAAGGTGCCGGTGAACGGGCCGCCGGAGAACTGCAAGAAGGTCGGCTTCACCGGTCCCGGCATGCGTGGTCTCATCGAGGTTGTCGATGCACCGAAGATCGACGGCGTCGAGACGCAAGGGTCCCACCGGGTCATCCAGACGGCGGTCGACGGAAAGACCCGCACCGGTGAGCTTTTCAACTATGTCGCCCGATTGGGTCCACTGCTGGTGATCGTCACCGCCAACCCGCTCGTCATCCCGGACAAACCCGTCGCCCCCGTCGACACCAAACGTGCGGGCGAGCTGCTCACCGCGGGTGTGTCGGCCGTGAAGGCCTGACGCTCAACGCACGTCGTGCGGCCGGAACTGGATGCTCATCCGCGGGCCGACCGGTTTCACCGTCTTCGGAATGGCGTGTTCCCACGTGCGCTGACACGAACCGCCCATCACCAGAAGGTCACCGTGTCGGTGCTGTAGCCGCAGCGATTTACCGCCGCCGCGCGGGCGTAGCGCGAAAACTCTTGTGGCGCCCAGGCATACGATCGCTACCATGGTGTCCTCGGTGCTGCTCCTGCCGATGTTGTCGCCGTGCCAGGCCACACTGTCGTCGCCGTTGCGATAGAGGCAAAGGCCTGCGGTGGTGAAGGGTTCGCCGAGCTCGCCGCCGTAGGTGTCGTTCAGCCGTCTGCGCATCTGTTTGAGCGCGGGATGCGGAACGGGCTCGTCGATCAGGTGGTGAAAGCTGACAAGGCGGGGCACGTCGAGCACGCGGTCATACATCTGCCTGCGTTCTGCCCGCCACGGGATGGCGTCCTCGAGCTCGTCGAACAGCGAGTCCGCATCGGCGAGCCACCCCGACCGCACCTCGACCCATGCGCCGCTGCCCAGATGTTGCCGCTCGGCGGGGTCGAACAGTGAGCTCTGAAGCGCCACCTCCATGCAAACGAGTTTATCGCACAGGCGTTCGAATTTTCTAAAGCCGCACCGCGCCCGGCCCCTGCTCGGCGAGGACGTCGCCGGGGTTGGAGAGAATGCAGGTCTTCAGGCTGAGGCAGCCGCAGCCGATGCATCCGGTGAGGTTGTCGCGCAGCCGCTGCAGATGCAGGATGCGGTCGTCGAGGTCCTGGCGCCAGCCTGCCGACAGGCGGGCCCAGTCCTTGCTGGTCGGAACGCGGTCGGTGGGCAGCGTCGCCAGTGCTTCCCGGATCCGGGCGAGCGGGATGCCGAGCCGCTGCGACATGCGGATGAACGCGACGCGCCGCAGCGATTCGCGCGCGTAGCGGCGCTGGTTGCCGGATGTGCGTCTGCTGGCGATCAGGCCCTGGCGTTCGTAGAAGTGCAGGGCCGAGACGGCCACCCCACTGCGGTCGGCCATCTCGCCGGGCGTCAGCTCGTGCATGTCCATACCTAAACCATAGTTGAGGTGACATATCGCGATACGGTGCTTGGTGTGTCCGGTTCAGCGCTTGGGGTGAACTCTGAGGTCGGGACGCTGCGGGTGGTCATCCTGCACCGTCCAGGCGCCGAGTTGCAGCGCCTCACGCCGCGCAACAACGACGCGTTGTTGTTCGACGGGCTGCCATGGGTCTCCCGCGCGCAGCAGGAGCACGACGTCTTCGCCGACCTTCTGCGCTCACGCGGCGTCGAGGTGCTGCTGGTGTCGGATCTGCTGACGGAGGCGCTGGCCAGCGGTGCGGCCAGGATGCACGGCATTTCGGCCGCCGTCGACGCGCGTCGGCTCGGCCTACCTCTGGCGCAAGAACTTTCGGCTTACCTACGCACGCTGGACGCGACCGAACTGGGTCACGTCATGACGGCGGGCATGACGTTCAACGAATTGCCGTTCGGCGAGAACGGGTTCTCGTTGGTGCGACGCATGCATCACGGCGGAGACTTCGTCATCGATCCGCTGCCCAATCTGTTGTTCACGCGCGACTCGTCATTCTGGATCGGTCCGCGGGTGGCGATCACGTCGCTGGCGCTGCCTGCGCGGGTGCGCGAGACGTCGCTGACCGACCTGATCTACGCGCACCACCCGCGGTTTCTCGGCGTGCGGCGGGCATACGAATCGCGGTCCGCGCCCGTCGAAGGCGGTGACGTGCTGCTGCTGGCGCCAGGGGTGGTAGCCGTCGGCGTGGGGGAGCGGACGACGCCCGCGGGCGCAGAGGCGCTGGCCCGCAGCCTTTTCGACGATGGTCTTGCGCACACGGTGCTCGCGGTTCCGATCGCCCAGGAGCGCGCGCAGATGCACCTCGACACCGTGTGCACGATGGTCGACGCCGATGCCGTCGTGATGTACCCGAACATCGTCGACTCGCTGTCGGCGTTCACGATCAGCCAGAGGGGCAGCGGCGTGACGATCTCGAGCGCCGCGCCGTTCGTCGACGCCGCGGCCGACGCGATGGGCATCGGCAAGCTGCGGGTGATCGACACCGGCCTGGATCCCGTCACCGCCGAGCGTGAGCAGTGGGACGACGGCAACAACACGCTGGCGCTGGCGCCAGGCGTCGTCGTCGCCTACGAGCGCAATGTCGAAACCAACACGCGCCTCGCCGACTCGGGAATCGAAGTGCTGCCGATCGCGGCCAGCGAGCTGGGCACGGGCCGCGGCGGACCGCGTTGTATGTCGTGCCCCGCAGCCCGCGACCCGCTGTAGTTCACTGCTCGTTTTTGCGCTGAGGGCTGCGATCTATCGAGAATCACGACCGTCTGTGCAATTTCGGGCGGTATCCACGGCGACCGAACGCTTCGTAGACGCGGTGCAGGATGAAGCGCTTGCTGTGCTCGGCAACATCGTATGTTTCTCGCGGTGACTGCGCGCCGCCGTCCATCAGAGCAAGCTCATTCCTCGCACGCGGTATGCCCCGCAATCGCTGATAGCGCTCGCCGAGCATCAGCGCGTCAGCGGCGTTGATGTCCGTGGCGTTGGCAAGCGCGTCGAGATGCCTGACCGCGAGATCCCGCGGCAGGTGCCTGGCGATGTCCAACGCCGTCCGCTCGGCTGATGTCACTTTCAATCCCGCGATGTCGACGATCTCGTCGTCCTCGATCAGTTCATTTTGAACGATGATCCCGCTGCGGCGCGACCACAGCCATGCCGCCCTCGTTGTGCGCGTTAGTGCTGTCCGGCTTTGTTGTCCTCGTAGACGTCGGGAAAGACCGCGCGATGGTTCCACCTCAACCGGGCGCGGGTGATCGCACCGCTGGCGATCGCCTCGCTACCGCTGAACGCATCATCCACACCTGCGATGTTCACGCTGTGCGGCGACAATTCGGCGGCCTCGCGTCGATATTGCGCCGACGGCTGTGGACAACGCGAGACTGCAGCCCTCATTGCAAAATCTACCGCCAGCTGGGCAGCCAGATCTGCAGGTTCCATGTCGACTGCGAGATCGGGATGCCCGTGAGGATCGGATACATCCACGCGAAGTTCGTGATGACAAGGGCCACATAGCAACTGACCGCCAGCAGCCCCATCGTTCTTCGCTCGGCGTTCTGATGCGGTTGATGCAGGATGTCGCCACAGATCAGCGCGATCGCCATGACGAGGAACGGCGACATGGTCGCGGCGTAGAAGAAGTACATCTGCCGGTCGATGTCGGCGAACCACGGCAGGAAACCCGCGCTGTAGCCGACCAGGACGGCGCCGTAACGCCAATCCTTCTTCACGAACGCCCGCCACACTGCCCAGCCGAGTATCGGCACTGCGACGAACCACATTGCGGGGGTGCCCACCAGCATCACGGCCTTCACGCACGAGTGCACGCCGCATCCGGGAACGTTCTCCTGGTCGATCGCATACAGCACAGGGCGCAACGACATCGGCCACGTCCACGGCTTGGACTCCCACGGGTGGTGGTTCCCGTCGGCGTTGGTCAGGCCCGCGTGAAACTTGTACGCCGCATGCGTATAATGCCACAGCGACCGGATCGCGTCCGGCAGAAAGCCTCCCGGCCCAATCGACTGGCCGACCTCATGCCGGTTCACGCCCGTCTCCGACGCGAACCACGGCGCATACGACGCCAGGTACACGCCGAACGGGATCAGCCCGAACACATAGGCCGACGGGCCGAGGTCGCGCCGCAGTGTGCCCACCCACGGCCGCGGAACCCGATACTGCCTGCGGGCGGCGACATCGAATGCCAGCGTCATCAACCCGAAGAACACGATGAAGTACAGCCCCGACCACTTTGTCGCACAGGCCAATCCGAGTAGCACGCCCGCACCGAAGCGCCACCACCGGACGCCAAGCCGCGGTCCCCACGGTGTATCGCCGATGCGGCCGTCGAGCAGCGCGACGTGCATGCGTTCCCGCACCTGGTCGCGGTCGACGATCAACGCGCCGAACGCCGCGATCACGAAGAACGCCAGGAAGCCGTCGAGCAACGCCGTCCGCGACGCGACGAAGTTGACCCCGTCGGCGATCAACAGCAGACCCGCGATGGCGCCGACCATCGTCGAGCGGGTCATCCGCCGCACGGTGCGGGCCACCAGCGCGATCCCGATGACGCCGAGCACCGCACCGGTGAACCGCCAGCCCAGCCCGTTGTAGCCGAAGATCGCCTCGCCCATCGCGATCAGTTGCTTACCGACCGGCGGGTGCACGACCAGCCCGTAGCCGGGGTTGTCCTCGACGCCGTGGTTGTGCAGCATCTGCCAGGCTTGCGGCGCGTAATGCTTCTCGTCGAAGATCGGCGTGCCCGCATCGGTCGGCGAGCGCAGGTTCAGGAACCGCGTCATCGCTGCCAGCGCGGCGATGACCGCCGTCATCGCCCACCCGTTGAGGCGGTCGACGGGCCCGAAATCGGCGACGGGCATGAGCGGCCCTGGACTGATCACCGGGACCGAGCGCGCGGCCGACTGAGATTCGGTGGCGGTGGCGGTCACGGATGCGATCGTAGGCTGTGCGGGATGAACCCCGGTCGATTGCTGCTGGCGGCCACGCCGCTCGGGTTGCCGGCCGACGCGTCTGCGCGGCTGGTCAGCTGCCTGAGCAGCGCCGACGTGGTCGCCGCCGAGGACACCCGCCGGGTCAGGACGCTGGCGACCGCCCTCGACGTCCGGATTTCGGGCAAGGTCGTCAGCCTGTTCGACCAGAACGAGGCGACGCGGGTCCCCGCCCTGGTCGAAGCGATCAAGGGCGGTGCGACGGTGCTGGTGGTCAGCGACGCAGGCATGCCCGTGATCAACGATCCCGGCTACCGGCTGGTGTCGGCCTGTGTGGAGGCCGGGCTGACGGTGAGCTGCCTTCCGGGCCCATCGGCGGTGACGACGGCGTTGGCGATCTCCGGGCTACCCGCCGACCGATTCTGCTTCGAGGGCTTCTCACCGCGTAAGCAATCGGCGCGCAAGACGTGGCTGACGGGCCTGGCTGTCGAGCCGCGTACAGCGGTGTTCTTCGAGTCGCCACGCAGGCTTGCGGCCTGTCTGCAGGACGCCGTCGAGGTACTCGGGCCGCAGCGCCGCGCGGTGGTGTGCCGCGAGCTGACCAAGACTCACGAGGAGACCGTCCGCGGCTCGTTGGCCGAACTCGCCGAGTGGGCGGCCGACGGTGTGCTCGGGGAGATCACCGTCGTACTCGCGGGCGCCGAGCCGCATGCGGACCTGGAGACACTCGTGGCGGAGGTGACCGCGCTCGTCGACGACGGTGCGCGGGTCAAGGACGCGTGCGCACAGGTCGTCGCCGCGAATCCAGGGTCGCCGTCGCGGCGCGAGCTCTACGATGCGGTTTTGCGGTCGCGCGACTGACACGGAGGCGCCATGGCACTGCCCGGCTTGGTGCTGGTGCACGGCGGCCAGCACGCCGCGGACTGCTGGGATCACACCGTCGACGAAATCCGCCGCAAGGCACCGGATCTCGCTGTGCTCGCGCTCGACCTACCCGGGCGGCGCGGTAAATCCGGCGACCTTCTCGATGCCCATATCGAGGACTGGGTGGACTCACTGCTCGCCGACATCGAGGACTCGGGTATCGGCGAGTTCGTCATCGTCGGTCATTCGCTTGCGGGGCTCACCGTGCCCGGTGTCGTGAGCAAGCTCGGCCCGTCGCGCGTCAAAGAGATGGTGCTCGCGGCCGCGTTCGTCCCGCCTCAAGGCTTGTCGGTGGTGGACACCCTGCCCGGCGTGGTCGGTTGGTATACCCGCCGCAAGGCCGACACCGGTATGTCAGGCACAATGCCGAACTCGTTGGCGGAGTGGGTGTTCTGCAACGGCATGACGCGCGCGCAGCGTCAGTTCAACCGCGCCCGGTTCCACGCCGAGTCGCCGTCGATCATCTTCGACAAAGTCGACCGATCCGGGCTGCCCGACAACGTGCCGCGTACCTGGATCCTGACGCTGCGCGACCGCGCGCTTTCTCAGGCGTCCCAGCGCCGGTCCATCGCCGCCCTGGGTGGTGTGCACGCCATGCTGCCGATGGACACCTGCCACAACCTGATGATCAGCGAGCCGAAACTGCTGGCCGAACTCCTGCTCGAGCGCTGTCGGTGGTATGCCTAGCGCCGATGATCGGTGCCGCCTTGTGCAGGCATTCGTCCCATTCGCGGTCGGGGTCGGAATCGGCTGTGATGCCACCGCCGACGCCAAGCACCGCCGAGCCCTCGGCGCCGAACTCCACGGTCCTGATCGCCACATTGAGCTCACAGCCGGCCAACGGTGACGCCAAACCGACTGTGCCGCAGTAGACCCCGCGCCGGTGGGATTCCCAACCCATCAACAGTTCGCGGGCCCGCGCCTTCGGCGTACCCGTGACCGACGCGGGTGGGAACGCCGCGTCGAGCAGCGCGGCCATCGGCACCTCGACCGGCACGCGCGCCGACACCGTCGACACCAGATGCCAGACGCCGGGAGCAGGCCGCACCGCGAGGAGTTCCGGTACGGTCACCGATCCGGTCACCGCGACGCGGCTCAGATCGTTGCGGACCAGGTCGACGATCATGATGTTCTCCGCGACGTCCTTGACCGACGCCCGCAGCGCCGCGGGATCAGCCGACCGCGGCAGCGTGCCCTTGATCGGGCTCGACGTCACCGCTTCGCCCGCGCGTCGCAGGAACAACTCCGGGCTCAGCGACGCCACCGCGCCCCAGTCGCCCGCCAGATACGCCGCCCGCGCGGGAGAAGTGCGCGCAACGGCGTCGACGAAGAAGTCGATCGGTGCGCCGTCGAGCGTGCCCGCGAACTGCGTGCACACGCACGCCTGGTAGATCTCGCCCGCGGCAATGGCCTCCAGGCACTCGAGCACACCCCGCCGGTGCGAGACACGGTCGGCGTCACCCCATGCGATGCCGAAGTCGCTCGCAGGCAACGGGTTTCGCAGCGCATCGTCGACCCAACCCGAAAGGGCCGCGCCGGAAAGGCTTTCGTACCACCAGTGCCCGTCGCCGTCCTGCCGCAGCACGCAGTCGGTCCAGCCGCCCGCCGCCTCGGGGATACGCGCGGGTCGCCCGTCGGCGCCGGCATCGGGGTACGACAGATACCCGAACCAGCCACCGCCGACCGCACTCGGGTGATTTCGGCGCGCTAGCCCACCCTGAGCGTCGCCTAGCGCGCCGAATTCGCAGGGGGTGACGGGTGCGGTCGGCAGCGACGGCGCGATCACGGCCCCAGAGCCGAACCATTCGCCGATCAACGCGGCGGGCGGCGGCAGACCGCGTCGCTGCGCGGCGGCAGCGACGGCCCGCAGCACCTCATGGGCGCTGCCGAGGTCGCCGAGCCGGTCGATCCGCATCGCCTCAGCTTGTCAGACGTCGCGGCTGATCTCCCGCGAGACCTCGATGCCGGACAGTTTCTCCGGGTTGCGCATCGTATAGAAATGGCTGATCAGGCCGTCGGTGATCTCGACGGTGATAATGCCCTCGAACCGCTCGCCCATGTAGAGCTTCAGCGCGGGGGCGTTGTTGTACATGGCGGGCTCGACGCGGCCCGACTCGCCGGCCACCCGGACCAGGCCGACCACTAGCTTCGCGACCTTTTCGGCACCCGTCACAGGCCTGCGCGCCGCGGTGACCTTGCCGTCGCTGTCGGCGGTCCAGACGACGTCGGACGACAGCATCTCCAGCAGCCCGTCCACGTCGCCGGTGGACGCCGCGGCGAAGAAGCGCGCGGTGATCTCCGTCGACATCTTGGGGTCGACGGGCTCGTACCGCTTGCGGCGGGCCTGCACATGCTCGCGCGCACGGTGCGCCAGCTGACGCACCGCGCCCGGCGACTTCTCGATCGTCGACGCGATCTCCTCGTGGCTGAAGCCGAACACCTCGCGCAGCACGAACACCGCACGCTCGTCGGGGCTCAACGTTTCCAGCACCACGAGCATCGCCATCGAAACCGACTCGGCGAGCACCACATCGGCCGAGGCGTCCTTCGGCTCCAGCAGCAGTGGCTCGGGTAGCCAGGGTCCGATGTAGTCCTCGCGCCGACGGGACTGCGCCCGCAGCGCGTTGAGCGACTGCCGGGTGACGAGCTGGGCGAGATAGGCCTTGGTGTCGTTGACACCGTCGAGGTCTACAGCGGCCCAGCGCAGATAGCTCTCCTGCAGCACGTCGTCGGATTCGGTTGCACTGCCCAGGATCTCGTATGCAATCGTGAACAGCAGCGGACGCAGAAGCGTGAACCGTTCGGCGTGTTCGTCATCCGGCGTTGTATTCATCGGATCGACGTAACCTCACCTGTATCCGCAAGCTGTGCCTCGCGGTCGGGACCCTTGAAGAACTTGTAGGAACCCGGCTTGTTCGCCTCGCCCGCCATCCATTTCAGCGTCTGGCGGCACACCTGCTCCTTGACGAAGGCACCCGCCTTGCCGCCGATGTAGACATTGAGCGGGGTGTCGTCCTTGCGCTGAATCTGGACCGTGCCCGCGCCGCGGCCGAGGCTGATGCACTGAGCGGACATCGCCACGCCCGCGTTCGCGGGATCGGTACCCGCGATGCGGCTCAGGATCGTGTTCGCCGCCTGCGCTCCGAGCGGGAGCCCAGCCTGGCAGCTCATCCGGTACGGCAGGCCCGACGGTGAGACGGCGTCGCCTGTCCCGACGATCCGGGCGTCATCGACGCTGGTGAGGGTCTCGTCGGCGAGAAGGCGCCCAATGGCGTCGGTGGTCAGCCCGCTGGCCGCAGCCAGTCCGGGGACGCCGAACCCTGCCGTCCAGACGGTTGCGGCACTTGGCAGCGTCTGTCCGTCGGCCAGCACGACCGCGTCGGCGGTCACCGCAGACACCGGCGTCTCGATGACCGTGACACCGACCTTGCGCAGCCGCTTGGCCACCGACCGGCGACCCGGGTTGCTCAGCGACGGCGCAAGCCTGTCGCTGACCAGCGTCACGCGGCGGCCGGCCTCGGCGAATTCGCTCGCGGCCTCGATGCCCGTCAGGCCGCCACCGACGATCACGATCGGCGCCGATATCGGGATGTCCTCAAGGTGCGCCCGCAGCCGCACCGCCTGCTCGATTTCACTGAGCGGATAGGCGAACTCGCGTGCTCCCGGCACGCCGGCGGGCACCGCGCCTGTGCTGCCGACGGCGTACACCAGGTAGTCGTAGTCGAGCGTCGCGCCCGACGTCAGCTCGACCCGGCGGGCCGCGGCGTCGATGCGCTCTGCGCCGTCGACGACGAGTCGGACATCGCTGTTGAGGATCGTGGCGAAGTCCTCGGTGGCGTCGTCGTTGTCGATCGCCAGCTGGTGCAGGCGGATCCGCTCGACGAACTTCGCGCGCGGGTTCACCAGCGTCACGTCCGTGGCGCCTTTGCAGAGCCGGTTGGCGGCCATCACGCCGGCGTAGCCGCCGCCGATCACCACGACGCGGGCATTGTTCTCGGTCATTTTTGTCTCCATCTGGTCATCCAGCTCTCTACTGAGCCGGTCTGACCTCGAGACACCGCGCATCACCGGAGTGTGACAGCTTTCGCCCCCGGTGTGGCGGACGTCACGATCGGCTGATCGTCCGCGGGATCGTGATGCCTGCCAGCTTGTCCGGGTTGCGCATCGCGTAGAGGTTGGTGATCTGGCCGTCGATGATCTCGAAGACGAAGACGCCCTCGAGGTGGTCGCCGTCGCTGTAGACGACCATCGCTGGCGCGCTGTTGTAGACCGCCATCTCGAATCGGATCTCCATCCGCTTTGACGCCCGGAAGAGCGCCATCATCACGATGGCCACCTTCTTCGCGCCCACGAGCGGCTTGGGCAGCGCGCTCGCCTTGCCGCCGTGGTCGGCGATCCAGGTGGCTCCCGGCGCCAGCAGCGCCATCAGGCCGTCCATGTCGCCGGTGCTCGCCGCGGTCAGGAACTCCTCGGTGATCTCGGCGTTGCGCTTCGAGTCGACCGGCCCGAAGCGATTGCGCCGCGCGTGCACGTGCTCCCGCGCGCGGTGCGCCATCTGCCGCGCGGTCGCTGCGGATTTACCGACCGCCCCAGCGATTTCGTCGTAGTCGAAGCCGAATACCTCGCGCAGCACGAACACGGCCCGCTCATCGGGTGTGAGCGTTTCGAGGAGCACGAGCATGGCCATCGAAACCGACTCCGCGAGAACGACATCGGATGAGGCATCGCCGTCGTCGAGCAGCACCGGCTCCGGCAGCCATGGTCCGACGTATTCCTCGCGACGGCGGGCGCGTGCCCGCAGCGTGTTGAGCGCCTGGCTCGTCACCAGTTGCGCGAGATACGACTTCGTATCGCGCACCGTCGCGAGGTCCACATCGGCCCACCGCAGATAGCTGTCCTGTAGCACGTCGTCGGATTCCGTTGCCGAACCCAGGATTTCGTAGACGATCGTGAACAGTAGTGGCCGCAGGAGGGTGAACCGCTCGGCGTGTTCGTCGCCGCTGCCCGAGGTGGTCACGTTTCCGTGACCACCTTCGGAGCGAATGCCGGTTGCTCGGGACGGGGTCCGCCCTTGAACCAGAACCCGAAGTCAGGCTTGCGTGCCGAGCGTCGCATCGCCCACAGCGTGCCCTTGCAGACCGCTTCCTTCAGCGAGGCGGTCGGGCGACCGCCGAGGAAGAAGTTCACCGCCGTGTCGTCCTTGCGCGTGAGCTGGAGTGTGGCGGCATGCCTGCCCAGGCTGATGCACGCCCCCGTGAACCCGTAGTCGAAATCCGCGGGCGCCTCGCCCGCGATCCTGCTCAGCACGGTGTTCGCGGCCTGGGGCGCGAGCTGTGTGGCGGATGCACAGCACATCCGCACTGGTGTGCCCGACGGGGAGGCGCAGTCGCCTGCGGCCACAATGCGGTCGTCGTCGACGCTGGTCAGCGTTTCGTCGGTGAGCAGCCGGCCGAGGTCGTCGGTCTGCAGGCCGCTGTTGGTCGCGAGTTCAGGCACACCGAACCCGGCGGTCCAGATGGTTACCGCGCTCGGACGCACGGCACCGTCGGCGAACACCACAGCGTTCTGCCGCACCTCCGCCACGGTGTCGGCCTCGAGCACCTTGACACCCAGCTTGCGCAGCGCCTTCGCGACCGAGCGGCGCCCGGGCGCGGACAGGTACGGCCCAAGCTGACCGCCGCAGACCAGCGTGACACGGCGGCCCTGCTCGGCGAGCTCGGACGCGGTCTCGATCCCGGTCAAGCCTGCGCCGACGACGGTTACCGGGGCGTCGGGGTGCAGCTCGTCGATGGCGGCCCGCAGCTGTTGCGCAGGCTCCAATTCCGCTATCGGATAGGCGAATTCGGCTGCGCCGGGAATGGACGCCGGGATGGCACCTGTGCTGCCGACCGCGTAGATGACGTAGTCGTAGTCGAGCGCCTTGCGGCCCGACGCGAATTGCACGGTTCGGGATTCGGTGTCGATCTTGGTGGCGCTGTCGACGACGAGCGAGATGCCCTGGCCCAGCAGGTCGCCGTAGTCCACGGTCGCGTCGTAGTTGCCTGCCACAAGTTGGTGCAGCCGGATCCGCTCGACGAACTTGGGCCGCGGGTTCACCAGGGTGATGTCGACGTCGTCGCGCTGCCGCAGATGGTTGGCCGCAAGGGTGCCTGCGTATCCGCCGCCGATCACGACGACGCGTGTGCGCTTGCCGGTCATGGTGTCTCCTCTTCTCTAGGTGATGCCCTCAAGACACCGCCGAAGCCCGAGACGTGACAGAACGTGACGTGCGTCACTATCGCGTATGGCCCGAGAAGACGCAAAGGCCCGTGAGACCGCATGACGGCGGGAACCTACGCGCTCCCCTACCGGCGGGTGGCCCTGCTCGCGAAGGTAGGTGACCTGAGCGGAAGTCATTCGTTTGGGAAGGAAGCTATTACACCAGGCCGAGTGCGAGCATGGCGTCGGCGACCCGGATGAACCCCGCGATATTGGCTCCGGACACGTAATTGCCGGGCTGGTCGTACTCGTCGGCAGTTTCCAGGCAGCGGTTGTGGATGCGGCGCATGATCTGTTCCAGCCGCGCCTGCGTATCGCCGAACGTCCACGAGTCCCGCGACGCGTTCTGCTGCATCTCCAGCGCGCTGGTGGCGACGCCGCCCGCATTGGCCGCTTTTCCCGGGGCGAACGCCACACCCGCGTCCGCGAAATGTTTGACCGCGGTGGGGGAGCACGGCATGTTCGCCCCTTCGGCAACGATGCGGCAGCCGTTGCCGATCAACGACTGAGCTTCGGCGCCGTTGATCTCGTTTTGCGTGGCACACGGCAGAGCGATGTCGCACGGCACGTTCCATACGTTTGGGTCCTTGCCGAGATATGCAGGCCCGCCGCGCATTTCGACGTAATCGGCCACGCGCCCGCGGCGCACTTCCTTGATCTCCTTCAGGACGGCGAGGTCGATGCCCTTCTCGTCGACGACATAACCGCTGGAGTCCGAGCAGGCGACAACCAAGCCGCCGAGTTCAGAGATCTTCTCGATCGCATAAATCGCCACGTTGCCCGACCCGGACACCACCGCGCGCTTGCCGTCGAACGAGTCGTTGCTTTCCTTGAGCATCTCGTTGACGAAGAAGGCCGTCCCATAACCTGTGGCCTCGGTGCGGACCTGAGATCCGCCCCACGTCAATCCCTTGCCGGTCAGGACGCCGGATTCGTAGCGGTTGGTGATTCGCTTGTACTGCCCGAACAGGTAGCCGATCTCACGCGTGCCCACGCCGATGTCACCCGCCGGCACGTCGGTGTATTCACCAAGATGGCGGTACAGCTCGGTCATGAATGACTGGCAGAACCGCATCACTTCGTTGTCGGAGCGACCCTTGGGATCGAAATCGGCGCCGCCCTTGCCTCCTCCGATCGGCATGCCGGTCAGCGAGTTCTTGAAGATCTGCTCGAACCCCAGGAACTTGACGATGCCGAGATTGACCGACGGACGAAACCGCAGGCCGCCCTTGAATGGGCCCAGCGCAGAGTTGAACTCGACACGGAAGCCCCGATTCATCTGGACCGTGCCGTTGTCGTCGACCCAGGGAACCCGGAAGATGATCTGCCGTTCCGGTTCGCACAGTCGCCGGATCACCTCGGAGTCGAAATACTCGGGGTGCTTCTCCACCACCGGTCCCAGGCTGGTCAGCACCTCGTAGACGGATTGGTGGAATTCCGTTTCGCCTGCGTTGCGCCGCGCGACCTCGTCGAAGAGGTGGCGCAATCTGTCGTGTAGTCCGTTCATCTCTCGAATCAATCCACCTGGTAACGCGGGAACACTCCGACCGGGGCGGGCAACTGCGTTCCCGGGGCCAACCGGGTGCCGATCCCAGCGAAAGTCCGCAGGTCCTCGGGCTGACCGAGCAGGTCGAGCAGCTTGGCCGTCGACTCCGGCATCACCGGCTGAGAAAGGAGCGCGGCGACCCGAACCACCTCCATGGTCGTGTAGAGCACCGTGCGGAACCGCTGCTGGTCGGCTTCGGCCTCCGACTTGCGAAGCACCCACGGCTCCTGCGCCGAGAAGTACCGGTTGGCCTCCCCGAGCACCTGCCAGATGGCTTCCAGCGCAAGGTGCATCGCAGGCGCCTCGAAATGCGCGCGCACCGTCGACAGCAGGTTCTCGCCCGCGCGGTCAAGCAGCGCACGGTCGGCGTCGGTGAATTCGCCCGGCCGCGGCACGATTCCGTCGAGATTCTTGGCCACCATCGACAGCGACCGCTGCGCGAGGTTGCCCAATTCGTTGGCGAGGTCGGCGTTGACGCGGCTGATGATCGCGTCCTCGCTGTAGCTGCCGTCCTGCCCGAACGGCACCTCGCGCAGGAAGAAGTAGCGCACCGGGTCGACCCCGAACGTGTCGACGAGGTTCACCGGGTCGACGACGTTTCCGACCGACTTGCTCATCTTCTCGCCGCTGTTGAGCACGAAGCCGTGCGCGAAGACCCTGCGCGGCAACTCGATTCCCGCCGACATCAGGAACGCAGGCCAGTACACGGTGTGGAACCGGATGATGTCCTTGCCGATCATGTGCACATCGGCGGGCCAGAACCGCCGAAACAATTCCGACGACGTGTCCGGGAAGCCGACGCCGGTCAGATAGTTGGTCAGTGCGTCGACCCAGACATACATCACGTGATCGGGGTGGTCGGGGACCGCGACGCCCCAATCGAACGTGGTGCGGGAGATCGACAAGTCGCGCAGCCCACCGCCGACGAAGCTGACCACCTCGTTGCGACGGACGTCGGGCCCGATGAACTCGGGGTGGGCCTCGTAGTGGGCGAGCAGCCTGTCGGCGTAGGCGGACAGCTTGAAGAAGTAGGTCTGCTCCTCGGTCCACGTCACCGGCGCGCCCGTCTCCGTCGCGATGCGCACACCGTCTGCGCCCAGCCCGGTCTCGGCCTCGGTGAAGAAGCGCTCGTCGCGGATGGAGTACCAACCCTTGTACGCATCGAGGTAGATGTCGCCGCTGGCGTACATCCGGTTCCAGATGTCGATGGACGCTTCGATGTGGTCGGCGTCGGTGGTGCGGATGAAGCGGTCGTAGGAGATGTTCAGCTTGTCCTGAAGGCGTTGGAACACATCGGAGTTGCGGCGGGCCAGCTCGGCGGTCGGAATGCCCTCGGCGGCAGCCGTCTCGGCCATCTTCAGGCCGTGTTCGTCGGTGCCCGTCAGGTAGCGCACGTCGTATCCGTCGAGTCGCTTGAACCGGGCGATCGAGTCGGTCGCGATGTACTCGTATGCGTGCCCGATGTGCGGCGCACCGTTCGGATAGGTGATCGCTGTCGTTATGTAGTACGGCTGGCTCATTTCCTCACCACCTTATTGTGTGGCGGTGAGCAGTTCCCGTCCGGCGCCACCGCCTCCCGAGCCGTTGGCCCCGCTGGTCGACGCGCACACCCACCTCGACGCGTGCGGCGCCGCGAACGCCGAGGACGTGCGCGCGATCCTGGACCGCGCCGGCGGCGTCGGCGTCCAGGCCGTCGTGACCATTGCCGACGACCTCGACTCGGCACGGTGGGTCACCGAGGCCGCCGACTGGGATCCGCGCGTCTATGCGGCGGTCGCGCTGCACCCGACGCGCGCCAATGCGCTCACCGATGAGGCGAAGACGGTCATCGAACGGCTGGCCGGCCATCCCCGCGTGGTGGCGATCGGCGAGACCGGCTTGGACAACTACTGGCCTGGCCGACTCGATGGCTGCGCGACGGCAGCCGAGCAGCGGGACGCGTTCGCCTGGCATATCGACCTTGCCAAGCGCACCGGCAAGCCGCTGATGATCCACAACCGCGAGGCCGACGCCGACGTGCTCGGTGTGCTGCGGGCCGAGGGCGCTCCGCCGACAGTGATCTTCCACTGCTTCTCGTCGGACGCCGAGATGGCGCGGACGTGTGTGGACGCGGGATGGGTGCTGAGCCTGTCGGGCACCGTCAGCTTCCGCAACGCCCGCGCCCTTCACGAGGCCGCCAGGCTCATCCCGCCAGGGCAGCTGCTGGTGGAGACGGACGCGCCGTTCCTCACCCCGCATCCGTATCGCGGCGCGCCGAACGAGCCCTACTGCCTGCCCTACACCGTGCGCGCGCTGGCGAACATCGTGGGCCGCCCCGCAGGTGACCTCGCGGTGGAGACGTCGGCGACGGCGGGCCGGATCTACGGCTTCGGGGTGAACGGGGGGTGAACAGGGTGGAGTTGCCGGTTGCTAGGTCCGTTCGTTACCGTCTTGTGATCGATGTCCTGGGGATTGAAACCGACCGGGCCCGAGTCTGGGATTAGCACTGATTTGAATGCATTGAACAAGCTCCATGAGTCGCGCTCGCCGCATCTGCGCGCACTGATCTTCGTGACGTTGCTGGCGCTCACGTTCGCCGGCGGCTTCGCGGTGGCCGCCCACAAGACCGTCACGCTCACCGTCGACGGCACCGAGATGTCGGTCGCGACGATGAAATCGCGGGTCATCGACGTGGTCACCGAGAACGGTTACGACGTCGGCGACCGTGACGATCTCTATCCGGCCGGTGATCAGGCCGTCCACCAGTCCGACACGATCGTGCTGCGGCGCAGTCGCCCGTTGCAGATCTCGCTGGACGGCCAGGGCAGTCAAGAGGTGTGGACGACGGCGTCGACCGTCGACGAGGCGCTGGCTCAGCTGTCCATGACCGACAAGGCCCCCGCTGCGGCGTCGCGCGGTAGCCGCGTACCTCTCGGCGGTATGTCATTGCCGGTGGTGAGCGCCAAGGACGTGCAGATCAACGACGGCGGCACGGTGCGCACGGTGCGGCTGGCCGCCCCGAACGTCGGCGATCTGCTTGCCGCCGCGGGCGCTCCGCTTCAGCAGAGCGATTCGGTGGTCCCCCCGGCCTCCTCGCCGGTGTCGGAGGGCATGCAGATTCAGGTCACGCGTGTCCGGATCGAAAAGGTCACCCAGCGGGTACCGTTGCCGCCCAACAACGAGCGGGTCGAAGACCCGACGATGAACATGAGCCGTCAGGTCGTCGAGAATCCCGGGACACCCGGAGTTCAGGACGTAACGTTTGCCATCGCCAAGGTCAACGGGATAGACACTGGCAGACTGCCAGTAGCCAATGTCATCGTCACTCCGGCCGTCGACGGGGTGCTTCGGATAGGTACAAAACCGGGTACGGAAGTGCCGCCTGTGACTAACGGCGGCGTCTGGGATGCGCTATCGCAGTGTGAGGCAGGTGGCAACTGGGCCATCAATACCGGCAACGGATTTTTCGGCGGCGTGCAATTTGATCAAAACACCTGGGAGCGACAGGGTGGTCTGCGGTATGCTGCGAGGGCAGATTTGGCAACACGTGAAGAACAGATCGCGATTGCTGAGGTCACTCGGGCCCGTCAAGGTTGGGGTGCGTGGCCCGTATGTAGCGGGAGAGTGGGGGCGTCCTGACCATCAGATTGCTGGGCCGTACCGAAATTCGGCACCTAGCCAAAGAACTCGATTTCAGGCCGCGTAAGTCCTTCGGCCAGAATTTTGTCCACGACGCCAACACGGTGCGCCGTGTGGTTTCGGCATCGGGAATCAACCGTCAAGACCACGTCCTCGAGATCGGACCCGGACTCGGCTCGCTGACACTGGCGCTGCTGGATCGCGGCTGCCGGGTCACCGCTGTGGAGATCGACCCGGTGCTGGCAGGCCAACTGCCGCACACCGTCGCTGAGCATTCGCACAGCGAGATCAACCGGCTTTCGGTGCTGCACCACGACGTGCTCGAGCTTGCCCCGGGTGACCTGCCTGAGCAGCCGACCGCGCTGGTCGCGAACCTGCCCTACAACGTCGCCGTTCCTGCCCTACTTCACCTGCTCGCCAATTTCCCGACGATCCGCACCATCATGGTGATGGTGCAGGCGGAAGTGGCCGAGCGGCTGGCCGCCGAGCCCGGCGGCAAGGACTACGGCGTGCCCAGCGCCAAGATCCGGTTCTACGGCAAGGTGCGCAGGCACGGCATGGTGTCGCCGACGGTGTTCTGGCCGATCCCGCGGGTGTACTCGGGGCTGGTCCGCATCGACCGCTACGAGACGTCGCCGTGGCCGACCGACGCGGGCTTCCGTCAGCAGGTGTTCAACCTGATCGACATCGCTTTCGCCCAGCGCCGCAAGACATCTCGCAATGCCTTCGCCGAATGGGCGGGCAGCGGCAACGAATCGGCGCAACGGCTGCTGGCCGCCAGCATCGACCCGTCCCGACGAGGCGAGACGCTGTCCATCGCGGACTTCGTCAGGCTTCTCGAGCGCTCGGGGGTCTGGGACCCTCAGACGAAACGGGTGATCGAACCCGCCGAATCGTCCTAGCCGGGCGAGTCCAGCGCGCGACCGAGCTGTTCGATCAGCTCCGCGCACGAGTCGTACCGGCGCTCGGGGATCTTCGCCAGCGCCCTGTGCAGCCACGTGTCGAAAAGGCGTGGCACCCAGGCGATCTTGTTCGAATAGCTCGGTACCGGCCTGCTGAGGTGTGCATCGACCAGTTCCATCCACGTCTCGGCCGAGAACGGTGGCGTACCGATCACCAGCTCGACGGCCGTGCACGCGAGTGCGTATTGATCGGTCAACGCCGACGGCGGCCTTCCGCGCAGCAGCTCCGGCGCTGTGTACGGCAGCGAGGTCTCGATTCGCGTCGCATGCCAGCCGACGGTATCGGCGACCGCGAACGCGATGCCGAAGTCGATCAGCACGGCGCGGGAAAATGTCTGCGTCACAAGAATGTTCGTCGGTTTGACGTCACGGTGCACGACGCCCTGCTGATGGATGTAGTCCAGAGCGCCTGCGATCTGGGCCAGCGCCCGCAGCCGGTCTGTCTGCGAGGTCATCACGGTCGCGGTGCCGCCTTCCACCAACTCCATGGTGAGCCAGCCGTGGCCCTGCTTGTATACGGTGATGACGTGTGGATGGTCGAGTTGGTGCGCGAACTCGAATTCTCGGCGAAGCCTGGCGATTTGGTCCTCGCCGCGGTGATGGTCATCGAGAACTTTCAGCGCCACAGCGTGATTGGGGTCGCCTGCGGTGTGCACGCGGAAAACGGCGGCATACCCACCACGCCCAAGGGTGGTGTCGACGACATAGCCTTCGAACTCCGCGCCGACGGCAAGCACGTTTCCAGCCTAGGACGACCGATCCGGTCTGCCTTTCTGCCCGCATGACTACTTGTGTGCCGCGTCGCGGCGCTAGTGTCGTGCCGTGTCCAACGGCAGTACCGCCTCTGAGTGGGTTCCCACCGGGTCGGTCACCGTGCGGGTGCCGGGCAAGGTCAACCTCTACCTGGAGGTTGGTGACCGCCGCGACGACGGATACCACGAGCTGACGACAGTTTTTCATGCGGTTTCCCTGCTCGACGAGGTGACCGTGCGCAACGCAGACATGCTGTCGGTCGAAATGGTGGGGGAGGGCGCTGACACGCTGCCCACCGACGACCGCAACCTGGCGTGGCGGGCCGCTGAGCTGATGGCCGACCACGTCGGCCGCGCTCCCGACGTGGCGATCACCGTCGAGAAGACGATCCCCGTCGCAGGTGGCATGGCGGGCGGCAGCGCCGATGCCGCGGCGGTGCTTGTCGCGATCAACTCGCTGTGGGAGCTCGGCGTGCCTCGCCGCGACCTGCACACGTTGGCCGCCCGACTGGGCAGCGACGTGCCATTCGCCCTGCACGGCGGCACGGCGCTGGGTACCGGCCGCGGCGAGGAACTGGCCACCGTGCTGGCCAGGAGCACCTTCCACTGGGTGCTGGCGTTCGCCGACGGCGGTATGTCCACCCCGGCGGTGTTCGCCGAGATCGACCGGCTGCGCGATTCGAAGGACCGCAACGTGCCGCCCGCTCTCGAGGATGCCGAGCCGGTGCTGGCCGCGCTGGCCTCCGGAGATCCGGCGGCCCTCGCCCCGCTGCTCGGCAATGACCTGCAGCCGGCCTCGTTGAGCCTGAACCCGGGCCTGCGCCGGACGCTGCGGGCCGGGGTCGAGGCGGGCGCCCTGGCCGGCGTCGTGTCCGGATCGGGTCCGACCTGCGCTTTCCTGTGCCCCTCGTCGACCGCCGCCGTCGACGTCGGGGCCGAACTGGCCGGTGCCGGGGTGTGCCGCACGGTGCGGGTGGCCAGCGGCCCCGTTCAGGGTGCGCGGGTGGTTCCCGCGCCGGCCACGTCGTAGACGTGAGTCAGACGTCAGCCGCAGATGTGACACGAACCTCAATTACTGCATAAGTTTGGCGGTTACTTAAGAGTTGCTTAAGATGATGAACGGTGAAAAATAGCGGTCAAGCAACGGAGGCGAATACCGCCGCCGCCGGCCGATCCGGCGGGCGGGCGTGCCGCCCTATCGCATCACCGAATCGAGACATAACCGCGCTCCAAATGTGTGCGCGCCTTCGTGAAAGCGACGTCTACCAGGCGGAGCATTACACCTTGGCATTTGCGGGGACCCCGAGGAGGCTGTCGTGAGCAGATTCACCGAGAAGATGTACCGCAGTGCGCAAAACGCGACTACGGGCATGGTCACCGGTGAACCGTACGAGCCCGTCCGTCACACCTGGGGTGAGGTGCACGAGCGCGCCCGCCGCGTCGCGGGTGGCCTCGCTGCAGCGGGCATCGGTCATGGAGATGCCGTCGGCGTGCTCGCCGGACTCCCCGTCGAGATCGCCCCGACCGCGCAGGGCCTCTGGATGCGCGGCGCCAGCCTGACCATGCTCCACCAGCCCACCCCGCGCACCGATCTCGTGGTCTGGGCCGAAGACACCATGAACGTCATCAGCATGATCGAGGCCAAGGCCGTCATCGTCTCCGAGCCGTTCATGGTTGCGATTCCGGTGCTCGAGGAACAAGGCATCCACGTCTTGACCGTGACGGATCTGCTCGCCGCGGAGCCGGTCGACCCCGTCGAGGTCGGCGAGGACGACCTGGCCCTGATGCAGCTGACCTCCGGCTCGACGGGCTCGCCGAAGGCCGTGCAGATCACCCACCGCAACATCCACTCCAACGCCGAGGCCATGTTCATCGGCGCCGAATACGACGTCGAAAAGGACGTCATGGTCAGCTGGCTGCCCTGCTTCCACGACATGGGCATGGTCGGCTTCCTGACCATCCCGATGTACTTCGGCGCCGAGCTGGTCAAGGTCACCCCGATGGACTTCCTGCGCGACACCCTGCTGTGGGCCAAGCTCATCCACAAATACAAGGGCACCATGACCGCGGCGCCCAACTTCGCGTACGCACTGTTCGCCAAGCGGTTGCGCAATCAGGCGGAGCCGGGCCAGTTCGACCTGTCCACGCTGCGGTTCGCGCTGTCGGGCGCCGAGCCGGTCGAGCCCGCCGACGTGGAAGACCTTCTCGATGCAGGCAGACCGTTCGACCTCAAGCCCGAGGCGATCCTGCCCGCCTACGGCATGGCCGAGACGACGCTGGCGGTGTCGTTCTCCGAGTGCAACGCCGGTTTGGTGGTCGACGAGGTCGATGCGGACCTGATGGCCGCGCTGCGGCGGGCGGTGCCCGCCACGAAGGGCAACACCCGCAGGCTGGCGTCCCTCGGACCGCTGCTGCAGGACCTCGAGGCTCGCGTCATCGACGAGCACGGCAACGTCATGCCTGCCCGCGGTGTCGGCATCATCGAGCTGCGGGGCGAATGCGTGACCCCGGGCTACGTGACGATGGGCGGTTTCATTCCGGCTCAGGACGAGCACGGCTGGTATGACACCGGCGACCTCGGCTACCAGATGGAGAACGGCCACGTGGTCGTCTGCGGTCGCGTCAAGGACGTCATCATCATGGCGGGCCGCAATATCTACCCGACCGATATCGAACGGGCCGCGGGCCGCGTCGAGGGCGTGCGCACCGGGTGTGCCGTGGCGGTACGTCTGGACGCCGGACATTCCCGGGAGACCTTCGCCGTCGCCGTCGAGTCCAACAACTGGGAGGACCCGGCCGAGGTGCGCCGTATCGAGCACCAGGTCGCGCACGAGGTTGTCACCGAAGTGGACGTGCGACCGCGCAACGTCGTCGTGCTCGGACCGGGCAGTATCCCCAAGACGTCGTCGGGCAAGCTGCGCCGCGCCAACTCCGTCTCGCTGGTCACCTAGACCGTGGACGCGAGCGGCTGGCCCAGCTGCTCGTAGACCGACCACCAGAGCGCCTCGTGGTCGAGCGGAGACATCTGCCCCTCGTCGACGCGTTCCTCGGCGTCGGTCAGCGTCATCGCCATCCTCAGAAGCCTGTCTCGGGCGGCGAGCATGGCCGTATCGGGGTGTCCCGCCATGGTTACTGCGGTCATGGCCTTGACCTTCGTCCACGTATCGTCGGTCTTTGCCAACGCAACAACAGCCAATGCCAATACGGTTCCCGTCGAGACCGCGAGCGCGGACCAGGGGCCCGTCAACTGCTGCAGGAAGATCTCCAACACGATCCACAGCGCCGCTCCCCAGATCGGCGCGCCGCGCCAGATGCGGAGCCGACGGCGTTCGGCGTGGCTGATACCCGGTGGGTAGACCACAAGGCGGTAGCGCGTCACGCCGAAGCGGTCGGCCTGGACGTGAACGAATCCCCATCGGTTCTCGCCGTCGAGCAGTTCGGTGCACCAGCGGTGCAGCCGACCGGGGCGGATCTGTGTCGTCTCGTACATACCTTCGGGTGTACCCGCGCCACCGGCCGTGATGCGTTTTCCAAATGAATTTTTTACGCTCCGCGGCGGGTTCTTAACCCTGCACAGCCGAGACGGTCCACGCAGGCAGGATCGGCGCCCGGGTGAGGAAGTGGTCGCCCTGGCCGATGCTGCGCAGGAGTTCCTGCGTGCGCAGGATGCAGCAGCCCATCCGGACCATCGCGAACACCTCGTACCAGTGCAGGTCGACGAGCGGCCGCCCGATCATCTCCTGATAGCGCCGGATCACCTGCTCGCGGCTGTCGAACCCAGGCAGCTCCGGATCCAGGTCGAGCCCGTTGACCTCCAGCATCTGCCTGCGGGTCGCGAGCCACCACGCGAAGTCGGTCTCCGCCGGGCACAGGCAGGCCTGCTCCCAGTCCAGGGCGCCGACGATCTGGCCCGAATCGTCGAAGATCGCGTTGGACAGCCTGGCGTCGTTCCAGCAGATGCTCAACTCACCGGATTGGTCGGGCATCCGGCGGGACAGCCAGTCGAAGGCCTGGGTCATCACGTCGGGGACCTTGTTGTCGGTACCCCACTTCGCGTACTCGCGCCACCATTTCAGCTCCGCGACGACGCCGACACCCGCCGGCCGCTCCAGCCAACTCGCCTCGCCGACGGGGGCGCGGTGAAGCTGCGCGAGCGTCTCGAGAAACGAATCATGCACGCGGCGCTGCACTTCGGGCCCCGCGTCATGCAGCCAACCGCGGGTCGCGTAACTGGTATCACCCGGTGTGTGACCGATAATCCTCGGCATCACAAGGAATTTCGAGCCGATCCACTCGCGGTCGGGTTCATACAGGATCGGTGACGGAGTGGGGATTCCGTGCTCGTGCAACAGCTCCTGGGTCAACGTCTGGGTGCCGAGGTCGTAGTGCGGAAAGATGCCGCCGCCCGCGGGCGGAATGCGGATGACGTACTCGTCCGTGTTTCCGCTCACCTCGGCGGTGAAGACGAGGCTCTCGCTCGACCACCCTGCGGCCTTGTTGGCCGCACGCAGCTCCGATACGACCGATCGGCCTGCGAACCTGTGCGCGAACCACGCCTGGAGTTGCGTGCGGGTGACGGCCAGGTCGCGTTGCGTCAGCGCAATGCCTGCCATGCCGACAACATTTACATATGCGTCATCAGATGTAAAGTCGTTGATTGTTACGTCAAGCTCCGGCTTTGTAATACGCTCGCGAGGTGACAAGACCCGAACCGCGCACCTTCGGAGACGTCGCGGACACGTCGCTGCCGTTGGCTGTCCTCGTCCACGGCTTCCCCGACACGCCCCACACGTGGCGCCACCTCGGCCCCGATCTCGCGGATCGCGGGTATCGCGCGGTGGCCCCGTGGCTACCGGGTTACGACGCGCCCGTCGGCAAGCCGATCAGCGTCGGAACCTATGCGCGCGCCGTCCTCGACACGCGGCGCGAGTACCGAGGCGACGATCGCGCGGTCCTCATCGGACACGACTGGGGTGCGATCGCCGGCTACGGTGCGGTGGCCTTCGACCCCGCGGCGTTCAGCCGGTTCGTCGCGCTTGCGGTGCCGCCGACCGCCGCGCTCGCCGCTGGGATCTTCGGCTACGCCCAACTCAAGCGGTCGTTCTACATCTGGTTGATCCAGCAGGTCGGCCTCGCAGAGGGCGTGGTCGTCGGGCCTGGCTTCTTCGAGTCGCTGTGGGCGGACTGGTCGCCCGGCTACGACGCCGGCGACGACGTCGCTGAACTGCGGCGATACGTGACCTCGGAGAATATCGCCGACGTCGTCGGGCCGTATCGGGCGTCGTTCAACCCGGCGTTCGCCGACCCCGCCGCCGACGCCGAGGCGGCCGCGTCCATCCAGCCGCCGCCGGTGCCGACGCTGTATCTGCACGGCAACACCGACGGGGCGCTCGGTGTCGACATTCTGACCGACGTCGAAACACACCTGCCCATTGAAGGCTCTGACTTCGAAATCGTCGACGGCGTAGGCCATTTCCTGCATCTCGAGCAGCCCGAGCTGATCTCGCGGAAGATCCGCGACTGGTTGGGCAGCTAGCCGACGACAGCGCGTCGCAGCCGTCGTCGCGATGTTCCTAGGCCTGCGGCGTGGCGCAGCTCGGCGAGGAACTGATCGGGGCTGCCGCCGGCAACGACGTAGTGGCACACCGCAATACGCACGACAGCGGAGGCGGCGATGTCGCTGTCGTCACCGGGGATGATGCGGGCGATCCGGTCGTGCATGATCGGCAATGCCCGCTTCATCTGGTGCAGCACGTGTTCGGGTTCGATCTCGGCGAGTGAACCCAGCGAGTAGGTGCTCTGGAATTCGACGATGAACCGCAGGGCGGCGTCGAGTCGGTCGGCTCCGGTCAACCCGACCATCGCTGCGGCGATCCCCGAGTCGAAGTTGTCTTGTTCGTAGAGACCGAACGCCTCGAGCAGACCCTCCTTCGAGCCGAAGTACCGGTACAGCGTGGGGCGGGACACCTTGGCCTCCGCCGCGACATCGGACAGTTGCAGCCTGCGTCGACCGTCGCGCGCCAGGACGACGAACGTGGCCGCGAGGATCCGGCGCCGCGTCGACTGTTCGGCGTCGGGTGACGACAGTGACGACTTTGTTGCCACAGTCACGCCCTTTACATCTAGAGGTCCAAATGTCACACTAGCGACTGTCCGGTGGCTGTGTGTCCGCACCGCAATGCGTGACATCGACACACACCAATGTTAAGCCCGCGATGTCCGTCAGTGGGGAGGTGGCGACCGGTGACGAAGCTCGTGGTCCGCAAGATCCCGTGGGAGTTCGACGCGTCGGTGCCGTTCATGTGGCAGCCGGCCAACCCCGACTTCGGGCTGTTCTGCAATGCCTTCACGTTCATCGCGGTGCCGTTCGAGCGCTACATCGTCAGCGTCGTACGGATGGCCGCGGACAGGCTGAACGAAGATCCCGACGTCGCGTCTGAGGCCGACGCCTTCCTGCGGCAGGAGGCCCAACACGCGTCGGCTCACCGCAAGCACATGCTTGCGCTCGTTGCGCGCTACCCGGAACTCGAACGCTGCTATGAGGATGCCTGCGCCGCCTACGACAGGCTGCTCGAAGAACAGCCCATCGAGTTCCATGCCGCCTACATCGCCAACTTGGAAGCGACGTTCACGCCTCTGTTCAAAGTCATTCTCGACAACCGTGATTCGCTCTTCGACGGTGGCGATGCGCGTGTCGCATCGCTGATGACGTGGCACTTCGTCGAGGAGATCGAGCACCGGAGCTCGGGGCTGGTGCTTTGCAGGCACCTCAACCCGCGCCCGTGGTACCGCGTGCGCAAGATCCGCGCCACCTTCGCGCACGTCGGTGCGATGGCAGAGAAGGTCGCCAAGACCTTCGACGAGGTCGTGCCGTTGGCGGACCGCGGCGCATCGACGCAAGAGGTGCTGTCGAATCTGCTGTACGACGAGTTCAAGTACCGCACGCCCGGCGGACGCAGGCGGCGCGCACGCCGCAACGGGCCGCCGACGCTGTTTCACGCCGTGCCGACCAGCCAACTGGTCAAAATGGTGTGGCGACTGTGGTTGTCGCAGACGCCCTACCATGACCCCGCCGACCAACCGCTGCCCGCCTGGGCGGATACCTGGATGCGTGAGTATGACCGCGGTACGGATATGACGAGTTTCGCCGGGGCCGCCCCGGCGGCCCATCCTGAAGCAGAAAGCTGATCGCCTTGCTGTCGACGAACTACGGCGCGCTCGTGCCGCAGGACGAACTGCTCACCCACCAGATCGTCGACACCTTCGCGTCGGTGAGCCAGTCGGATCCGTCTTGGACGGAGAAGATCTGGACGATCGCGCATGCCCGCGACAACTCGTTACAGGTCGTGCTCGGCATCGGCAAGTACACCAACCGCGGGGTCTTCGACGGGGCGGCCGGCGTCTGCCGCGGCACCGAGCAGTGGACGGTGCGGGCCGGCCGCCGTCTTTCGTCGGATCCCGCAGGTACCGATGTCGGTCCCATCCACTACCGGGTGGTCGAACCGCTGCGGGCCATCCGGGTGACGCTCGATGCAAGCGAGCATGCTCCGATCGCCTTCGACGTCGAACTGCGCGGCAGCTTCGGCGCCGCACTCGAGGACCCGTGGCCGGACCGCAGTCCCGACGGCTACCGGGTAACCCACAATGTGTTGCGCTACCACCAGATCGGCGTCGCATCGGGCTGGGTGGAACTCGACGGCACGCGCACCGAGATCGAGGCCGACAAGTGGATTTCGATACGGGACCATTCATGGGGTTTGCGACCGGGCGTCGGCAAGCCGATCCCCGGGTTGCCGCGCGGCGGGCGCAGGATCAAGCAGATGTTCATGACGTGGCTGCCGATGACGATGACGCGCCCCGACGGGTCGAGCTACTCGCTGTTCGTGATGTATCAGGAAGAGCGCGGTGACGGGTTCCTCGAGATCCGTTGTCAGGCAGAGCAACAGAACGACGACGGCACCTCGCACCGGTTCGTGTCCGTCGAACAGGATATGCATTTCCAGGACGACAACCGCCGCTTCACGCACGGCACCGTCACCTTGATCGACTCCGACGGCTCCAAGCGGCCGCTGACGATCACCGCCGCGGGCCCGACAGGTTTTCATCTGGGCACCGCGGGCTACTACGGCTGGAACGACTGGGTCTACGGCGAATGGGTCGGCGACGAGAGGATCGAGGGTAACCACGTCACCGACGCGGACAAGCCCGAAAACGCGCGCCAACTGCACCAGCTGCGGGATCTACTCGTACGCGTCGACGATCCCGTCGGCGGCGGCACCGGCCTCGGCAACGCCGAGACGTTCGCGCTCGGCGCCTTCCCCGAGCGCGGGCTGACCGCGGAGAACTCATTCCTGTGACCGGCTCGCGCGCCGCATGAAGGACTAGTTCCCGCGAGATTGCATCCCCGCAGGCGCTCTCTCGTGATTCCTCTGCTGGAATGCCATTTCGCGGGCACTGAGCCGCAATGCTGAGCGTCAACTAATCCCAGGCGTGCACAGTGTTCTGGGCCGGTTCGATGCCGTGTGCGATCAACAGCTCGGTCGCATCGGCGGCCTGTTCGCAGATCACCGGCACCTCGGGCCGTTCGGCCGACGCGAAGTTCTCCAGCACGAACGACGCACCCGACTTACGGCCGGGCGGGCGACCGATGCCGATGCGCACCCGCTGGAAGTCGTTGGTGCCCAACGCAGAAGCCACCGACCGCAGGCCGTTGTGGCCCGCGACGCCGCCACCGAACTTCAGCCGGATCTTGCCGAAGTCGATGTCGAGCTCGTCGTGCACGATCACCACGTCGGCGGCTGGCACCGAGTAGAACTTGGCCAGCGGCCCGACCTGGCGGCCCGACTCGTTCATGTACACCCGCGGTTTGGCCAGCACGATCGACCGGCCTGCGAGTCTGCCGGTGACAACCTCCGCACCGGAGCGCTTGTGCACCTTGAACTTCTCGCCCATCCGGTCGGCCAGCAAGTCGGCAACCATGAAGCCGAGATTGTGCCGCGTCGTGGCGTATTTGGGCCCGGGGTTGCCCAGGCCCACCACCAGAAGTGGCTCGGCCATATCGGGAGAAGGCTCCGGGGTTACTCGGAGGAATCGTCGGAGGCGGATGATTCCTCGCCACCGCCCTCTTCGCCCTCGGTGGCTTCGCCGCCCGCTTCTGCCGCGGCAGCCTCGCCCTCGGCGCCCTCTTCGCCGGCACCTTCGGCCTCGAGTTCCTCTTCGGTCGGGGCGGCGACGACGTTGACGACGAGCATCTCGGGATCAGACACCAGCGAGACGCCATCGGGCAGCGTGATCGCGCCCGCGGTGAACTGGGTGCCGATGTCGGCGCCCTCCACGGAGACGGTGAGCTGCTGCGGGATCGACATCGCATCGGCTTCGATCTCGATGGTGTTGGTTTCCTGGGTGACCAGGGTGCCAGGCACGGCGTCGCCCTCGATGATGACGTTGACCTCGACGGTCACCTTCTCGCCGCGGCGGATCACCAGCAGGTCGAGATGCTGGACGCTGCGCCGGATCGGATGGATGTCCAGCGCCTTGGTCAGCGCGAGCTGTTCTTTGCCCTCGATGTCGAGGGTCAACACGGCATTCGTGCCCGCGTTACGGAGCACCGCGGCCAGTTCATGGCCGGGCAGCAGCAGGTGCTGCGGATCGGCGCCGTGCCCGTAGAGCACGGCGGGAACCTGGCCGGCACGACGGGCGCGACGCGACGCGCCCTTGCCCGTTTCGGTGCGCACGGCAGCGGTCAGGTTGTGTTCTTTGCGGGCCGCAGTCTTGGCCATGGGTGTTGCTCCTCTAATGCCGGTGATCCATCAGCACGGCCAGGGTCGCAACTACTAGAGAGCGTGTACCCGTCGATAACGGTGACCAACAAGTCAGCCACCCTCGCCGTGACGCCAGCACAGATTATCCGATCAGGGCCTCAAAGTGCGAATTTGGTGCCCGTGAGCTGCTCGGACAGCTCCCAGAGGGCGGCGGCCTTCTTCGGGTCGCGGGCCAGCGGGCTGCGGAAACTCGGTCCGGTCGGTCCTCGCATCCCGAAGCGCGGACCGACGAAGCTGTCGCCGGGCAGATCCTTGGTCGCCGCATACAGCGTCTGCCGTGCACCGAAGCTGGCGTCGGTCGCCAGCCGGTTGCCCAGCTTCACCAGTCGAGAGCCGATGGGGTTGCCGGTCTGGCCCTGCAAGTTGGTGGCCGAGTAGCCGGGATGGGCCGCGTGCGCCTTCAACGGGGACCCGGCGGCGGTCAACCGGCGTTGCAGCTCGCTGGTGAAGAGCAGGTTGGCCAGCTTGCTCTGGCCGTATGCGGGCCACGCCAAATAGGGGCGCGACTTCCAGTTCAGATCCTTGAGGCTGATGTAGCCGATCAGATGCACGCCCGACGACACCGTGACCACCCGATCGGTGATCTTTCCCAGCAGCAGGTTGGTCAGCGCGAAGTGGCCGAGGTGGTTGGTGCCGATCTGGCTCTCGAAACCGTCGACGGTCTGCGCGTACGGCACGGCCATGATGCCCGCGTTGTTGATGAGCACATCGACGGAGTCGACACCGTCGGCGAACGCCCGCACCGAGGCGAGATCCTGCAGGTCGAGCTTGCGCACCTCGACGTCGCCGGTCATACCCGAGGCGGCCGCGTCGCCCTTGTCGGTGTTGCGGACGGCCAGGATCACCTTGGCGCCGACCCGGGCCAGTTCGCGCGCGGTTACCTCGCCGAGGCCACTGTTGGCGCCCGTGACGATGACGGTGCGTCCGCTGAAGGACGGCAGGTCGCTCATGGCTGCCACCCTAACCGCAGCGTGGGAGCTACTTCTTGGCGGCGACGTTGAACCCGGCGATGACGGACTCGATGTCGGGCCCCTCGGCCTGCGCCTTGTCCGCGTACCCGGTCACGGTGAACTGGATCAGGTAGCGCTGGTTGGCAGGCGGCGGCCCTTTCGCGATGACGACCCGGTTGTAGGAGTGCATCCGCTTGCCGTTGAGGTCGTAGCTGCCCTCGATCATCGACGACGGGAAGCCCTTGAAGTCGTTGAGCGACGCGTTGAGCTCCTTGAAGTTCTCCGACAGCTTGGCGTCGGCGTTGCCGTGTTCGATGGCCTTCTTCGCGTCGAAATCTCCGCCGCTGAGCTGGAACACCATCAACATGGCGGTGGGGTAGGTGTCGCCCTTGGCGATGACGCGGGTGCCCGGCGCGAACCTCGGATTGCTGTACTGCGACCAGCCTTTCGGCGTCGGCATGCTCACCGTGAGGTCGGTCAACTTATCGGGGGCGACGGGCTGTCCGACGACGCCCGCGGTCTCCAGGTACTGCGAGATCGGCACCGGCTTGGTGGTTTCGGTCGGCTTGGCGCTCGTCGTCGCGGTCAACACCGAGGTGTAGTCGGGGGACTGGGCGCCGCAGCCCGCCGCGCTGACGGCGATCGCCAGCAACGCGACCGTCGCTGCAGTGCGGCGACGGGTCACAGAATCTCGCGGACGGAGTCGAGTGGCCTGGCCAGCCGGGTGCCTCGCGGGGTGACGACGAACGGCCGCTCGATCAGGATCGGGTGCTCGGCCATCGCGTCGAGCAGTGCGTCGTCGTCGGCGTCGTCGAGGTTCAGCTCGGCGTAGAGCGGTTCACGTTTGCGCACGGCGGTCCGCACGTCGATCCCGGCGTCGTCGATCAGCTTGACGAGCTCGGCCCGCGTCGGCGGAGTCTTCAGATACTGGATGATGTTCGGCTCGATGCCGTTGTCCCGCAACAACTCCAGCGCCTTGCGTGAGGTCGTGCAGCGAGGGTTGTGATAGATGACGGAGTCGGTCAACTTATGCTGACCCGTCGAAAAGCCCTGTCACCGAGCCGTTCTCGAAGACCGCACGAATGGTGTCGGCCAGCAGCGGCGCGATGGACAGCACCGTCAGCTGCGGGAACTGCTTCTCCTCGCTGATCGGCAGGGTGTTGGTGACGATCACCTCGCGGGCACCGCATTCGGCCAGCCGCTGCGGCGCGGGATCGGACAGCACACCGTGCGTGGCGGCGATGATGACGTCCTTGGCGCCGTCCTCGCGCAGCAGGTTGACCGCTCCGGCAATGGTGCCGCCGGTGTCGATCATATCGTCGGTCAGGATGCAGGTCTTGCCCCGGACATCGCCGACCACACGGTTGCTCTTCACCTGGTTGGGCACCAGCGGGTCGCGGGTCTTGTGGATGAAGGCCAGCGGTACGCCGCCGAGGGCGTCGGCCCACTTCTCGGCGACGCGCACACGGCCGGAGTCCGGCGACACCACGACCATGTCGTGGTCGGCGTAGTTCGCGGCGATGTGACCGGTCAGCAGGTTCTGCGCCCGCATGTGATCCACCGGGCCGTCGAAGAAGCCCTGGATCTGGTCGGTGTGCAGATCGACGGTGAGGATCCGGTTGGCGCCTGCCGTCTTGAGCAGGTCGGCTACCAGCCGCGCCGAGATCGGCTCGCGGCCGCGGTGCTTCTTGTCCTGACGCGCGTAGGGATAGAACGGCAGGACGGCGGTGATCCGCTTGGCGCTGCCGCGCTTGAGCGCGTCGATCATGATCAGCTGTTCCATCAGCCAGTGGTTCAGCGGCGTCGGGTTGCTCTGCAGCACGAACGCGTCGCAGCCGCGGACCGACTCGTCGAACCGGACGAAGATCTCGCCGTTGGCGAAGTCGCGGGCGGTCTGCGCGGTGACCGGAGTGTCGAGCTCCTTGGCGACCTGTTCAGCGAGTTCCGGGTGCGCGCGGCCGGAGAACAGCATCAAATTCTTGCGGTTGTCGGTCCACTCGGTGCCCACTGTGTGCCCTCGCCGGTCGGGTATCGATGTCGGCCTCATCGTACGTATCACAGCTGGACGCGCGTGGCCGGGTTGCCAGAACGAGAACGGAAACCTACCGGTTCACGTCGTCGGGTCGTCGCCTGCGTGCGCGCCGTCGCCGGCCTGCCGGGCCGCCTCCGCGGCGGCCGCCGCCGCCGAACCCGGCCGCTTGCGCTCGACCCAGCCCTCGATATTGCGCTGCGGGCCCGCCGAGACTGCCAGCGCGCCGGGCGGCACGTCGTCACGCACCACGGTGCCCGCTCCGGTGTAGGCGCCGTCGCCGATGTTCACCGGCGCGACGAACATGGTGTCCGAGCCGGTCCGTACATGCGACCCGATCGTGGTGCGGCGTTTGGTCTCGCCGTCGTAGTTGACGAACACGCTCGACGCGCCGATATTGGTGTGCTCGCCGATGTCGGCGTCGCCCACGTAGGTCAGATGCGGCACCTTGGTGCCGGTGCCGAGCGTGGAGTTCTTCGTCTCGACGAAGGCGCCGAGCTTGCCGACGTCACCCAGCTTCGTCCCGGGCCGCAGATAGGTGAACGGGCCGACGGTGGCGCCGTCGCCGATCGCCGACACCGAGCCGTGGGTGCGGACCACCGTTGCACCGTCGCCGACGGCGACATCGGTCAGCGTGGTGTCGGGGCCGATCTCGCAGCGCCCGCCGATGCGGGTGGCGCCGAGCAGTTGGGTGCCGGGCTGGATGACGGTGTCGCGGCCGACGCTCACGTCGACGTCGATCCAGGTGCTGGCCGGGTCGACGACCGTGACGCCCGCCCGCTGGTGGGCGGCCACGATGCGCCGGTTCAGCTCGGCGGCCAGTTCGGACAGTTGGACGCGGTCGTTGATCCCCGCCACCAGCGCGGCGTCGTCGACATGCTTGGCGCGCACGATCCGGCCGTCCTGCCTGATGATCGAGATGACATCGGTGAGGTACAGCTCTTGCTGGGCGTTGTGGGGCTGCAGCCGGTCCAGCGCCGAGCGCAGCACCTCGATGTCGAAGGCGTAGACGCCCGCGTTGACCTCGCTGATGGCCTGCTGCGAGCGGCTGGCGTCGACCTCCTCGACGATGCCGATGACCTCGCGGTCCTGGGTGCGCAGGATGCGGCCGTAGCCCGTCGGGTCGGTCAGCGTCGTCGTCACCAGCGTCGCCGCCGTGGTTTCGGAGCTGTGGGCGGCGATCAGGTCGGCCAGCGTGTCCGCGTCCATAAGGGGAACGTCGCCCGACGTCACCACGACGGTGCCTGCGAAATCGGCAGGCAGGGCGGTCAGCCCGCAGCCGACGGCGTGCCCGGTGCCGTGCTGCTCCTCTTGCACGACGATGTCGATCGTGCGGCCGAGCGCGTCGGCCAGGTCGGCGACGGCCGGGGTGATGAGCTCGCGCTCGTGACCGAGTACGACGACGAGGTGTTGCGGGGCGACCTTGGCGACCGAATGCAGGACGTGGGCCAGCATGCTGCGGCCTGCCAGCGTGTGCAGCACCTTCGGGATGTCCGACCGCATCCGGGTGCCTGCTCCTGCGGCCATCACCAGGACCGCGGATTCGTGGGAAGTCATCTGTATGTCCTCATTGGAAGCTCCGTGCTGAAGGTCGCGCGGCGAGCCTAGGTTGTCTGCTCGCTCGGCAAGCCTCACTCGCCGCTCCGTCGCCAGGACTCGAACCTGAACTATCTGAACCAAAATCAGAGGTGCTGCCGATTACACCACGACGGACTGATCAACCCGTGATGTTAGTCCAAACAACTAGGCTGACAGGTGTGGCAGTACCGGATAAGGAACTGCGTGCACCCCGCGCCCGGATGACCGGTGCCGAGCGGCGTCACCAGCTCATCGACATCGCGAGATCGCTGTTTGCCGAACGCGGTTACGAGGGCACCTCGATCGAGGAGATCGCGCTGCGGGCCAACGTCTCCAAGCCCGTCGTCTACGAGCATTTCGGCGGCAAGGAAGGCCTCTACGCCGTCGTCGTCGACCGGGAGATGTCGGCGCTATTGGATGGCATCACGTCGTCGCTGACGAGGACGACCAACAACCGCTCGCGGCTGCGCATCGAGCGGGTCACCCTTGCGCTGCTGACATACGTCGACGAGCGGACCGACGGCTTCCGAATCCTGATCCGCGACTCACCGGCGGCCATCACCTCGGGTACCTACTCGACGTTGTTGAACGACGCCGTCAACCAGGTGTCGTCGATCCTGGCTGGCGATTTCTCCCGGCGCGGGCTCGACCCCGATATGGCGCCGCTCTATGCCCAGGCACTCGTCGGATCGGTGTCGATGACGGCGCAGTGGTGGCTCGATGTGCGCGAGCCGAAGAAAGAAGTCGTGGCCGCGCATCTGGTCAATCTGTGCTGGAACGGGCTGATGCACCTCGAGGACGATCCGCCGCTGCTCGAGGAGTGACCCACGTCTCTTCGCGCCGAGATCGACGAAATGGCGCAATGCACTCGCACTTTCGCGCCCAAACGTTGGTTTGGGCGGTCCGATTAGGATGGATTGCATCATGACCGCATCGGGGACCGTTGGTGTCCTTACCCCGATCGCCGGCCTCGTCGACCTGGCCCTCCGCGATCCCTGTCTGCAAGACGTCATCAGCCGTGCCGCCGACAGGCCTGCCGACCTCGCGCTCGTCGGTCCGGCCGGCGCGAGGGTGTACGCCGCCTGCGCGCTCGCCCAGGCCGGGCCGCTGCTTGTGGTCACCGCCACCGGCAGGGAGGCCGATGACCTGACCGCCGAGCTGTGTGGCGTATTCGGCGACTCGGCGACCCTGTTCCCGTCGTGGGAAACGCTGCCGCACGAACGGCTTTCGCCGGGGGTGGACACCGTCGGCGCGCGAATGATGGTGCTGCGCCGGCTGGCCAATCCGGGCGACGAGCGGCTCGGTCCGCCGCTGCGGGTCGTTGTCACCACGGTGCGTTCACTGGTGCAGCCGATGGCCCCGGATGTGGCCGACATAGAACCCGTCACGCTGGCGCTCGGGGGCGAGGCCGACTTCGACACCGTCATCCACCGGCTCGTCGAGTTGGCCTACACCCGCGTGGACATGGTCGGCAAGCGAGGCGAGTTCGCGGTGCGCGGCGGCATCCTCGACGTCTTCCCGCCCACCGCCGAGCACCCGGTGCGAATCGAGTTCTGGGGCGACGAGATCTCCGAGATGCGGATGTTCTCCGTCGCCGACCAGCGGTCGATTCCCGATATCGACGTCGACGTGATGATCGCCGTGCCGTGCCGCGAGCTGCTGCTGACCGACGACGTCCGGGTCCGCGCCTTCGAGCTGGCCGCCGAGCACCCGCGGACCGGTAACGACGTGCCCGGCAGCGTTCCCGACATGTTGGCCAAGCTCGGCGAGGGCATCCCCGTCGACGGTATGGAGGCGCTGCTGCCGCTGCTGCGACCCACCGAGCTGTCCATCCTCAGCGACCATCTGCCCGCGCACACGCCGCTGCTGATCTGTGACCCCGAGAAGATCCGCACCCGCGCGGCCGACCTGATCAAGACCGGTCGCGAGTTCCTCGAAGCGTCCTGGTCGACGGCGGCCGTCGGCGGCGACGCACCGATCGACATCGAGTCGCTTGGCGCGTCGGGCTATCTGGACCTCGACGACGTAGCCGCCGGGGCCCGCAACGGTGGGCATCCGTGGTGGACGCTCAGCCAGCTCAGTGACGAATCGGCGACGGAGCTGGACATCCGTTCGTCGCCGTCGGCCCGCGGGCAACAGTCGGGCGTCGACGAGATCTTCGCGATGCTGCGGGCTCATGTCAGCAGCGGAGTGACGGGCAACTACGGGGTCGTCGTCACGCCGGGCACCGGCACCGCGCACCGAGTCTGCGAGCAGCTGGCCGATGCGGACACGCCCGCGGCGATGCTGGAACCGGGGGAAACACCCAAACCCGGTGTCGTCGGCGTGCTCAAGGGCCCGCTGCACGACGGGGTGGTGATCGCCGGGGCGAACCTCGTCGTCGTCACAGAAACCGACCTGACCGGTAACCGCGTCACCGCCCCGGAGGGCAAGCGGCTCGCGGCCAAGCGGCGCAACGTCGTCGACCCGCTCGCGCTGACCGCAGGCGACCTCGTCGTGCACGACCAGCACGGCATCGGTCGCTTCGTCGAGATGGTCGAGCGCACTGTCGGCGGTGCGCGACGAGAGTACCTGGTGCTGGAGTACGGGTCTGGCAAAAGAGGTGGTGCGGCGAACAAGACGGACAAGCTGTTCGTGCCGATGGACTCGCTCGATCAGCTGTCGCGTTACGTCGGCGGCGAAGCGCCAACACTGAGCCGGCTCGGCGGCAGCGACTGGACCAACACCAAGACCAAGGCGCGGCGTGCGGTCCGGGAAATCGCCAGCGAGCTGGTCTCGCTGTACGCCAAGCGGCAGGCGTCGCCTGGGCATGCGTTCGGCCCGGACACCCCATGGCAGGCCGAGATGGAGGACGCGTTCGGGTTCACCGAGACCATGGACCAGCTCACCGCGATCACCGAGGTCAAGGGCGATATGGAGAAGCCGATCCCGATGGATCGGGTGATCTGCGGCGACGTCGGCTACGGCAAGACCGAGATCGCGGTGCGCGCGGCGTTCAAGGCGGTGCAGGACGGTAAGCAGGTCGCGGTGCTTGTGCCGACGACACTGCTGGCCGATCAGCACCTGCAGACGTTCTCCGAGCGGATGGCCGGCTTCCCGGTCACCGTGAAGGGGCTGTCGCGGTTCACCAGCACCACCGAGTCGCGGACCGTCCTCGACGGCATGAAGGACGGGTCGGTCGACATCGTGATCGGCACGCACCGGCTGCTGCAGACCGGGGTGACGTGGAAGGACCTCGGGCTGGTCGTCGTCGACGAGGAGCAGCGCTTCGGCGTCGAGAACAAGGAACACATCAAGGCGATGCGCACGCACGTCGACGTGCTGACGATGAGCGCGACGCCGATTCCGCGCACGCTGGAGATGAGCCTGGCCGGGATTCGCGAGATGTCGACGATCCTCACCCCGCCCGAGGAGCGCTATCCGGTGCTGACGTACGTCGGCCCGCACGACGACAAGCAGATCGCCGCCGCGCTGCGCCGCGAGCTGCTGCGTGACGGGCAGGCGTTCTACATCCACAACCGGGTGCGGTCCATCGACGCGGCAGCCGCGAAACTGCAGGCGCTTGTGCCCGAGGCGCGTGTCGTCGTCGCACACGGGCAGATGCCCGAGGAGCAGCTGGAACGCACGGTCGAGGGATTCTGGAACCGCGAGTTCGACGTGCTTGTCTGCACGACGATCGTGGAGACCGGGCTGGACATCTCCAACGCCAACACGTTGATCGTCGAACGCGCCGATACGTTCGGGCTTTCGCAGCTGCACCAGTTGCGCGGGCGGGTGGGCCGTAGCCGTGAGCGCGGCTACGCGTACTTCATGTATCCGCCCGAGGTTCCGCTGACCGAGACGGCCTACGACCGGTTGGCGACGATCGCGCAGAACAACGAACTCGGCGCGGGCATGGCGGTCGCCATGAAGGACTTGGAGATCCGCGGGGCGGGCAATGTGCTCGGTGTCGAGCAGTCCGGTCACGTCGCGGGCGTCGGATTCGATCTGTACGTGCGACTGGTCGGCGAGGCCGTGGAGGCATACCGCGCCGTGGCTGACGGGAAAACCGTTGCCGCCGCCCCGGAGCCGAAGGATGTGCGCATCGACCTGCCCGTCGACGCGAACCTGCCGCCCGACTACATCGCCAGCGATCGGCTGCGGCTCGAGGGCTATCGCCGACTCGCGTCGGCCGCCGACCAGGACGCGGTGAGTGCGGTGGTGGAGGAACTCGTCGACAGGTACGGGCCACTGCCCGAACCCGCGCAGCTGCTGGTCTCGGTCGCGCGGTTGCGGTTGCTGGCACGTGAATACGGCGTCACCGAAATCAGTTCGCCGTCGGAGTCGACGCTGAAGGTGTCGCCGATGACGTTGCTGGATTCGCAGCAGCTTCGGTTGAAGCGGATGTATCCGAGCGCGAACTACCGTGCGACGACGTCGACGGTGCAGGTGCCGATACCGCGATCCGGTAGTGGTGTCGGTGCACCGCGCATCCGCGATCTTGAAATCGTCCGGATGGTGGCCGGTTTGGTATTGGCCCTCAACGGAAAACCCCAGGACGATGTTGATATAACGAACGTCGGAGGTGGATCGCGATGACTGTCGTTCTGGTCGACCCGCGCCGCCCCTCGTTGATCCCGGTCGAGGCGATCGAATTCCTCGCCGGTGACGTCCAGTACACCGAAGAGATGCCGGTCAAGGTGCCGTGGTCGCTGCCGTCGGCCCGGCCCGCCTATGAGGGTGACGACGCGCCGGTGCTGTTGTCGTCGGACCGCGAGCACCCGGCGGTACAGGCGCGACTGGCCGCCGGCGACAAGCTGATCGCCGCGCCGGACTCGCAGGCAGGGGAGCGGCTTGTCGATGCGGTCGCGATGATGGACAAGCTGCGCACCGCGGGCCCGTGGGAGAGCGAGCAGACGCACGATTCGCTGCGTCGTTTCCTGTTGGAGGAGACCTACGAATTGTTCGACGCGGTGCGAAGCGGCAACGCGGATGAACTTCGCGAGGAACTCGGCGATGTGCTGCTGCAGGTGTTGTTCCAGGCCCGCATCGCCGAGGACGCGCCGCAGCATCCGTTCACCATCGACGACGTCGCGGACACGCTGCAACGCAAGCTCGCCAACCGGGTGCCCGCGGTGCTCGCGGGCGAGCCGATCTCGCTGGCTGATCAGCTGGCGCAATGGGAAGAGCGCAAGGCCATGGAGAAGAGGGCGAAGTCGCGCGATTCACTTCTCGATGGCGTGCCGACGGGCCAGCCCGCATTGGCGTTGGCGCAGAAGGTGATTGACCGGGTAAACCAGGCGGGCCTGCCCGCGGACCTGATCCCGGTATCGATCACTGGCGTGACGGTGTCGCCGGAAGGCGATGCGGAGAACGAGCTGCGGGCCGAGGTGTTGGAGCTGATGGACACCGTGCGCACGGTGGAGAAGGCGATCGCCGCCGACCGTCGTGGTGAAGACGTCCCAGAGGAGCTCGATATCGCCTCGCTCGGGGGGATCACCGAGGAGGAGTGGCGGGCGTTCTGGCCGTCCGCCGAGGTCGACGCGGTGGTAGAGCCCGTCGCGGATGAAGAGCCCGTCGCGGATGAAGAGCCCGTCGCGGATGAAGAGCCCGCGGATGAACCCGTCGATGAAGATCCCGTCGACGAAGACGAGCCCGTCGACGCTAACTCCTAACGCCGAACGTGCGTCCACTGCGAAAAATCGCGCGAAATCTCGCAGTGGTTTCACGTTCGGCGTCGCCACGCCTCCGTTAGCCGTCCCACCACTACGGCCTCGCCGTCCTCCGCGGTGACGCGGATGTCCGTCCAGCCCAGTTGGGCGACCGTCTCCGCTTTGCGGATGTCGTGATTGAACACTCTGCGATTGGTCCGATGATGCTCGCCCTCGTAGTCCATGGCGATCTTCATGTCTTCCCAGCCGAGATCGAAAACACCTACCAGCACGCCGAACTCGTCGTACACCGGAATCTGCGTTTTCGGCCGCGGGAAGTGGTTCCTGATAACGACAAGCCGCAACCAGCTCTCTTGCGGCGATTCTGCTCCTGGGTCGACGAGGTCGAGAATCTGCCGTGCCTTCCTGATGCCGCGCCGCCCGCGATACCTGTCGACGAGGAGTTCAGCATCAGCGATCTTGAGTTGTGTCGCCCGGGCCAAGGCATCGATGGCAGCGACCGCGCGGACGAGGGGATACCGACAGGCGATATCGAGTGCCGTGCGGGCGGGCGTCGTCACCCGAACGCCGCCGATCAGCTCGACCTCGTCATCGGCAAGGGTGTCCGACCAAGTTCGAATACCTTTGGGCGGCCGCCGATTCGACCAGAGCAATTCGGCCGGCTTACGCGCATCGACCCACTTGGCCCCATGTAGCGCGGCCGCCGATCGGCCAGCGACTACCCCTCGGCGGCCCGACCACAGCCACGCCGCCCCAGCACGGATGATCGCGGTCATCGTCGTATCTGGCGAGAGGTGGACATCCGGATAGACCGCGACGAAACGACTGCGTAGCGCATACGGCGTCAAGGCGCCTGATGCGATGGCCTCGCTGCCGATGAATGGTTCCCCCATGCGACGGAGTGTGCGCAACACCACCGACACCTCCGCGAACGTGCGTCTACTGCGAAAATTCGGCAGTTATTTCGCAGTGGACGCACGTTCGGCGCGAAGCACTGCAGGGTCAGTCGACGAGTTGGTCGCCGAGGAAGCGGTCCGCGCCGGTAACCCCGGGCAGCGCGAAGAAAAAGCCACCGCCCACCGGCATGATGTACTCCTCGAGCGGCTCGCCCTTGAGCCGGTTCTGCACGGTGAGGAAACCCTTCTCCAGGCTGCGCTGGTACGCGATGAACGCCAGCCCCTGGTCGAGTCGGCCCGCGCCGTCGAAACCGCGCGAATAGTTGAATCCCCTTCGCAGGATGCGGTTCTGCTCGGTTTCGGTGGTGCGCGGGTTGGCCAACCGGATGTGGGCGTCCAGCGGGATCCGCTTGCCGTCGGGGTCCTCGGCGTAGTCGGGGTCGGCGAACTCGTCGGTCATGCCGAGCGGCGCGCCGCTGACCTTCTTGCGGCCGATGAGCGTCTCCTGCTCGCCGAGGCGGGTGCGATCCCAGAACTCGACGAACATGCGGATGATGCGGACCGCTTGATACGAGCCGCCGACCGTCCACTCGGGCTCGTCGTCGCCGGGCTGCACCCAGACGTGCTCGTCCATCAGCTTCCCGTCGTCGACGTCGAGGTTCGCCGTTCCGTCCTTGAACCCCAACAGGTTCCGCGGGGTCGCTGCCTCCGACGTCGCACCCGCTCCGATGCCGCGGGCGTACCCGTCGATCATCCATCGCAGCGTCAGCTCGCTTCGGGTGCACCGCATCAACTGTCGCAACGCGAACTGCACGGTGTCGTTGTGCCCTGCCTCGAGGATGATCGAGACGTCGCCGTGCGACAGCTTCGGGTCGAGGCGGTCGTTGGCAAGGAACGGCATGGTCTCCAGTTCCTTGGGCTTGCGATCGGCCAGGCCGAACCGGTTGTCGAACATCGACGCCCCGACGCCGACCAGAATCGACAGGTTGTCGGCGGGCGGCTTATCGCCGAGGATCCCCGAGTCGACCGGCGGATAGGCCGGGTCGCGCGTCTCGGGCGGTTGTCCCGCCATCAGCGCACGGATCTCCTCCGTGAGCTCCTGAAGGGTCTTCTTCAGTCCCGCGCGATCGGTGACGTGAAGGTTGAACGACGCCACCAGACCCTGTTCGGGGATCGGCAGTGTGGTGATCCCCGATTGATGGGCGCCCTCGAACGGGACGAGAGCGGGCTGCGGTACCGCAGGCGCGGCAGGTTCGGGTGAGGAACACCCGCCCAGCATCGCGCCTGCGCCAACGGCTGCACCGGTGCCCAACGCCCCGGTGACGAAGCCGCGGCGCGAGATGCCAGTGCGTGGTGGCCGCTCGGTCACTGCAGTTTCAGGACTCCCGCAACCTGGGACAGGTTCTCCGAGAGCCCGGCAAGCTGCGCCTTCAGCGTGTCGACCACCTGCGGTGTCACGGTCACGGCCGGGCACCACGGCGACGGGTACTGGTCGTTCTCGGGGCAGAACAGCACCCAGCCGTCACCCTTACGCAGCGGCGCCAGGGTGTCGTAGACCTGCGTGATGCCGCCGTCGATCTTGCCGAGCAGCGCTGGATCGGCCGCCTCCAGGGCGGGTGTCAGCTTGTCGATCGCGGCCTGCGAGCCCTGCAGGTTGGCGTCGAAGTCCCACAGGTCGGTCTTGGAGTACCTGTCCTCTTCGCCGGTGATCTTGCCCTCGGAGACCTCTTCGATCAGCTCGGCAGCGCCGTTGGCCACATCGAGCGGCGTCACCTCGACCTTGGCGAACTCCGTCTTCAGGTCCGCGATGTCCTTGTCGAGCTGGTCGGCGAACGGCGCGCCGCCCTCGGTGGTGTTCTTGTTGAAGAGCAGGAATTCGAGGCGGTGCCAGCCGGTGAAGGCGGGATCGTCCTCACCCGCGAAGTCGTCGACGCGGGCGTCGACCTTGCCGTCGATGTCCTCGACCAGGCCCGCCAGCGGCTCGATGCGCTCCCACGGCATGCGCGACGGCGCGTAGGCGTCCTGTGCAGCCTGCAGATTGTTGGCGCGCACCGCGTCGGTGAGCACCTTGACGGCAGCGGCGAGCTCATCGATCTGGGCGACGGCGTACGCCTTGTACTCGGTGGCGGCCTTCTCGGCCTCCGGGCTCGGAGCTGCGGCCGCGGACGTCGACGTCTCGCTGGCCGAACTCGAGGCACTGCTCTCTTCGGCGCTGCCCGAATCGCTGCTGGAGCATCCGGCAAGAACCAAGGCCGCGGCCGCAACCGACACGGGCCAGGCGAGATGCAGTTTCATTGAGCCTCCTCGTAGTAGACGCGTGAACATTACAACGTTTTGCTCGCACCAGGGTAGGCACACCTAAATATCGATTGCCTGGCCTAAGTTCGGAGCGATTTGTGCCGTGGCCCAGAGCACTCCCAAACCCATGGGACGATGGATTTCAACTAGAGGGGTTTGAGGGAGTCCGGTGTCGCCAGTGCGTTGGCTGCGGGCTGTCGCGGTGATCGGCGCGACAGCGCTGCTGTTGGCTTCCAGCTGCTCGTGGCAGCTCGGCATCCCGATTCCCGAGGGCGTGCCGCCGCCGGCGGGCGATCCTGTGCCGCCGATCGACACCCACGCCAAGGGCAGGCCCGCCGACCAGCTGCGCGATTGGGCCGCCGAACGGGCCCCTCAGCTGGGGATACCCGCGGGCGCACTGGAGGCCTATGCATACGCGGCCAGGGTCGCCGAGGTGGAGAACCCCAACTGCCATCTGAGCTGGCCGACGCTCGCAGGCATCGGGATGGTGGAAAGCCATCACGGCACCTATCGCGGTGCCAGCATCGCGCCGAATGGCGACGTCACCCCGTTCATCCGGGGGGTGCGGCTGGACGGCACGATGGGCAACCTGGAGATCATCGACAGCGATGCGGGTCTGCTCGACGGCGATCCGCACCTCGACCGGGCGATGGGCCCCATGCAGTTCATCCCGGAGACGTGGCGGCTCTACGGGGTCGACGCGAACAACGACGGCAAGGTCAGCCCGGACAATTTCGACGATGCGGCGCTGTCGGCGGCGGGCTATCTGTGCTGGCGCGGCAAGGATCTGTCCACCCCGCGGGGCTGGATGAACGCGCTGCGCGCTTACAACCTGTCCGACCAGTACGCCCGCACTGTCCGCGACTGGGCGACCGCCTACACCGAGGGTCACCCGCTTTAATCCCGCCGTCGCAATGACCACGCTCTAGGCTCATCCTTTAGCCCTAGTCCAACCCGACCGACCAAGGAGAAGCCAGTGCCCATCATCGAGCAGGTCGGAGCTCGCGAAATCCTCGATTCCCGCGGCAACCCGACGGTCGAGGTCGAGTTGGCCCTGACCGACGGCACGTTCGCACGGGCGGCGGTGCCGTCGGGCGCGTCCACGGGTGAGCACGAGGCGGTGGAGCTGCGCGACGGCGGCTCCCGCTACGGCGGCAAGGGTGTGGGTAAGGCCGTCGAGGCCGTCCTCGACGAGATCGCGCCCGCCGTCATCGGATTGAGCGCCGACGATCAGCGGCTGATCGACCAGGCCCTGCTCGACCTGGACGGCACACCGGACAAGTCCCGGCTCGGCGCCAACGCGATCCTCGGCGTCTCGCTCGCCGTCGCGAAGGCCGCCGCCGAATCGGCGGGGCTGCCGCTGTTCCGCTACGTCGGCGGCCCGAACGCCCACGTCCTGCCCGTGCCGATGATGAACATCCTCAACGGCGGTGCGCACGCCGACACCGGCGTCGACGTGCAGGAGTTCATGGTCGCGCCGATCGGAGCACCCAGCTTCAAGGAGTCGCTGCGCTGGGGCGCCGAGGTGTACCACTCGCTGAAGTCGGTGTTGAAGAAGCAGGGCCTGGCCACCGGCCTCGGCGACGAAGGCGGCTTCGCACCCGATGTCGCGGGCACGAAGGCGGCGCTCGACCTGATCCTGTCGGCCATTGACGCCACGGGGTTCAAGGCGGGCAGCGACGTGGCGCTGGCGCTGGACGTCGCGGCCACCGAATTCTTCACCGACGGAACGGGTTACAGCTTCGAGAAGGAGACCCGAAGCGCCGAGCAGATGGTGGAGTTCTACGCCGGGCTGCTCGACTCCTATCCGCTGGTCTCGATCGAGGACCCGCTTTCGGAGGACGACTGGGACGGCTGGGTGGCGTTGACGACCGCGATCGGCGATCGCGTGCAAATCGTCGGTGACGACCTGTTCGTGACCAACCCCGAGCGGCTCGAGGAGGGCATCGAACGGGGCGCCGCCAACGCCCTACTGGTGAAGGTGAACCAGATCGGCACGCTGACAGAGACTCTCGACGCGGTATCGCTGGCACACAACAGCGGGTACCGCACGATGATGAGCCACCGCAGCGGCGAGACCGAGGACACCACGATCGCCGATCTGGCGGTGGCGGTTGGCAGCGGGCAGATCAAGACCGGTGCACCAGCGCGCAGCGAGCGCGTCGCCAAGTACAACCAGCTGTTGCGCATCGAGGAGACCCTCGGCGACGCCGCGCGGTTTGCGGGCGACCTCGCGTTCCCGCGCTTCGCCCCGGAGGCCAAATAGCCCGTGCCAGAAGCGAAACGGCCCGACCCGAAGCGGCGGTCCCCGGCATCCCGACCGGCGAAGTCAGCCAAGTCGGGTAAGCCGGGTGCCTCGGCCCGTGGCCGTCCGCAGACCGGGTCACCGGTGCGACGCGAGCCGCGCAAGGCGGAGTCGCGACCCAAGCCCGAGCCCGAGGAGCAGACGAAGGCCGAGTCGATTCGGCAGTCGATCGCCGAGGCCGCCGAGCAGCAGTCCGAACAGCGATTGGGTTCGGCGGCGCGGCGGGCGGCGATCCTCGCGGCGGTGGTCTGTGTGCTGACGCTGACGATCGCGGGTCCGGTTCGCACATACTTCGGACAGCGGACCGAGATGCGTCAGTTGGCGGCCAGCGAGGAGAAACTGCGCGCGGAGATCGCCGACCTGGAACAGCAGAAGGTGAAACTTGGTGACCCCGCCTACATTGCGGCTCAGGCCCGTGAGCGTCTCGGCTTCGTGAAGCCCGGTGACATTCCGTATCAGGTGCAGTTGCCGCCGGGTGCCGTGGTGCCGGGCGAGCCGAGTGAGCAGGCTGTGGCCGCGCGGGCAGGCCAGCCGTGGTACACGTCGCTGTGGCACACGATCGCCGATGATCCACACAACATTCCGAGCGCCGTTCCGCCGGCTCCGCCCGTACCTCCGCCGCCGCCTCCCGGTGGCTGAGCAGTCGGATCTCGACGCCGTCGAGCGGCAGTTGGGTCGTGAGCCCCGCGGTGTTCTCGAGATCGCCTACCGATGCCCCAACGGCGAGCCCGGCGTCGTCAAGACAGCCCCGAGATTGCCTGACGGAACACCGTTTCCGACGCTGTATTACCTGACGCATCCGGCGTTGACGGCGGCAGCGAGCAGGCTCGAATCGTCGGGTTTGATGCGCGAGATGACCGAAAGACTCGGCGATGACGCACAACTGGCCGCCGCGTACCGGCGTGCGCACGAGTCGTATCTGGCCGAGCGCGATGCGATCGAATCGCTTGGCACCACGTTCTCCGGCGGCGGCATGCCGGACCGGGTGAAGTGCCTGCATGTGGTGATCGCGCACTCGCTGGCAAAGGGGCCGGGCGTCAATCCCTTTGGCGACGAGGCGCTTGCGGTGCTGGCCGTCGAACCGGGTATGGCCGGAATACTGGACAGGGGAGTGTGGACGTGACGAGGGTTGCGGCAGTGGACTGTGGCACCAACTCGATCAGGCTGCTGATCGCCGACGCCGCTGGAGGCCAACTTCGCGACGTGCACCGTGAGATGCGCATCGTGCGGCTGGGCCAGGGGGTGGACGCGACGGGCCGGTTCGCACCCGAAGCGATCGAGCGAACGAAGGTCGCGCTCACCGATTACGCCGAACTGCTTCGGCACCACGATGTTTCGAATGTGCGGATGGTGGCGACTTCGGCGACCCGCGACGCGGCCAACCGAGATGTGTTCTTCGCAATGACATCCGAGGTGCTCGGCGCCGTCGTACCCGGCGCGGTCGCCGAGGTGATCAGCGGCGACGACGAAGCCAGGCTGTCGTTCAACGGCGCCGTCTACGAATTGGACACCGCCGCCGCACCTTTCGTCGTGGTGGATCTAGGAGGTGGATCGACCGAGGTGGTGCTGGGGGAGCGTGAGGTGCAGGCCGGCTTCTCGGCCGACATCGGCTGCGTCCGGCTGACCGAACGTTGCCTGCACTCCGACCCGCCGACGGCAACGGAGGTGGCGGCTGCGCGCGATGTCGTGCGGGAACGCCTCGGCGAGGCGATGCGGGTGGTGCCGGTCGATGGTGCACGCACGTGGGTCGGCGTAGCGGGGACCATGACGACCCTTGCCGCGCTGGCGCAAGGGATGACGACCTACGACCCGGAGGCGATCCACTTGTCCCGCGTCGGATTCGACGCGTTGCTGCGTGTGTGCGACGACATCATCGGCATGTCCCATGACCAGCGCGCGGCCCTTGGCCCGATGCACGAGGGCAGGGTCGACGTGATCGGCGGCGGCGCGATCATCGTCGAGGAACTGGCCGATGCCCTTGGCAGCCGCGCCGGAATCGACGAGTTGGTGGTCAGTGAGCACGACATCCTCGACGGCATCGCGCTGTCGATCGTCTAGGCGCGTACCTTCGTCCACCGTTTGGGTCGTTTCGTCGGATCGTGCTGGCCCCCGAGCGTCAACGCCAGCAGCACCATTCCCACGCCGACGCCGAAGTGCAGCCAGTTGTCGGCACCGTTCACCGGTAAGATGTTCAGCGCGCTGGCGTGATCCATCGCCAGCCCGTACGCCCAAAGCGCGAGATAGCCCAGCCCACCCGCGAGCAGGTAAGCCCGCGAGGCCGCATAGGTACGCGCGAACATGAAGCCGACGATGCCGAACGCCACGTGCACGACGTTGTGCAACACCGACACCGCGAACATCCCGAACAACATCGCGCCGGAGTGATGACCTGCCCACTGGAGCTGGTCGAGATGGCTTGTCGCACCGGGGACGAACCCCAGCACACCGATGATCAAGAATGCGGCGGCTACCAGCACGGCGGCGCCTTGCACCGCCATGACCTTGGGGCGCTGCGCCATGGCTCCACCTCCCTCCGACCCGGTAATTGACGGGCCGGCAGGTTAGAGAAGTACCCCGGCGCAGAGCCGGTTAATCGCCTAGATCAGCGCCTGACGTTGCAGTTGGGCGGGTTGCCGCAGTGATGGCCGCCGTCGCACGCGTTGCAATGGCAACTGCAGCCGCCGGCCTTGATTTCTGAGACTCGCATGCTGTTTCACTCCTTTGCCGCTCTGACCGCCTTCGCAGGTGGGAGCAGAGTTCGTATCAACATATGCCGATTTCACAATAGTTCCTGTCAGCGTGGAAATAAAGGAAAGTCACCGCGTCGTTACGCAGCCGTGCCGCTTTCCGGCAGCAAACGCTGCAGCACGTCGGACAGGGTGATGAGGCCGACGAACTCATCGGCGTCGACGACGATCGCCAGATGGTTGCGCGTCTGGCGCATCAGGTGCAGCGCACGGTAGACCGGCAAATCAGGCGCCAGTCGCAACACCGGCCGCATCAGGTCGTTAGCCCGGATTTCGGGATCGGCGCGCAGGCTGTCACGCACATGCACCACGCCCGTCACGGCCTGATCCTCACCCTGGACGAGGATCCGCTGGTGGCCCGTCAGCCGGGACATCGCTTGTATTGCCGCCGGATCGGCTTCGGCCGTGACCGTGCTCAATGACGAAGTGCGCGAGACGATATCGCCGACGACGAGCTTCTCGAGGTCCAGCGCGGTGGCGAGATTGCGGTAGTACCGCGGATCGAGCGCGCCAGCGGCCGCCGAGTGCTCCACCAGTTGGCGAAGCGTCTCTGGATCCTGTCCCTCGCCGAGTTCGTTGATGGGCGTGACGCCGACCTTGCGCACACACCAGTTGGCCGCGCGGTTCAGCGCGATCAGCACCGGCCGGGTGAGCGCCATGAATGTGCGCATCGGTATCGCCAGAATCGTCGCCGCGCGTTCGGGATGCGCGATGGCCCACGACTTCGGCGCCATCTCGCCGATCACGAGGTGCAGAAACGTCACGATCGCCAGCGCCAGCACGAAACCGCCCGCGTCGGCAACCCACATGGGTGCGCCTGTGGCGTGCAGCAGTGGGGTGAGCCAGTGGTGCACAGCAGGTTTCGTCGTCGCACCCAACGCCAGCGTGCACACGGTGATACCCAGCTGCGAACCCGCAAGCAGCAGCGAAAGCTCGCTGGTGCTTCGCAGCGCGGCCCTGGCCGAACGACTCTTTGCCGCGGCGTCCTCGAGCCGGTGCCGACGCGCGGTCAGCAGCGCGAACTCGACGGCGACGAACAGGGCGCTCAACGCGATCAGGCCGAAGGTGACCGCGAGCACCACCCACGGGTTACTCAACGCCGTCCTCCTTGTCGCGCACCGCGACGAACACCTCGGCGGGCACCCGACGCTCGATGGATTCAACCTTGGCGGACAACACCTTCGGCTTCGCGGGCCAACCGGCGGGGTTGTCCGGCAGCGGGATGTCGACACTGTCTCCGACCGCGGGCATCCGACCCAACTGGTGCATCAGCAGCCCCGCGATGGTCTCGTAGTCGCCGTCGGGCAGTCGTTCGTCGAGCAGTCGCTGGGCCTCGTCGAGGTGGATGTCGCCGGGCAGCAGCCAGCCGCCGTCACGTCGCGTGACCCGCCCGTCGGCCCCATCGTGTTCGTCGGCGATTTCGCCGACCAGTTCCTCGGCGATGTCCTCGACGGTGACGATGCCTGCCAGGCCGCCGTACTCGTCGATCACCACCGCGAGCTCGTCGCCCGCCTCGGTCAGCCGGGTGAGCGTCTCGGGCAGCGGCAGCGACGTCGGCACCTGAACGGCAGGCCTGCACCGCGACCGCGCGCTATCGGTCGGTTCGGCGTCCAGGACGGCGTCGAGGTCGATGACCCCAAGCACCTCGTCGGTGGTCTCGCCGACGACGGGGTAGCGGGTGTGGCCGCCGGCCATCCGGGTGAGCACCGCGTCGATGGTCTCGTCGAAGCGGACGGTGTCGACCCGGGTGCGCGGGATCATCGCATGCTCGGCGGTGCTCGTCGGGAAGTCCAGTATTCGGCCGAGCAGGGTGGACAGATCCCGCCGCATTTCGCCCGAGGCGGACGATGCGGCGACGATGTGCTCGAGATCGCGTGCGGTAGCTGCCTGTTCGACGTCGTGCACCGGTTCGATCTTCACCGCGCGAAGCAACACATTCGACGACTGGTCCATGAACCAGATCAACCAGCCGAACAGCCGCAGATACCACCGGGTGGACACCGCGAGCCTTCGGGCCAGCGACTCCGGTATGGCGATCGCGAGGTTCTTCGGGAACAGCTCACCGAACAGCATCTGGACGACGGTGCAGAAGATCAGCGACACGGCAGTGCCGACCGCGACCCCGACGCCGGTGGGCACACTGGCCATCCCGAGCAGCTCGGCAAGGCCCGACCCGATCAGCGGCTCGGCGACGTAGCCCGCCAGCAGGCCGGTGACGGTGATGCCCAGCTGCGCGCCGGACAGCATGAACGATGTCCGCCTGGTGACGTCGAGCGCGCGGGCCGCCGACGAATCGCCCGCTTCGGCGTGGGCCTTCAGGCTGGCGCGGCTGACCGCCGTGTAGGCGAACTCCTGAGCGACGAAATACGCGGTGAACGCCGTGATCAACACGACCACCAGGACGCCGAGGCCGATATTGGCCAGCGCGACTAACACGTCCCCACCGCCGGAGACATCGTGGCTTGGTCAACCCGGGGTGGGGCAGGTCTTCGGGGTGCGCGCGAGGCGCTACTCATTGCTCCCTTTTGGTCGTCGACGCAGGTCGTGTGTTCCATCGACGATACCTGGACGACCCCTGTGACCCGCATTCTCATGGCTCGCCAAGGCAAGGCAAGTTAAATGGGGGGCATGACAACCGACACACCACTGCAGTTGGGAATGGTTGGACTCGGCCGAATGGGTGCGAACCTGGTGCGGCGGCTGATGCGAGACGGGCACAGCTGTGTCGTCTTCGACATGAACGCCGACGCGGTGAGCACTCTTGCGAAGGAGGGTGCGACGGGTTCGTCGTCGTTGGCCGACTTCGTGGACAAGCTGGAGAAACCACGGGCGATATGGCTGATGCTGCCCGCGGCGGTGGTGGACTCGACGCTGGATCAGTTGGTTCCTCTGCTGGATCCGGGGGACACGGTGATCGACGGCGGCAACTCCTACTACCGCGACGACATCACCAGGGCGCAGAACCTGTTGACGAAGAACATCCATTACGTCGACTGCGGAACCAGTGGCGGTGTATGGGGCCTCGAGCGTGGCTACTGCCTGATGATCGGCGGTGAGTCCGAAGTGGTGGCGCGCCTCGACCCGATCTTCAAGACGATCGCTCCGGGGGAGGGTTGCGCCGAGCCCACACCGTCTCGCACGCGCACCGATGGCACCGCCGCCGATGGCTATCTGCACTGCGGGCCCAACGGTGCGGGCCACTTCGTGAAGATGGTTCACAACGGGGTGGAGTACGGGATGATGGCCGCCATCGCAGAGGGGCTGAGCATCATCAAGCACGCCGATGCGGGCAAGGTCACCCGCACGGTCGACGCCGAGACCACGCCGCTACGCGATCCGTGGGCCTACCAATATTCGATCGACGTCGGAGAGGTGGCCGAGGTCTGGCGCCGCGGATCCGTGGTGGGGTCATGGTTGGTCGACTTGATCGCCGATGCGATGGCGCGCTCGCCGCAACTCGACGATTTCACCGGGCGGGTATCGGATTCCGGGGAAGGCCGTTGGACGGTGCTCGCCGCCGTGGACGAGGGGGTGCCGGCGCCGGTGATCACCACATCGCTGTTCGAGCGGTTCCAGTCACGGGAGCTCGGCGAGTTCACCGCGAAGGTCCTCTCCGCGATGCGCAGTGAATTCGGCGGTCACGTCGAGAAGAAGGATTAGCGACATGGCCTCGCCCGCAACAACACCCGCCGACGTCCTCGTGATCTTCGGGATCACAGGCGATCTGGCCAGGAAGATGACGTTCCGGTCGCTGTACCGACTGGAGCGCCGCGGCCTGCTCGACTGTCCGATCGTCGGGGTCGCCCTCGATGACTGGTCGGAAGCGGCCCTGGTCGACCACGCGCGCAGCGCGATCGAGACCGCGGGCGAAACGATCGACGAGGAGGTGTTCGCCCGGTTCGCCGCACGACTGTCGATGGTGTCCGGCGACTTCGCCGACGCGAAGACCTATGAGCGGGTGGCCCGTGCGATCGAGGGCAAGCACACGCCCGTCTTCTACCTCGAGATACCGCCGTCGTTGTTCGGCCGCGTGGTCGAGGGTCTCGCGAAGGCCAATCTGACGTCGCACGCACGGGTGGTGGTGGAGAAGCCTTTCGGTCATGACTTGGCTTCTGCCCGTGCGCTCAACGCCTCGCTGCGCAGCGTCCTCGAGGAGTGGCAGATCTTCCGTATCGACCACTTCCTCGGCAAGGAACCCGCGATGGACATCATGTTCCTTCGGTTCGCCAACTCGATTTTCGAGCCGCTGTGGAACCGCGACCGGATCCAGTGCGTGCAGATCACGATGGCCGAGAACTTCGGTGTTGAGGACAGGGGCAGCTTCTACGATCCGGTCGGGGCGTTGCGTGACGTGGTGCAGAACCATCTGCTGCAGCTGATCGGGCTGTTCGCCGCCGAGCCGCCGAGCACCGCCGACGCCGACGGACTGCGGGACAAACGTGCGGAGGTGTTCCGCGCGATGCCGTCGGCCGATCCCGCGCATTACGTGCGCGGCCAGTACGACGGATATCAATCCATCAAAGGGGTACAACCGGATTCGCAGACCGAGACCTTCGCCGCGTTGCGGCTGGAGATCGACAACTGGCGGTGGGCCGGGGTGCCGTTCTTCATTCGCGCGGGGAAGGCGCTGCCGGTGCGCGACACCGAGATCCGGGTCATCTTCAAGCGCCCGCCCAAGCTGGCGATCACCGAGCAGACGCATGATCCCGACGAACTCGTGCTCCGCATCGATCCCAATCCCGGTACCAACCTGATCATTCAGGCCAAGGAGCACGGCAAGAACAGCACCCGCTGCGTCGATCTGGACATGATTTTCGCCGAGGAACTCGGCGAGGCGCCAGAACCGTACGAGCGCCTGCTGAGCGATGCGATGAAGGGGGACTCAGCCCAGTTCGCGCGCGAAGACGGTGTGGAGGAGACGTGGCGGATCGTGCAGCCGCTGCTCGACTCGCCGCCGCCGGTACAGCCCTACGCGAAGGGGTCGTGGGGGCCGAAGGCGGCCACCAAACTCATTGCCGGGCACCCGAGTTGGCGTGCACCGTGGATGAAGGGCTGTCGCTGACCGGCGTCGGCGAAACCGTCAGCTCTGAAGGATCGGCTTGAGCTTGTCGAGCACCGCAGGGTCCTCGATGGTCGACGGCACCGGCTCGTCGCGGCCGTCGGCGATACCGCGCATGGTCTTGCGAAGGATCTTGCCCGACCGGGTCTTCGGCAGCGCGGGCACGACGTCGACGGCCTTGAAAGAGGCGACCGCGCCGATGGTTTCGCGCACCGCGGCGATCAGCTCCTCGGCAAGGCCGTCGGCCGACGCACCCGCCTTGAGAACGACGAGGCCGCGCGGCACCTGGCCCTTGAGCTCGTCGGTGACGCCGATCACCGCGCACTCCGCGACGGCGGGATGCGCGGCAAGGACCGCCTCGATGGAACCGGTCGACATGCGATGTCCCGCAACGTTGATGACGTCGTCGGTGCGGCCCATCACGTACAGGTAGCCGTCCCCGTCGAAGTAGCCGCCGTCGCCGGTCAGGTAGTAGCCGGGGAACGCCGCCAGGTATGACGAGACGTAGCGGTCGTCGTCACCCCACAACGTCGGCAGGGTCCCGGGCGGCAGCGGGAGCTTGACGCAGATCGCGCCCTCCTCGTCCGCGTCGGCCTCGGTGCCGTCGGGCCGCAGGATGCGTACGTCGTACCCCGGCATCGGCACGGTGGGCGAGCCGGGCTTGATGTCAAGCGGTTCGACGCCCATCGGGTTGGCGGCGACGGCCCAGCCGGTCTCCGTCTGCCACCAGTGGTCGACGACCGGGATGCCCAGCCGTTCCGAGGCCCAGTGGTAGGTGCCGGGGTCGAGTCGCTCGCCCGCCTGGAAGAGGTACTTCAGCGCCGACAGGTCGTACTTGGCGAGGTGCGCGCCCTCGGGGTCCTCCTTCTTGATCGCCCGGATCGCCGTCGGCGCCGTGAACAGCGCCTTGACCCCGTGCTCGGACGCCACCCGCCAGAACGCACCCGCATCCGGCGTGCCGACCGGCTTGCCTTCGTAGAGCATCGTCGTCGCGCCGAGCAGCAGCGGCCCGTAGACGATGTAGGAGTGGCCGACGACCCAGCCGACATCCGAAGCGGCCCAGTAGACGTCGCCGGGTTCGGTGTCGTAGACGTGTTTCATGGTCCACATCAGCGCGACGGCGTGTCCGCCGTTGTCGCGGACGATTCCCTTGGGCCTGCCTGTCGTGCCCGAGGTGTAGAGCACGTACAGCGGGTCGGTGGCGGCGACGGGCACCGGGTCGACCGGTTCTGCGCCGGCGATCACCTCGTTCCAGTCGAGGTCGCGGCCCGCAAGCGGTTCGCACGGCCGCTGGTTCCGCTGCACGATGACGCAGGCGGGCGGCGCGTATTCGGCGATATCGAGGGCGGCGTCGATCATCGGCTTGTAGTCGATGGTGCGGGTCGGCTCGATGCCGCAGGACGCGGTGACGATGGCGGCGGGCCTGGCGTCGTCGATGCGGGCGGCCAGTTCGCTCGCCGCGAAGCCGCCGAACACCACCGAGTGCACGGCGCCCAGGCGCGCGCACGCCAGCATCGCGATGACCGCTTCGGGGATCATCGGCATGTAGATGACGACGCGGTCGCCCTTGTTCACGCCGAGGCCGCGCAGCGCGCCAGCGAACCGGGCCGTCTGGTCGAGTAGTTCGCGGTAGGTGAACGTGGCTTGCGAGCCGGTCACCGGCGAGTCGTAGATCAGCGCGGGCTGGTCGCCGCGGCCTGCCGCGACGTGACGATCCAGCGCGTTGGCGCAGGTGTTGAGTTCGCCGTCGGGGAACCAGCGGTAGAACGGCGGGTTCGAGTCGTCGAGGATCTGCGTCGGCTCCCGCGTCCAGTCGACCGCGCGGGCGGCGTCGGCCCAGAAGGTCGCGGGATCGGAGATGCTGGCGTCGAACAGTTCGCGGTAGCCGGGCATACCCGCACCGTAGCGCGGCGGCCGGTCTCTATAGTCCGATTCATGACCACTGAACCACCTCCGATCGACGGGGTGCGCAGATCCTTCGTCGAAGCCAACGGCGTGCGGTTTCACGTGACCGAGGCCGGCCCGCCCGATGGCCGCCCAGTGCTTGCGCTGCACGGCTGGCCGCAGCACCACTGGGAGTACCGCGACCTGCTGGCCGATCCGCCGCAGGGCCTGCGCATCATCGCTCCGGATCTGCCCGGCTACGGTTGGTCCGGGCCTCCTCCGCACAAGTGGGCCAAGGACGACGTCGCGACCGACGTGCTGGCTCTGATGGACGCTCTCGACCTCGAACGGGTGCTTCTGGTGGCCCACGACTGGGGTGCGTACGCCGGCTGGCTGATGGTGTTGCGTGAGCCGCAGCGGTTCGACGGCTATATCCCGATGAACATCAACCATCCATGGCAGACGCCGCGTGCGGCCCTGCCAAACATGTGGCGGCTCTACTACCAAATACCGATCGCCGCATTCGGCTACCCGCTGCAGCGACACACGAACTTCGTCAACTTCGCGTTCAAGGTCGGTGCCGACATGGATCCCGCGGACGCTCGGGTGTTCGCCGACGCGTTCCGCGATCCTGTGTCTGCCCGCGCGGGCCGGGACACCTACCGGACCTTCCTGTTGCGCGAACTGCCTCGCGGCGCACGCACACCCGAAACCCGGCGCACGTCGGTACCGATCCGGATGCTCTACGGGGACCGCGACACCGTTGTCCGGCCTGCGATGGTGTCGCCGGAGACCGCCAACGCCGACGACTATCAGCTCGAAACCGTCGACGCCACGCACTTCGTCGTCGACGAGCGACCGGATCTTGTGCGCAAGAAGCTGATCGCGCTGGCCAAGGAGACTGAGGAGACGGCTCAGTAACTCTCGCGAGCAGACGCAAAAGTCACAAAACTGCCGGTGTGTTGGGTGCATTTACGTCTGCTCGGCAGAGAAAGTCACGCCTGGAAGCGGTAGCCCATCCCGGCCTCTGTCAGCAGGTGCACGGGGTGCGAAGGGTCGTCCTCGAGCTTGCGTCGCAACTGCGCGAGATACACACGGAGATAATGGGTTTCCTTCGCATAGGCGGGGCCCCACACCTCCTTGAGTAGCTCTTCGCGGCCGACGAGTTTGCCGCGGTTGCGGACCAGCATTTCCAGCATGCCCCATTCGGTCGGGGTCAGGTGCACCTCGATGCCGTTCTTCGTCACCTTCTTCGACGCCAGATCCACTGTGAACGAGGCTGTTTCGACGACGGGTTCGTCGGTCTCAGTGGCGGCGGCCCCGCGTCGGACCGCCGCGCGCAAGCGGGCGAGGAACTCGTCCATGCCGAAGGGTTTGGTGACGTAGTCGTCGGCCCCGGCGTCGAGCGCCTCGACCTTGTCGGCGGAATCGGTGCGGGCCGACAGCACGATGATCGGCGCTGTCAGCCAGCCGCGCAGCCCGCCGATCACGTCGATGCCGGACATGTCGGGCAGCCCGAGATCGAGGATGACGACGTCGGGATGCTCGTCGGCGGCCGCGCGCAATGCGCCGCCCCCACTCGAGGCGGTGACCACCTCATAGCCGCGTACGGACAGGTTGATCCGCAGTGCCCGCAGGATCTGCGGCTCGTCGTCCACAACCAGGACCTTGGTCATATCGTCGAAACCTTTGGGGGAGAGGCGAGTTCGATGAGTACCGTCAACCCGCCACCGGGCGTGTCGGTGGCTTGGATGGTACCGCCCATGGCGTCGACGAAGCCCTTCGCCACCGATAGCCCGAGGCCGACGCCGGTGCTGTTGTCCTGGTCGCCGAGCCGCTGGAACGGCGCGAACAACTGCGCCTCGGTGCCGCGCGGAATGCCGGAGCCCTCATCGATGACGGCGATCAGCACCATCTCGCCGACGGAGCTCGCGGTGACCCGCACCGGGCTTTCGGCGGCATAGCGAAGCGCATTGTCGATCACGTTGGCCAACACTCGCTCCAGCAGGCCGCTGTCGGCCATCACGACCGCGTCGCCCACTTCCACCTTCACCCGGTCCAGTGCCACACTGCGAAAACCCGTGGAGTGCCTGCTGATTCCCAGCAGTGCGCGCTGGACAGTCTCCTCCAGGTAGACCCGCCGCAGATCCGGCGTGACCACCCCTGCCGCGAGCCGTGACGAGTCGAGCAGGTTGCCGACGAGCGCCGTCAGCTGGTCGATCGACTCCTCGATGGTGGCCAGTAGCTCCGAGGTGTCCTCGGCGGAGAAGTCGACGTCGTCGCTACGCAGGCTCGATACCGCTGCCTTGGCTGCCGCCAATGGAGTGCGCAGGTCATGGCTCACTGCGGTCAGCAGCGAGCGACGCAGTTCGTCAGCCCGCGCAATCGCCTCGGCTCTGCTGGCCTCCTGCGACAACTCCCGTTGCTTGACGAGGCCCGCAGCCTGTTTCGCGACCGCGGTCAGCACCCGGCGATCCCTGGCGGCTAACTGCTTGCCCGCCATCAACATCCAGAATTCGTCGTCGCCGACTTCGATCGCGGTGTCGGCCGAGTCGACCGTCGCGCACGGATCGGTTCCGACGCACGCGATGATGCGGTCCTCGCCGTCGGCGACGCGCAGCATGCTGACGGCTCGCTGCGAGTAGGTTTCCCTGACCCGTTCGAGCAGGGTGTCCAGGTCGGCGCCCCGCAGCACCGAACCGGAGAACAGCGCGAGCAGTTCGGCTTCGCGGGACGCCTGTGTCGCCTCTCTCGCGCGTTTGGCGGCGCCGCCCACGAGCGCGGCGACGGCGACCGCGACGGCGAGCAGCACGACGATGGTGATCGCGCTGTCGGGTTCGGAGATCGTGAAGGTGTGACGTGGGTCGACGAGGAAGTAGTTCAACAGCAGGCCCGACAGCACGGCCGACACTGCGGCGGGGGCGACGCCGCCGAGTAACGCGACGACCAGCACCCCGATGAAGAACAAGGCGCTCTCGCCGCCGACGCCGAGGTACGGGTCGAGTAGCCAGACCGTGACCGCGCAGATGGCCGACGGCACCGCGACGGCCGCGAGCCAGGACACCGTATGCCGATGCCGGGACGTCAGCGATGACCACGACGAACCGCGTTTGGCCTCCCCGTGGGTGACCATGTGGACGTCGATCTTGCCGGACTGCTGCACGACCGCGGCGCCGATGCCCTCGTCGACGATCCGCGCCCACCGCGACCGCCTTGAGGTGCCGATCACCAACTGGGTTGCGTTCATCTCGCGGGCGAAATCCAGAAGCGCGGCGGGGACGTCGTCGCCGACTACCGTGTGCACGGTCGCGCCGAGGCTGGTGGCCGATTCCCGAACTTTGTCTATGCTCGGGCCCGTTCGGGCCCAGGAAACGCCCGACAGCCCGTCGCCGTGCACGACGTGGACGACCATCAGCTCCGCGCTGGATTTGGATGCGATCCGGAATGCGCGCCGGACAAGGGTTTCCGACTCCGGACCGCCGGTGACGGCGACGACGACCCTCTCGCGGGCCTCCCAGGTGTCGGTGATGTGTTTGTCGGCACGGTATTTGGCGAGCGCCGCGTCCACCTGATCGGCCAGCCAAAGCAGCGCGAGCTCACGCAAAGCGGTGAGGTTACCCGGCCTGAAGTAGTTGGACATCGCGGCGTCGATGCGCTCGGGGGCGTACACGTTGCCGTGAGACAGCCGTCGCCGCAACGCTTCCGGCGTGATGTCGACCAGTTCGATCTGGTCGGCGGCGCGCACGACCTCGTCGGGCACCTTCTCCTGTTGTTCGATGCCGGTGATCTGGGTGACGACGTCGTTGAGGCTCTCCAGATGCTGGACGTTGACCGTGGTGATGACAGTGATGCCCGCGTCGAGGATCTCATCGACGTCCTGCCAGCGTTTCGGGTTCTTACTGCCAGGGGTGTTGGTGTGGGCGAGCTCGTCGACGAGAACCACCTGTGGGCGACGCTTGATCACGGCGTCGATATCGAGTTCGCCGAAGCGCGTTCCGCGGTAGTCGATGTGACGCGGCGGGATGACCTCGATGCCCTCGATCAGCTCGGCGGTCTTCTTGCGCCCGTGGGTTTCGACGACGGCCGCGACGACATCGGTGCCGCGTTCGAGTCGACGGTGAGCCTCGCCGAGCATCGCGTAGGTCTTACCGACGCCGGGAGCCGCGCCGAGGTAGATGCGCAGCTCCCCGCGTTTGGCGCCCAGCGCCGGATCGGCGGTGCTCACCTGCTCATCATCCACCGGCGGGTCAGCTCTTTGCCGGGTACTTCTGGTCCAGTTCCAGATTCAGCTTCAACACATTGACCGTCGGCTCACCCATGAACCCCAGCGCACGGCTCGACGTGTTGGCGGCAACCGCTGCACGGACCTGCTCGACGCCAATGCCGCGGGCCTTGGCGACGCGGTTGACCTGCAGATCGGCGTAGGCGATGGAGATATGCGGGTCAAGGCCGCTTCCGCTTGCGGTGACGGCGTCGGCAGGCACCGCAGGCTGCGCGGGCGCGTTGCCGCGGATCGGGACGAGCTGGCCGATGTTGTAGTCATCGCCGTCGCGGGCGCATTCCACCCGCACGCCTTCGTAGGTGGCGAGGAACGGTGTCGGCGTCGTCTCGCAGGGTTCGTTGACGCTGACGACCCGCGTCGGGTGGACGACGGCGCCACGCGCATCGCGTGGACCGATCACCGACAGCACGGCGCCGACGCCGTCGCCCGTGCAGAACGGCCGGGATCCGTCGACGCCGTTGAGTTCACCGACGGCGGCGCTGCGCGAGCACACCAGGGTGAGCAGGCTGGGCTTGCCGGGCGAATCGACGATGCTCTCCGGCCCCAGGTTGCTTGCGCTGGTGGCCATCGGGTCGTATCCGTCGCCACCCGCCCGCAGGGCATTTGAAGCCCTGCTCTGGAAGTACTGCGGCAGCGGGTTGCCGTCGCCGTCGGTGAACGACTGGCCGATCAGGCTGCTGCCGACCGGCTTCCCGCCGGCGTCGATGATCGAGCCGTCGGCCTTGTCGCTCAGCCCGGGCAGTTGGGCCACCAGCCAGATTAACGCCGGGTAGGCCAGGCCGAGGATGACGGTGAGCACGAGAAGCGCGCGCAGTGCTGCCCAGTGCTGGCGAATGATGTTGGTGAACTTCATGTCACATTCCTGGGAAGAGTTGGATGACGAGGTCGATGAGCTTGATGCCGATGAACGGTGCGATGATGCCGCCGAGGCCGTACAGATAGAGGTTGCGGCTCAACAGCTTTGACGCACTGCTCGGCGTATAGCGGACACCCCGTAGGGACAGCGGGATGAGCGCGATGATGACGAGCGCGTTGAAGATCACCGCGGATAGGATCGCCGACTGCGGGCTGTGCAACCGCATGATGTTCAGCAGGTCGAGGCCGGGGAACAACGCCACGAACATCGCAGGGATGATCGCGAAGTACTTGGCGATGTCGTTGGCGATCGAGAACGTCGTCAGCGCTCCCCTAGTGATCAGCAACTGCTTGCCGATCTCGACGATCTCGATGAGCTTCGTCGGGTCGGAGTCGAGGTCGACCATGTTGCCCGCCTCTTTGGCCGCCGATGTGCCGGTGTTCATCGCGACGCCGACGTCGGCCTGAGCCAGTGCCGGTGCGTCGTTGGTGCCGTCACCGGTCATCGCGACGAGCTTGCCGCCTGCCTGCTCCTTCTTGATCAGCGCCATCTTGTCCTCGGGCGTGGCCTCGGCGAGGAAGTCGTCGACGCCTGCCTCGTCGGCGATCGCCTTGGCAGTCAACGGGTTGTCGCCGGTGATCATCACGGTGCGGATGCCCATCCTGCGCATCTCGTCGAAGCGTTCCCGCATGCCCTGCTTGACGACGTCTTTGAGGTGAATGACGCCGAGCACCGATGCCTGATGGTTGAGCACCTCGCCGACGACCAGGGGTGTGCCGCCCGCCGCAGAGATGCCGTCGACGATGGCGCCGAGTTCGGTTGGCACCGTGCCGCCTTCGGAACGCACCCATTCGGCGACCGAGCTGGCCGCACCCTTGCGCAGCCTGTGACCGTCGTTGAGATCGACGCCGGACACGCGCGTCATAGCGGTGAACTCCACCCAGTGCGCCTTGTCGAGCTCGCCGGGTGTGCGGGCCCGCAGCCCGTACTCCTGTTTGGCGAATACGACGATGGAGCGGCCCTCCGGGGTCTCGTCGGCGAGGCTGGAGAGTTGTGCCGCGCTGGCAAGCGCCTCGGGCGTCACCCCCGTAAGCGGAACGAAATCGGCGGCCTGCCGGTTGCCGAGCGTGATGGTCCCGGTCTTGTCGAGCAGCAGAGTGTTGACGTCCCCCGCGGCCTCGACCGCACGTCCCGACATCGCCAGCACATTGCGCTGCACGAGGCGGTCCATGCCTGCGATGCCGATGGCCGACAGCAGCGCGCCGATGGTCGTCGGGATGAGGCAGACCAGCAGCGACACCATGACAATGCCCGACACGCCACTGCTGTTGAGTGCCAACGTGTCCGGCACCCCGGGGTTGTTGGCCTTCGAATAGATCGCGAGTGGCTGCAGCGTCGCGACGGCGAACAGGAAGATGATCGTCAGCGACGCCAGCAGAATGTTGAGCGCGATCTCGTTGGGTGTCTTCTGCCGGTTAGCGCCCTCGACGAGCGCGATCATCCGGTCGATGAAGCTCTCACCGGGCTTCTGGGTGATCTTCACGACGATGCGGTCGGACAGCACCGTGGTGCCGCCGGTGACCGCGGAACGGTCGCCGCCCGATTCGCGGATGACGGGTGCCGACTCGCCGGTGATTGCCGATTCGTCAACCGACGCAATGCCTTCCAGGACGTCGCCGTCGCCGGGAATCGTCTGACCCGATTCGACCACGACGACGTCGCCCTGCTGGAGCAGCGGTGCGCCGACCTCCTCTTCGCGGCCCGGATAGCCTGGCGCCCATCCGACGAGCCGGCGCGCCATGGTGGCGGTCTTCGTCTTGCGAAGCGTCTCGGCCTGCGCCTTTCCCCGGCCCTCGGCGACCGCCTCGGCGAGGTTGGCGAAGAGAGCCGTCAGCCACAGCCACACCACGATCAGCCAGGCGAACCACGACGGATCGATGATCGCGAGCACGGTGCTCCATGCGGCGCCGATCTCGACGATGAACATGACGGGGTTGCGCCACAGCGTGCGCGGGCTGAGCTTGCGCAGCGCATCGGGCATCGAGCGCCACAGCATCCTGGGGTCGAGTAGGCCGCCCTGAACGCGTTTGGGCGTTTCGGGTTTCGGCGCAGCGGCCGGAGCGGAATCGATTGTTGGAGCAGTCATATCAGTGAATTCCTTCAGCCAAGGGTCCCAGCGCAAGCATGGGGAGGAAGGTCAGAGCGACCAGGATCAAAGTCACGCCGGCGATCATGCCGACGAACTGCGGCCGGTGGGTGGGCAGGGTGCCGACGGAGTCGGGCGTCTTGCCCTGTCTGGCCAGCGAGCCCGCGAGTGCCAGCACGAAGATGATCGGCAGGAAGCGGCCGAGCAGCATGGCCAGCCCGAGTGCGGTGTTGTACCAGATGGTGTTCACGCCGATGCCTGCGAACGCTGAGCCGTTGTTGTTCGCGGCCGAGGTGAACGCGTACAACACCTCCGAAAGTCCGTGCGGGCCTGTGTTGAGCATGCTGGCACGTTGGCCAGGCATCGCCATCGCGACAGCGGTGCCTGTCAACACGATCAACGGGGTGATCAGGAAATACGTTGCGGCCAGCTTGATTTCCCGCGGCGTGATCTTCTTGCCCAGGTACTCCGGCGTGCGCCCGACCATCAGGCCTGCGACGAACACGGTGATGATGGCCAGGATCAGCATGCCGTAGAGGCCGGACCCGACGCCGCCGGGCGCGACCTCGCCGAGCTGCATGTTGAACAGCGTGATCATGCCGCCGAGGCTGGTGTAGGAGTCGTGGAACGAGTCGACCGCGCCGGTGGACGTCAGCGTCGTCAGGTCGGCGAAGACGGCCGAATTGGGCACACCGAAGCGTTGTTCCACACCTTCCATCGGGGAACCCACTGCGGTGGGAACCGTTCCGTGGGCCTGGATCTGGAACCACATGATCAAGGTGACGCTGAAAAGGGCGATCACCGACATCGCCGCGACGATGGCGTAGCCGTGCTTCTTGCTGTCGACCATGCGGCCGAACGTGCGGGGCAGCGAGAACGCGATGCAGGCGAGCAGGAAGATCTCGACCCAGTTGGTCCACGCTGTCGGGTTCTCGAAGGGATGCGCGGAGTTGGCGTTGAAGAACCCGCCGCCGTTGGTCCCGAGAAGCTTGATGGCCTCCTGGCTGGCGACCGGGCCTCCTGGGATCGTCTGCTGGGCGCCGGCAAGAGTGTTGACGACCTGGTCGTGCAGGGCGAAGTTCTGGATGACACCGCCCGCGACCAGGATGATCGCGGCAATCGCCGAGAGTGGCAACAGGATTCGGATGCTGCCGCGCACCAGGTCGACCCAGAAGTTGCCGAGGTCACCTGTGTTGCGGCGGGCCAGCCCGCGCACGAACGCCATGGCGACGGCCATGCCGACGGCCGCGGACACGAAGTTCTGCACGGCAAGGCCGGCCATCTGCACGAGATGGCCTTGCGTCGACTCGCCGGAGTAGGCCTGCCAGTTCGTGTTGGTGACGAAGCTGACGGCCGTGTTCCAGGCGAGTGCAGGCGTCATCGGCGTGCCGGGGTCGTTGAGGTGCAGCGGCAACTTGCCCTGCACCAACTGCAGCAGGAACAGGAACAGGAGGCTGACCGCCGAGAGGGCCAGCACGCTGCGGGCATATGCGCGCCAGGTCTGCTCCGCCTTCGGATCGGCTCCGATGAGCCGGTAGATGACGCGCTCGCCGCGAAGATCCTTGGTGGAGGCGTACACGCGATACATGTAGTCGCCCAGCGGCACATGGATGGCCGCCAGGCCGATGATCAGGGATGCGAGGAACAGGATCCCCGTTGTCTCCGAGGACAAAGAACTCACTAGAACCTCTCCGGGAAGAGCAGGGCAGCGAAGAGAAACAGGGCCAGCAGGATCGCCAGCGCAAGGCCGATCAGGTTCTGGCTCACAGTCTCTCGACCAACTTCTGGATCCAGCCGAGCAGCGTGAAGACCGCCACCGTCAGCGCGATGTAGATGAGGACAGTCATGTCTTTCCGTCACGTTTACGGGCTGCCGGATTTCGACGGCCTGCACCATGAAACAGCCTGTTCAGGGCGCCAAAGCCAGCGTTAACGGTTTCTTGACGGCGCAGCGGTGGTCCTTAACGGCTGCTTTGCGCCGGGTCCACTGTCAGGTCTTCAAGTAGTTCGCTCAGGGTAGGTACCTGGTAGGTCTCCAATTCCCACAGGTCTACCGATTGGAACAGCCAGAACACCGCGAATTCGCCGATGACGAGGAACTCCACAACCAGCACGCCGAGGCCATTCCCTGTGAACTGGAAAACGGCCACGATGATCAACGTCAGCACCATCACCACGGCAATGATCAGATAGGCCACGACGAAGCCGAGTCGCGTCCGCGGCCCGCGGTCCTTACGCAGAGCGGCGTAGCAGGCATAGTGCAGGACGACCACGATGATGGCTCCGAACATGGTGTAAGCCGCTATGCCATGGGCGTTTTCGACGAACAATGGCAGGTCGACGACAAACACCACTGCACCGGCGATGAGCGCCAGCAAGAGAAGGAAGGGCAATAGCCGAGCGAGGCAGTGCAAAATTGGGGCAACCCCGGGTAGCGCTCTCTTCAGCAATCGCACGAAGGCGGCCAGTGGTGCGGGCGACGCTTTCGAAGTGTCCTCGGGCCTATCTTGTTGCGCCGTACACAACGTGGCTTGTGGAGGCGTATCCATCCGGTTGCGGATAAACCGTATTAGCCTCGATTTTTCGTCGGACGTGATGGCGGTGGATTTTTGCGGCGGGCTGT
>CADEGF010000009.1 GCA_902826815.1 uncultured Mycobacteriaceae bacterium
GGTTAGGCGTTCTCGAACGTCAGTCCACGAACCGGTAGTCGACGCCGAGTGTGCGGTAGGTGCGCTCAGCCCGACGGTCACGGGTAAGCAGGGTGCGGTGATTCGTTACGGAAGCCTGTCCCACGAGAGCGTCATAGACAGAACCGCCGACGATGTCGAGGCCGGCAAGTCGTTCACGAAGATCGCGGGTCCCGGCGGCGTCGAGCAGACAGTCTTGTGGGAATGCCACTGAAAGGACCGAGGCCGCTTGGCCCGCGCTCAGGCGCAGCGGCAGCGGAAGCCGGGTCAGCACCGAATATGTCTCGAATACGGCATGCCCTGCCAGCGCAGGACGACGTTCGACCAGGGCTCGACGGCAGGCCGAGTGGGCTTCGTGGGTTGGATCGAGAGCGGCGACGGCAACGCTGGTGTCGCACGCCCAACGGTCACCGTTGGCTGCCATCGCGAAGACGGCGCACGTCGTCGTCGGTCAGCGCCACACCATCGACGGTGCCGAGTATCGGCAGCCCGTCGCTGGTGTCGATCGAGCGTTGGTGCCGACGAACCGGCTCGATCCGCAGACCGGTTCCGTCTGGAATCAGTTCGAGCTGCGTATCCGGCGTGATGCCCAGCGCTACGCGCAGCGCTTTCGGGATTACCACCCGCCCTACGCGGTCTACGGTCACGTACATGGCAGTACTTTACCAACAAATTGGCAAAATGGCGGTGTGCTGCCATTTAGGCGGAGTTCGCCGCCGACGGCTAAGACGTCTCCAGGGCCTTCGCGCAGCCGGCGAGCACAGCGAGAAAGCTCCACCGGAGAAGCCGCGAACTCACCGGCTCGAACGCCTTGCCTCCCGACCAGACTGGATGGGTGTAACGGGTGACCCAGTCGACATGTGTGCCGTCGCCGATGGGGGTGAACGTCAGCGTGCCGCCCTCGTGGATGAACGCCGGAAACGAACGCAGGATGCGGTAGGAGTAACTGCGCGGCGCATCGTATGCGGTGTATTCCTCGCTGAACCACAGGCCCGCACCCGTCACGACCCGCACGGCACCGGTTCGGGGTGCAGCCGATCCGTTCGCATACTTGGCGCGCAGGACCAGCGGTGCCGCTGTCAGGCTCTTCGGGTCGGCCAACCAGTCGAAGACCTGATCCTGTGGAGCCGCGATGGTGCGTTCGACGCGTAATTCGACCACCACGTCATCCTAGAATGGGTGGGTGGCTGAACCCAGGCGACGGCTCTCCCCCGACGATCGTCGGAGCGAGCTGCTGGCGCTGGGCGCCAAGGTGTTCGGCGAACGCCCCTACGACGACGTCCGGATCGACGAGATCGCCGAACGGGCCGGCGTATCGCGGGCGCTGATGTACCACTACTTCCCGGACAAGCGCGCATTCTTCGCCGCGGTGGTGAAGGCCCAGGGCGACAGGCTGTTCGAGGCGACGAACACGCCTGCGATCGCGGGCCAGACGCTGTTCGAGCAGCTTCGCGCGGGGGTGCTGGCGTATCTGCACTATGACGAGCAGCATCCACATGGCGCATGGGCCGCCTACGTCGGCATGGGCACATCCGACCCCGTTCTGCGCAATATCGAGGACACCGACAACGAGCGCCAGGTCAACCGGCTGATGGACCGGATGAACGCGACGCTCGGCAGCGGCCTTGACTCCAAGGTGGAACGCGACATTCGCACCACGATGTACGGCTGGCTTGCCATGACGATGGAGCTGTGCAGGCAACGCATCATGGACCCGTCCATCGATGCGGGCCAGATCGCCGACACGTGCGCGCACGCCCTGCTCGATATGGTCGGCCGGGTTCCTGGTGTTCCCTGCGCGCTCAGCGAAGCGGTCGCGTTCGAGCGACGCGGTACATGATCTTCGGGCGCAGCAGCCGTGTGGGCGGGTCGATGAATCCGGTGACTCTGATCAGCTGTTCCGCGCAGGCGTTATCCGATTCGCACACCGTCAGCAGCCGTTCCACATAGCCGTTGGCGATTCGCGTCGACAGCGGACGGTGTCCCTCGACCTCAGGTTGGCTCAGGTCGGCGCCGGTGGCGAACCGCCACGCAACGCCGATCGGCTTCGCCGCCGCCCGGAAGTAGCGCCGCGGCAGACTCTGGTGACCGCGAGACAAGGTGTCCCGCAGCGCAAGTGCCTGTAATGCAGCGACGGTCATCCCTTGGCCGTAGATCGGGTTGAAGTTGGCGACGGCATCGCCGATGACGAGCAAGCCGTCGGGGAACAGTTTCATCTTGTCGTAGCGTCGCCACCGATTCTCCGGATATCGATACCGGCAGATATCGTTCAGCGGCACAGCGTTCCGCACCGCCTCCATCACATGAGGCGGCGTTATCGCCTCGACGAATGCCAGCCGCTCGGCCGGATCGGTCGGTGGCTCGCGGCCCGCCATTCCGAACGCGGTGAACATCCAGGTGTCGTTCTCGTAGCCGAAAAGCGCCATCCCGGTTGGCCTTCCGCGCATCGGTGTGGTCGCGACCACCATCTCCCGCAGCGTGCCCGGCGGTATCTGCAGCAATTGGCTGGAGTACACGACGTGCACGGTGACCGTGTCCTCGGCGGGTCGGTCGTATCCCAGCGCTTCGAGTGTCGCCGGAGTGCGGGCCGCGCGGCCGGTCGCGTCGACCACAAGGTCGGCGTCCAGCACGCGTTCCCCAGCACCGTCACGGGCCATCACCCGCGCCCCGGTGATCCGATCATGGGTGGCGGTCGACGTCAGGCCGACGACGTCGTGCGCCGTCAGGAATTCGACGTTGGGAATCGCGCGCACCCGGCGCCGGACAAGGCTCTCCAACAGCGGCCTGCTCGGAAAGTAGAGGGGCGGGACGGTCGAGAAGGAACCCTCTGCCGGCGCGCGATGCCCTGCCAGGACGAAGGACGCCCGGGACAGGTCGCGATAGTCGAATGCCGGGACACCGGCTGCGACAAGTTCGTCTTCGAAACCGGCAAACAGCTCTGCGAGGATCAGCGAGCCGCGGCCCAGTAGGCCGTGGGCGTGGCGGCCCTGCGGCACGCCCCGCCGGTTGGCCGCGTCTTCGGGCAGCTCATCGCGCTCCACCACGGTGACCGCGCTGAAGAAATCGGCGAGCACCCGCGCGGCCAGCAGACCGGCCATGCCGGCGCCGAGAACGATCGCGTGGACCCCGACCATGGCCCATTTTCGCGCCGAGCGCAGGCCGATAGCTGATGTTTGTCAGTGCCCGTTGGCACGATGGACTCGTGAGCTTTACCCCGGACCCGCTCGCCCGGTTCAGTCCGCTGACCAAGGAGTGGTTCACCGGCACCTTCGCGGCGCCCACCGACGCCCAGGCGCAGGCCTGGGCGGCCATCGCCGACGGCCACAACACGCTGGTCATCGCGCCGACCGGGTCCGGTAAGACGCTGGCCGCCTTCCTCTGGGCGATCGATCGGCTCGCCGGGGAGCCGCGACCCGAGCGGGCCGGAACTCGCGTGCTGTACGTATCGCCGCTCAAGGCGCTGGCCGTCGACGTGGAGCGAAACCTCCGCACACCGTTGACGGGCATCACCCGGATAGCCGAACGGCACGGACAGCACGCGCCCGAGATCAGCGTCGGCGTCCGCTCCGGCGACACCCCGCCTGGTCGGCGCCGGGAGCTCATCGCGAAGCCGCCGGACGTCCTGATCACCACGCCCGAGTCGCTGTTCCTGATGTTGACGTCGGCCGCCCGCGATGCCCTTGCCTGCGTGCAGACCGTCATCATCGACGAGGTGCACGCGGTCGCCGCCACCAAACGGGGTGCGCACCTCGCCCTCTCGCTGGAGCGGCTCGACCAACTGTTGGACAAGCCCGCGCAGCGCATCGGGTTGTCGGCGACGGTGCGCCCGCCGGAAGAAGTGGCGCGTTTCCTGTCCGGGCAGGCGCCGACGACGATCGTCGCACCGCCCGCGGCCAAGACGTTCGACCTGTCGGTGCAGGTGCCGGTTCCGGATATGGCTAACCTCGAGAACAACTCGATATGGCCGGACGTCGAGGAACGCATCGTCGACCTGATCGAGGCGCACCGCAGCTCGATCGTGTTCGCCAACTCGCGACGACTGGCAGAACGACTCACGTCCCGGCTCAACGAGATTCACGCCGAACGCCTCGGAATCGAATTGTCCAACGCGCCCAACCCCCAGGTGGGAGGCGGGTCGCCCGCGCACATCATGGGCAGCGGACTCGCATCAGGCGCCTCACCGCTGCTGGCCAAGGCCCACCACGGCTCGGTCAGCAAGGAGCAGCGCGCGCTGGTCGAAGACGATCTGAAGACGGGACGGCTCAAGGCTGTCGTCGCCACCTCGAGCCTTGAGCTCGGCATCGACATGGGCGCTGTCGATCTGGTGATCCAGGTGGAGACGCCGCCATCGGTGGCCAGTGGATTGCAGCGCGTCGGCCGGGCGGGCCACCAGGTGGGCGAGATCTCGCAGGGCGTGCTGTTTCCCAAGCACCGCACCGACCTGATCGGCTGCGCGGTGACGGTTCGGCGGATGCTGTCCGGCGAGATCGAGACCATGAGGGTGCCGACGAACCCGCTCGACGTGCTGGCCCAGCACACGGTGGCGGCCTGCGCGCTTGAGCCGCTCGACGCCGACCTGTGGTTCGACGCGGTCCGGCGAAGCGCGCCTTTTGCGACACTGCCGCGCAGCGCATTCGAGGCGACGCTGGACCTGCTGTCCGGCAAGTATCCGTCGACCGAGTTCGCCGAGCTGCGGCCCCGGCTGGTCTACGACCGCGATGCGGGCACACTGATCGCGCGGCCAGGGGCGCAGCGGCTTGCCGTCACCTCGGGCGGGGCCATCCCCGACCGCGGATTGTTCACCGTCTATCTCGCATCCAGCGCTGAGGCCGAAAAGCCGTCGCGGGTAGGTGAACTCGACGAGGAGATGGTCTACGAGTCACGGCCGGGCGATGTGATCTCCCTTGGCGCGACCAGCTGGCGGATCACCGAGATCACCCACGACCGGGTACTGGTCATCCCGGCACCGGGTCAACCCGCCCGGCTGCCGTTCTGGCGCGGTGACGGGGTCGGCAGGCCTGCAGAGCTCGGCGCGGCGATCGGCGCCTTCACCAGTGAGCTGTCCGGGCTGGGTCGAGATGACTTCGCCAAGTGTTGTGCCGCAATGGGCTTCGACGACTACGCGACCGACAACCTGTGGCAGCTTCTGAACGACCAACGGCAGGCAACGGGGACCGTACCGACGGACACCACCTTCGTGGTGGAGCGGTTCCGCGATGAGCTCGGCGACTGGCGGGTGATCCTGCATTCCCCGTACGGCCTTCGGGTGCACGGTCCGCTGGCGCTCGCGGTATCGCGCCGACTGCGTGAGCGCTACGGCATCGACGAGAAGCCGACCGCGTCCGACGACGGCATCATCGTGCGGCTGCCGGACACAGAAGATGCCGCGCCGGGTGCGGAGCTGTTCGTCTTCGACGCCGACGAGATCGAGCCGATCGTCACCGCTGAGGTTGGCGGCTCGGCGTTGTTCGCCTCCCGGTTCCGCGAATGCTCGGCCCGCGCACTGTTGTTGCCGCGCAGACATCCTGGCAAGCGGTCGCCGCTGTGGCATCAGCGGCAGCGCGCGGCGCAGCTGCTGGACGTTGCCCGCAAGTATCCGGACTTCCCGATCGTGCTGGAGACCGTCCGCGAATGCCTGCAGGACGTGTATGACGTGCCGACACTGACCGAGCTGATGCACCGGATCGCGCAGCGCAGGCTGCGGCTGGTCGAAGTCGAGACACAGACGCCGTCGCCATTCGCGGCTTCGATGCTCTTCGGCTATGTCGGGGCGTTCATGTACGAGGGCGACAGCCCGTTGGCCGAGCGTCGTGCCGCGGCACTCTCGCTGGACAGCACGCTGCTGGCCGAGCTGCTTGGCCGCATCGAGCTCCGCGAGCTGCTCGACCCTGCGGTGATCGCAAGCACCGCAGCGCAATTGCAGCATCTCAGCGAGGATCGCGCGGCCCGCGATGCCGAGGGCGTCGCGGACCTGCTGCGGCTACTGGGCCCGCTGACCGAGGCTGAGATCGCCGAGCGGTGCACCGCGGACGATGTGGGCGCCTGGCTTCACGGACTGCGCGAGGCCAAACGTGTGCTGACGGTGTCGTTCGCCGGCCAGACATGGTGGGTGGCCATCGAGGACATCGGCCTGCTGCGCGACGGCGTCGGTGTTGCGGTGCCGGTCGGTGTGCCGCTGACCTTCACAGAAGGTGTCGATGACCCATTGGGTGAACTGCTCGGCCGGTACGCCCGCACCAGGGTCCCGTTCACCACGCATGACGCGGCGGCCCGGTTCGGGCTTGGGCAGCGTGTCACGGCGGATGTGTTGGGCCGCATGGCAATCGACGGCAAGCTGATCCGTGGCGAGTTCACCGATACCACCGACGCAAGCGGTCAATGGTGCGACGGGGGCGTGCTGAAGATTCTGCGCAGGCGGTCGTTGGCGGCGTTGCGGGCGCAGGTGGAGCCGGTCAGCACCACGGCGTTTGCCCGCTTCCTTCCGGCATGGCAACAGGTCGGACTCGAGCGGGCTTCCGGCATCGACGGCCTCGCATCGGTGATCGACCAGCTGGCCGGGGTGCCGATGCCGGCGTCGGCGGTCGAACCACTGGTGTTCTCGGCGCGTGTTCGCGACTACCAGCCCGCGATGCTTGACGAGCTACTCGCCTCCGGCGACGTGACGTGGTCGGGTGCGGGCCCGATCGGCAGCGGCGACGGCTGGATCGCGTTCCACCCCGCCGAATCGGCGCCGCTGACGCTGACCCAACCGACCGAGATCGACTTCACCGACACCCACCGCGCGATCATGGAGGTACTCGGTGGAGGCGGCGCGTACTTCTTCCGCCAGCTCGGCGGTGGCCCGATTGCCGGCTCGGCCGGCGGTGGCGCTTCCGAGCAGTTCAAACAGGCTCTGTGGGAACTGATCTGGGCCGGCTGGATAACCGGTGACACGTTCTCGCCTGTACGGGCATTGCTCGGCGGCACCGGACGCAGATCGAGCCGGCCCGCGCACCGCCAGGGTTCCCGACGACCGCCCCGGCTCAGCCGCTACAGCGTCGCCCACGCTGCGACCCGCGCCTCGGATCCCACCGTGGCGGGCCGGTGGTCTGCGCTACCGGCCGCCGAGCTCGATTCGACTGTGCGGGCACACTTTCAGGCCGAGCTTCTGCTCAACAGGCACGGGGTGCTGACCAAGGGCGCCGTCGCAGGCGAGGGCATCCCCGGCGGGTTCGCGATGCTCTACAAGGTGCTGACCGCCTTCGAGGATGCGGGCCGGTGCCAGCGCGGGTATTTCGTCGAGTCGCTCGGCGGCGCGCAGTTCGCGGTCGCCTCGACCGTCGATCGGCTGCGGTCCTATCTCGACAGCGTCGAGCCGGAGCGCAGGGAGTACCAGACCGTGGTGCTTGCCGCCGCCGATCCCGCCAACCCCTATGGTGCCGCGCTGCCTTGGCCGGAGGGCACCCACCGGCCTGGCCGCAAGGCAGGCGCGCTGGTCGCGCTCGTCGATGGCGAACTCGCGTGGTTCCTCGAGCGCGGCGGTCGCACGCTGCTCAGCTTCACCGCCGATCCGGAGGCCCACCATGCCGCCGCGGGTGCGCTCGCCGAACTGGTCGGCGCGGGCCGGGTGCAATCCCTGTTGGTGGAGAAGGTCAACGGCGAACCGGTCCTCGCGCCCGATGCCGCAAGCGAGCAGGCGACCGTCGTCGCGGCGCTCACCGGTGCCGGTTTCGCGCGAACCCCACGGGGTCTTCGTCTGCGCTGAGAATCGGCTTCCTAGAGTGCTCAGCATGGGCTTGCGCACAGCGTTGACCGAGAAGTTCGGCATCGACCACCCCGTGGTGCTTGCCCCCATGGGCGGCGTCGCGGGCGGCGCACTGGCGGCTGCCGTTTCGGAAGGCGGCGGCCTCGGCGTGCTCGGCGCCGGGGTCGGGGACCTGACCTGGCTCGCCACGGAGTGCGAGCTGGCGCGGGCGGGGACGCGAAAGCCGTGGGGCATCGGCTTCCTGTCGTGGGCGATCGACGCGGCCATCGTCGAGGCGGCGATCGCGCAGTCCCCCGCGGCGATCATGCTGTCGTTCGGCGACCCGGCGCCGTTCACCGATGCCATCCGTGCGGCGGGTATCCCGATCATCGTCCAGGTCACGGACTTGGCAGAGGCCCGTCGCGCACTCGACGTCGGTGCGGACGTCGTCGTTGCGCAGGGAGCCGAGGCGGGCGGCCACGGCGGCGGCCGGGCGACGCTGCCGTTCGTGCCCGCGGTCGTCGACATCGCGGGTTCGGTACCGGTGCTGGCCGCGGGCGGCATCGGCGACGGCCGTGGGTTGGCCGCCGCTCTGGTGCTCGGCGGAGCGGGCGCCGTGATCGGAACCCGCTTCGAAGCCACGCACGAAGCACTGATCACCGACGACGAGGCCAAGGTGATGGTGGCCGCAGGCGCCGAAGACACCACGCAGGGTCGCGCGCTCGACGTCGTTCGCGACTCGCCGTGGCCCGCTCAATATCCGGCGCGAACGCTGCGCAACAAGGTCACCGACGCCTGGGAGGGACGCGAGGCCGAGATCGACGACGCCACGAAAGCGGAGTACCGGGACGGCGTCGACCGCGGCGATCTGGATTACCTGCCGATCTGGGCTGGTGAGGCCCTCGACCTGATCACCGGACAGGACAGCGCCACCGCGCTCGTCGGCCGCATCGCGGACGAGGCCGAACTGGCCATCTCCAGGGCGGGCGGGCGCCGTGAGTGACCTGCTGACCACACCGTTCGGGTTCGAATCGACCGCAGCGGACGTCATCGCGGGTGTCGATCTGACCGGCAAGGCGGCGATCGTCACCGGCGCCTCGTCAGGCATCGGGGTCGAGACCGCGCGCGCACTGGCCGCCGCGGGCGCATCGATCACGCTTGCCGTGCGGGACACCTCTGCAGGCGATCGCGTCGCCGCCGAGATCCGGAGGAGCACCGGCAACGACGCCGTCACCGTCGGGGCCGTCGACCTCAGCGATCTTTCCAGCGTCGCAGCGTTCGTCCGGGGGTGGACGGGACCGCTCGACATCCTGGTGAACAATGCAGGCGTGATGGCGGTACCCGAGCTGACGATATCGCCGAGCGGACACGAGATGCAGTTCGCCACAAATCATCTCGGGCACTTTGCGCTCACAGTCGGTCTGCACGGTGCACTCGCCGCCGCGGGCAGCGCACGGGTCGTGTCGGTGAGCTCGGGCGGGCACCTGCGTTCACCGGTGGTGTTCGACGACATCGACTTCGCGTTCCGCGACTACAACGCGTTCAGCGCGTACGGGCAGTCCAAGACCGCCAACGTACTTTTCGCCGTGGAGGCGACGCGGCGCTGGGCCGATGACGGCATCACATCGAATGCGCTGATGCCAGGTGCGATCTTCGACACCGCACTCGGACGGCACGTCGACGCCGGCCACGCCGCCGCGGCGGCGAAACAACTCAAGCTGAAGTCCGTTGAGCAGGGCGCCGCGACCTCGGTGCTGCTGGCGGCGTCTGCACTGCTCGACGGAATCGGCGGCCGCTATTTCGAGGACTGCGCCGAGGCAAGAATCGTCGACCGCCGTGGCGCACCGGGGGCCGGCGGTGTCGCACGCTACGCTGTCGACCCGGCCAACGCCGAACGACTGTGGGACATTTCGCTGGCGATGGCGGGATAGCGATGCCCGAAGGTGACACCGTCTTCAACACCGCCGCCAAGCTGCGCGAGGCGTTGGAGGGAAAGACGTTGACGCGCTGCGATGTTCGCGTACCCCGCTACGCCACCGTCGACCTCACCGGTCAGCGGGTCGACGAGGTCGTCAGCCGCGGCAAGCACCTCTTCATCCGCGTCGGCACGGCCAGCATCCATTCGCATCTGAAGATGGACGGCAGTTGGCGGGTCGGCAGCGCCGCAAGGCCGAGCAGCGCTGGACATCGCATCCGGATCATTCTCGAGGCGGGCGACGTACAGGCGGCGGGCATCGACCTCGGCGTTCTTGAGATTCTCGAACGTGTCAGCGACGAGGACGCCGTCGCCCACCTCGGCCCCGATCTGCTTGGCCCGGACTGGGATCCGCACATCGCGGTCGCGAACCTGATCGCCGAACCGGAGCGCCCGCTTTCCGAAGCGCTGCTCGACCAGCGTGTGATGGCAGGCATCGGAAACGTGTACTGCAACGAGCTGTGCTTCGTCTTCGGGCACCTGCCGACCACGCCGGTTGGCTCGGTGAAGGATCCGTTGCGATTGGTTCAACGGGCCCGCGACATGCTGTGGCTGAACCGGTCTCGCTTCAACCGGACCACCACCGGCGACACCCGCCGTGGACAACAGGTCTGGGTGTACGGACGCGCCGACGAGCCATGCCGACGGTGCGGCACGGCCATCGAATCGGACTGGCGTGGTGAGCGGGTCACCTTCTGGTGCCCCGTGTGCCAGCGCTAGACCTGGGCCGCATGATCAAAGCCGCCACATGGTAGATGCACCGCGACTGCCCGCCGTTGGCGTAACCATGCGGACAGTCGGCGGCGAAGTACACCGAGTCGCCGGGACCCAGCCGCACTTCGCGCTTGTCGATCGTCATCGTGAGCGTGCCGGACTGCACGGCGACGAATTCGTGCGAGCCCGGCGCGTAGGCCGGATACATGCCCGCGTCGCAGCCGGCGGGCAGGGTGCTGCGCACCCACTCGAAATTGACGCCGGGCACCACTGGCGTCAGGATCGTGCGCTGCCAGCCACCCGGCTCGTCGACTGTGTCCTGCGCTGCGGCCCTTCGAACGATGATGCGATCGGCATCGGGTTCGGCGACCAGGTCGGCCAGCGTGACCTCCAGCCCGGTCGCGATGCGGTCCAGCACCAACACCGTCGGCGCCTTGTCGCCCCGTTCCACCGACGACAGCATGCTCACGCTGACGTCCGACCGGTCTGCAAGTTCGCGCAGGGTCAGCCCGCGTTCGGTGCGCTTCGACTGAATGCGCTTGCCCAACGACTTTAAATTCATATACGTTATAGTAATAACAAATTCCGCGATAGCGAACAGCTCTGGAGTATGACTTTCCGACGGCCCCGCCCCTTTTACGGCTGGCTCATGGTCAGCGGGCTTGGGGTAACCGAACTGGTGTCGTGGGGCGTGCTGGTATACGCCTTCTCGGTTCTCATCGTTCCCATGCGCGCCGAATTAGATTGGACCGTAGCCGAACTCAGCGGTGCATACGCCACCGGCGTGGTCATCTCGGGGCTGTTGGCAATCCCCGTCGGACGGATGTTGCAGGCGCACGGCGCACGTGGGTTGATGACCTTCGGCACCGTGGCCACCGTCGCAACACTGGTGTTGTGGTCGCAGGTGCAGTCGCAGGCAGTGTTCTACTGCGTATTCGCTATCGGCGGGCTGGCGATGGCGACGACACTGTACGAGCCGGTGTTCGCGGTCACCGCCGCCTGGTTCGACCGGCACCGACCGAGGGCGGTGCTGGTGCTCACGGTGTTCGGTGGCCTTGCCAGCGTCGTGTTCATACCGCTCACCGCCGCACTCGTCGATGCGCTCGGCTGGCGTGCCGCGCTCATCGTGCTGGCCGTCATCGCGGCCGTCGTCGGGCTACCGGTGCACGGGCTGCTGGTCCGGCGGCGCCCGGCCGATCTTGGCCTGCATCCCGACGGCGCCGCAAGGCCGCCTGCGCCTGCGCCCCACCACATCACCGGCAGCACCCGCGCCGTGCTCGGTGTCTCGTCCTTCTGGTGGCTGACGCTGTGCCTGGTGATGTCGACCGCGGCCAGGTTCGGCGTCAGCGTGGTGCTGGTCGCCTACCTCACCGACCGCGAGTATCCGCTTTCCACTGCTGCGCTTGCAGCGGGTGGGGTAGGACTGTTCCAGGTTGGCGGACGGCTGCTGGTGACAGCGCTGAACAGTCGGCTACCCGAACACCTCACCACGGCCGCGGTCTTCCTCGGCCAAGGCATAGGAATCACACTTCCGTTGTACGCCAGGGGAACCGGGCCGGCAGCCACCGCCGCGATCGTGGTGTTCGTCGTGCTGTTCGGGCTTGGCTTCGGGCAGGAGGCGCTGCTGCGCGGAACTCTCGTCGCGTCCTACTACGGACCGGCGAACTACCCCAGCATCAACGGGATACTGGGGGCGTTCGTGGTGGGTGCACGGGCGGCGGGCCCGCTTCTCGCGGGCCTCGCCGTCACCGCAGTGGGCGGTTACCAACTGGTGCTCGCCACTGCCTCGCTGCTGTGCTGCGGCAGTGCGATCACCCTCGTCCTTGCGCACCGGAAGCGGCGGGACGAGATCGCGACACCGCGTTAGGGCAGCGCCAGCCTTCGCCGAAACGGCATTCCAGCAGAAGTTTTTCGAGTGAGCGCCTGCCGGAATGCAATTTCGCGGTGAATCAGGGCAGCGCCAGCCTGACGATCTTGCGCACCACGGTCGCGAACTGCTTGGGCAGCGAACCCTGGTTGTAGGGAATCCCGTAGCGCCGGCAGATCTCCTGCACCTCCGGCGCGATCTCGGCGTGCCGATGGGCCGGGACGTCGGGGAACAGATGGTGCTCGATCTGGAACGACAGGTTGCCGCTCAGGATGTGAAAGAGCTTTCCGCCGGTCAGGTTCGCCGATCCGAGGATCTGGCGGAAGTACCAGCCGCCGCGGGTCTCGGCCTTGGTCTCCTCGATCGAGAACTCCTGCACGTCTTCTGGGAAGTGTCCGCAGAAGATGATCATGTAGGACCAGACGTTGCGCATCAGGTTGGCGGTCATGTTGCCCGCGAACACGAACGGCGCGAACGGCCCGGCCAACAACGGGAACGCCACGTAATCCTTGAGCGTCTGTCGCTTGGTCTTGCGCCAGATCGCGTCGAGGATGTCGCGCTTGTCGGCGACGGTGATCTCGCCCGACCGGATCCGCTCGGTCTCCAACTCGTGAAGCGCGACGCCATACTGGAACAACACCATCAGCAGGAAGGCGTAGACCGGGTTGCCGAGGAAATACGGGGTCCAGCGCTGGTCCTTACTCATCCGCAGGATGCCGTAGCCCACATCGCGGTCCATGCCGACGATGTTGGTGTAGGTGTGGTGCATGTAGTTGTGCGAATGACGCCACTGGTCGGCGGGGCACGCGGTGTCCCACTCGAACTTCTTGCTCGCCAACGCCGGATCGCCGGTCCAGTCGTACTGGCCGTGCATGATGTTGTGGCCGATCTCCATGTTGTCGAGGATCTTCGCGATCCCCAGCATCGCGGTGCCCGCAAGCCAGAACGGCGGGAAGATGCCGCCGAAGAGCAGCGCCCGGCCGGTGACCTCCAAACCGCGCTGCGCCTTGATGATCCGGCGGATGTAGGTCACGTCGCGCTCGCCGAGGTCGGCGATCACGCGCTCCTTGAGCGCATCGAGCTCACGGCCGAATGCCTCGGCCTGCTCGGGGGTCAGGGTGACGGTCTTGCCTGCGACGGTCTTCTGCAGAGTCTTCTGCTGGGTGATGGTCGGGGTGGTCATGATTCTCCTTACCTAGAGGGCGATCTCGACGTTGCCGACGGGAGCGGACACACAGATCTGCACGTCCTCTTCCTCAGCGGTGGAGACCGTTCCGGTGATCAGATTGCGTACCGTGCCGCTGGTCTTGCGGCGGGTGCAGCTGTGGCAGATGCCCATCCGGCATCCGCTTTCGGGGGTGAGTCCAGCATTCTCGGCCTGTACCAGCAGCGGCTGGCCGTCATCGGTGGCCTCTATACCGCTGTCGGTGAACGTGATTCGGCCGCCGGTGGATTCGCCAGGGACGTCGAACGCGGGTGGGACGAAGCTCTCGGAACGAGCATCGGAGCACTGCGCACGCACGGCGTCCACCAGTGCCTGCGGTCCGCAGACGAACACCGCGCCCGGTGCAGGCATCGCGGCGGCCAGGTGGTCGGCATCGAAATGGCCGACAAGGTCGCCGCGCCCTTCGCGGGTGTAGCCGTGCAGCACGCGGATACCTGGCATCGCCGCAAGTTCGTCGGCGTAGCAGGCTTCCTCGGCGCTGCGCGCGTAGTGGATGAAGGCGATTTCGCGATCCGAACCTTCGCCGCGCATGGTGCGCAGCATCGACATCACCGGTGTGATTCCGCTGCCACCGGAGACGAACAGGACCCGCGTCGGCCGCTCGGTCGGCAGGGTGAAGTCGCCACCGACCGAGTCGAGGCCGAGGACCATTCCCGGTCGCGCGTTATCGCACAGGTAGGTGGAGACGAGTCCGCCGTCATGTCGGCCGATGGTCAGCTCGATGTGCGTCGCGTCTTCTGCGCTCGCAGGCGAGTAGCAGCGGGTCCTGCGGCGGCCGTCGATCTCGACGGTGAGGTTGATGTGCTGGCCGGCCTCAAATCCGGTGAACGCTTGATTCGGTTCCAGGATGAGCGTCACGCTGCGCGGCGTCTGCCGCCGCACCGCGACGACCTTCGCGCGGGCCTCGCCGTTCGTCCAGGTCGGGTCGACTAGCTCGGTATATCGGTCCACGCCGTGGGGGCCGGTCAGCAGCTCCAGAAGGGGCGACCGTCGCGCTCGGCGTGTCAAAGTTTGAGTGAACATGTGTATACCGTGCGCGAGTACAGTGGGCTACGTCAATGAAATCGATGCTGATTGTGTTAGGTTTCACAGAGTGAACAGTCGTTCGCCTAGCTCACGTACGAGCAGGTCAAGTAGATCGCGTTCACGGGACACTCCGTCGCGCGAGGAGCGCAAGGAGGCGACCCGGCGCGCGATCATCGCCGCATCGCTGGCCCTCCTGGAGGACCGCAGCTTCAGCGCGCTGAGCCTTCGCGAAGTGACCCGCGCCACCGGTATCGCCCCTGCTGCGTTCTACCGGCATTTCGAGTCGATGGAGGCGCTCGGCCTTGTCCTGATCGACGAATCGTTCCGGTCGCTGCGGGATATGTTGCGCGGCGCGCGGGCAGGCAAGCTCGACCCGACCCGGATCATCGAGTCCTCGGTCGACATCCTGATCGCGGGCGTCAATGCGCGCCGCGAACACTGGATATTCATTGGCCGTGAGCGGTCAAGCGGTCTCAGCGTGCTGCGCTACGCGATCCGCACCGAGATCCGGCTCATCACCTCGGAGCTGGCGATCGACCTCGCCCGCTTCCCCGGGTTGAACGAGTGGAGCAGCGAGGACCTCAACATCTTGGCGACCTTGTTCGTCAACGCGATGATCGTCATCGCCGAGGCCGTCGAGGACGCCAATGACGCTGCGGCGCTTGAAGAGATCAAACGCACCGCCGTCAAACAGCTGCGGATGATCACCGTCGGCGTGACCGGGTGGCGCAGCACCACCTGAGGATCACACCGTGCAGTCAGTGCCTGCCGCGTCTCGGGCGATCAGGCAGGCCGACGGATTGCTGAGTTTCCACTTGCCGTCCTGGTCCACCCAGTAGATGTCGTGTGTCCTTGTGCCCAATACCGGCACGCTGATAGCGAGCTGGGCGTCGAGCCGGTCACCGTCCACAGCCGGGTTCTGCACCTTCCACGTCATCACCCCCGAGTAGCGGTTGATCGCGCCCGCGATGTTGTTCGCCGTCGGCACCGCGGCCTGCCCACCCTCGAGTTCACCGGCGCGCTCGGAATCACTCAGAGACATGTTGAGCACCCGCTGAAGCGCAGATGTCAGCTGATCCGCGGACGGCACAGCAGGCGTTGGCTCGGCGAAAGCCATACCGCTTCCGGTGAACCCGCCGATGGACAATGTCGCGACCGCGACCAGTACCGCGCGCATGAACAACACCTCTCGCTCCCGTTTGAATCGCCCAACCAGACCACCTCCCGTATGCCGGGTCAAGACCTACGTCCGCGCCACCGAACGCCTCACCTGAGAAATACCTGAGGACGTCGCGGCGTTCCATGAGTCATGAAGTTCGCAGTTTCCGCAGTCGCAGCAGCCGTTGTCGCCTTGGGGGCGTTGGGTTTCGCCGCAGAGGCAGGTGCCGCACCCAGCGGAGTCGGCTCGGCGGCCGACGCCGTGAAGGAACTCCAGGCCGATGGTTACACCGTGCAGATCAACGGCGCTGTGAACAGGTCGCTCTCGGAGTGCTCTGTCACCGCAGTGCATCCGGGCTCCACGATCTATGTCGACATAGCCTGCCCATCAACGTAATAACGTGTGGTTCATGCCACATCTGGATCTGACGTACCCGCGCCCCGAGATCGCCGTCATCACGCTCAACCGGCCCGAGAAACTCAACGCCCTGTCGCGCGATCTGGTGGAGTCCCTGCACACCACCATCGACGACATCGCCGCCAACGACGAGTGCCGGGTTGTGGTGCTCACCGGCGCCGGACGTGGGTTCTGTTCGGGCCTTGACCTGACCGACGTCGGTTCGACCGGCGCGGGCACAGGCCTGGAGTTCCCGCGGTCGGGCATGCGGTGGCAGGAACGCATCGCCGACCTGACCGCCCGGATCCACCGGCTGCGCCAGCCGGTGATCGCGGCGGTCAACGGCCCGGCGTACGGCGGCGGCCTTGGCATCGCGGCGGCCTGCGACATCCGGATGGCGGGCGAGTCCGCGCGGTTCTGCACGCAGTTCATCAAGCTCGGCCTCGGCGGCTGCGACATCGGCGTCAGCTACACGCTGCCGCGCATCATCGGCGCAGGACCCGCATTCGACATGATCCTGACCGCCCGCGTCGTCGACGCCGAGGAGGCACTTCGGCTCGGCCTTGTCACCCGGCGGTCGAAGGATTCGGCCCTGCTCGACGACGCGCTCGCGGTGGCCGAAACCCTCTGCGGATACGGCGAATTCGGGGTCGAGTCGACCAAACAGGTGTTGTGGGCGAACCTGGAGGCGTCAAGCCTCGAAGCGGCGTTGCACGTGGAGAACCGCAGCCAGATCCTGGCGTCGACCGGCGGCGCGGTGGCCCGCTTCAGCGAGGAGTTCCGCCACCGTCCACGATGACGACGCTGCCGGTCATGTAACTGCCTGCGTCCGAACACAACAGCAGCGCGGGCCCCACCATCTCGTCGGGCGAGGCGATCCGTCTCAACAGCGTGCCGCCGATCATCGCGTCGACCATCTCCTGCGGATTCTGCTGCATCATGTACGTGTCCACCGGTCCCGGCGCGATGGCGTTGACACGAACGCCATGATGCGCGAACTCGGCGGCCATCGACCGCGTGAATGACATCATCGCGGCCTTCATCGACGAGTAGATCGACAGCATCGGCGAGAAGATGAACGCGCCGACGGACACCACATTCAACACCGCGGCGTGCTCGCTGACCTTCAGGTGCGGCAACGCCTCCTGAACGAGGAACACGGGCCCACGGAGGTTCACCTCGTACGACTTCGTCAGCGCGTCGACGGTCATCCCGCCGAGCGGCTGCGCCAACGGATTAGCGGCATTGTTCACCACCACGTCGACGCCGCCGTACTCGTCGACGGTCCGCTGCACCAGCGCACCGAGATCCTCGACGTCCCCGACGTGGGTCGGCACCCCTATTGCCTGGCCGCCGAGGTCCCGCAGATGCGCGGCGGCCTGTTCGCAGGCCTCGGGCTTGCGGCTGGCGACGACGACGCGGGCACCGGCAAGGGCGAATCCTTCCGCAAGGGCAAGGCCGATTCCGCGGGTCCCGCCCGTCACGATGACGGTGCGGTCGGACATGTCGAAGAGACTGTCGAATGTGCTGCGATCCACACCGTCAGCTAAACACGTCGGCGTGCGCCGCCACATACTGCTCGACGGTTTGGGCCGGGGTCCCAGTGATCTGCACGACGTCGTCGGTGCTGCGGTCGTAGCGGCCCTCGCGGTGCAGGCGGGCCATCGTGGCGACGTGCTGCTGGACGTGCGGCGGCAGCCCGATCGGGGCCAGGACCAGCTCCGTCCATTCGTCGAGGGGCAGATCCTCCGCCGTCACCGGCCGGCCCAGTGCGCGGGAGTATTGCTCGGCCAGGCCGTTCTCGTCGAGGACGTCAGGTCCGGTCAGCTCGTAGACCTTGCCGGCGCGGCCCGCGGGATCACGGAGCACGGTGGCCACCACGCGGGCCACGTCGGCGGCGGCGATCGGCGACGTCCGCCCTTCGCCGAACGGAAGCACGAGCGCGCCGCGTTCACGGACCGAGGCCGCGGCCAGCATGGTGAGCAACGGGTTCTCCATGAACACCGTCGGCCGCACGTGCACGACGGGCACACCCGACCAGCCCATGATGTGTTCGGCGAGCCAATGCAGCCGGTGCTGCCTGGATTCCGAGGTACTCGTCAGCGTCATCTGCGACACCGTCATCTGCGACATGTTGACGATGACCTCGACGGGCGCCGCCTCGAGCGCGACAGCGCAGACGATGGACGTCGCCGTCAGATAGTCCGGCGACACGCTCATGTTGAAGAACATCCGGTCGACGCCCGCCATCGCGTCAGCGACGTCCTGCGGGTTGGTCAGGTCACCGACGACAACCCCGGCCCCGAGGTCTCGAAGTGCGGTGGCGCGTTCGTCGTCGCGACGAACCATCGCCCGGACGGCCTGGCCGTCGTCGAGGAGAAGCTCGACCACGGCCCGGCTGACGCTTCCGATGCCGCCGCCCGCACCGGTGATCAAGTACATGGCTAGTCGGCCATCGTCCACGTTGACGTGGCGATCAGGTCGCCGCGATCGAGCGCGGCCGCCCGATGCTCATGGATCTCGAGGTACTCCTCGTTGGTCACCATGTCGATGAACGCCGCAGGCGACGGGTACTCGACCACCAGTATCGCGTCCCACCAAGGCTTTTCGCCGTCGCCGATGACCTGAGTAGGTGCGCTGCCTGCGTAACGTACTGTGCCACCGACCCTCTGCAGGTGTGGCACGACCTCCTGCGCATAGCGCGCGTAGCTTTCGCGTCCGCCGTCGGCTTTGAACTTCAAGAGGTTGACCATGACGACGGGTTTGTCGGAAGGCCGGGCGGCGAGTGCGGCCATCTGTTCGGCCGTCGGCTCCAGTGATGAGCTCATCGCGCTACTTACCTGACGCGAGCGCGGCGGACATCATCTCGATCGTCGCGGCGAGCGCACCCTTGCGTGGCTCGACGCGCTCGAAGCGGATCGCGTCGCCGCGACGCACCGCGCCGGGCGATACGACTTCGGCATACGAACCCGCACAGGGGAATTGACCGAGATCACCCATGTCCTTCATGTTCAGTCGGGCGACCGTCTTCAGCACATTCGAATCCTTGGGCAGGCCGGGCTGAGCCAATGTTGTCATCACGCACCGCGGTGTCGGCCCGACGATATGCACGACGACCTGCTCGCCGATGTGCACATCGCATCCGAGCCAGTCTTCTTCGTCGCCGGGCTCTGCGCTGTCGTCGATGAGAATGTTGGGCCGCATCCGGCGCGGATCCCAAACGCCCTCGGGATGGGCATCGGCCATCCGGCGAAGCGTGCTCGTGGCCAGTACGTGCATGGCGGCCAGATCCAGCAGCGTGCCGGGCGCGGCCAGCGCGGCGGGAATCGGTATGAAGCTGTCGCCATCGCTGTCCGGCTGCGTAGCCATCGCCTCGAGGGCGTTCTCACCGAGGCCCTCGATCTGCGGTATCAGCTCGTCCAGTGCGATGCCCTCCGGCGCGGTACTGATCAGTTGCACTTCGCGACCCAACAACTCGGTGACGCGACGCGTCAGTTCGGCGCCACCGTCGTCGGTGCGCACCACTGTTCCGTCGGCAAAGGTGACCTCGACCGGCGGCGCGTCGCCGTCCTCGACGGGAGGAGACAGGAACCTGGCGTGGCAGTCCAGCAGCGGACCGAAGCGTCGCGGTCGTTTGGCGCTGGCCAGCCGACCGGTTTCGACGTCCACGAAACCGTAGGCACGGTCGCCCGCAACTCCACCCGGGCCCAACACGACCTCTTCGACTTCCCTACCCTGCATCGACTTGACCGGGTACTGCCACAACTTGCCAACCGTTACGCCAGTCATTGTTCGATAGTGGTTCTTGGCCCGGTTGACAGTCAATGGAGTCGCGGGGTGCGCGCCTGCCGACGAGTAGAACATTTTGGCGCGTAAGTGGCATTGCTAATTAGCTGACCATGGATTGAATTCGTGTCAGCAACATGCTGTACCACATCGCTGTTACTCAAGACAAGGGCGTAAGCACGCCAGACGGCGACGCTCGGCGTTGCGGAGTTGTTGACTACGAAAGCGAAAAGTACCGTCAAGATCGGTACTTTCCGATAGTTGACCACGGCCGACGGTCTCAGGAACCAGCTCAACGACGCATCGATTCCTGACGGGTCGTAATCAAATCCCGTAATCGACAGCGAATCAGTTTCGTCAGCGTTAGATTTCGCTGACAACACAGTGACTGCTCGACTTCGTGGCGCCCGACCAGGCGGCGTTGCGAGTAGCCCTGATCAAATTCGCCCGGGGGGGACACCATGACCACTCAGACTGCTACAGGCATCAACAGCTCGGTGGCCGACGTTTCGTCGCCGGAGCGGTACACGCGTTACGCCGCGTATGTCGGTCGCGTCGGCGCCCTTGCAGTTGCGCTCGGTATCGGTGCGGCCATCGCCACCGGGCACGGTATGGGCGTGGGTGTGGCCCACGCAGACGATCCAGCCCCGGACACTTCTCAGGACGATGGCGACTCCCCTGACGGGGACAACGACGACGCGGACACGACACCCACGCCCGCGACGGTCGAGACTACAGCGGCGGGCGGTTCCGCTAAGCCGAAGTCGCCATTGTCGAGAATCACCGATATCCCGAAGATGATCTTCAACGCCACAGGCGGAGCACAGACGTCGAGCGCTACCAAGCCGCAGCCGCGACTGCCGAGGTTGTCGACGGTGCTCGACGACGTAGCGACCGCTGTAAAGGACGTAGCGACCGCTGTAAAGGACGCTGTGCCGAACACATCGGTCCAGGCGCCAGACTCTGCACCGCAGGGTGCTTCGACTGCCGACTCTCGCGGTTTCACACCGGCAGCCAAGGCCCCTGCGGGCGCCAACTCACCAACGATCGCTTCCGTTCCGGCCCAGGTGGTCGACCAGTTCAGGTCTTCACTCACGCCGCCCGCCGGGCCGTCGCAAGTTACGCGGAAGCCGCTGGCACACGTGCTTGGCGCGGAAAATGCCGACGCCACCGGCGGTCAGTCCTTCGCCGGACAACAACACGTTGCGCAGGCCGCGGTCACCGAAGATCAGGGCCCGCTGGGATCGCTGGCAGTGCTTCACGGTAACCATCTGAGTGTCGTCAACACGGTGCTCGCTGTCGCGGTGGCGCCGTTCCTCGGGCCGAATCCGGCTGCGCCACAGGACCCTCCGCTTCTTCTGGGAGTTCTCGCGTGGGCTCGTCGCGAAATCCAGCGCACCTTCTTCAACTCAAGGCCCGACGCAGTCGCGGACTCGTTCACGACTTCTGAAGACACGCCGAAAACACTCAACGTGCTAGCCAACGACACCGACTGCGACGGCGACACGGTTAGCGTCAAGAGCGTCACCCAGCCCGCCCACGGCGACGTCGTGATCAACGGCGACGGCACACTCACCTATACCCCGGACCCGGACTACAACGGCGCCGACAGTTTTAGCTACTCAGTCATCGATCAGAGCAGCGACTTTCATTTGCACGGCCTGCGCGGGTTGGCTGCCGTCGTCTTCTGCGGCGACGCCGGACATACCGACACCGCCACCGTCAACATCACCGTCACCCCGCCGCCCAATGCTGGGCCGCCGGTGGCGGGCAACGATTCAGGCTCGGTCAACGAAGGCGACTCGACGACCATCGACGTGCTAGCCAATGACCACGATCCCGACGGAGACGCCACGATCAACCCCGCGACGGTGGCCATCCTCACCGGACCCGCCAACGGCAGCACATCGATCAACCCCACCACCGGCGCCATCACCTACGTCTCCAACGGCACCGAAACCACATCCGACTCATTCACCTACCAAGTCAAAGACAACTCCGGCGCGGTCTCCAACACCGCCACCGTCAACATCGCCATCACCCCCGTCAACGACGGGCCGCCGGTGGCGGGCAACGATTCAGGCTCGGTCAACGAAGGCGACTCGACGACCATCGACGTGCTAGCCAATGACCACGATCCCGACGGAGACGCCACGATCAACCCCGCGACGGTGGCCATCCTCACCGGACCCGCCAACGGCAGCACATCGATCAACCCCACCACCGGCGCCATCACCTACGTCTCCAACGGCACCGAAACCACATCCGACTCATTCACCTACCAAGTCAAAGACAACTCCGGCGCGGTCTCCAACACCGCCACCGTCAACATCGCCATCACCCCCGTCAACGACGCTCCCAGCGTGACCACCAATACGAGCACCGACCCCGGCACCGGCAAGGTCACGATCACGGTCGTGGTCACCGATCCCGATGTCGGCGACACGAGGAGCATCACCCTTTCCCCGCCCGCCAACGGCAGTTTGGGCCCTATCTCGGGCCCGACCTATGACCCGGTGGCGCAGACATACACCTACACGACCGTCTACACACCCGACCCGCAAGCACGGGTCAATGCGTACGCGAGTCCCGCCGATCCCGACCTCGACAGTGTCACCGTTACGGTGTCCGACGGTGTGGGGCCGAACGTCGTCACAGCGGTGAGCGTGCCGATCAGCCCGCTCGCGGCTGCGAATGGCGGAACGATCGCGACGGGCGGCTACCCGGCCGGCATTGCCATCAGCCCGGACGGCACCCGAGCGTACGTAGCCAACCTCACCACGAGTTCAGTCACTGTGATCGACGTCGATCCGAACAGTGCCACTTACAACCAGGTCGTCGATACAAATACGACAGTCACCGGAGTACAAAATATCCAGGTTGGGAACAGCCCCGTCGGAGTTGCGATCACTCCGGACGGCAAGCGGCTATACGTCACCAACGCCGGTAGCAACTCGGTGTCAGTGATCGATATCGCCCCAGGAAGCCCGAACCGGTATAAGGCCATCGACACCGACGGGGTGGCAGCCAACGGAATCACCAACATTCCGGTTGGCAACAGTCCCAAGGAAATCGCGATCAGCCCGGACGGCACACGCGCATACGTCGCCAATGCCGGGAGCTCCACGGTCACGGTGATCGACATCGACCCGACCAGCGCCAACTACAACAAGGTGATCGACGCAGACTCGTCGACTCCTGCCGTCGATGCCATCCCGGTCGGGAGTGGCCCCTACGCCGTCTCGGTCACACCGAACGGACAGCAGTTGTACGTCACCAACATCACCAGTACATCGGTGACCGTGGTAGATGTCGAGGCGGGCAGTCCCACTCGGTATCAGGTGGTCGACGCCAACGGAGCGGCGGCTGGCAAAGACATCGCGCTCGCCACCAGCGCCAACCCGAATGGCGTGGCCTTCTCGCCCGACGGCACTCGCGCCTACGTCACGAACACGAACCTCGATTCCGTGACGGTGATCGACATCGCACCCGGCAGCCCCACCCGCTATCAGATCATCGACACCAACCCGGCAACCCCCGCGGTCGACAACATCCCAGTCGGCGACGCCCCAGTCGGTATCAAGATCAGTGCGGATGGCACTCGCGCCTACCTCGTCAACTCGCTCGGCAACACCATGTCGGTAGTCGACATCGCACCCGGCAGCCCGACTCGCTATCAGGTGATCGACACCAACCCGACCACTGCCGCAATCGATTCCGTGACCGGCGTCGCCAATCCGCTGGCACTTGCGTTGACGCCCGACGGCACTCGCGCCTACGTCTCAAACACTTCGAACGGGACTGTCACGGTGATCTATCTGGCCGCTACCGACGATGGCTTCGCGGTCACTACCCCTGTCAGCTATGTCGGCAACGGTCCGTGGGCGCCGTTGGCCAATGGCAACCGCATCTACGTCGCCAACAACTTCGACAATTCGGTCACGGTCATCGACACCACCACCAACACGGTCGTCGACACGGACGCCACAACGCCCGGAATCCAGAACATGAGCGTCGGCGGCGATCCGTACGCCTTGGCAGCTAGCGACAATCGGCTCTACGTCGCCAACCTTGCCGGGAACTCGGTGACGGTGATCGACACCAATACCAACACCGTCATCCACACCATCACCACCGGCGTCAACGGGCCGAGCGGCTTGTCGGTCAGCGGCAACCGCCTCTACATCAGCAATTTCTACGGCGGCGATGTGACCGTGATCAACACCGATGATTATTCGAAGATCGACGCCGACGGTGGCGTTCCCGGCGTTCAGTCGCTCGGTCTCGGCACCGGCACGCACAGTCCGTATGACTCTGTGGTCATCGGCAACCGGCTTTACGTCGCGGATGACAACGTTGCAAATTCAGTAATTGTGATCGATACCGATACCGACGCCGTCGTACAGAGCATCCCTGTCGACGACGGCCCCTTCCAATTACTGACCAAAGGGAACCTGCTGTACGTCAGTCACTACACCGCGGGCAAAGTGACGGTGATCAATACCGATACCAATACTGTCGCCGCCACAATAAGTACCGGCTCATCGGCAGGCTGGATGGCGACTCAGGGCAACCGACTCTATGTCGGCAACCCGTATAGCAACACGGTGACTGTCGTTGATACTGACAGCAATACAGTTGTCGACACCGACGGAAGCCTGCCCGGCATTCAGCCGCTGACTGTCGACACCGAACCATGGGGAGTGGCCGTCGTCGGCCACACCCTCTACGTCTTCAACAGGGCCAGCGACTCGGTGACGGTGATCGATCTCGACGCCGTCAGCGTAGTCTGACGGTTAGCCCCCGCGGCTGCTGACGAACTCGCGCCGACGCCCGCTCACCGGATCTACGAACTCAAGCCGGTAAGCAAGCAGCTGCAGTGGCCGCGAGAAGTCGTCCGGTGCCACATCATTTACATTCGGGTACAACGAGTCTCCGACGATCGGCAGACCCAGCGACGCCATGTGCACCCGCAGCTGATGCGTGCGGCCGGTGTGCGGAGTCAGCCGGTACAGGCCGTCGCCCACATGCTCGACGAGCGTCTCGGCGTTCGGCTCGCCCGGCTCCTCGACTGCCTGTAACTGCCCGCGGCGCTTGACGATCCGGCTACGCACCACCGTCGGCAGTTCCAGCGTCGGGTCGACGGCCGCGCGGGCCAAATACACCTTGCGCACATCGCCGCGTGCGAAAAGCGTTTGGTACGCACCACGCACCTGCGGCCGAACCGTGAACAACAGCACTCCCGCCGTCAGCCGGTCGAGACGGTGCGCGGGGCTGAGTTCCGGTAGGTCCAGGTCGCGCCGCAGCCGGACCGTCGCCGTCTGGGCGACATGCCCGCCTCGCGGCATCGTGGCGAGGAAATGCGGTTTGTCGACGACCACGATGTTCTCGTCGCGGTACAGCACCGGGATGTCGAACGGCACCGGCACTTCGTCGGGGAGATCGCGGTACAGGTAGACGTGCGAATTCGGCGGCAGCACCGTAGCGGCAGTCACCACCTCCCCTTCGGCGGTGACGACTTCTCCCGCAAGCACTTTCGCGGCAGCGGCTTCACCGAACCGATCCGCCAACTCAACCAGCACGGCACCGCCGCGCAACCGCACCCGCGCCGGACCGACCCCGCCGCGAGGTGGCAACGGCGCGGCACGTATCAATTGAGGGGCACCGGCTCGAGGATCTCGGCGCGCGCCTCCGGGGCGGCGGCGCGCAGCGCATCGGCGGACTCGTCGTCGGGCTGCTGCTGCGACCGCACCTCGGCGTCGACGCGGGCGATATAGGTGTTGACCTCGCGGTCGATATCCTCGGCGCTCCAGCCCAGCACGGGCGCGACGACTTCGGCGACCTCGCGGGCGCAGTCGACGCCGCGGTGCGGGTACTCGATCGAGATCCGCATCCGGCGGGCCAGGATGTCCTCGAGGTGAAGCGCGCCTTCCGCGGCGGCGGCATACCAGGCTTCGACCTTCAGATAGACCGGTGCCTCGGTGATCGGCGTCAACAGTTCGGGCCTGCCCACCGCCATCGCCAGCACGTCGCCGATCAGCGATCCGTAGCGGTCCAGCAGGTGACGTACCCGATAGGGATGCAGGCCGTAGAGCGAGCCGACGTGCTCCGTCTGGTTGATGAGCGCGAAGTAACCGTCGGCGCCCATCAGCGGAACCTTCTCGGTGATCGACGGGGCGACCCGGGTGGGCACGTACTCGCTGGCGGCATCGATCGCGTCTTCGCCCATCACCCGGTAGGTGGTGTACTTGCCGCCCGCGATGGCGACGAGTCCGGGAGCGGGGACGGCGACGGCGTGCTCGCGCGACAGTTTGGACGTCGACTCGCTCTCGCCGGCCAGCAGCGGACGAAGCCCGGCGTAGACGCCGTCGATGTCGTCGTGGGTCAGCGGCGTCGCCAGCACCTTGTTGACTTTGTCGAGGAGGTAGTCGATGTCGGCCTTTGTCGCCGCGGGGTGCGCGAGATCGAGATTCCAGTCGGTGTCGGTGGTGCCGATGATCCAGTGCGTGCCCCACGGGATGACGAACAGCACGGACTTCTCGGTGCGCAGGATGATCGCCACCTCGCTGACGACCCGGTCGCGGGGTACCACGATGTGCACGCCCTTGGACGCCCGGACGCGAAAACGTCCACGCTCCTTGGACAAGGCCTGGATCTCGTCGGTCCACACGCCGGTGGCGTTCACCACCACGTGCCCATCAACTTCGGTGATCGAACCGTCCTCAGAATCACGGACGGTGACGCCGGTGACCCGATCACCTTCTCGCAGTAGCGAAACCACTTGCGTCGAAGTGCGGACCACCGCCCCGTAATGAGCGGCGGTTCGGGCGACCATCATCGTGTGCCTGGCATCGTCGACCACGGTGTCGTAGTAGCGGATGCCACCGATCAGGGAGCTTCGCTTGAGTCCGGGCGCCAGTCGCAACGCGCTGGCCTTGAACAAATGCTTCTGCGCCGGAACGGATTTCGCTCCGCCGAGCTGGTCGTAGAGGAAGATGCCCGCCGCGACATAGGGCCGCTCCCACCAACGGTTTGTCAGCGGGAACAGGAACGGCAGAGGTTTGACGAGGTGCGGGGCGAGCGTCGTCAGCGACAACTCGCGCTCGTGCAGCGCTTCGCGCACCAAGCCGAACTCGAGCTGCTCGAGGTAGCGCAGGCCGCCGTGGAACATCTTCGACGAGCGGCTCGAGGTGCCGGAGGCGAAGTCGCGCGCCTCGACGAGGGCGACCTTGAGCCCTCGCGTCGCGGCATCGAGCGCAGCGCCTGCACCGACCACGCCGCCGCCGATGACGACGACGTCGAACTGCTCGCTGCCGAGCCGCTCCCACGCCTCTTTACGCTGCTCGGGGCCCAGCAGGGTCTGCCCGGTGCCCGTCGTAGCGGGGGTCGGGACGCTCACGCGGAGACCCTCCTCTTGTTACTCGTCAGTAGCTTCTGGTCCAGGCTACCTGCAGCTAGTCCAAATCGTCGTGCGCCATCAGCCTGCGCGCAGCCTCGACAATCGATCCGGACAGCGACGGGTACACCGACAGCGTCTGGGCGAGGTCGGTGACGGTCAGGTTGTTCTGCACCGCGAGCGCGATCGGCAGGATCAGCTCCGATGCGATCGGCGCGACCACGACGCCACCGATCACTACGCCGGTCGCAGGCCTGCAGAAGATCTTCACGAAGCCGCGGCGCAGCAGTGACATCTTCGCCCTGGCGTTCGTCGTCAGCGGCAGCATCAGGGTGCGGGCGGGCACCGTGCCGTCGTCGATCTTGGTCTGCGGGACACCGACCGCGGCGATCTCGGGCCGGGTGAACACGGCGGCGGCGACAGTGCGCAGTCGGATGGGGGTCACCCCCTCGCCGAGGGCGTGGTACATCGCGACGCGGCCCTGCATGGCGGCGACAGACGCCAGCGGAAGCAGGCCGGTGCAGTCGCCCGCCGCATAGATTCCGGACGCGGTGGTCCGCGAAACCCTGTCCACCGAAAGGTAATTCCCTTGCCCGAGTTCGATGCCGACCGCCTCGAGCCCGAGATTGGACGTGTTGGGCACCGAACCAACCGTCATCAACGCGTGGCTGCCCTCGACGGTGCGACCGTCGGTCATCGTCACCACGACGCCGACGGAGTCGCGAGTCACCGATTCAGCGCGGGCGTTCTTGACCAGCGACACACCGCGTTCGGCCAACGTCTCCTCGAGTACGGCGGCGGCGTCGGAGTCCTCGTGCGGCAGGATCTGGTCGCGGCTGGCGACAACAGTGACCTTCACGCCGAGTTCGGTGTAGGCGTTGCAGAACTCCGCGCCGGTGACGCCGGACCCGACGATGACGAGATGTTCGGGCAGTTCAGTGAGGTCGTAGAGCTGGCGCCAGTTCAGAATGCGTTCGCCGTCGGGCTCCGCTCCCGGCAGCACACGCGGGCTGGCACCGGTCGCGATCAACACGACGTCGGCCTTCAACACACCGACCTTGCCGTCGAATGTGATGACTTTCACCCGGTGATGGGCCATGCCAGGGGTGCTGTCGACCAGTTCGCCGCGGCCCGCGACGACGTTGACACCCGCCTGCAGCAACTGGCTGCCGATGTCGGCGGACTGCGATCTCGCGAGCGTCTTGACCCGGCTGTGGATCTGCTCGAGCGAAATCTTGGCGTCCTCGATCGCGATGTCGAACCCGAGGCCGTCGGCGCGGCGCAGCTCGGTGCGCACGCCCGTCGACGCGATGAACGTCTTGGACGGCACGCAGTCCCAGAGCACGCAGGCCCCGCCGATGCCGTCGCTGTCGATGACGGTGACCTCGGCGACGTCGCGGCCGCGTGCGGCGGCGACAAGTGCCGCCTCATAGCCCGCTGGCCCGCCGCCGATGATCACTATCCGGGTTGCCACGGCCTTAACCTAGCCAAGCGCGCGGTTGACCGCCCAGTCACTGGACGAAGCCTTAGAGTTTCCCCGTGCCGATTTACGCCGCATACGGATCGAACATGCATCCGGAGCAGATGCTGGAGCGGGCACCGCACTCGCCGATGGCGGGCACCGGATGGCTGCACGGCTGGCGCCTCACCTTCGGCGGCGCGGATATCGGCTGGGAGGGCGCGCTGGCGACGCTTGTCGAGGATCCGCTGTCGAAGGTGTTCGTCGTGCTCTACGACATGACTGATTCCGACGAGCTGAACCTGGACCGCTGGGAGGGCAGCGAGCTGGGGGTACACAAGAAGATCCGCTGCCGCGTGGACCGGCTGTCGTCGGACACCACGACCGATCCCGTGCTGGCTTGGCTGTATGTCGTCGACGCGTGGGAGGGCGGGCTTCCGTCAGCGCGCTACATCGGGGTGATGGCCGACGCCGCCGAAATCGCCGGGGCGCCGGAGGAATACGTCCGCGACCTGCGTAACCGCCCGTCGAGCAACATCGGCCCCGGCACGACCTAGCCCCTTGCACCGCGAGCGTGCGTGTTTGCACACGACACGCTGCAGTTCGCTGGCACTCCGCGCACGCTCACGCCGCACGAGCGCGACGCAATTGCGCGTCGATGCGCCCGACGAACTCCCATGGCCGATATCTCACGTCTTCAAAGACGATCGAGAGGGCTAGCCAGTCGATGTCTCCCAACGCTGCCTGACGTCGGCGGTCGCGCTTCATCGCATCGGGCCCGCTGTGCCAGTCCATACCGTCGTACTCGACAGCGACCCGTTGGTCAGGCCAGGCGAAGTCCAACCGCCTTAGCTCGCCGTTTCCGTCGATGACCTCGAATTGAAGCTCCGGTGTCGGCAAGCGGCCATCGATCATTGCCAGCCGCGCTTCGCTCTCCATCGGTGACTCCGCTCGCGGGTCAGCCAGCGAAATGAGGTTTCGGACCGCGACGATGCCGCGACGACCCGCCTGCTCGATCGCGGCCCGCCAGATATCGGCTCTACTGCACGTCCCGCTTCGCAGCGCCGCGTCCAATGTGGCAAGCGCTCGTGGACGCCCCAGGCCACGCGCGACCTCGACTGCGGTCCATGCCGGCGATGTGGCGCGACGGCCGTCGACCATGACAAGCGGTGCACCGTCGCGACGATGCACCACCAGCCCATCGCACGGTCGCAACTGACGACGCGGCGGATTGAGTACATGAAGGTCTTTGGGCTCTTCGGTATCGAAGCCGTGCAGTGCGGCAGCAGTGCCGAGGCATACTGGCACCTTGGTGCCGCACGACATGTCCAGACCCTTCAAACGCGTATAGTCATCGGCTTCTCCGCGGCAATAGATTCCGTACCAGATCCGTTCCAGTGCACCTGTTTTGAGTTCTCGCTCGAAAGCGCGCCTGGGAATCAGGTTCAGGATCTGACCACTGGTCGCGACGCCGCCTTGCTCGTCGAACAACCGCTCCAACTCTGTGTTCATAGCGAGATCGTCGGCGCAGACCGCACAGCTTCGGTAGTGCCGACGGGCCGACGGTGGATAGATGTCCAACTGTGCACAGTTCCTACACCGCGAAGGTGCACGTTTGCACATCAACCCGCGGCGTGTCGTGTGCAAACACGCACGCTCGCGGTGCGAGGGGACCCCTAGAAGGCGGCGGCCTGTTCGACGGTGTTCACCAGCGTGCGGACGCCCACCGCGAGAGCGCGCTCGTCGATGTCGAACGTCGGCTGGTGCAGGTCGAGCTGCGGGCCGCGACCCGACCAGACGCCCAACCGGGCCATCGCGCCGGGAATCTCCTCGAGGTACCAGGAGAAGTCCTCGCCACCACCGGACTGCCGGGTGTCGGCCAGCACCTCGGGCCCGACGGCCTCAATCGCATGCGTCAGGATCCGCGTCGAGATCTCCTCATTGACCACCGGCGGCACACCGCGCTTGTAATTCAGCGTGTGCTCGACGCCCAGGGGGGCCAGCAGCGCTGTAATAGCCTCGCCGACAATGGCTTCCAGCGTCAGCCAGGTGTCGCGGTTGGCGGTCCGGACCGTGCCTGCCAGCATGCCGGTCTGCGGGATGGCGTTGGCCGCGACGCCCGCGTTGACCGCGCCCCACACCATCACCGTGCTGGTGCGCGGGTCGATCCGGCGGGACAGCACACCTGGCAGCCCGGTGATCAGCGTGCCGAGCGCGTAGACAAGATCGCCGGTCAGATGTGGTCGCGAGGTGTGCCCGCCCTGGCTGTGCAGGGTGACCTCGATGTGGTCGGCGGCAGACGTGATCGGGCCCTGCCGCACCGCGACCCGACCGACAGCCAGCCGCGGATCGCAGTGCAACGCGAATATCCGCGATACCCCGTTGATCGCACCCGCCGCGATGGCGTCGATCGCGCCACCGGGCATCAGCTCCTCGGCGGCCTGGAAGAGCAACCGGACACCGACCGGCAGCTCGGGCACCGAGTTGAGCGCGAGCGCCGTACCGAGCAATACCGCGGTGTGCGCGTCGTGGCCGCAGGCGTGCGCGACGTTGGGCACGTGGGACGCATAGGGCATCCCGGTGCGGTCGGCCATCGGCAAGGCGTCCATATCCGCGCGCAGCGCGATGCGCGGGCCTTGCTCGGGGCCGAAGTCGCAGATCAAGCCCGTGCCGCCGGCCAGCACCTTCGGGTTCAGCCCGGCGTCGGCCAGATGCGACGCCACGAACTGCGTGGTGGCGAACTCCTGCCGCCCGAGCTCCGGGTGGCTGTGGATGTGCCTGCGCCATGCGACGAGGTCGTCGAAGTGAGCGGCAAGCCAGTTGTCGGCGGATCCCGAGAGTGTCATGACGCCACCCGCTCGGCCTGCAGCTCGAGCACCCTGTCCCGCTCGGCGGGAGTCTCGGCCAGCGCGACGACCGTGCGCGCCAACATGACCGCGCCCTCGACGACAGCCTTGTCCCCACTCGGGCTCGCAGCCGCCGCGGCGAAGCCAGGCTGGTGCACCGATGCGCCGTCCGCGTCGACCCCGACGACAGGGTGGATTCCCGGCATCATTTTCGTGACGTTGCCCATGTCGGTACTGCCAAGCGGCACGGCGGCCTCGATCTCCTCCGCGACCGGCTCGCGGCCCAGTCGCTTCATCTCGCTGCGGAAGATCTCGGCCAACCACTTGTCCGGCGCCAGTTCGTCATACGGCGGCTCGGTCTGCTCAATCGTGTAGTCGCACCCCGTTGCCACCGAACCGGCGAGGAAGCAGTCGGCCATCCTGTCCTCGAGGTGGCGCAACGATGCGGCATCGGTCGCGCGCATCAAGTACAGCAAGGCCGTGCGGGCGGGAATCACGTTGGGAACCTGGCCGCCTTCTGTGACGATGCCGTGCGCCATCTGGCCCGGCACGAACTGTTGGCGCAGCAGTCCAATCGCCGTCTGCGCCACGGTGATTGCATCGGCGGCGTTGAGGCCAAGGTACGGCGCGACGGCCGCGTGCGCGGCACGGCCCAGGTAGGTGACCTCGTGCTGGGACGCCGCAAGCGATCTCGCACGCGCGATGTCGATCGGACCGGGATGGATCATCACCGTCGCGGCGATGTCGTCGAACGTTCCGGCATTGAGCAGCAACACTTTTCCGCCGCCGGCCTCTTCAGCCGGGGTACCGAGCAGCACGACCTTGATACCGAGGTCGTCGGCGACATCGGCCAGTGCCAGCGCCGCACCAACGGCCGCCGCCGCGATGATGTTGTGCCCGCAGGCATGACCGAGTTCGGGCAGTGCGTCGTATTCGGCGCAGATACCGATCACCAGCGGACCGCTGCCGAACTCGGCGCGGAAGGCGGTGTCCAACCCGCCCGGCGCAGCGGTGATCTCGAAACCGCGCTCGGCCGCCAGCGCCTGCGCCTTGGCGCAGCTCTTGTGCTCGGCGAACGCCAGCTCCGGCTCGGCGTGGATCGAGTGCGACAGCTCGATCAGGTCGCCACGGCTCCGGTTGATCGCGTCTTCGACGCTCGCGGCTGCGGTGGCGGTGGGCATCTAGGCAGTATCTCACTGCCAGCTAAGCTGCCGAACTGTGACCGATCCGGATGCGGTAGCGCAGCAGGCCGCAGCCGCAATCCGCGAGCGCACCGGAGCCGACAGCCACGACGTCGCCGTCATCCTCGGCTCCGGATGGGCGCCTGCGGCCGCCGAGTTGGGCCCGCCGACGGCGGTGATTCCGATGGGCGAGCTGCCCGGGTTCACTCCCCCGACCGCGGAGGGGCATGGCGGCGACGTCGTCTCGGTGCGGGCAGGCGATCATCGCGTGCTGGTGTTCATCGGCAGGATCCATGCCTACGAGGGCCATGATCTGCGGCACGTCGTGCATCCGGTGCGCGCCGCGTGCGCGGCAGGCGCGCGAACCGTCGTTTTGACCAACGCCGCAGGCGGCCTGAGGGCGGACTACGCGGTCGGCCAGCCGGTGCTGATCAGCGACCACCTGAACCTGACGGCAAGATCGCCGCTGGTCGGGGCGCAGTTCGTGGATCTCGTCGACGCCTACTCGCCGAGACTGCGGGCGCTCGCCCACGAAGTGGATCCCGACCTCGCAGAAGGCGTGTACGCCGGTCTCCCAGGACCGCACTTCGAGACCCCAGCCGAGATCAGGATGCTGCGAACGCTGGGGGCCGACCTGGTCGGAATGTCGACGGTGCACGAGACGATCGCCGCGCGGGCGGCGGGTGCCGAGGTGCTCGCGGTGTCGCTGGTGACCAACGCCGCTGCGGGCATGACCGGACAGCCGCTGAATCATCAAGAGGTGTTGGAGGCGGGCCGTCAGTCGGCGACGCGGACGGGTTCCCTGCTCGCCTCGGTAATCTCCCGGCTCTGACGTCGGGCATGACGTTCGGTCAACCTGATCACCGTGCGAGCCAGCAACGGCGCCATGAACAGCATCAGCAGCACGCGGAAAACCTGGGCGGCGATGATGAACGTGACGCCTGAACCCGTCTCCACCGCGATCGCCAGCACGGCGTAGACGCCGCCGGGGCTGGTCGCGAGGTAGCCCTCGAGCGGGGTCTTGCCTGCGATGTCGGCCAACAGAACGCCCAAGCCCGCTGTGGCGACACCGAGCACGACGATCAGAGCGATGGCCGCGGGAAGCATCCGTCCGACGGCCCGCAAGGAGTCCCTCGTGAAGACGACGCCGGCCTGCCAGCCGATCACCATGTAGCCGATCTGAACCAACACCATGGGCACCGAAAGGCCGAAGGACAAGCCGCTCAGTTGCAGGGCGACGGTCAACCCGAGTGGTCCGAGCAGGCCAGCGCCGGGAATGCGCAGCAGCTTGCCGCCCATCGCACCCGCGACGATGAGAACGGTCATCATCGCCACGCTCGAATACCAAGGCGCCGAGTCGCTTTGCGTGCTCACGGCAGCATGATGCGTCCGGTCGGCGTGATAGATCAGGGTGACGACGATCGGCATCGATGCGGTCACAAGTCCCACCCGCAGGTACTGCACCACCGCGACGACGCGATCGTCGCCGCCGAGTTCACGGGCGATCGCGACCAACCCTGACGCGCCGCCTGCGACGAGCGCCAGCGAACCGGTGAGCGGGCTGACGTCGCGGTGAAGGCCCAGCAGGGCGCCCGCGATGATGCTGAGAACCAGGGTGGCGACGGCGACCGCGACGACGATCGGCCAGTCCGGGCCGAGGGCGCTGACCGCGTCGCTGTGAACCATGGTGCCGATGTAGACGCCGAGCACGCCCTGGGCGGCGATGCCCGCGGACCGGGGCATGCGGGTTGGCGCCAGCGCAGGCAGAGCCAGCGCCATTCCGACGACGAGCGCGGCGAACAGCGCGGCAGAGGGAACGCCGAGCATCGTGAGCGGGACGGTGACGGCAACCGTGGCGCTGATCAGCAACACCCACTTGGCTGCCAGGTTCAGCCGCTCTCTCGTCACTTTCGCAAGTATGCCCTTAACAAAATTCACATGCAATCCGGCGTTTCAGCCATGACAGCGAAGAATTACCAAGGTATAACTTGGTAATGACCGGTTTGCGTGCTGGATCCTCGGCCACCGAGCTGCGGGAGTCGATGGTCGCGGTCACCAGGCAGATGCGCAGGCACCGACCCGATCACGGGCTGACGCTGAGCCAGATGGAAGTGTTGAGCGAGGTCACAAGGACCGGCGTCATCACGCCTGCCGAACTGGCCGCGCGGCTGCATGTGCGCGTGCAATCCCTCACCGACAGCATCAACGAGCTGGTCAGCCGCGGCTTGGTATCGCGGCGCCCGGATGACGACGACCGGCGTCGCCAGCTCATCGAGGTCACCGCGGCCGGTATCTCACTGCTCGACGACGACCGCGCCGAACGCGACGCCTGGCTCAACGCCACCATGCGCGACAACCTGTCGGACCTGGAGTTCAACCTGCTGATGCTGGTCGCTCCGGTGTTGCGCAAGCTGGCATATGCCGAGGGCAAAGTGGGAACACTGCAGAGATGACGCAGCCGTCGACGGCAGCCGTCCGGGAGTGGATCGCACACGACCCCGACCCGGTGACCGCCGCTGAGCTGGAGAAGTGCAGCGACGAAGAGCTCGCCGAGCGGTTCGCGTATCCCCTTACGTTCGGCACGGCTGGTCTTCGGGGTCCGCTGCGGGGCGGTCCGAACGGGATGAACCTCGCGGTTGTGGTGCGGACCACCTGGGCGGTCGCGCAGGTACTGAAGGAGCGTGGTGCCGGCGGATCGTCGATCGTCGTCGGCGGCGACGCCAGGCATGGCTCCGAGGAGTTCGCACTCGCGACAGCCGAGGTTCTCGCCGCCGAGGGATTCTCGGTGACGCTACTGTTCGCCGCCGTCCCGACACCCGTTGTGGCGTTCAGCGTTCGCCATCTCGGCGCGAGCGCGGGCATCCAGATCACCGCATCGCACAACCCGCCGACCGACAACGGATACAAGGTGTACCTGGACGGTGGCCTGCAGATCGTCCCGCCCATCGACCGGCAGATCGAGGCGATGATCGGCAATGCTCCACCCGCCGACCAGATTCCGAGGGCACCGGTCGTGACGTCCGGCGTCGACCTGATGCAGCGCTATGTGGATCGCGCGGCGCATGTGCGACGCACCCACGGGTCGGCTCGGCTGGCGTTCACCGCGATGCACGGAGTCGGCGGTGAGTACGCACTCGACGCATTTGTCCGAGCGGGACTGTCCGACGTTCATGTGGTGGAAAGTCAGTTCGCCCCCGACCCCGACTTCCCCACCGTGCCGTTCCCCAACCCGGAGGAACCAGGAGCCGCCTTCGAACTGTTGAAACTCGCGGCTGACAACGAGGCGGAGCTCGCCATAGCGCTGGATCCAGACGCGGACCGGTGCGCGGTCGGCGTGCCGACCCCGGATGGATGGCGCATGCTCACGGGTGACGAAACCGGTTGGCTGCTCGGCGATTACATCCTTTCCCAGCTGGATCCGGGTGAGGTGACCGAACACACCGTGGTGGCGAGCTCGGTGGTGTCGTCACGGATGCTGTCGCGCATCGCCGCCGTGCACGGTGCCCGTCATGTCGAGACGTTGACCGGTTTCAAATGGCTGTCTCGGGCCGACGCGGATCTGCCGGGTTGCACGCTCGTCTATGCCTACGAGGAGGCGATCGGCTATTGCGTCGACCCTTCCGCGGTTCGCGACAAGGACGGCATCAGCACGGCGGTGTTGTTCTGCGATCTGGTCGTCGCGCTGCGTGAACAGGGCCGAACGGTGCTCGACGCCCTCGACGACCTGGCCCGACTGCACGGGGTGCATATGACGACGGCGGTGTCGCGGCCGGTGGCCGGTGCCGACGATGCGGCGGAGGTGATGACCCGGCTTCGGGCAGGCGCGCCGACGAAGTTGTGCGGATTCGAGGTCACGATGACCGACCTTGCCGCCGTGCAGCCCTATCAGCGGCGAGCCGACGCGGTTATTTTGACCGGTGGCGACGCGGATACTTCGGTGCGGGTAGCGGTGCGACCGTCTGGCACTGAGCCGAAAGTCAAGTCCTACATCGAGGTTCGTCGGAGTTGCGTCGACGGGAAGCTGGATCTCGCCCGTGCCGATGCCCGGCGTCTGAGCGAGGAACTGGCTGAACTCGCAGAAAAGTTTTAACGCGGCCCGAACTGCCGGTCGCCCGCATCGCCGAGTCCTGGCACGATATAGGCGATTTCGTTGAGTCGTTCGTCGATCGTCGCGGTGAACAGCTTGATATCGGGCGCCGCCTTCTCGATCGCTGCGATGCCTTCGGGGGCGACGACGACGCAGATCGCGGTGATGTCAACGGCGTTGCGTGCCTGCAGTAGGCCGATGGTGTGCGCCATCGACCCGCCGGTGGCCAGCATCGGGTCGAGCACGAATACGGGCGTGGTGCTCAGATCGTCGGGCAGGGACTCCAAATACGGCGTCGGCTGGTGGGTTTCCTCGTCGCGCGCAACGCCGACGAAGCCGACGTGTGCCTCCGGAATCAACGCGTGCGCCTGGTCGACCATGCCGAGGCCGGCCCGGAGCACGGGCACCAACAGCGGCGGGTTGGCCAGCCGCGATCCGGCGGTGTCGGCGAGCGGCGTACGCACCGGGATGCTTTCGGTGGCCGCATCGCGGGTGGCCTCGTAAACCAGCATCAACGTCAGGTCGCGCAGCGCGTCGCGGAAGCCCGCGTTGTTCGTGCGCTCGTCACGCAGCGTGGTCAGTCGGGCTGCGGCCAGCGGGTGGTCGACGACGCGCACGTGCATGGGCCCGACCCTAACGTCAGGGAACCAGCCGCCGCGCACGATCGTCGTATCGCCATGCTCGTCGATACGAATGCCGTTCACGCGCTCGGCACACACTGCTCGAATCAGTCCGATGACCTGTTCGCCGCCGCCGCTGTTCTGAAGGCGCTGCCCGGCCCCGACGCGGCTGCGGCCTTCGGTCCGGTCGGGGGCCGGTTCCTCGCGACACTCGCCGACGCGATCATCTCGGAAGTGCGCGCCGTCGCCGCACTCGCCGACGACCTGGCGTCGGCGCATACGCGGACAGGCCTGGTGGCCGACGCGTACGTCGACGCGGACCGCCGCGGCAGCAGCCTGCTCTAGCGATGCCGAGCGTCCTGATCGCAACATTGGCGGCGCCCATCCGCGAGGTGGCGGCGACGGTCGGGCCGGGGTGGTCGGACCAGGGGGATCCGGTCGCCTCGCTCGCCAGGACGCGCGACCTGTTGGCCGAGGTCGCTGGCGCGACGCGAGTCGGCTGGAGCCGAACCGCGGACGGGTGGTCGGGCGCGGGCGCCGACGGCGCAGCCGAGTTCATGTCGGCGACCGCTGACGCTGCCGATCAGTTGTCGCTTCGTATCGAGGGTCTGCGTGCGGGCACAGCCGCCGCAGCGGATGCGGTGGCACGGACCTGCTCGCGGCTGCGCGACATCATCGAACGCTTCGAAGCGCGCGCGGCCGAGATCGAGGCCCGGCTCGATGAGCCTGGGGCCGTTGAGGAACTGCGGAAGGAGGCGCAACGGGCGCTCCGCGAGGCGGAGGCCGTTGTCGACGAGTTGCGGACCGAACTCGACGGGCATGCCGCCGCCGTGGTGGCGCCTGCGGTTCCGGCAGGGGCGTCTGCAGGCGCGCCGACGACGTCTGCCGGGTTCAGTCCGCCAACGGGCTTCGGTGCGCCAGCCGGATTCGGCGCGCCGACCGGCCTCGGCGCCCCCGGCGGCCTCGCACCCGCCGGGGCCGAACTCGCCTCGCTTCCGTTGCCCGACCCCGAAGCGTTCGGCGACGGCGTGGCCGTCACCCTGCCGGACGGTAGCACCGTGAAGGCGCCGAACGCGTTGGCGGCCAATGCCGTTCGGTACGCGTTGACACAACTAGGGGTTCCCTACGTATGGGGCGGCACCACACCGGGTGTCGGGCTGGACTGCAGCGGCCTGACGCAGTGGGCGTACCACCAGGCAGGGCTCGACCTCCCCCGGCTTGCGCAGGAACAGGACCTCGGAGCGGCCGTCAATCAGAACGCCCTTCGGCCCGGCGACCTCGCGGTGTGGGACGGACATGTCGCGATGGTCGTTGGCAACGGCCAGATGATCGAAGCGGGCGATCCTGTGAAGCTGTCGGCCATCCGAACGACGAACGCGGGGCAGGGTTTTCAAGGTTTCTGGCGGCCGACGGCGTAGCACAGAACACCGACCGTCATCTCGCGGCGCGCTGAATCGATGGTGATCTGACCGGGCCCCAATCGCTGAGTTGGCCGTGACTGACGAAATCAGACCCCGAGACCGGGTTCAAAGGAATCTCTAGCAGAGCTTGGAGACCGTCGTCACTCAGGTATTTGCCTTGTTCGACAATATTTTCCCAACCGTCAAAATTCGCGCTAGACTTTGCCGACGAATTTGCTGAACCCAACTTTCGACCTCGGATGTCTGGCGGTTTTCGACCGAACCGGGCGCCGGAGCGTGATTGCTGGGTCGACTGCGCTGTCGGAGGGATATCGAGCATGGGAGGCGCCAGATACATCGGCCGGGTCGGAGCACTGGCGGTGGCACTCGGTGTGGGGATGGCCGTCGCAACCGGTCATGGCCCATGCATCGCCTCCGCGGACGGCACCACCGAATCGGGCGCATCGTCGACGACTAGCCCGTCGAACACCGACACCGGCGACGACCCATCACCGGGTGAGAAGCACGAGGGCGACTCACCGGAAGTCACTCCGCAGGACGCCACGACTTCGCCAACCGCACAGACGGAATCGGCGGGGGCGGCGCAGCCGACCAATCCTCCATCAGTGCCCGCGATGGACTACGACGCGTCCGGTGGATCACACCCCACCGAGACGCCGGGTGACATCGTCGGAGGCGATGAGAAGACCGCTACGCCGCCGTTGGAGACCGCCCAAGACCCCGAGTCGCCGATTTCCGAGACACCGATGGCCCTGACGCCTATAGCCGAGACATCCGCCAAGCCCGGCCAGCACAACGCGACGGATCCCATCGGGTCCGATGCGACAGCGGAGCGGTCCATGACGGAGATGTTTCAATCCGCTGCTCACCCGACCGCTCAGATCGAGGACAACCTGTCCGAGTCCTCGCAATCAACCAGCGCCCGAACCGCCGCCGTACCCGCGCCGCAACTGATGCCGATCACGGACAACGTCGCGCCGCTGGCGTTCCGCGTCAACGAGACCGTGGTGGCACCGCCCGCGACGGTTGGGATTGCCGCGCTGCCCACTGCAATCATCAACGTCGCCACGTCGCTGGTGGCGATCCTGTCGCCGTTCGTGACGCCGGGTCCCTCCGCGCCGGCGGAACCCCCGTTCCTGTGGGCGCTGCTCGCGTGGGTCCGTCGCGAAAGCACCCGGACCTTCGTCAACCACACCCCTGACGCCTTGCCCGACGAGGTAACTACCACTCAGGGCACGCCGACTGTCATCGACGTCGTTGCCAACGACACCGAAGCCGACCTCGGTGACCGGTTGACGGTCGCATCCGTCACCCAGCCCGCCCACGGGATCGTGGCAATCAATCCCAACGGGACGCTCACCTACACCCCGAACGCCGACTTCCACGGGGTCGATACGTTCAGCTACACGGTGAGCGATGCCACGAGCGCGCCGCATATGCACGGCATCTTCGGATGGTTCAAACCAGATCAAGGTCACCGAGACAGCGCCGGTGTGTCAGTCACGGTGAATGCAACGCCCATCGCGAAGAACGACAGCAGCTCGACGCCCGAAGACACCGCGGTGAGCGGCAACGTATTGACCAACGACAGCGACGCGGAATCCCTTCAGCTGACCGTCACCAACGCAGGAACGATCACCACCGGTCACGGAAGCGTGGCCCTCTTGAGCAATGGGAATTACACCTATACGCCGGCGAAAGACTTCTACGGCCAAGATTCGTTCTCGTACAACGCCTCCGACGGCACCAGCAGCGCCACCTCGGCCGTGACCATCACCATCACACCGGTCAACGACGCGCCGGTGGCCGCCCCCGACGCCTACACCACCGACGAAGACACCCCCGTGCTCATCGACGCGCTGCGCAACGACACCGACGTCGACGGCGACCAACTCGACCGCAAACTCGTCACCACACCCACCAACGGCACGCTGGCCGAAATCAACGACGGACCCAACACCGGCGGGTGGACCTACACCCCCAACCCCGACTACCACGGCACCGACACCTTCACCTACAAAGCCTTCGACGGCACCACCTACAGCGACCCCGTCACCGTCACCATCACCATCAACCCCGTCAACGACACCCCCATCGCACGCGATGACACCTACACCACCGACGAAGACAGCACGCTGACGGTGTCAATCCCCAACGGCGTCACCGGAAACGACAGCGACCCCGACGACGACACCGCACTGACCGCCACCCTCGTCGACGGACCGACCCACGGCACCCTGAACCTCAACCCCAACGGCACCTTCACCTACACCCCCAACGTCGACTACAAGGGCGAGGACACCTTCACCTATCGGGCGTCGGACGGTCAGCTTTCCAGCGCCACCACCACCGTCACCATCACCATCAACGCCAGCCCGATCACCGCGGAGAACGATGTCTACACAGTGATCAGCGGCAGCAACAATGATCTGAGAGCGGTCCTCATCGCGAACGACACCAGCACCCTGGGCAATGATCTCGGCGATTTCAACATCATCACGGAGCCGACGACGGGCCGGTTGTTCCAAACGAACGGCCAACTCTTCTACCGCGCACCTGAGGGTTTCAGCGGAACCGATACCTTCACCTACACCGTCGCCGACAGTGTCGACCCCACGGTCGTCTCGAACGCAGCCACGGTCACACTGAATGTGGTCACCGCGATCATCGCCCACGACGACGCCTACACCGTATTGATGGATACCAGAACCGAACTCAGCCCGGCGATGAGTGCGAACGATGTCACAGCACCCGGCATCCCACCGATGCAGTTCGGCGCCGTCACCATCGTCACGCAACCGACATACGGCAGGCTCAGCGAGGACGCAGGTGTGTGGAGCTACCGGCCGATGAACGGCTACCAGGGGACGGACTCCTTCACCTACACCGTCGCCGACTCGGGGAGCATCGCGTCCAACCCGGCCACGGTGACTCTGACTGTCGTTCCATACAACCCGCTCAAAGCATCTGACGACGCGTACACGATTCTGGGCAGACCCACCGTGCTGACACCGACCGCCAACGACACCACGGATCTGGGCAGACCGCTGGGTGCGGTCACCATCATCGACGGTCCGGATCACGGGACACTGACCCAGACGAACGGCGTAATGACCTACACCCCGGCAACCGGCTATGCCGGAACCGACGCCTTCACGTATACGGTCGGCGACAGCGTTGATCCCTCGCAGGTGTCCAACGCCGCGACCGTCACGCTCACTGTCGTCGCTTACAACGCGATCCTTGCAAACGACGACATGTACTCGATTCCCTTCAACACTGCGACCGCGCTCACGCCTGCAATAACCTTCAACGACGCCACCGATTTGGGCACCCCTCTCGGCGCCGTCTCAATCGTCACCCGCCCATCGCACGGCACGTTGAGCACGCCGGGTGGCGTGTTGACGTATACGCCGAATGCCGGCTATTCCGGCCTCGACTCGTTCACCTACACGATTTCCGACAGCGTCGATCCCACCAAGGTGTCGACGCCCGGCACCGTCACGCTCACCGTCTATCCCTTCAGCCCGATCGTGGCCCGCAGCGACGTATACACAGTGCTGAGCGGCAGGTCCACCAAGCTGCTTCCCATCATCACGGCGAACGACACCACCGGTTTCAACGACCTCGGCGCGATCACCATCCTCAGCGGTCCCGCGCACGGCTCCCTCACCGATGTGGACGGCGTGCTGACCTATCGCGCGGCAAACGATTACACCGGCACGGATAGCTTCACCTACACCGTGTCGGACAGCTTCTATACCGACATCGTGTCGAATCCCGCGACGGTGACCCTGACGGTCGTGGAATCCGTACCCGCGTTCGCGGGGGACGACAATGTCACGATCTTCACCAACGAACCGACCGCGCTCACACCGACGCTGTTCTACAACGACAGATTCACGAGCGGCAATCCTCCCGGCCCGATCACGGTGCTTGTCCAGCCCGTCTACGGCACGCTAAGCCAGAGTGGCGATACGTTGACCTATACCCCGAACGCTGATTTCAACGGCGTGGACAGCTTCATCTACACCGTCGCCGACAGCGCCGACCCGACGATCGTGTCGCCACCCGCGCTGGTCACCCTGACGGTGACCGACGCGATCACGGCCGTCACGGACTTCTACTGGGTGTCACCGGGCCAAACAACCGAACTGGACCCCACGTTCACGTACAACGACATCAACCGCACCGGCAACCCGCTGACCGACCCGGTGTTCGGCCCGACCCGCGGCGGCGTGATCACGAAGGTCGACGGCAAGTATTACTACACGCCTCCCGCCGGTTTCACCGGTCTCGACAGCTTTGTCTACACCGTCGCCGACAGCGAGAACCCGGCCCGCACCGCCACCGTACTCGTGTTCGTGACCGTCAACCCCACTTAGCCGGTAGGTCGGCGCACAGCAGCACCACCGAACGTGCGCCGACCCGGTACGCCGAGCCCGAGATCGGTTGTGCACTCCCGAGATCGGCGACATCGTCGGCGGGTCGAGTGCGGTGTCAACAACGCGGCGCCATGGCAGGCCCGGTTCGGTCACCGCCGGCAGCTCGAAGTCCACGGCGTCTTGCGAACTGTTGAGCATCGCATGCACCATCCGCGTGCCGATCACGCTGCGGACGGTGAGCGCCAGCGTGCGGGACTCGATCGACGTGCACTTCGTGCTCACGGCTCGGTACCGGTAGTGATCTCTGGCTGAAGCGGGAGATCCAGTGCAATTGTCTTCGATTCGAACCACGAACGCGGGTCAAGGTTTTCAAGGATTTTGGCGACCGACTGCGTGAGAGCCGGCGCCCGATCCCTGCGCACGGGGACACTTGGGATGCGTTACGGCAGCCGCGGGTCGATGAGGGTGACGCCTGCAGGAGAGGCAATGTCGACCGACGGGAGTAGACGGGCGCCTTCGGCCAGCCCGACGACGCGCTCTACCAGAGCCTGCGGGCGCAACGTGCCAGCTTCGATCAGACGCAACATGTCGGGATAGTCCACGCTGGCCATGCCGTGACTGCCGAGTACATCCAGTTCCCAGGCGATCACGCGGTCCATCGGCACCGCAGGGTGCCCGCCAGCGCTGGGCAGCAGCCCGACCTGCACGTGGCGCCCGCGCCGCCGCAGACTGTGAATGGCGTCAGAACAGGTGGCCGGGGTACCGACCGCATCGACCGCGACGTGGCTGCCCCCGCCGGTGAGGTCATGGACCTGGGCGGGGACGTCGAGGCCAGGCTTCCCCCTGACTTCGCTCGTCCCAACGGTTCCGCCGTCGCTTCGCTCGCCCGCATCGGCGAGCACCGTGTGCTCGGCACCCAAGTTCCTCGCGAGGGCAAGCGCTGCCGGAGTTCGGTCGACCGCGACCACCCTGGCTCCGGCGGCAACGGCGACCTGCACGGCGCTGAGCCCCACGCCGCCAACGCCGAACACTGTCACCCACTCGCCCCACCTGATGCCTGCCCGCGCATTCAGCGCGCGGTAGGCGGTGGCGAACCGGCAGCCCAGTCCCGCCGCCGCGGCGTCGGAAACGACGTCGGCGACCGCGACCAGGTTGGTGTCGGCAGCGTGTAGGGCCACGTGTTCGGCGAAGGAGCCCCAGTGCGTGAAACCGGGCTGGGTCTGGTCGGGACACACCTGTGCCTGACCGGCCTGGCACCACTGGCACCGCCCGCAGCCGCACACGAAGGGCGTCGTCACCCGGTCGCCGACCGTCCACCGTCGCACCTCGGCGCCTACCGCCACGATGACGCCGACCAGCTCGTGACCGGGGACGTGCGGGAGTGCTACCCCGTCGTCATGTCCTGCCCATGCGTGCCAGTCACTGCGACAGAGACCGGTCGCGTGCACCTCGACGACCACGCCGCCGGACGGTGGCGCCGGATCGGCAACCGTCTGGACGTCCACCGAACCACCGAACTCCTGGAACACCGCCGCGCGCATGAAGCCATCCTGCCGCGTGCGTCCACGGCGTAGTGCCCCAACAGCTTGGTACCGACGGATCAGCCCGGTCATTCACAACCAGCCGTCGCCACACCCTGAGGCGGGTGACCCGGTGCGACTGTCTTCGATTCGGACGACGAATGTCGGTCAAGGTTTTCAAGGCATCGCGGGGCACCGCTGGCACCTGGCGTGTGAGTTCTCCAATTGGATAGAGGCGGCTCTCGCTTAGCGCTTCGCGTCGACCTCGAAAACGAACTCGTGATCGCAGATCCGGATTCGATCGCCGACCTGCTTCGCCAACAACCCCGACAGACTCTGCTCGGCGCAGGCACGATGACCGGTGTCTTCACCTTCAGCTACATGGCGGGTACGTACTTCATGGGGTATGCCAGCACGCAGTTGAAGCATCCGCGCGACCTGATACTCACGGTCGGTGTGCTCGGTGCACTGTCGATGTTGGCGCTGACCGCCGTCTCGGCCTATCTGAGCGACAAGTACGGACGTCGATCGATCATGCTGACGGGCTTCTGCCTTGCGCTGCCGTGGTCGTTCGCGGTTGTCCCTCTACTCGATACGGGGTCGCGGGTCCTTTTCGGGCTCGCCGTGATGGGCACCTTCGGCCTTCTCGGCGTCTCCTACGGACCGATGGCGTCGTTCATCCCAGAGATCTTCGAGACCCGATTCCGCTACACGGGAGCAGGTTTGGCGTTCAACCTCGGCGGGATCATCGGAGGTGCGATGCCGCCCCTCATCGCGGGCGCGCTGCTGGCGGAGTACGGAAGTTGGGCGATCGGGCTCATGATGGCGGTCCTGATTCTGATCAGTCTGCTCAGCACCTACGCACTGCCCGAGACCATGGCGAAAGCGTTGTGACCCAGATTTGCCGTTATTGACGATGTCGCATAAAGCGCGCCTACGATCCGGTTCATGACTGCCAAACCCAACATCCTCATCATCTGGGGCGATGACATCGGTCAGAGCAACCTGAGCTGCTACAGCAACGGAGTGATGGGATACCGCACACCCAACATCGATCGCATCGCCGCGGAGGGCGCGCTCTTCACCGACTACTACGGCGAGCAGAGCTGCACGGCGGGGCGGGCGGCGTTCATCACCGGGCAGAACCCCTACCGCACCGGGTTGACGAAAGTCGGCATGCCGGGCGCCCCGCTCGGGTTGCAGGCCGAGGACCCGACGATCGCCACCGCGTTGAAGGCGCAGGGCTACGCGACCGGCCAGTTCGGCAAGAACCACCTCGGTGACCGAGACGAATTCCTGCCGACGATGCATGGTTTCGACGAGTTCTTCGGCAACCTCTACCACCTCAACGCCGAGGAGGAGCCGGAGAACGTCGACTACCCGAAGGACCCTGAGTTCCGGAAGAAGTTCGGGCCGCGCGGCGTACTGCACACCTGGGCGAACGGCGACGGCACCCAACGAATCGAGGACACCGGGCCGCTGACGAAAAAGCGAATGGAGACCTGCGACGAGGAATTCCGCGATGCGGCAATTGATTTCATCAGGCGTCAGCATGACGCGGAAACGCCGTTCTTCGTCTGGTTCAACTCCACCCACATGCACTTCCGCACCCATCCCAAGCCAGAGAGCATCGGCAGGGCTGGAAGATGGCAGTCCGAGTACCACGACACGATGCTCGACCACGACGACATCGTCGGCGATCTGCTCACCACGCTCGACGAACTCGGCATCACCGACGACACGATCGTGATGTATTCGACGGACAACGGCCCGCACATGAACAGCTGGCCCGACGCGGGCATGACACCGTTCCGCAACGAGAAGAACTCCAACTGGGAAGGCGCCTACCGGGTTCCGGCGGTGGTGCGTTGGCCGGGGCACATCCCGGCGGGCAGCGTGCTGAACGGAATCGTCAGCCACAACGACTGGTTCGTCACCCTGTTGGCGGCCGCGGGCGACGCTGACGTGGCCGAAAGACTGCGGGCGGGAACCGATCTGAACGGCACCACCTACAAGGTGCACCTCGACGGCCACAACCAGTTGGACTACATCACCGGCGCAGCCGAAGAGAGCCCTCGTAAGCACTTCTTCTACGTCTCCGATGACGGCGATCTGACCGCGCTGCGCTACGACAACTGGAAGATCGTCTTCATGGAGCAACGGGTGGTCGGGACCCTGAAGATCTGGCTCGAACCCTATGTCGCACTACGCGCCCCGAAGTTGTTCAACCTGCGTACCGACCCATACGAGCGGGCCGACATCACGTCGAACACCTATTTCGACTGGATGCTGGACCGGGTGTTCGTGTTCACCCCGGCGCAGGCCTTCGTCGCGAAGATGTTGCAGACGCTCGTCGAGTTCCCGCAGCGACAGGAGTCGGCCAGCTTCAACCTCGAGCAGGTGCTGGCCAAGCTGCAGGCAGGCGTCCCCGACTCCTGACGGTGAGCATCTGTGCACCCTCTTTAAGGTTCCTCAAACGAATCTTGGAGTTCGGGTGGCCTCGCTGTGCGTGAGGGTGTCTACTCGATTCACCAGCAGTTCACGTTCGGTCTATCGAGGTGGGGCTCATGGCGCGCGTTGATTTGTTTGCGAAGATTCCATTGATCGGGATGTGTCTGGTGTTCCTGGCGATGTTCATCGTCGCGGTCACCGCGTACCTCCACGTCGGCTGGTATTCGATAATCGGCTACGCGATTGCGGCCGTCGTCGCCGTCTGCGGTTTCGTCATGACGTTTCGTGACATCAGCGATACGCCAGGACCTCCAGAGCACTGGGATGCCAGTGGTAAACCCGTTGATCCTGCGTCACCCCAGGCCTGACGAGAGCGAGGACCGGTTCCATGACCACCACACCCGATCCGTCGACGTACGACAACTCCGCCTTGCTGGCGGAGGACGAGGGCTACCACAAGGGCCTCAAGCCCCGACAGCTGCAGATGATCGCGATCGGCGGTGCCATCGGCACCGGCCTGTTCCTCGGTGCCGGCGGCCGACTGCACAATGCGGGACCAGGCCTGTTCTTGAGCTACGCGTTCTGCGGCATCTTCGTCTTCCTGATCCTGCGTGCGCTGGGCGAGCTGGTGCTGCACCGGCCGTCATCGGGGTCCTTCGTGTCGTATGCGCGCGAATTCCTCGGCGAGAAGGCGGCGTTCGTCGCCGGCTGGATGTACTGGCTGAACTGGGCGTTCACGGCCATCGTCGACTGCACCGCGATCGCCACCTACTTCCACTATTGGGGGGCGATGAAGAGCGTCCCACAGTGGCTGATCGCCCTGCTCGCGTTGGCGGCCGTGGTGAGCGTAAACCTCATCTCGGTTACCCTGTTCGGGGAGCTTGAGTTCTGGGCTGCGGCCATCAAAGTCCTTGCGCTGATTGCATTTCTGGTCGCGGGCACCATCTTCCTGGCCGGCCGCTACGAGATTCAAGGCCAGCCAACCGGTTTCAGCGTGGTCGCCGATAGCGGCGGACTCTTCCCCGCTGGCCTGTTCCCACTGGTGATTGTCATGTCCGGCGTCGTGTTTGCCTATGCTGCAGTCGAACTCGTCGGAACCGCGGCCGGTGAGACCGCCCATCCGCATAAGATCATGCCTCGCGCGATCAACTCTGTGATCGCGCGTATCGCGGTCTTCTACGTCGGCTCGCTGTTCCTGCTGGCCCTTCTTCTCCCGTACACCGCCTATAAGGCCGATGAGAGCCCGTTCGTCACGTTCTTCTCCAAGATCGGGATCGAGGGAGCGGGCACGGTGATGAACATCGTCGTGCTGACCGCCGCGTTCTCCAGCCTCAACGCCGGGTTGTACTCGACCGGCCGGATCCTGCGGTCGATGGCAATGAACGGCAGCGCACCGAAGTTCACCTCGGTGATGTCCAGCCGGGGCGTGCCGTATGGCGGAATCTTCCTGACCGCGGGCGTCGGCCTGTTCGGCGTCATCCTCAACCTGCTCTTCCCCGGCGAGGCGTTCGAGATCGTGCTCAACATCGCGGCCCTCGGCATCATCGCGTCCTGGGGCACCATCGTCATCTGTCAGCTCCAGCTCTACCGCTGGGCGCAGCGCGGCATCCTCGAGCGGCCGTCATTCCGGTTGTGGGGCTCGCCGTACACCGGCTATCTCACGTTGGCGTTCCTGCTCGGCGTCGTCGTGCTGATGGCGTTCGACCCGCCGATCGGCACCTGGACCGTCGCCACGCTGGTGATCATCATTCCGGCGCTCATCGTCGGTTGGTTCGCAGTCCGCGGTCGCGTGCTGGAGATCGCTCGCGAACGCGAGGGCTATACGGGTTCGTTCCCTGTCGTAGCGAACCGGCCGCCGCCCAAAGACAAGGACACGTGACGCCCTTAGGCATCTCCGGCCCAGTTCGCGCACCGTCTGGCAACCTGCCCGGCGACAGGCTTTAGGCTGTGCCGCATGGCTGCAGACATCGTGCCGATCCGGCTCGGGTTGACCAAGGGCGACCTCTACACACTGTGGGCCCCCCGCTGGCGGGATTCCGGCGACGAGTGGGAGGCCCTGCTCGGCAAGGACGACGACCTCTACGGCTTCGAGTCGGTGGCCGATCTGGCCGCGTTCGTGCGGACCAACACCGACAATGACCTCACCGATCACCCGGCGTGGGAGCGTCTGACCGAGGCGAACGCGCACCGGTTCGATCCGACGGAGGAGCGCCAGTACGACCTGATCGGCGTGCAGGAGCTGTTGGCCGAGAAGCCCACCGAGGACTCGGTGGCGACCCTGCACCGCACGCTTGCCATCGTGTCGTCGGTCGGGTCGGTCTGCGAACTATCGAGCGTCACCAAGTTCTTCAACGGCAACCCCGTGCTCGGCTCGCTGGGCAGCGGAATCGACCACTTCAGCGGCCGCAGCGGCCGCAAGCGCTGGAGTGAGATCGCGGCCGTGATCGGCCGGAGCTGGGACAAGGTCGTCGACGCGATCGACGAGGTCATCACCATTCCGGACGCCGACAAGTCCGCCTCGGACAAGGCTGCGGCCGAACTCGAAGAAGCCAAACCCGATGAAATCGAAGAAGTCGAGGAACCCGCCGAGATCGCGGCCGATGACGCCGACCGTGACGACTCCGAGGCCGACGAGAGCTTGGAGCCCGAGGCGGCCGTCGCCGCCCGCTCCGGCGGGCTGGTGCTCGGCGCCGACGAGGACTTCTGGCACAAGGTCGGCATCGACCCGATCCGGATGATCACCCGCGGCGGCACCTACTACACGCTGCGGTGCTACCTCGACGACGCGCCGGTGTTCCTCGGCCGCAACGGCCGGGTCAGCGTTTTCGGGTCGGAGCGGTCGCTGGCGCGGTACCTGGCCGACGAGCACGACCACGATCTGTCCGACCTCGCGACCTACGAGGACATCAAGACCGCCGCCACCGACGGCTCGCTGCGCGTCGATGTCACCGAAGAGAACGTCTACGTCACCAGCGGCCTGGCCGACGACCTCGCCGACGGGCCTGACTCCATCGACCGGGATCAGCTGGAGCTTGCCGCCGAGCTGCTGCGCGATGTGGGCGAATACGCCGAGGACGACATCGTCGACGAGACGCTGGACGCCGATATGCCGCTCGGCCGGCTCGTCGCCTATGTCCTGGATCCCGAAACCGTCCGCAAGCCCACCGGGCCCTACGCCGAAGCGGTCGAGCAGTGGGAGTCGCTGGAGACGTTCCTCGAGTCGCGGCTGCGCCAGGAGTAATTTCTTCGCGCCTTTAGACGAGTAATCGACTACTCGCGTCCAAAGCGGCCGTCCGGCGCATTCTGTCTGGAGGCCGTGACGGACGGAGAAGACGATGACCGCGCAACAGCAACAGGCGATGGATTCCTTCTACGCGCTCGACAATGTGATCACGATCAAGATCACGATGCCTGCGTCTGAGTGGGACAAGGTCAGAAACGAGGAACCGAAGAGCGGCCGCTGTGAATGGGATTGGACCGGTGGCAGCAGGTACACCTGGCGCGAGGCAGACACCGTCGAGATCTCCGGCACACGCTTTCCGCCGCGCACGACATTCACGAACGTCGGGGTCAAGAAGAAGTCGTTCTGCGGCTCCATCGATGACAAGAAGCCATGCGTGCACATCGATCTCGGCAGATTCAGCAATACCGCCGAGGATGCGGCCGAGGCGCTGATCGGGACGCGCTACATAACCCTCAACAACTCCAAACAGGACGACTCCTACATCAGGCAGACGCTGGGCTACCGCATGCTGGCCATGGCGGGACTGCCCCACTCGCGCTGTAACTACGCCCGGGTATTCGTCAACGGCGCCCCGGTCGGCCAGGGCCTCGGCGGCGAGATATTTCCGGGGATCTTCGTCAACGCCGAACCGATCATGAAGCGCTACATCGAGCGCAACTTCAACGGCAACATGAACGGCAATCTCTACGAGATCGAGCACACCGACGACTTCCTCGAAGAAAGGCTGCCGTTCATCGGCGTCGAGGACCTTTCAGAATTCGACGATAAGGCCGATCTCAAATTCGCGTGTCGGCATATCAAGGCCAACGGCCTTGCAGGCGCCGACCAGATGCTCGATATGGACCAGTACCTCAAGGTCTACGCGATGGAGTTCCTTCTCAAGCACTGGGACGGCTACGCCAACAACACCAACAACACCTATCTGTACGACGATGTCACCGCCGTCGCGTCTCCCGGCGTCGGCGACATCAAGTTCAAGATGATCCCGTGGGGTGTCGACCAGATACTCAAACCCGGCGAGTTCTTCCGGCTCGGCCGCATGGGGGTCATTGCGCAACTGGTTCGCAACGACGACGCCCGACGCAAGCAATTGATGGACCAGATCCGGGCATACCGGGAGACCTTGTTCAGCCGCGAACACCAGCAGACGGTGCTCAAGCCGCTTATCGACCAAATGCAGGCTCTGGTAACGGGATTCGGCGTACCCAATGCCGTGGCGGAGATCGACACGGTCCGGCAGCAGTTGCGGCTTGCCGAGTCGGCCGCCTACATGTTCACCGGGCTGCCTGACCCGACCGAACCGGTCTACATCCTCAAGCACGACACCAGCGATTGCCTGCATGCAAGCAACACCGAATCGGTTCCGCCCGGTGCACCCGCTCCGGTGAACTTCGAGGTGTACCACCAGCAGCTCTTCGACAACAATCACCCATCGGATCTGTGGGTGCTCAACGACCTGGGTACCGGAAAGTCGTTGACCAATCAGGCTTTCAACCGTGTTCTGCATGCCAGCGGCACGGAGGTAACGCCAGCGGGGCACAAGTTCTTGTACACGTGCGCGCCGAGCAACGCCGACCATGGCGAAGAGTTCACGTTTGTGCCCGTACCGGTACCCGTGACCGATCCCGCCAACCCTCCTGGCCGCTTCGCCTTCACCGGCTACTTCAACATCGTCAGCGTGCGGACCACCGAGATGGCGAAGTTCGGCAACGATCTCACGCCGTCGGGCAGGCCGAGGGTGCATCAGGAACTGCCCGGCTCCAACCTCTACTTCTACTGATCACCTGAGACTGGCGAGCAGACGCATATGTACCCGAAAAGCCAGTGAAAAGGGTACTTTTGCGTCTGCTCGCGCAGAAAGTCGCGCAGAAAAGTATCAGCCGATCAGCACGGCGAACCGCGGTTTGATCACCTCGTCGATGATCGCGAGTCGCTCGTCGAACGGGATGAACGCCGACTTCATCGCGTTGATTGTGAAGCGCGCGAGATCGCTCCAGCCGTAGCCGAACGCCTCGACCAGACGCAACATCTCCTGGCTCATCGTGGTGTCGCTCATCAGCCGGTTGTCGGTGTTGACGGTGACGCGGAACCGGCTGCGCGCCAACAGATCGAACGGATGCTCGGCGATGCTGCCCACCGCACCCGTCTGCACGTTGGAGCTCGGGCACAACTCGAAAGGGACTCTCTTGTCCCGCAACAGCGCGGCCAGCCGACCGAGATGGACCGTGCCGTCGGAGCCGATGGTGATGTCGTCGACGATGCGCACCCCATGGCCGAGACGGTCGGCACCGCAGAACGCGATGGCCTCGTGGATGGACGGCAGCCCGAACGCCTCGCCTGCGTGAATCGTGAAGCGGGCGTTATGGCTTCGCATGTACTCGAACGCATCCAGATGTCGGGTCGGCGGATACCCGGCCTCGGCGCCAGCGATGTCGAAGCCGACCACACCCTTGTCCCGGAACCGGATGGCCAGCTCGGCGATCTCCAGCGACCGCGCCTGATGCCGCATCGCGGTCACCAGACAACGGACCGTGATCGCGCGGCCTTCGCCATGTGCCGCCTTCTCGCCGTCTGCGAAGCCCGCCAGCACCGCGTCCACCACGGCGTCCAGCGACAGGCCGCGGTCGATGTGCAGTTCGGGGGCGAACCGGATCTCGGCGTAAACCACGTTGTCGGCGGCCAGATCCTCGACGCATTCGTAGGCCACCCGGTAGAGCGCCTCCGGGGTCTGCATGACGCCGACCGTGTGCGCGAACGGCTCCAGATACCGCTCGAGCGACCCGCTGTGGGCGGCGGTGCGGAAAACCGTCGTCAGGCCGTCGACGTCGGTCGCGGGCAGGTCCTGATAGCCGGTCTGCTGGGCGAGATCGAGGACGGTGGCTGGCCGCAGCCCTCCGTCGAGGTGGTCGTGTAACAACGCCTTCGGCGCCTGCCGGATGGTGTCAAGGGTCAGTGGCGAGGTCACGACGTGATCCGATCGATGATCAACGGCCCGATGTCTGGCGCCTCGTCGCCGACGCTCCAGCCGCCGGCCATTTCAGCCATCGCGGCGCCGAAGCGCTCCGGAGTCTCGGTGTAGAGCGTGAACAGCGTCTCCCCCGCGGTAACGGGTTCGCCGGGCCTGCGGTGGATGCGGAGGCCTGCGCCGGCCTGCACCCGCTCACCGGGCACCGCGCGGCCCGCACCGAGCCGCCACACCGTCAGTCCCACAGCCATCGCGTCGATATCACCCATCGTGCCACCGCGCGGTGCGGTGATGGTTTCGGCGTGGGGGCCGATGGGCAACGGTTTGGCCACGTCTCCGCCCTGCGCCGTCACCAGCCTGCGGAAGTGGTCCATCGCCGTCCCGTCGTGCAGCGTCTGCGCCGGGTCGACGCCATCCAGACCGGCGGCGTCGAGCATCTCGCTGGCCAGCGCCAGCGTCAGCTCGACGACGTCGGGCGGCCCACCGCCTGCCAGCACCTCTAGGGACTCGTCGACCTCGACGGCATTGCCGACCGTCCGGCCAAGCGGTCGGTTCATGTCGGTCAGCAGCGCCCGGGTCACCAGGCCCTCTGCGGCCCCCAACTCGACCATGGTTGCGGCCAGTTCGCGGGATTCGGCCTCGGTCTTCAAAAACGCGCCCGATCCGACCTTCGAGTCGAGGACAAGCGCCCGCGCACCCTCCGCGATCTTCTTGCTCATCACCGAGCTTGCGATCAACGGCAGCGATTCCGTGGTCGCGGTGACGTCACGCAAGGCGTAGATCTTGCGGTCGGCAGGCGCCAGTTCACCGGCCGCGAAGATCGCCGCGCCCAGCTCGCAAAGCTGTTGCCGGATCTGGGTTTTCGAAATCTCGGCGGTAAACCCCGCGATGGCTTCCAGCTTGTCGAGCGTGCCGCCGGTGTGCCCGAGACCCCGGCCCGCGGCCTGCGGCACCGCGCCACCGCACGCCATCACGACGGGCACCAGCGGGATGGTGATCTTGTCGCCGACCCCGCCGGTGGAATGCTTGTCCACCAACGCAAGCGGCTTGTCGGGTGCCCCGGAGCGCCGCAGGTCGCTGAACTCCATCCGCTCGCCCGAGTCGACCATCGCGGCCGTCCAGCGTGCGATCTCCCCGCCCGTCATGCCGCGCAGGAAGATCGCCATCAGCAGCGCCGACATCTGCTCGTCGGCTACCCGCCCGTGGGTGTAGGCGTCGATCACCCAGTCGATGGCCGCGTCCGTTAGCACGCCTCCGTCGCGCTTGGTCCTGATGACGGTCGGAGCGTCGAATATGGGCTGGGTCACGGCCTTTTCGGCTCTCCGCGAGTCAGATCGTCGGGTCCGAACGCGTCGGGCAGGAGGTCGCCGAGGGGCCGCGGCCCCGACGGATGGTCGATCAGCATCTGCTGGCCGCCGTGCTCAAGCAGGACCTGCCTGCACCGCCCGCACGGCATCAGCAGTTCGCCATCGGCGGCCACACACGACAGTGCGACGAGCCGCCCTCCACCGCCCGAGAACAGGGCGCAGACCACCGAACACTCGGCACAGAGACCTAGGCCATATGAGACATTCTCCACATTGCAGCCGACCGCAATTCGGCCGTCGTCGACCAGCGCCGCGGCGCCGACCGAGAACCCCGAATATGGGGCATATGCGCTATTTGCGACCTCTGCTGCCTTCTGCCGCAAGGCTTTCCAGTCGACGTCCGACATCACACCAATGCCGCCAGCCGGGCGCAAGATTGCATCCGAACCCTTCCTCCCGTGGCTCGTCGCATGATGTAGGTAACCCTAACTTCGGAGCCAAACACCCTCGAACGGCTAACACGGTAGCGCTTTGGGCACTACAAATGGGTTTAGAGTCGCCCCGACCACCGATGGCGTTGGAGGCCCGATGAGTACGAATACGGAGATAGCGGCCCCGCGAGAGAAGCAGGCGCGCAGACGCACCCTGTATCGCGGCGACCCGGGCATGTGGTCCTGGGTGCTCCACCGCATCACCGGTGCCACCATCTTCTTCTTCCTGTTCGTCCATGTTCTGGACACAGCGCTGGTCCGGGTCAGCCCGGAGGCCTACAACGAAGTCGTCGACACCTACAAGACGCCGATCGTCGGCCTGATGGAGGTGGGCCTGGTCGCCGCGGTGCTCTATCACGCCCTCAACGGCATCCGGGTCATCCTGATCGACTTCTGGCAGCACGGTCCTCGCTATCAGCGACTGATGCTGTGGGCCGTCGCCGCCGTCTGGCTGGCCGTGATGATCCCGGCTCTCGGCGTGCTCGGCATGCACATGGCGGAGCGGTTCCTATGAGCACCGCATGGACGCCGCACCACCGCGAGGGCCGCATCGCACCCGTTCAGGAGAAGGAGCACGACCGTCCGGCGTCGCTGGATCATCCGCGTGCGCCGCGCCGGCCCAGAGGTATCCCCTACTTCGAGAAGTACGCCTGGCTGTTCATGCGGTTCTCCGGCGTCGCACTGGTCTTCCTGGCGCTGGGCCACCTGTTCATCATGCTGATGTGGGACGACGGTGTGTACCGCATCGACTTCAACTACGTCGCGCAACGCTGGGCATCGCCGTTCTGGCAGATCTGGGACATGGCGCTGCTGTGGCTCGCCATGATCCACGGCGCCAACGGCATGCGCACGATCATCGGTGACTACGCGCGCAAGAACGTCACCAAGTTCTACCTGAACTCGCTGTTGTTGCTGGCGACCGGCTTCACGCTGGTGCTGGGTAGCTACGTGCTGGTCACCTTCGACGCGAACATCTCCTAGGGGGGAGGCATGAGCTCCAATGATCATTGAACACATCTACGACGTCGTCATCGTCGGCGCGGGCGGCGCGGGAATGCGCGCCGCCGTCGAGGCAGGCCCACGGGCCCGCACCGCGGTGCTGACCAAGCTGTACCCGACGCGTAGCCACACCGGTGCGGCGCAGGGCGGTATGTGCGCGGCGCTGGCCAACGTCGAAGAGGACAACTGGGAGTGGCACACCTTCGACACCGTCAAGGGCGGCGACTACCTCGCCGACCAGGACGCCGTCGAGATCATGTGCAAGGAGGCCATCGACGCGGTGCTCGATCTCGAGAAGATGGGCATGCCGTTCAACCGCACCCCGGAAGGCCGCATCGACCAGCGCCGGTTCGGCGGGCACACCCGCGACCACGGCAAGGCGCCGGTACGCAGGGCCTGCTACGCCGCCGACCGCACCGGTCACATGATCCTGCAGACCCTGTACCAGAACTGCGTCAAGCACGACGTCGAGTTCTTCAACGAGTTCTACGCACTGGACGTCTGCTTGACCGACACACCCGGCGGCCCGGTGGCCACGGGCGTCATCGCCTACGAACTGGCGACGGGCGACATCCACATCTTCGCCGCCAAGGCGATCGTGTTCGCCACCGGCGGATCGGGCCGGATGTACAAGACGACGTCCAACGCGCACACCCTGACGGGTGACGGCCTCGGCATCATCTTCCGTAAGGGACTTCCCCTGGAGGACATGGAGTTTCACCAGTTCCATCCGACGGGCCTCGCCGGTCTGGGCATCCTCATCTCCGAGGCCGTCCGCGGCGAGGGCGGCAGGCTGCTGAACGGCGAGGGTGAGCGGTTCATGGAGCGCTACGCGCCCACCATCGTCGATCTGGCTCCCCGCGACATCGTGGCCCGCTCGATGGTGCTCGAGGTGCTGGAGGGCCGCGGCGCGGGTCCGCTCAAGGACTACGTCTACATCGACGTGCGCCATCTCGGCGCGGACGTCCTCGAAGCCAAGCTGCCGGACATCACCGAATTCGCCAGGACCTACCTGGGCGTCGACCCGGTCAAGGAACTCGTTCCCGTCTATCCGACCTGCCACTACGTGATGGGCGGAATCCCGACCACCGTGCACGGACAGGTGTTGCGCGACAACACGAACGTCGTCGCCGGGCTCTACGCCGCGGGCGAATGCGCGTGTGTCTCCGTGCACGGGGCCAACCGGCTCGGCACCAACTCGCTGCTCGACATCAACGTGTTCGGGCGTCGCGCGGGTATTGCGGCCGCGAACTATGCCCTCGGCCATGACCACGTCGAGATGCCCGAGCACCCCGAGGGCCTGGTGGTGGGCTGGATCGGCGACATCCTGTCCGAGCACGGCAACGAGCGCGTCGCCGATATCCGCGGCGCGCTGCAGCAGACCATGGACAACAACGCCGCGGTGTTCCGCACCGAGGAGACCCTGAAGCAGGCGCTCACCGACATCCATGCCCTCAAGGAGCGCTACGCCCGAATCACGGTGCACGACAAGGGCAAGCGCTTCAACAGCGATCTGCTCGAAGCCATCGAGCTCGGCATGCTGCTCGAGTTGGCCGAGGTGACCGTCGTCGGCGCGCTCAATCGCAAGGAGTCGCGCGGCGGCCATGCCCGCGAGGACTACCCCAACCGCGACGACACCAACTACATGCGCCACACGATGGCCTATAAGGACGGCACGGATCTGCTGAGTGATATCCGGCTGGACTACAAGCCCGTGGTGCAGACGCGATACGAGCCGATGGAACGGAAGTACTGATGACCATCACTCCCGACGTCGAAAACCCGGCCACCAAGGATCCGGAGCTTCCGCCGATCCCCGACGGCGCGGTCATGGTGACGCTGAAGATCGCCCGCTTCAACCCCGAGAACCCCGACGCGGCCGGCTACCAGAGCTTCCGAGTGCCGTGCCTGCCCAGCGACCGACTGCTGAACCTTCTGCACTACGTGAAGTGGTATCTCGACGGCACCCTGACGTTCCGGCGGTCCTGCGCGCACGGTGTGTGTGGCTCGGATGCGATGCGCATCAACGGCGTCAACCGGCTGGCGTGCAAGGTGCTGATGCGCGATCTGCTGCCCAAGAAGTCGGGCAAGCAGCTAACGATCACCATCGAACCGATCCGCGGCCTGCCTGTCGAGAAGGACCTCGTGGTCGACATGGAGCCGTTCTTCGACGCCTACCGGGCGGTCAAGCCGTACCTGATCGTCAGCGGCAATCCGCCCACCCGCGAGCGGATTCAGAGCGCGACCGACCGCGCACGCTACGACGACACCACCAAGTGCATCCTGTGCGCATGCTGCACCACCAGCTGCCCGATCTATTGGAGCGAGGGCAGCTATTTCGGGCCTGCCGCGATCGTCAACGCGCACCGGTTCATCTTCGACAGCCGCGACGAGGCCGCCGCCGAACGCCTCGACATCCTCAACGAGGTCGACGGCGTCTGGCGTTGCCGCACCACCTTCAACTGCACGGAGTCGTGCCCGCGCGGAATCCAGGTGACCCAGGCGATACAGGAGGTCAAGCGCGCTTTGATGTTCGCGCGCTAGTCCATCGCGGCGGCGATCGCGATTGATCTCGGCGGCGAGTGGGTACCTCCAGGTTTGCCAGGAAGTCCCACTCACAGAAACCGAGATTGGACCCATGACTGACCGCTTGATGTTTCGTCGTTTCTCCGTCACCACAGGCATCGCTGCCGCAGCGATCGCGCTCACGCTGACGGCGTGCGGCGGCGGTGAAGACAAAGGCGACGAGAGCAGCACGTCGGAAACGACGTCGTCCACCACGTCGAGTCCGGTGGCGACGACAACCGCCACGACTCCAGCGCCTGCTCCAGCTCCAGGCACGGGCGCACCGGGCACGGAAGCACCCGCACCTGGCGCGGGCGCCGGTCCGGGCGGGGCCGGTGCGACCGCACCGGGCGGCGCGGGTGCAGGAGCCGGACCGGGCGGCGCGACCGCAGGCGTTCCGGGTGCGGGTGCCGGAGCCGGACCCGGCGGTGCCGGTGCGTGCGTGGGCAGTACCTGCGTCAGCGTGCCCTGATCACCCGCTGACGTGCGTTGCCGCCCATCGGAGCGCGAGTGTATGGGCTAGGTATGCCGAAAGGCCGTATCTGTCCATAGCCCATACACTCGCGCGAAAGAGGTGGGGATGGCGCTCTACGCACTACCCGCTGACGTGCGACCCCGCATCTCGGGGTAGGCGCAACGTCTCGATCAGCGTGGTGGCCAGCAGTGCGCCCAGCACGAGGTATGCGTACGGGTATGAGGTCAGCACGCTGAGCAGCAGCGCCGCGACCGCGATGCCGAGACCCGCGGCGAGTTCCTGGACCGACGAGTTGAGGGTGTTCCCGTGGGTGAGCTCGTCACCCTCGATGGCTGAGTACGCCAGGGTGTTGTACGCGGTGAAGCCGATGGATCGCAGCGCCCCGCTGACATAAAGAACGGCCGCGATGATGACAATCGAAAGTCCCGGCCGAAGCAACGCGAGCAGCCCGAAGCATCCGATCGATGCGATTCCGTTGACCAGCAGCACATTACGGATGCCGAATCTGCGCATCAGCGGAGTGGTGGCCGGTTTGATGGTGAGGTTGCCAAGGAATAGCGCGGCGACCATGAGGCCCGCGCTCAGCGGTGTCCAGCCGAAGACGAACTGAAACTGCAGCGGCAGCAGGAACGGCACCGCGGTGATCACCATGCGATAGACCGACCCCGCCGTCACGGTGATGCGCAGCGTCTGCTCGCGAAGAACCTTCAGCCGCACCAGCGGCGCATCCGTGTGCAGTAGATGCCGAATCGCCCAGCCGAGCAACATGATTGCGACGGCCACCAGGACACCGACCAGCAGCCAGTCGGTTTCGCTCACGTGGATCTGCTCGAGCGCGATGAGGGCCGACGCGATCCCGAGCCCTATCAGCAGCATGCCGCGCCAGTCCAGGGAACGCACCGACGGCGTCGGCTCACCGTGGATGAGCTTGAGCGCCAGGATGAATCCGACGATGCCGATCGGAATGTTGACGAGAAAGATCCATCGCCACGACGTGAATGTCGCGATCGCCCCGCCCAGTGCGGGCGCGATGACGGGTGCGGCCAGCGCGGGCCAGGTGAGCAGGGCGATGGCCCGGACGAGATCGGTTTTTTCGGAGTAGCGCAGTACGGCCAGCCTGCCGACCGGAACCATCATGGCGCCGCCGACACCCTGCAGAACCCGCATGCCGACCAGCATCGGTAGCGACACGCTGGCAGCACAGCCGATCGAGGCGACAGTGAACACCGCGATGGCGGCGATGAATACCCTGCGCACGCCGAACCTGTCGGCCATCCAACCGGTCGCGGGTATCAGCACCGCGACCGTGACCAGGTAGGCAGAGATCGCGACGTTGACGTTGACCGCTGCGACGCCCAACGACTCGGCGATGCGCGGGATGGCAGGCGCGATGATGGTCGCGTCCAGAATCTCCATGAAGAACGCGCCCGCGACCAACAGGGCCATGCCACGGGGAAATGACGAGCCTGACGGCTGGGCGGGCGTCGGGTCGGACATCGCCGTCAACCTAACCTGCCGTCGGTGCTGTCACACATCGGCGGGCTGTGCCGTCTTCCCTATATGACACAGAAAACGAGGATCGCTCCCCTGCCGCCGCAGCGCGCATCGCTGCTGACCAGGCTGATGTACAAGTTCGCCAAACGCCGGTTCGGCGAGGTGCCGGAACCGTTCACCGTCGCCGCCCATCACCCGCGGCTGCTGATGGCCAACGGTGTCCACGAGATGCTGCTGCAGTCGGCATCCAAGAAGGTGCCCGCCAACGTGCGCGAGCTGGCCGTGTTTTGGACGGCGCGCACGGTCGGATGTTCGTGGTGCGTCGACTTCGGCTCGATGTTGATTCGCCTCGAGGGCCTCGACGTCGAACGGCTCAAGCATGTGGACGAGTACGCAACATCACCGCTTTTCACCGACGACGAACGCGCTGCCATCGCCTACGCCGACGCCATGTCGACCGATCCGCACACCATCACCGATGAGCAGGTCGACGACCTTCGGCGCCGCTTCGGCGACGACGGGGTGATCGAGTTGACCTACCAGATCGGCGTGGAGAACATGCGGGCCAGGATGTACTCAGCGCTTGGCATCACCGAACAAGGCTTCAGCTCGGGTGACGCGTGCCGGGTGCCGTGGGCTGAGGCCGACGAGCGCTCGCGCGAGGAGCAGACTACCGAGGACTCCGCATCGGAGAGCCGTTGAACTTGTCGGGGTTCGCGATATCCCATATGGCGCAAACCTTTCCGTCGCGCACCGTCATCGCGGTCACCCGCGGCGACATCTCGGGATAGCCGCCGTCGGCGGCGGCACCCGGCGTGTAGCTGCCGAGCTCGCCGTTGACTAGGGCCAGCTGGGCGGTCGCGAGGAAGTTCGGCCCGTACCTATGGGCGAGCCCGAGTAGGAACCGCGCGACCTTGTCCGGCCCGTGGATGACGCGAGCCGCCGTCGGCGCCATTCGGTTGGAGTCGCCGGTGAAGGTCACCTCCGGATGGAGAAGGTGCACAACGGCATTCAAATCACCGGCGGCCAACGCGGCCATCAAGGACCCGACCAGTTCGTTGTGGGTGGCTGCCGGCACCGATGCCGGCGCGGAGGTGACGGCCCGCCGGGCCCGGGACGCCAACTGGCGCGCCGTGGCGTCGCTGACGCCGAGCACCGGCGCGATCTCGGCGAACGGCACCGCGAAGCCGTCGTGCAATACGAAGGCCACCCGCTGGTCGGGCGTCAACCGCTCCAGCACCACCATGGCCGCGAACCTCGCGTCCTCACCCGCCACAACGGCCTCGAGCGGATCGTTGCCGTCGAAGCCGGTCACCACCGGTTCTGGTAACCACTCTCCGACGTAGGTCTCGCGCCGATGTGCCGCCGAGCGCAACCGGTCAAGGCCCAACCTGCTGACCACCGTCGTCAGCCAGGCCCGCAGGTCGGTGATCTCGCGCGAACGCTCGTTGCGATCCCAGCGCAGCCATGCGTCCTGGACGACGTCTTCGGCGTCGGCGAGAGTTCCGGTGAGCCGATACGCCACAGCCAGCAGATGCGGACGTAGATCCTCGAACTCGTCGACTCGCGTGCTCGCGGTCATGAAACAAGTCTAGAAGCTCGCATCGGTTACTGATTTCGTCGCCCGTCATGACCCTGTGAACGATTTCGGTGTACAACTCACAGAATCTCCACTGGAACCGTATATTTCCGCACATGGCAATCACGGAAGCTGCGGCTCCGGCGGTCGGCGATAAGGGTCTGCAGGCCGGTGCCATCGGTCTGGTCGGCAACGTGGTCATCGGCTTGGCCGCCGTCGCGCCCGCCTACAGCCTGGCGGCCACCCTCGGCTACGTCGTTCTCGCCGTCGGCGAGAAGGCGCCGTCGATGTTCATCCTCGCCTTCATCCCGATGTTGCTCGTGGCGTTCGCTTACAAGGAGTTGTCACAGGACACGCCCGACTGCGGCACCACCTTCACGTGGGGTACCAAGGCATTCGGGCCGTGGATCGGATGGATCGGCGGCTGGGGCCTTGCCGTATCGGCGATCATCGTGCTCGCCAACGTGGCCGAGGTCGCCGCGATCTACCTGTTCAAGTTCCTTGGCCTGGACGAGCTTGCGGAGAACCTGTTCGCCAAGGTGCTGCTCGGGTCGTTCTTCATCGTCGCGATGACGCTGCTGTCCGCCCGCGGCATCGTGGTGTCCGAAAGGGTCCAGAACGTCTTGATCGCCATTCAGTTCGGCGTGCTGATCGTCGCGAGCGTCATCGCGCTGATCCGGGTGTTCTCGGGTACCGCGGGCGCACAGGCGATCAGTCCGCAACTGTCGTGGCTATGGCCCTCCGGCCTCGACCTGTCGTCGATCGCGGCGGCGATCATCCTGTGCGTCTTCATCTACTGGGGGTGGGACGCCTGCCTGGCCGTCGGCGAGGAAACCAAGGATCCGGGTCGCACACCCGGCATCGCCGCGTTGATCACCACGCTGATCCTGGTGTGCACCTACGTGCTGGTCGCTTATGCGGTGCAGTCGTTCTCCGGGTTCGGTGACGTCGGTATCGGCCTGAACAACGCGATGAACACCGACGACGTGCTCACCGTGCTCGGTGAGCCCGTCGCAGGTCCGATTCTGGCGTCGCTGCTGCTGTTGACGGTTTCGGTGTCGGCGCTGTCATCCACCCAGACGACCATCCTGCCGACCGCACGCGGCACGCTGTCGATGGCGGTCTACGAGGCCATCCCGAAGCGGTTCGCCACCGTCCACCCGCGCTATATGACGCCCGCATTCGGCACTATCGTGATGGGCCTTTCGGCGCTGTTCTTCTACCTGCTGCTGACCTTCCTTTCGGAGAACGCACTCGCCGATTCGATCGCCTCGCTTGGCCTCGCAGTGGCGTTCTACTACGGCATCACCGCGTTCGCGTGCGTGTGGTACTTCCGCGGGACCCTGTTCGAATCGGTGCGGAACTTCTTGTTCCGCGGCCTGTTTCCGTTTCTCGGCGGGGCTTTCATGGCGGCAGCGTTCATTATCAGCGCCAAGGACATGATCCAGCCCGATTACGGCTACACGGCGTTCGGTTCGATCGGCGGCGTCTTCGTCCTCGGTGTCGGCATGCTGGTACTGGGTATCCCGCTGATGCTGGCCTGCTTCGCATTCGGCACCAAGCGGTTCTTCCGCGGTGAAACGCTGAACGCGGGCACCGAAGTCAAGGTCCCCGACGTCTTCTAGAGAGCGCAGATGAAACCACCGGAGCGACAATGCATCTGACCGTCGGGTACCTGGCGACCCCGACCGGCGACGACGGCGTCGCGCTGGCTGGCGCGATCGCCAAGACCTTCGACGCCGAGGTGGATGTCGTCCTCGTGGTTCGCGAGGAGATGCCGGACGGGCATCCTGGCCGGGCCGAGTATCAGCAACTCTTGGTCAACAGGGGCAAGGACTGGATCTCCCGCGCCGTCGGCGCGCTGGCCGACCGCGGAGTGAAGGCAGCCTCGACCGTGCTCGTCGGGGAGTCGTTCGCCGGATCGTTGATCGACTTCGCCGAGAAGATGGACTCGGACCTGATCGTGATCGGCGGTGCCCGTGACGGCATCTTCGGCGGCCACGTCATCGGATCGGTCACCGGCGCCCTGCTGCACGCCTCGCCGATCCCGATCGCGCTGGCACCGCGTGGCTACCATGAGGACGCGCCCGACACCGTCACCGCCGTGACTGCCGCCGTCCCGACCCGACCCGGCGACGACAACCCATTGCCCTTCGCACTGACGCTGGCCAGTGCGGCGAACCTGCCGATCCGGATGGTGTCGCTGGTGTCGGCAGAGAACCTCTCCGAGGCAGGCAGCGCCAAGGAGGTGCGCCAGATTCAGGTCGCGGCCGCCGAGGAGAATCTTCTGCGCGCGGCACGAGCGTTGCCGGATGCGCCCGAAATCGAGTCACTGGTCGCCGACGGGTTGACACTGGAGTCGGCGCTCAAGAAGCTCAACTGGAAGGACACCGACGTGTTGGTGGTCGGCTCGAGTAGGTTTGCTGCGCCACGGCGAATCTTCTTGGGGTCCACCGCAGCTCGTATCCTGGCTGGTACGGATGCGCCGGTGATCGTGGTACCGCGCGAGGACGCCTGAAGACTTTTCAAGAGGCCTGACGATAAAAGGAGAGAACAGCAAATGAGCACGTCTTTGTATGCCGTAACCGACCCGTCTACAGGCGAGGTGGTCAAGGAGTACCCGACCGCGACGGATCAGCAGATCGAAGCCGCCGTCGCGGCGGCCAGCAAGGCCCACAGCGAGTGGTCGCGAGGGTCGACGGTGGCCGACCGCGCCGAGCTGATCCGCAAGGTCGGCAAACTGCACACCGAGCGCAAGACCGAGCTCGCGAAGATCATCAATCGTGAGATGGGCAAGCCGATCGACCAGTCCGAGGGCGAGGCCGAGTTCAGCGGCGCGATCTACGAGTACTACGCCGACAACGCCGAGAAATTCCTCGCCGACGAACCCATCAAGCTCCTCGAGGGCGAGGGTTCTGCGCTCATCCGGCGCAGCTCGGTCGGCGTGCTGCTCGGCATTATGCCGTGGAACTACCCGTACTACCAGGTCGCCCGGTTCGCGGGTCCGAACCTGACGCTGGGCAACACCATCCTGCTCAAGCACGCTCCGCAGTGCCCCGAGTCGGCTGCGGCAATGCAGCAGATCTTCGACGACGCCGGGTATCCCCCAGGCGCCTACGTCAACATCTACGCGACCAATGAACAGATCGCGGAGATCATCGCCGACCCGCGCATCCAAGGGGTTTCGCTGACCGGCTCCGAGCGCGCGGGGGCCGCCGTCGCGGAGGTCGCGGGCCGCAACCTGAAGAAGGTCGTCCTCGAGCTCGGCGGCTCCGATCCGTTCGTCCTGCTGAGCTCCGATGACCTGGACGCCACGGTGGAGGCAGCCATCGACGGTCGGTTCGAGAACACCGGGCAGGCCTGCAACGCCGCGAAGCGGATCATCGTCTCCGAGGGCATCTACGACGATTTCCTTGACAAGTTCACGAAGGCCGTACTGGCGAAGGCCGACGGGCTTGCCCCGCTGTCGTCGGTAGCGGCGGCCGACCGGCTGGACGAGCAGGTGAAGCGGGCCGTCGACGACGGTGCCACCCTGGTCTCCGACGGCAAGCGCAGCGGCGCGTTCTTCCCGCCGGGTGTGCTCACCAACGTGTCCCCGAAGTCGCCGTCCTACAAGGAGGAGCTGTTCGGACCGGTCGCGACGGTGTACAAGGTCGGCTCCGAGGAAGAGGCCGTGGAGCTGGCCAACGACACGCCGTTCGGGCTCGGCTCCTACGTCTTCACCACCGATGACGAGCAGGCCAAGCGTGTTGCCGACCGCATCGAGGCAGGCATGGTGTTCGTCAATGCCGTTGGCGCAGAAGGCGTCGAGCTGCCGTTCGGCGGCGTGAAGCGATCCGGTTTCGGCCGCGAACTCGGCCGCTACGGCATCGACGAATTCGTCAACAAGAAGCTGATCCGCATCAGCTAGAACCCAACCGTCACAGTCGTTCGTTGCGTTCGTCGAACGCGCGCGCCTCTGGCGTGCGCGCTCGGGGATCGCCGTAGCCACCGCCGCCCGCGGTCTCCACCCGGACCACGGTGCCCGGTTGCAGCGTCAGCGACGCCTTGTCGGCAAGGCCTGCGATCTCACGGCCGTCGGCACCGATGACCGTGACGGTCGTCGCCCTCGCGTCTCCGCCCCCGTGCGCACCCCTCGGGACGAAGTCGGGGTGGGTTTGTTCGCAGTAGTACGTGACGCGTTGTGGGGTGTCGATGATCTGGTACTCCCTGCGAAGCCCCAGACCGCCGTTGAAGGTACCCAGCCCCTGTGAGCCGGAGACGAATTCGGTCTTCAGCACCCGCACGCTGTAGTTGGTCTCGACCACTTCGGTTGGCATGACGCCGACGTTCGACATGTAGGTGTCGACACCGTCGATACCGTCTCCGAACGCGGTGGCACCGGTGCCGCCGCCGACGACGTCGGCCATCACCGACGGATGGCCGGTCAGCGGGCTGACCGAGCCGACGTTGAAGCAGAAGAAGCTCACGGTGCTACTGCCGACCGCGGTCTGCGGCCACATCACGGCCATGGCGCGGATCAGGGTATCGGCGAAACGCTGACACGTGTTGTGCCGCACTGAAACCGCTGCAGGCGGCTCGGGGTTGAGCACAATCCCGGCAGGGGCGTCGACGTCTACCGCCCTCAGCAGGCCGTCGTTGGCGCCGAGGTCCGGTGCGACCACCGCACGGACCGCGTAGACGATGCCTGCGCGCGAACTGGCCCACGGCACGTTCATCGCGCCCGCGACCTGCCGGTCGGAGCCGGACAGGTCGATCGCAAGTCGTTCGCCGCGTTTGACCACCCGCACGTGGATGCGGGTCGGCGCGCCGCCGCGGCCGTCGTCGTCGAGAAAACCCTCGGCCTCAGCCTCACCGTCGGGCAGGGCTCGCAATGCCGTCTTCACCCCGTCCTCCACCGAGTCGAGCATGCCCTCCATCACCGCGAGCACCGTGTCGGTGCCGTAGCTCGACGCCAGCTCGGAGACCCGTTCATCGCCAAGCGCGCACGCGGCACGCTGGGCCCGTAGGTCGCTGATCGTGCTTCGTGGATCGCGGATGTTCTCGGTGATGACCGCGATCAAGTCGTCGTTCTCCACGCCCGCGATCGACAGCCGCACCGGCGGCAGCACCAGCCCCTCACCGAAGATGTCCTCCAGTTCGGGGCCCTCGCTGCCGGGGTTCACCCCACCCACGTCGATGTGATGCGCAGCCGTTCCCGCCCAGGCGACCAGCCTGCCGTCACGGAAGACCGGACAGATGACGTTTACGTCGGGCAGGTGCATGGCACCCATGAACGGGTGGTTGGAGATGAACGCGTCGCCGGGGGTGATCCGGCCCTCCCACCGCTCGATGATGGCCTTGACCACCAGCGACATCGCACCGAGCTGCGCCGGGATGTAGTCGGCCTGCGCGACGAGTTCGCCGCCCGCGGTGAAAAGGGCGCACGAGAAGTCGTCCATGTCGCGGATGATCGGGCTGTAGCTCGAGCGCTTGAGGACGTTGCCCATCTCCTCGGCTGCCGACTGCAGCGCGGCCGCGACAACCTCGAATGTCACGGTGTCGATTTGCGTCATCGACGGCCTCCGTCCGTGATGACGATGTCACCGTCGGTCCCGACCGCGGCGTGCTGCCCCTCGAGAAGCACTGTGGTCGAATCCATCTGGCGAATGATCGCGGGACCGTCGATGCCGTCGCCGCGGGCAAGCAACGAACGTTCGTAGACGGCCATCTCCGTGGCGGCGAATCCCGGTATGCGTACCTGCCTGCTCGCGACGACCGCCCGGTCGACGCCGCCCGTGTCCTCGGCGCCGGTCGAGCCGAACTCCGGCCTGCCGTATTCGCCGACCGCCATGATCCGCAGCGTCACCACCTCGACGGGTTCATCGCGGTTGGCGTGGCCATATCGCTCGGCATGCGCACCGTGGAACCGACCTGGGATCGCCCCGAGATCCTCACTCGCCCAACCCGAAAGAGGGACATTCAGCTCGTAGCCCTGGCCAACGTAGCGGCAGTCGACCGATGCCGACACCGCCACCTGACCATCCTGCGCGCCGTCAGCGACGAGTTGGCGGGTCGCCGAGGACGCCGACTCGGCGAACCAGCCCGCGATGACGTGCAGCGACTGCTCGTCGAACGTGGTGAGCACCGTCTGCGCGTCGTCGAGTCGCAGCCCGGCGACCAACAGACCGTCTGCCGAGAAGAGCCCGGGCCAACTCGGTACGAGAACACTGTGAAGTCCCATGTGCCGCAACAACAGACCTGCATGCAAAGGACCCGCCCCGCCGAAGGGCACCAGGGTGAACTTTCGCGGGTCGAGGCCTCGCTCGACGCTGACCTTACGGACGGCGCGCACCATGTGGGCGAGTCCGATCGCGAGGATCGCCTCCGCGGCGTCACCGGTGTCCATCCCGACCAACCCGCCGACCCGATCGACGGCCGCGGCGGCTGCGTCGCGGTCGAGTACGAGGTCGTCGGCGAGCCCGTCGGTGCCGAGCGTTCCGAGTACGACGTGGGCGTCGGTGATGGTCGGCTCGATTCCGCCGCGCAGATAGCTCGCGGGACCCGGGTCGGCCTTGGCGGACTGCGGGCCCACCCGCAGCCGGCCGGTCTGGTCGGTCCATGCGATGCTGCCGCCGCCCGCGCCGATGGTGTGGATGTCGACGGCAGGTGCGAGCAGCACGTGGTCCTTGACGGTCTGCGTTGTGGTGAACGGGATGCGGCGCGCGCGCACGAGACAGACGTCGGTCGAGGTGCCGCCCATGTCGAGGCTGATCACATCGTCGAGCCCGTGCCTTGCCGCGGACGCGACCAGCCCGGCGACCCCACCCGCCGGTCCCGACAGCACCAGCCGGTGCGCACCGTCATCGGCTCTCCCGGCGGGCACGCTGCCTCCGTTGGACTGCATGACAAGGAAGGGCGCGGTGAGACCGGCAGCCGACAGCGCCGCCGCGGCGCGCTGCATATAGCCGCCGATCACCGGCCGCAGCGCCGCGTTGATCACCGTCGTCGCGGTGCGCGGGTACTCCCGGAACTCGCGGGCCACCTCGCTGGACAGCGTGACCGGCACGCCTGGAAGCGCTGCCCGCAACGCATCGCCGAGCCTGCGCTCGTGACCGTCGTCGATGTAGCTGAACAGCAGGCACACCGCGATCGCACCGACGTCCAACTCCGACGCCATCGCCACGACCCGCTCGATCTCGGCATCCTCGAGCGCGACGAGCACCTCGCCGGTGCTGGTGATCCGCTCGGTCACCTCGATGCGCGCGAAGCGCTCGACGAGCTCGCTCGGCCGCTGGGGGGTGAGGCTGTAGACGTCGGGCCTGCTGGACTGGCGATATCCCATGACGTCGCGGAACCCGCGGGTGGTCAGCAGCGCGACCGGAGCGAGGTTGTCGGTCAGCACGGCGTTGGTCGCGACGGTGGTGCCGTGGCATACCAGCGAGACGTCCTCGACGGGCATTCCTTTCGATACCAGCGACGTGACAGCGGTAGACAGCGCACGCGACGGGTCAGCCGGCGTCGAGGCGACTTTGGCGACGAGGACGCGTCCGTCGCCGCACCGCGCAACGGCGTCGGTGAACGTGCCGCCTGCGTCGATACTCACCGTCCAACCTCGTTGCACCGATTGCCACCTCTCGACGGGCCCCAGTGCGCCAAGTACAGCGATCGCCGTAGGTGTTCGTCATGCGTCATTCGACGGACGGCAGACGCCGAGCGACTACGTCGAATTGCGGATGCTGGTTCGCCGCAGCGTGACGACAATCGTGGGAATGGCTCCAGGACACGCTCTCAACTGGCCGAACGGGGCACGCTACGCCGCGACCGTCAGCTTCGACTTCGACGCCGAGGAGGTGTGGCTCGGCGAGGACCCGGCGAACGAGAACCGGCCAGGGGTGCTTTCGCAGGGCACCTACGGGCCCAAGGTCGCCATCCCCCTGCTGCTGGACCTGCTCGAGCGTCACGACGTCAAGGCGACGTTCTTCATCTGCGGCGGCGACGCCGACCGACATCCCGAACGGGTGCGCGAGATTCTCGCCGCGGGTCACGAGGTAGGCCACCACGGCTACACCCACCGCTCCCCGACCAACCTGACTCGCGACGAGGAAGAGGCTGAGCTCGTCAGGGGTCTCGAGTCGTTACGCGGCCTCGGCGCCGACGTGGTCGGCTACCGCTCACCGTCATGGGACTTCAGCCCGAATACGTTGACGTTGTTGGCCGCTCACGGTTTCGAGTACTCGTCGAACCTGATGGATGACATCCGTCCCTATCGTCATCCCGGCGGCATCGCGGAGTTGCCGGTGTCGTGGCTGCTCGACGACGCGCCGCACTTCTGGTTCGCAGGCGACACCTGGAACAAGACCATCCGCACCGTTGACGAGGTCTACTCGCTGTGGAGCGACGAACTCGACGGCATCGCCGAGCTCGGCGCGCACTACATGCTGACGATGCATCCTCAATTCATCGGCCGCCCGTCCCGGCTCAAGCTGCTCGACCGGCTGCTGAACGATATGAAGATGTCCGGAGCGTGGATCGCGCCTGGCCGCGACGTGGCCCGGCTGGCCCCATGACCGCGGACGCGCGGTGCGCGGTCGTCACCGGAACCGCACACGGGCTCGGCTTTGACATCGCGAAGCGACTGCTCGTCGACGGCTGGTGCGTCATCGCAAGCGACGTCACCGCCGACGTCGACTCCCGTTTCGAACCGGGTACGTTCGACGGCAGGGTCAGGACGGCGGTAGCGGATATCGCCGCGCCAGACACCGCCGATGCACTCGTCCGCACCGCGCTCGCATCGTTCGGCCGGATCGACGCGGTGGTGAACAACGCGGGTATCGGGGGGCCAGGCGGCGACCTGGATGCAGTTGCGATCGACGACGTCATCCGCACGCTGGAGGTGAATCTGCTTGGCGCCGTGCGGTTGTGCCGCGCCGCGATACCGCACCTCAAGGCGCAGCGTTCGGGCCGCATCGTCAATATCGGCTCGGTCTACGCCGAGCAGCCCGTCACCGGCGGAAGTGCCTACATCATGTCGAAGGCGGCATTGCGCGGCCTTTCGCAGTGCCTGGCGCTCGAGCTCGGCCCGTTCGGAATCACCGCGAACACGGTGTCACCTGGCTACATGCTGACGCGGATGCACGCCGAGGAGGTCGAGCTACAGGCGCAGTCGGCGGGCATCGACCCGCAACTGCGGCTGCAACAGCTCCGTGACGAGGTGCCGCTCGGCAGGCATGGAAACGGTGTCGACGTCGCAGGCGCCGTCACCTGGCTGTTGTCAGATGACGCGGCCTATGTCACCGGACAGACGATCGGTGTCAACGGCGGGATCAAGGTGAGCTGATGAACCGACTCGTCGTCACGGGAGCCGCATCGGGAATCGGCGCCGCTGCCGCCGCCCAGGCGGAGGCGAACGGGTGGGATGTCGCGCGAATCGACAGGGCCTTCACCGGAGACGCCGACACCGCAGGCCGGTACACCGCCGACATCGTCGACGAGCGACAGGTCGGCGACGTCATCGACGCGATCACATCGGCGTGGGGCGCACCGCCGGATGCGTTGGTGCACTGCGCAGGTGTCTATCGAGTGGCGGAGTCGACAGCGGTCGACGCCGCTGCATGGGACGACGTGTTGAGCGTCAACGCGAGAGGCAGCTTCCTGGTCGCACGCGCGGTCGTCGCCACCATGCTCGCCGCGGGGAGTGCGGGTGCCGTCGTCCTCCTCGGCTCGGTGGCGTCGTCGAGAGGTGACGCGGGCGAGCCAAGCGCCGCCTACGCGGCGAGCAAGGGCGCGGTGAGCTCGCTGGTGCGACAGCTCGCCGTCGAATGGGGTCCTGCAGGGATCCGGGTCAACGCCGTCGTGCCCGGCGTCATCGACACGCCGATGACCACGATCGTCGACGACGCGGGTGCCACCGCGGCCCTGCTTGAGCGGCTACCGATGCGGCGTCTCGGCCGCGCGGATGAGGTCGCGGCCGCATGCATGTTCATGGCCGGACCACACTCGTCGTACATCACCGGGACCGAAATCGTCGTCGACGGAGGGTATCTCGCGTCATGAGCGAAAACGAACTGCCGATCATCGGCGTCGCAGGCGACGCACGACAGCGCGGCACGCAGTACGGCGAACAGGCCGCGTCACGCGTGCACCGCACGCGCGACGCCTATGCAGGCGTCTACGCACACTTCGCCGGATGGGACTGGAACCGGGTCCGCGACGAGGCGCAGAGGTTCGTCGAGCCGATTCAGAGTTTCCACCCCGCTTCGATCGAGGAGATGTCGGGCATCGCCGAAGGAGCGGGCCTGGACTTCCTCGACGTGCTCGCGATGAATCTGCGCACCGAGATCCTCTTCGCCGCCAAGGTCCGCGCCGCAGGCGCAACGCCACCGCGCGCCGAGTGCACATCGTTCGCGGCACGTGACCACGACGGCGCGCAGTTGATCGGCCAGACCTGGGACTGGCTCACCTTCTCCTCGGAAACCATCGTTCTTCTCGAGTCGACGCCCGACGACGGGCCGTCCTGGATGTCCGTCGTCGAGGCGGGCCTGCTGGCCAAGCTCGGGATGAACTCGTGCGGCCTCGCGGTGGCGACCAATGCGCTGGTGTCGTCAACGGATGCCGGCGAGCCCGGCGTGCCCTACCACGTGATGCTGCGAGCGCTTCTGGACTGCCGCAACCCGACATCGGCGGCGACGCTGCTGCAGTCGGTACACCGGTCCTCATCGGCGAACTACCTGATCGCCACCGCCGACGGTCTGGCAGTGGATGCCGAGACACGGCCGGGCGGATTCGATGCGATCGCATGGGATGTTCCCGACGACGACGGGCTGCTGTTGCACGCCAACCACTTCTCGGTCGCCGGGTCGCGCTGCAGCGACGCGACGGACGTCGGCGTGATGCTGATGGCCGACTCGCTGTTCCGGCTGCAGCGGGTGCGCAGGCTCGCCCGCGAGGTGCCACACGGTGGCGTCGAGGACTGGAAGCAGATCCTTTCCGACCACGCGGGTCATCCGCTCGGGATCTGCTGCCATCCGGACCCCGCCGCGGCGCCGTATGACCAATGGACGACGGCAACGGGGGTGGTCTTCGAGCCGCAACGGCGACGCGCACACATCTCCGTCGGCAACCCCTGTGAGGCCCGCTGGATCGTCCGCGACTACGCCGACGCGTGGAGGTAGAGTTCCTGACCACGGCCTGACCGCCCCGACACCGGCCAGAAGGAGACGGATGTCGAAGGTCATCGCGGAACTCACGGTGGAGGCGACAGCGCGCGAACGCGTGAGCCACCCGGCCGTTCCCGCTGAGATCGTCGACTACGCGCACGCGTTCTTCGCGACCACCCGCGACTCGCTTCGCTTCCTTTGGCGCACCGACGACCAGTGGCTGGCGGTGCACCTGATCCGCAAGCCCCACGATCCCGATTGCGCTCCCGGCGATCGACGGCCGCCGGGTGAACGGGTGTCGCTGCGTGTCGCCGAGGTGGAAATGCCGCGCGGCATCACCATCCGCGAAGTGGATGTGCTGACGCTGCTCGCACTCGGCCTGACGAATGCGGGCATCGCGGAGCGGCTCGGCACCAGCGCGCGCACGGTGTCGACCCAGATCGAGCGCCTGCTGATCAAGCTCGACCAGGGCACCCGCGGCGGGCTGGCCGCGCTCGCGGTGGACTCGGGGCTGTTGCGGCTGCCGATTCCCGGCGGCGTCGACGGCACGCCGGGCATCGGCGTCGTCGAGCTGGAATCCATCGCCAGCGATGTGCCGCGGGTGTCGACATTGCCGCTGCGGCCCGCGTATCCGCGCAAGCGGCCGCTGACCGTCGGTGCGCTCATCCCGACCGGTGCCGCTGCGGCGGACGGCCTCGAGGTGCGCCACGGTGCGACGCTCGCCGTCGAGGAGATCAACGCGACAGGAGGTATCGCGGGCCGAAGCGTCGAACTGGTCACCTCCGACGTCGACCTCTTCGATCTGCGAAGCGTCGAGCGCGGCCTCACCCGCCTGTTCACCCGTGACGTCGACGCCATCACGACCAGCTATGCGAGCGCGGAGTGCGCCTCGGTCATCGACCTCGTCGCCGACTACGGCAAGCCGTTCCTGCACACGGCGACCTTCGCCGAGCAGGTACGGCAGACCGAGTCCGACCCGTCGCGCTACGGCGCGGTGTTCCAGACCTGCGCATCGGAGACGTTCTACGGCGTCGGGCTGATCCGGCTGCTGACAGAGTTGGAGGCGGCGGGTGTCTGGACGCCGCGGTCACGCCGGATCGTCAGCATCGAGGCCGCCACATCGAGTACGCGGGTCACCAACGAACACTTCCTCGCGACCGCGGAGAAGGCGAAATGGTCACTCGCAGAACTCATTCGCGTTCCGGTGCCAACCACCGACTGGTCGCAGATCGCGCACCGCCTTACGGCTCTGGATCCCGAAGTCGTCATGGTCACGCACTTCCTCGACCAGGAGGTCGCCGAGTTTCAGCGTGAGTTCGTCGCGGCGGGCCTTTCCTCGCTTGTCTACTGCGTGTACGGCCCGTCCATCCCGCGGTTCCAGGACGCGGTCGGCGGTGCGGCCGACGGCATCATCTGGTCCACCACCACGGGCACCTACGACGACGTGCTCGGCCACCGGTTCCGCAACCAGTACGCCGCCCGGTTCGGCCGCGAACCCGGTTGGTCGCAGGCCGGCGCCGCATACGACCAGGTCAATCTGCTTGCCGCGGCGTGGTCAGCGACGGCGACCCGCAGCACCAACGATGTCGTGCGCTACCTGCGCAGGTGGCCGCACCGAGGTGTCAACGGGGTGTACTACTTCGGCGAGACCAGCCATTCCACGCTGTCCTATCCCGATCTGACGCCGGATGCATCGATGGCGCAGGCACACATGACCTATCAGATCCAGGCCGGCTCGCATCACGCACTCGCACCCGAACCGTTCGGGTCGTGCTCGCGGTTCCAGATCCCGTCCTGGTGCCTGACGGCTTGAGTCGGCAGTCCGTCAGATGACGGATGCGCCCACCAGCGCCATTGGCTGTACTGCTTACACGCTCGCGCCCCTGTGCCACGACCGAGGAGGCAATCCATGGCGGATACCACACCAACCGAGCGACCCCGAGGCGTTTCCCGGCGAAACTTCGTCAACAGCGTCGGGATCGCGGGCGTCGGCGGTCTTGTCGTCGGCGGCGGCGCGGCTTGGGCGATCAAGCCGGAGAAGTCGAGTGGTGGCGGCGGAGGCGGGTCCGGCGAACCCATCAAGATCGGCAGCGTCGCCCCGATCACCGGACCGTATTCCGGTGACGGACAGGAGATGGTGCGCGGCGCCGAGATGGCGGTCGAGGACATCAACGGGTCGGGCGGGGTCGCAGGCCGCCAGGTGCGGCTGGTCACCGCGGACATCTCCGACCAGGCGCCGGAGAATTTCATCCAGGCCGCCCAGCGTCTGGTGTCCCAGGAAAAAGTCTCGGCGGTGTTCTCCGGATACACCTCGACCACATCGGCCGAGTACAAGATCTACGGAGACGCGGGCGTCCCGATGATGCACACCAACACGCTTCAGGCCAATACGGACTTCGTGGTGGACAACGGAATCACGAACATCTACCAGTGCTGCCCGACCGAGATCTGGTACGCCAACGGCTTCATCGAACTGATGAAGGAGTGGATCGACTCGAAGGCGTGGACGCCGACCAAGAACACCGCGGCCGTCATCTCCAGCAACGACTCCTACAGCATCTCGATCGCCACCGTGTTCCAGGACGGGATCAAGAAGCTCGGCTGGGAAGTCACGCTCTACGACGAGGTCACCGCGCCCAACGCCGACTGGGGTCCGCAGCTGGCGAAGATCCGAGCCGACCCGCCCGGCCTCATCTTCATCACCGACTACGTCGCAGGCGATCTCGCCAGCTTTGCCACCCAATTCGCGAGCGCCCCGACCCCGTCGCTGCTCTATCAGCAGTACGGCCCGAGCGTGCCCGAATATCTCGACCTCGCCAAGGGTGCTGCCAACGGGGTGCTGTGGTCGACGGTCATCGGCACGCTGCCCGACACCATGGGCACCGACTTCCGCGACCGCTATCAGAAGAAGTACGACGCGCCTGCGGGATTGAGCCAGTCCGGAGCCCAGTACGACATCGTGCGACTGTGGGCTCGCGCCGCCGCGCAGGCAGGCAACGCCGAGGACTTCGAGAAGGTCAACCAGTTCCTCAAGGCGACCCTGTTCCGCGGCGTGGTCGGCACGTACGCGTTCGACCAGAAGGAACTCACGGCGATCCCCTACCCGGACAAGGTCAACGACCCGAGCCTGGCCATGCCGCACCTGACCTACCAGATCCAGGACGGAAAGCAGGTACTGCTTTCACCGACGCCGTACACCCAGGGGGCATTCCAGCTGCCACCCTGGATTCGCTGAGTCGATGTCGGACGCGCTGCTCGAAACGGTTTCGGTCACAAAGCGTTTCGGGGGCCTTACCGCGGTCGACGAGGTGTCGATCTCGGTGCGCGCCGGTGAGATCTTCGGCATCGCGGGGCCGAACGGAGCGGGGAAGACCACGTTCTTCGACGTGGTGACCGGGATGACGAGGGCGACCGCGGGCGAGGTCAGGTTCTCCGGTGACACCGTCACCCACGCCAGCGTCACCGACATCTGTCACAAGGGGATCGCGCGGACGTTTCAGCATCCCGCCGTGTTCGACACCCAGACGGTGCTGGCGAACGCTGTCGTCGGTGCGCAGTTCGGAGCGGGCCGCCGCTGGTGGGCAGCGCTGCGCAAGGACCCCGGCACACTCCAACGAGCCTGGGCTGAACTGGAATTCGTCGGACTGGCCGAGCGGGCCCACCGGCAGACCGGGCCCCTTCCTGCGTTCGACAAGAAGAAGTTGATGATCGCCTCGGCGCTGGCCACCCAGCCCGTGATGCTCTTCCTCGACGAGCCCTTCGGCGGCCTCAGCCTCTCCGAGATCGACGAGCTCATGGAGTTGCTCACCGAGATCCAGGCGCGCGATGTCACCATCGTGCTCATCGAGCACGTCATGCGCGCGCTGATGGCGCTCTCTGATCGCGTACTCATCATGAACCAGGGCAAGACCCTGTTCGAGGGCACCCCGAAGGAGGTCGTCGCACACGAAGAGGTCGTCCGCGTGTACCTCGGCGAGACGATGTCCACCACCGAACCCGATGCGCGAGAGGATGGCACGAATGCCTGACGCGCTCCTCGACATCGCGGGCGTGGCGGCCGGCTATGAGTCGACGACCGTGCTGCACGGTGTGGACCTGCGGGTGGAAGCCGGCGAATTCTCCGTGCTCATCGGACCCAATGGACACGGCAAGACGACACTGCTGCGTGCCGCCAGTGGCCTCGTCACGCCGAGCAAGGGCCGGATAACGCTTGCCGGACAGGACATCACGCGGATGCGACCGGAGGCGATCGCAGCGCGCGGCCTCGTCCACATTCCGCAGGGAGATTCGCTGTTTCCAGATATGACGGTCTTGGAGAACCTCACGCTCGGCGCGTTCCTGCGCCGCGGCGGACGCGCTGAGCGCGCCAAGCAGCTGTCCGTCGTCTACGAAATCTTCCCGCGACTGGCCGAGCGCGCCTCGCAACGGGCCCGCACCCTATCGGGAGGCGAGCGCCGCATGCTCGCGCTCGGCCGGGGGTTGATGGCGGAGGCGAAGCTGCTGATGATCGACGAGCCGAGCCTGGGTCTGGCGCCGGTGCTTGTCGACGAGGTGTACCGGCAGATCGCACGAATCGGCAAGTCGGGCATGACCATCCTGCTCGTCGAGGAGAACTTCTCCCGCGTGCGGAATCTGGCCGACCGGCTCACGCTGATCGAGAACGGTGAAGTCCGGGCCAGCGGAACTGTGCATGAGGTGTTGGCCGACCCTGCCGTCGCAGCCACGTATCTCGGGATCGAATCGTGAATCTCGTTCTGCAGACACTGGTCAGCACGCTGGTGCAGGGTTCCATCCTCGCGCTCATCACCATCGGCATGAGCCTGGTCTACGGCACGCTGCGGGTGCTCAACATGGCGCAGGGCGTCATGGTGATGGTGGGCGGAATGGCCGCATGGGTGTTCGTGTCGCAGTGGGGTCTGCCGGTATGGGCCTCGCTGCTGTTCGCCGCAGCGGTCGCGTTCGCACTCGGCGTGCTGACCTACTACGCGGCAGTGCGCCCCCTCATCGGCAGGCTTGGCGTCGATTTCGAGATGACAGCGTTCATCTCGACATTCGCCATCGCCACGATCATCCAGAGCATCGTGCTGGCGTCGTTCGGCCCGAGGCAGCGGCCGTTCCCCGAATTGATCACCGGCAGGGTCGATCTGGTGTCCGGCGTTTCGATCACCTACCACTCGCTGCTGATGGCCGCGGTGGCCATCGTGGCGCTGCTCGGTCTCGGACTGTTCCTGACGCGATCGCGCTACGGGCTGGCGATCACGGCTGTCGCCCAGGACATCGACGCGGCCCGACTGCTCGGCATACCCGCCACCCGGGTATATGTGATCACCGTCGGCATCGCCGCGGCACTGGCCGGCATAGCGGGGGTTCTGCTCGCGCCGATCTACTTCGTCTATCCCAATTCGGGCGACCTGCCCTTACTCCAGGCGATGATCGTGGCGATCTTCGCGGGACTCGGCAGCATCCGCGGCACGATCATCGCGGCCTACGTGATCGGCTTCGTGCAGGCGGCAGTGTCGATCTACTGGAGTTCGACCTACGCACTGCCCGCGCTGTACGCCGTGATCCTGGTGGTCCTGCTGGTCCGGCCATGGGGTATCGACGGCAAACCGCAGGAGGCCCGGTTGTGACGACACCCAAGACAGCCGAGCGCGCCTCGTGGTCGGCGACGAATATGGGATGGCCGCGGCCCCAGGTCATCGTGCTCTTCGTGGCGGCACTTTTTGCGATAGCCCTGCCGTTTCTCGTGCCGGACCGCAGCTGGCTCGGAGTGGCGACTCTCGGAGCGATCTGGCTGACACTGAATCAGAGCTGGAACCTGGTGCTCGGGTTCTCGGGGGTTTGGCACTTCGGGCAGCTGGCCATCTACGCGATCGGCGCCTATGTCGCGGCGCTGTTGAGTCTGCACACCGCTTTACCGCCCGCCCTCACCGTGTTCCTCGGCGGCGTCGCCGCGCTGGCGGTTTCGGTGCTGCTCTCGCTGCCCGCGCTGCGGCTACGCGGGATATACGTCGCGCTCATGACGTTCGGCTTCGGCGAGGTCGTGCGGCTGCTGATCATCTCGGATCAGACCCGGTTCACGGGCGGCACATTCGGCTTATCGGAGTTCCGCGGTTTCGACCTCGGCGCGCTCGACGGGCTGGCCCGCGACCGCATCTTCTACTGGATCGCGATCGTCGTCGCGATCGTCACGGGCATCATCCTTTTCACAATCGTGCGCTCACCACTGGGTAGCGGCCTCGTTGCGCTGCGCGACAACCCGACACTGGCCGCAGCGCGCGGGATCAGCCCACGGATCTATCAGATGCTGGTATTCGGAATGTCCGGCTTCTTCGCCGGTGTCGCAGGTGCCTTGTACGCCTTTGTGTTCGGGGTCGTGTCGCCGTCCCTGATGGGACTCGCACCCATGACGTTGCTTGTCACGATGCTTGTGGTGGGTGGCCTCGGCACGGTGATGGGCCCGATCGTCGGGACAGTCATCATGACGTTCGTGCAGGCGCGCCTGCAGAGTTGGCCCGATGTCCGGCTGATCATCCTCGGCCTCATTCTTCTCGTGATGGTCGTCGCGGTGCCGCGCGGACTCGTGCCGCTCGGCTCGCGGTTGCGAAGGAAGCTCGACGACTGGGTCTCCGAAGACGACGAAGGCGATGCTAGGTCTTGACGATTCGCGGGTAGTGCGCGACGACGGCCGCGCCATCCGACCGTGGATCCGACGCTGCCGTCATCGACCCCTTGGCGTCGGCGAAAACGACGTTGGCCTGTCCGAGCGCCTCGGTGCCCGGCGGCACTTCGATGGGGGTGAGCCCGGCACGGACTATCGAGGCCTTCGCCGCGGGCTGCACATCGGACTCCACCGTCACCGAGTCGGCCGTTGCGCCGTCGCTCTGCAGCCCGACGACGGCGCGGGGTGCCGCGATCGACTCCTCGGCCGCCGCACCGCCGAGAGACTTCAGGAGTACTTGCGAGAGGATCTGCGGCTGGCCCTGGCCGCCCATCGTCGCCAGGATGTGTCGGGGCGCGCCCCCGGCGAGCGTCATCACCGGCATCAGCGTGTGCAGCGGGCGTTTTCGCGGCGCGATGACATTCGGCGACCTGTCATCCAAGGAGAAGCTGGTACCCCGGTTGTGAAAGAGGATGCCGGTGGCCGGATCGATCAGCCCCGACCCGAACGCGTGGTACACGCTCTGAATCAGCGACACCGCATAGCCGTCGGAGTCGGCGGCGGCCACACCGACGGTGTCACCGTGGGGCACCAGCGCGGGCCCCGACTCGGCGACACCGAGGTCTGCCATCACCTCCAGGCCGTCGTTCGAAAGCCACTCGACGTCGACGTCGACGAACCCCGGATCGGCAATGTGTGCTGTGCGCAGGGCGTTCCCGCAGTGGAAGACCCTCATCAGGGTGCCGAGACCGGCACCGAGCGGGTCGGCGATCGCCAGCTCGTCGATGGCGTGCAACGCCCGCAACATGAGCACTCCGTGCGTGTTCGGCGGGCTGGTCAGCACCGTGAGGCCTCGGAAGTCCGTCGAGATCGGCTCGACGATCTCGGGCTCGAACGCCGCGAAATCGTCCACCGTCAAGGCTGATCCGCGCGACCGGAGGTAGGAAGCGCAGCACTCGGCGAGGTCCCCTTTGTAGAACACGTCAGGTCCGCCTTCGCGCAGGGCCGCGAAGCTGTCGGCCAGCAGCGGCTGGACGAAGTCGTCGCCAGCGCGAAGGCTTGTGCCGCGCGGCCGGAAGACCCTGTCGAAGTCCTCGGTTCCGAACAGGTCGGCGTTCTCGGTGTCGGCGATGTGCGATGCCAGCGACGGTGCGACGGGTGCACCCGTCCTCGCAACGGCCTCCGCTGCCGCCAGAGTGGCTGTCCACTCGAGGCGAGCATCGAAGCGACGCAATGCTTCCCAGCCACGGACTCCGCCGGGCACCGTCACCGGGTCGGCGCCTCGAGCAGGGAGCCACTTGCCGTGCCGTGCGCGCAGGCGCGCCGCGTCGGTGGCCGCGCCAGCCCATCCGGATGCATTGACACACCGCACTGTTCCCTCGGGAGTGCGGACCAATGCGATCAGATCACCGCCCAACGCGACATTGTGCGGATAGACGACGGTGAGTACCGCCGCAGCGACGATGGCCGCGTCGATCGCGTTGCCGCCGTCCCGGTAGGCCTGCATGCCCGCTTCGGTGGCCATGGCGTGCGGCGTGGCCAGCGCTCCGGTGAATGACGTCGACGCCGATTGGGTGGACAAGGTGACAGTTACTCCTCATCAATCGATCGTGGATAAGAATGCTTTGGTCCGTTCGTGTTTCGGCTCGCTGAACAACTGTGCAGGCGGCGAGTCCTCGACGATTCGGCCCGCGTCCATGACGATGATGCGGTCGGCGACCTCGCGCGCGAACCGCATTTCATGGGTGACCACGATCATCGTCATGTCGTCCCGCGCAAGCTCGCGCATGACCGCAAGAACCTCACCGACCATTTCGACGTCCAGCGCGCTGGTCGGCTCGTCGAACAGCATGACCTTGGGCCGCATCGCCAGCGCACGGGCGATCGCGACCCGCTGCTGCTGGCCGCCCGAAAGCTGGCTTGGCCGCGACTCCGCCTTATCGGCAAGCCCGACTCGCTCCAGCAGCGCCAGTGCGTCCCGGCGCGCCTTGTCCTTCGCGGTTCCGAGCACTCGCACGGGGCCGTTCCAGACGTTCTCGACCGCGGTCATGTGCGGGAACAGGTTGAAATGCTGGAAGACGAAGCCGATCTCACGACGCCGTAGAGCAAGCTCGTTCGTACTGACCTTCTTCTTGGTCGTGGTGTCGCGGTGACCGATCGGCACACCGGCGATCAGCACCTCGCCGCTGTCGACTTCTTCGAGTTGGTTCAGCGACCGCAACAGCGTCGTCTTACCCGCTCCTGACGGGCCGATGAGCACGACCACCTGGCCCCGCATCACGTCCAGCGAGATGTCGTCGAGCACCTTCCGGCCGCCAAGGGTGCACGACGCCCCGCGCACCGACACGATGGGTGCGGGCTGCGTCATCCGTGCACCTCCAATACGGGCGAGGCGGTCCGGCGTGCGCCACTGAGCCGCTGCGTGATTCGGACACGCGCTTCGATGCCGAGTTGACGTGCCAGGCGGTTCTCGATACCGGCCTGGATGAACGTCCAGATCGTGGTCAGCGCAAGGTAATAGATCGCGGCGACGATGAAGATCTCGAATGTGTGGAAGGTGTAGGAGCTGATCGACTGGGTGACCAGAAACATCTCGCTCACCCCGATCACCGACAGCACCGACGTCGTCTTCATCATCCCGTTGAACGAGTTGCCCAGCGGCGGAACCATCACGCGAAGGGACTGCGGCACGATGATCCACCGCATCACCTTCCACGGCTTCATCCCCAGCGAAGCCGCCGCCTCGAACTGCCCTTTGGGCACGGAATCCAGTCCGGCACGGATGATTTCGGCGATATAGGCGCTCTCGTTGACCATCAGACCGATGATCGCGGCCTGCACAGCGGCCTTCACCGACAGCCCGAGCAGCGACACGTCGTGGAACTGATAGAGGCCGATGGCAGCCAGACCGGTGTAGATCAGCACGAGTTGCACCAGTAGCGGTGTTCCGCGGATCACCCAGATGTAGAAGCTGGCGAACCAGCGCATCGCGGCGAACCGCGAGCGTCGCATCAACGCGACAACAAGGCCGACCAACGTGGCCAGCACCATCGCCGCCACCGAGATGACGATCGTCAGGATCAGCCCGTCGATGAACGGATCGCTGGGGGTCAGCAGCGCCTTCCAGAAGAATTGCCAGTCGAAGTGCACCGTCGGGCTACCTCTGGATGCTGAGGTCGGTCATACCCCACTCGTTGAGGATCTTGTCGTAGGTACCGTTGCTCTCCAGAGTGGCGAGCGCTGCGGCGATCGCATCGTGAAGTTCCTTGTTGCCCTTCAGCGTCGCCGCCCCGATCTTGATGGTCCCGAAGGGCTGTCCGGCCATCTGGATCTGCGCACCGGTCTTGGTCGCGTAGTAGCCGAGCGTCTCCGCCGTGTCGAGGTAGGCGTCGACCTGACCGTTCTGCACTTGCTGTAGCGACACGTCGGCGTGGTTGTTGCGGTTGATGTCGATCGCGGGTTTCCCTGCGGCCGTGCACTTGTCGGACTGCTCCTGCGACAGTGCTTCTGCCGTGGTGCCCACTGCGACCATCACCTTCTTGCCGCAGAGGGTGTCGTTCATGCCCGTGATGCCGCTTTGCTTGTCCTTGGCCACCGAGATGCCGGTGCCGGAGTACACGTAGGGCACGAAGTCGACGACCTGCTCGCGCTCGGGCTTGATGTAGAGCTGGGCCATGATGACGTCGCACTGTTTGGCTTGCAAGGTCGGGATGACCGCCGCGAAGGCGGACTGGACGAAGTCGGCATTGAGTCCCATCTCGGAGGCGAGCGCCTTTCCGAGGTCGACTTCGGCGCCGACGAGGTCGCCCGTTTCGTCGTGGTACACGTTCGGCGGGGCTCCGTCGTTCGGGGCGCAGATCTTCAATGTGCCTGCCTGAAGAATCGCGGGCGGGGCGACCTTCGCGGGACCGGTATTCGTCGAAGCCGACTCGTCCGAAGAGGACGAGCAGCCGGGCAATGCCAGTGCGACAGCGCCGACGACGATACCGATGAGAGCGGTCTTCATGGTTCCTCCATGAGTCGGTTACCTATCAAACGATAGGCGTCTATCACCCGATAGGCACGCGTTTCGAGAGCTTAGTTTTGATGGGGTGATCGCCGCAGGTCAGCGGATCGCCGCGGACTCCAGCTTGCCAAGCCGGCTCTGCGTGGCGCGGCGGATTTTCGCTAGCGACTCCTGATCGACGAGCAGCGCCCGCACGACGAAATCGGCGGCCTGCAGCGGGCGTCGCTCCCGCAGACGGCCGCTTGGACCGCCCTGTTCCCGCAGCGTTTCGAACAGCACACCGTTCACCGCGCGCTGGACGAAGCTGGGCTCGAAATCGGCGAACTCCCCTGCCCGCTGGCCGGACGAGATCACGTGCTCGACCAATTCGTGGAACAGCTCGATGGCGGCCCGCTCGTCGGCGAACTCACCGAGTCCGAGCACCGCATCCTGGTAGAGGCCGCGCGCGTCGAACGGTTGAATCAAGACCTCGCGGACATCGCAGGCGACGGCCAGGTGCAGCTTCTCCGCCCACGTCGACTCCTCCTCGATGCGGCTGCGGATGCGATCGATCGATGGGCCCAGATCCAATTCGACCAGGGTGCGGAAGATCTCGTGCTTGGCCTGGAAATGGTGAAACAGCGACGGCTGCCTGATCGACACCGCGTCGGCGATGTCGCGGGTCGACGTGCCGAAGTAACCGCGCTGGGCGAACAGCGTCGAGGCGGCGAGCAGGATGCGCCCACGCGTCGACGACCAGTCGATTGGCGGCGGGCGCCATCCCTGCCCGTACTTCACGCCTCGATTCTGTCAGCTGAGCAACGTCAGCCGCAGCTTGTCCACCGCGTTGCTACTACCCGGGTCGCCGAGACTGCTGACAGAACGCCATATCCGTCCTCAGCGCTTTGTGAAGATGATTCGGTGCCAGTCCTTTTCGGCGACAGCGGTGATATCGCTCATCACGTGCTTGATCGTCAGGTACTCCTCGAACGAGTAATCCGACATGTCCTTGCCGAAGCCCGATGCGCCGACGCCGCCGTGCGGCATCTCGCTGATGATCGGGATGTGGTCGTTGATCCACACGCAGCCGGACTGGATCTCCCGCGACGCGCGCTGCGCGCGGTAGACATCGCGGGTCCACGCCGAGGCGGCAAGGCCGAACGCGGTGTCGTTGGCCTGCCGTAGCGCGTCGTCGTCATCGGTGAACGGCCGCACCGTCAAGACCGGCCCGAAGATCTCGTCGCGGTAGATCTCGGAGTCCTCGGCGACGTCGGCGACCAGCGTGGGCCGGTAGAACGACCCGGGCAGATCGGGTGCGCTGCCGCCGGTCACGATGCGACCGCCCTGGCCGGGCGCCCGCTCGACCATGCCCGCGACCTTGGCGCGGTGGGCCATCGAGATGAGCGGCCCAAGGTCGGTGTCGTCGTCGGCGGGATCGCCAACCACGATCTTGCTCATCACCTCTCCGACACCGGCAACGAAGTCGTCGTAAAGCTCGCGCGCGACGATCGCGCGCGTCGCCGCGGTGCAGTCCTGCCCGGTGTTGATCAGCGATCCGGCGACCGCACCCTGGATCGCGGCGTCGAGATCGGCGTCGTCGAACACCACGAAGGGCGCCTTGCCGCCGAGCTCGAGCTGGGTGCGATGACCGTACACGGCCGCGGCTGCCATCACCTTGCGGCCCACCGGCGTCGACCCGGTGAACGTCACGACATCGACGTCGCGATGGCCTGCCAGCGCGCTGCCGACATCACCGCCGGCCCCGGTGATCACGTTGAGAACGCCGTCGGGCAGACCGGCTTCGGACGCCAGCCGCGCCAACGTCAACGTGGTCAACGGCGTGAGCTCGGCCGGCTTGATGACAACGCTGCAGCCGGCGGCCAGCGCGGGTATCACCTTCCACACCGCCATCTGCAGCGGGTAGTTCCACGGTGTGATGGTCGCGACCACCCCGACGGCCTCGCGCCGAATGCTCGACGTGTGATCGCCGGAGTACTCCGCAGCGGCCTTGCCCTCGAGGTGGCGCGCGGCCCCTGCGAAGAAGTCGACGTTGTCGATGCTGCCAGGCACGTCGAACTCGCGGGCCAGCCGCGCAGGCTTGCCGGTCTGGCTGACCTCCTCGGCGACCAGCTCGTCGGCGTGGTCGGACATCAGCGCCGCGAGCTTGGCCAGCACGGTCGCGCGGTCGACCGGGGTGGCGTTCCCCCAGCCCGGCTGCGCCTTGCGGGCCGCCGCCACAGCGGTGTCGACGTCGGCCGGGGTGGCCAACGCCAGTTCGGTGACGATCGCGCCGTTCGCGGGGTTGATGACCTGATGATTGGCGCCTCCGGTGACCACTGCCGCGCCGTTGATCCAGCTGCCGGCTTTGATGTCGGAGCCGGCCGATACCGTCGAAGTCATGGCCCAACGCTAACCGACGGCGGTACCCGGCGGCTACGCATTCCCTACGCATTCCTGCAGTCGCGACGTGGCTCGGCGCGTGATTTCATAGGTTTGGTTGCTTGTAACGACGGATTCCGTGCACAATCTCAGACATGGCCAACCCGGGTGCTGATGGCATCCAACCCGTATCCATGCGCGTTCAGACGCGTCCTGGGGCGGCAGTTCAGCTCGACGACCTGTCCAAGGCGATCATCGAAAAGCTGCAACAGGACGGGCGTCGGTCGTATGCGGGCATCGGCAAGGCGGTGGGACTCTCCGAGGCCGCGGTGCGGCAGCGCGTCCAGCGCATGGTCGACGCGGGTGTCATGCAAATCGTCGCCGTCACCGATCCGATGCAACTCGGATTCGCCCGGCAGGCGATGATCGGCATCCGCTGCACAGGGGACACAACGCTGGTGGCCGACAAGTTGGCCGCGATAGACGCGGTCGAGTATGTGGTGCTGACCGCCGGCTCCTTCGACGCCATCATCGAAGTGGTCTGCGAGGACGACGACGATCTGCTCGATCTGCTCAACACCCAGATCCGTGCACTGCCAGGAGTGATATCCACCGAAACGCTCGTATACCTGAAACTCGTTAAACAGCAATACAATTGGGGCACAAGATGACAACTACTGATATCGCACCAGAAGTAACGACAGATCTAGCAAGCAAGGCCAACCGCCACCTGTGGGGCCACTTCGCGCGGCACGGCGAAGGCATCACTCCGCCAATCATCACCCGCGGCGAAGGCGTGCACATTTTCGACGACAAGGGCAAGAGCTACATCGACGGCCTTTCGGGGTTGTTCGTGGTCCAGGTCGGCCACGGTCGCAAGGAGCTCGCCGAGGCCGCAGCCAAGCAGGCTGAGAAGCTGTCCTTCTTCCCGCTGTGGTCCTATGCGACGCCGCCCGCGATCGAGTTGGCCGAGCGCATCGCCGGGTACGCGCCGGGCGATCTGAACCGGGTGTTCTTCACCACCGGCGGCGGCGAGGCCGTCGAGAGCGCGTGGAAGCTGGCCAAGCAGTATTTCAAGCTGACCGGCAAACCCGGTAAGCACAAGGTGGTTTCGCGTTCGATCGCCTATCACGGCACCCCGCAGGGCGCCCTGTCGATCACCGGCATCCCGGCGTTCAAGGTGCCGTTCGAGCCGCTGGTGCCCGGCGGTTTCCGCGTGCCGAACACCAACTTCTACCGGGCACCCGAGCCGTATGACACCGACATCAAGGACTTCGGCCGCTATTGCGCGGACCGGATCGCCGAGGCCATCGAGTTCGAGGGCCCCGACTCCGTCGCCGCGGTGTTCCTGGAGCCGGTACAGAACGCCGGCGGCTGCTTCCCGCCGCCGCCGGGCTACTTCGAGCGGGTCCGCGAGATCTGCGACGAGTACGACGTGCTGCTGGTGTCCGACGAGGTGATCTGCGCCTACGGCCGTATCGGCTCGATGTTCGCCTGCCGGGACTTCGACTACGTGCCAGACATCATCACCTGCGCAAAGGGCTTGACGTCCGGCTACTCGCCGATCGGCGCAATGGTCGCCAGCGACAGGCTGTTCGAGCCGTTCAACGACGGACAGACGGTGTTCGGTCACGGCTACACGTTCGGCGGACACCCGGTGTCCTCGGCGGTGGCGCTGGCCAACCTCGACATCTTCGAGCGCGAGGGCCTCAACGACCACGTCAAGCAGAGTGCCCCGGCGTTCCGCGCGACGCTCGAGAAGCTGTACGACCTGCCGATCGTCGGCGACGTCCGCGGCGAGGGCTTCTTCTACGGCATCGAACTGGTCAAGGACAAGACCACCAAGGAGACCTTCAACGACGAAGAGTCCGAGCGGCTGCTGCGCGGTTTCCTCACGCCTGCACTGTGGGAGGCCGGTCTGTACTGCCGCGCCGACGACCGCGGCGACCCAGTCGTACAGCTGGCTCCGCCGCTGATCTGCGGGCAGAAGGAGTTCGACGCGATCTACGACATCCTGAGCAACGTGCTGGGTGAGGCCGGCCGAATGCTCTGAGTGCGCTTCCGTCAGTCACATTTGAAACTCTAATCACTTTAGTCACAGCGTGGCTCCGTGGAATTCGGCCGCGAATCGCCTAATCTGCGGACACAATGGCGACCTTCACCATCGCAGCACAGCGCGCAACCGCCCTGGCAGCAGCGCTTTTCTTCGCGGCGACTCCGGCGCTGGCGAACGCCGAGCCCATCGCGTCGCCCGAGGCACCGGCCTGCCCGTACCAGGTCAGCACGCCACCCGCCGTCGACGCGTCGGAAGTGCCAAAAGCCGGCGACCCTCCGCAGCCGCTGGCGGTCCCGTCGGACCCCGTCGGCGGTGACGCCCTCGGCGGCTGCGGTATCGCCACAGCGCCGGGGACACCACCGCTGCCGGGCGACGTCTCCGCGGAGGCCTGGCTGGTCGCCGACCTCGACACCGGCGACGTCATCGCCGCCAAGGATGCGCACGGCAGGCACCGGCCCGCCAGCATCATCAAGGTGCTGGTGGCGATGGAGGCGCTGCGGGATCTGCCGGTCCACAAGGTGGTGGCGGGCACCGCCGACGACGCGGCCGCGGAGGGAACGAAGGTCGGCATCGGCGAGGGTGGGCACTACTCGATCCGCGACATCCTGCACGGGTTGCTCATGCACTCGGGTAACGACGCCGCGCATGCGCTGGCCATGCAGATGGGCGGCATGGATGCGACGCTGACCAAGCTCAACGATCTGGCGGCCAAGCTGGGCGGCCGCGACACCCGGGTGGCGACGCCGTCGGGTCTAGACGGCCCCGGCATGAGCACATCGGCCTACGACATCGGCCTGTTCTACCGATATGCCTGGCAGAACCCGACTTTCGCCGAAATCGTCGCGACCCGCTCGTTCGACTTCCCCGGCCGCGGCGATGCCGGCTACCCGGTCGAGAACGACAACAAGCTGCTGGAAAACTACCCGGGCGCGATGGGCGGTAAGACCGGCTACACCGACGATGCGGGGCAGACATTCGTCGGTGCGGCCAACCATGACGGCCGCAGGCTCGTCGCGGTGCTGCTGCGCGGCACCAGGCAGCCGATCGCGCCGTGGGAGCAGGCCGCTCACCTCCTGGATTACGGTTTCGCGACCGCGCCGGGGACGAAGGTGGGCACGCTGATCGAACCGGACCCTTCACTGGTGACGACGCCACAGGAGGCCGCGACGGGCACACCGTTGACCGCCGCTCCGGTGTTACCGGCCGCCGATGCGCTTCCGGTGCGGGTTGGCGTCGCATTCGTCGGCACCATCCTCGTGTTCTGCCTGATCATGGGCGCACGGTCGCTGAACCGGCGACCGCAGCACTGACACAGACGTTTTCGCCCACCGCGCGCCATTTGCTACCCTTGGTAGGTCACCACATGTGACACCGGACGAGCGGCCCCGTACCCGGCGAGCGACAAGACGGCGCCCTCGGAGGTACGTCATGGCTTGGCTGATTCTTCTCGTCTCGGGTGTCCTGGAAGCCGTCTGGGCAACCGCACTCGGCAAGTCCGAGGGGTTCACCCGACTCGTTCCATCGCTCATCTTCGCTGTCACGCTGGTGTTTTCGATGGCGGGACTGGCGATCGCGATGCGCAGCCTGCCGGTCGGCACCAGCTACGCGGTGTGGGTCGGTGTCGGCGCGGTGCTGACCGTCGGGTACGCGATGGCCACCGGTGCGGAAACCGCGTCGGCGATCAAGGTGGTGCTGATGCTCGGGGTCGTCGGTTGCGTCATCGGCCTCAAGGTCGTCGGTCACTGACGGCTCAGCGACGCCTGCTCAGCCGCGAAAAGCCCAGTGCGCCAATGGCGCCGACGGCTGCCGCGCCCAGCGCCCCGACTGGGCCCAGTCCCTCGCGGACCTGTACCCGCGGGGTGATCTGGGCGGCCGATGGTGGGTTGACCGGCGCGGCTTCGAGATTCTCTTTGGCGGTGGCCGCCCATGCGGTCGCGAAGAGAAGTATCCGCGCGGAGATGTAGGCGAACACCATCAAGCCGAGCACGGGTCCGAATGTCGCACCCGCAGGCCCGGTTACCACGGACTTGAGATAGATCGACGCGACCTGCTTGAAGATCTCGAAGGCCACCGCGACCATCAGTCCGGCCCGCGCCGCGCTGCGCAACGTCACCGATTCGCGCGGCAGCCTGGCGATCATCCAGGTGAACAGCAGCCACGAGACGAGAATGGAAATCACGATGGCTACCGCGCGCAGGGCGATGCTCATGCCCGGGAGATCCTGTAGCCCAAGCCATTCGACGACTTGCGTCATCAGGTCCGAGCTGCCCACTGCGGTCAACGCGACGGTGGCGACGATCGCGCCGAACAACCCGACGATGGCGAGCAGGTCGGAGAGCTTGGTGCGGATGAAGCCTGCCGTCTCCTGACGCATCGAACCCCACATCTGTGTCAGCGCCTCGCGCAGGTTGGCCATCCAGCCCAGCCCGGCCCACGCGGCCGTCGCCAGGCCGATGATGCCGACCGACGTGCGCGACTCGATGGCGGAGTCCATCAACTCGACCAGCTGCTCGCCGAGATCGCCCGATACCGTCGACTTGATCTTCTCGGTGATCTCGGCGAGCAGGTCGGGCTGGCTGGCGAGGACGAAGCCCGCGATCGCGAACGCGACCATCAGCAACGGGAACAGCGCGAAGATCGTGAAGTAGGTGATGCCCGCGGCGTAAAAGTCGCCCTTGCTGGTCTGGTAGCGCTCCTGGGCGCGCATGACGTGGTCGAACCACCCGTATCGGGCGCGGAAGCGGTCCAGAATTCCCGGTTTGGCCGGTTCAGTCATTGCCGACCTCTCAAATGGGCTATTGCGGTTGCTCTAGGAAACCTAGCCGCTCGTATACCCGCTTCAACGTCTTTGCAGACACTTCCTTCGCGCGGGTGGCGCCCGCGGCGAGCACACCCTCGAGTTCGCCTGCGTCGGCAAGCAACTCGTCGACCCTGGTCTTGATCGGGGTGACGAATTCCACCACCGCGTCAGCGGTGTCCTTTTTCAGATCGCCGTAGCCGCGCCCCGCGTAGCCCTCGACCAGCTTGTCGATATCGGTACCGGTGACCGCGGACTGGATGGTCAGCAGGTTGGACACGCCGGGCTTGGCCTCGGGGTCGTAGCGGATCTCCCGTTCGCTGTCGGTGACAGCCGAGCGGATCTTCTTGGCCGTCAGGGCGGGATCGTCGAGCAGGCTGATCAGCCCCGCGTCACTGGATGCCGACTTGCTCATCTTCGACGTCGGGTCCTGCAGGTCGTAGATCTTCGCGGTGGCCTTCGGGATCATCGGTTCGGGGACGACGAGAGTGTCGGGGAAGCGGGCGTTGAAGCGCTGCGCCACATCGCGCGCGAGTTCGAGGTGCTGGCGCTGGTCCTCGCCCACCGGAACCAGATCGGTGTCGTAGAGCAGCACATCGGCTGCCATCAGCACCGGATAGGTGAACAGGCCAACCGTGGTGGCGTCGCTGCCCTCCTTCTGCGACTTGTCCTTGAACTGCGTCATCCGCGACGCCTGGCCGAATCCGGTGAAACACCCCAGCACCCAAGTGAGTTCGGTGTGTGCGGGTACCTGGCTCTGCACGAAGATGGTCGCGCGGAACGGATCGACGCCCATCGCCAGATATTGCGCGGCCGTTGCGAGCGTGCGGCGTCGAAGCGTGGCCGGATCCTGCGGCAGCGTGATGGCGTGCAGATCGACGACGCAGAAGTACGCGTCGAACTCGTCCTGCAGGCCGATCCACTGCGCGACCGCCCCCAGCGCGTTGCCGAGGTGCAGGGAGTCAGATGTGGGTTGCACGCCGGAGAAGACGACGCGCTCGGCTGGCTTGCTCATGATGGGTTCGATCTTTGCATTTGCGTCATCCCCATTCGCGCCGGGTCAGCCGGTCGAGGACGCGCAGGAACGTCCGGCGCTCGTCGGCGTCGAGTTCGCCGAGCCACCGTTCTTCGCCGTGCTGGATCTCGTCCTGTACCGCGTCTTTGACCCGACGGCCGGCATCGGTGATCGCCAGTAACCGCACCCGGCGATCATCCGGGTCGGGTCGGCGCTCGATATAGCCGTCGTCCTGGAGGTCGTCGAGGGTGCGGATGATCCTTGTCTTGTCGGCGCCGATCGCCGAGGCGAGCGCCGCCTGGGTGCGCATCGACGACCTGTCCAGCGCTGACAGGACCACATAGCCCCACATCGTCAGGCCGTGGGCCGCGAGAACCGGTTCCTCCGCCGCGACCATCTCTCGAATCAGCGGAGCGAGCATCGCAGCCAGATCGGGACGCCGCGGCTCCGGCGACTTCGCAGCCATCGCGTCATGATAGGCATTGCACTATCGTATGTGTACGCTTATCATATGTATATGCTTACTGACTCACATCGCTCAGCCGTCCTCCGAACGATCGATCTCGTCGACACCGTCACGCCGGCTGACCTCGACCGGCCGACCCCGTGCGCAGGCTGGAATCTCGCCGACCTCCTCGCTCATATGACAGCCCAGCACCGCGGATTCGCCGCGGCGGCAAGGGGGCACGGCGCAGACCTCGCCATGTGGGAGGCGAAGGCGGGCGACTCGTACCCGGAAGCGGCACACGATGCACTCGAGGCGTTCGCGGCCGACGGCACGGCCGACGCCTCATTCGCACTGCCCGAGTTCGGCGACGGAGCGGTGTTCCCAGGCGCGATGGCGATGGGATTCCACTTCGTCGACTACGTCGTGCACGGCTGGGACGTCGCCGCATCGCTGGGTGTCCGCTACGAACTGCCGTCCGACGTCGTCGAAGCCGTGCTGCCGTTGGTGCTCCTGGTGCCCGACGACAACGACATCCGCACCATGGCGGGGTCGCCGTTCGCGCCCGCGCTCGAGCCGGCGGGCGTGGGCGACTTCGAGCGGATCCTGCGGCACCTCGGCCGCAATCCGGATTGGGCTCAGCGGTACTCGACGGTCACCGGGGCGTGGTCGGACCAGCGCAACGCGTAGGCGTCGGCCCGCTCGACCCGCGCTGCGCTCGCCCGCGCACCAAGGCCCGGGGTGGCCAACTGGTAGTCGATGCGCCAGCCCGCATCGTTGTCGAACGCCCGACCGCGCCACGACCACCACGAGTACGGACCTGCCACGTCGGGGTGCAGCGCGCGCACCACGTCGACCCACCCGGTTGCGAGGAGGTCGGTCAGCCACTGCCGCTCGCTGGGCAGGAACCCCGATTTCTTGATGTTTCCCTTCCAGTTCTTGATGTCGTTCTCGGTGTGGGCGATGTTCCAGTCGCCGCACACCACGGCATCGCGGCCGGATGCGTTCAGGGCCGCCATCCGGTGTGCCAGCGCGGCCATGAACCGTTCCTTCTCCAACTGGCGGTCGGTGTCCGCCTCACCGGTCTGGATGTAGACGCTGGCCACGGTCGCTCCCCCTTCCCCGCTGCCGACGTCGACCTCGACGTAGCGGCCGTGCAGCGCGAACTCGTCAGCGCCAGAACCCACCCGGACGTCGGTGATCGGTCGACGGCTGAGCACCGCAACCCCGTTGCGGCCCTTCAGATGTGCGTCCGCCGACGCCAGATGCCAGCCGTCGTCGATGGCCGGCCGCAGCGCGGTCGTGAGTTGTTCGTCGTCGGCGCGGGTCTCCTGCAGGCACACCACATCGGCTGTGGTCGCCGCCAACCACGGCAGCAGTCCGAGGTTGGTCTCCGACCGCGCTTTGATGGCCGCTCGGATGCCGTTGACGTTGATGGTGCTCACGGTCAGGGCGCTCACGTCGGCGAACTCTAATCGACCTCGTTGCGGAATCGGGCGGCTTGCGATACCGCCGGTATCACCTTTACTGTCGGCACCATGAAGCAGCGTGACCCGATCCACCTCGGCACCGGCGAACCGATGCTGTTGCTGCACCCGTTCATCCTGTCCCAGAACGTGTGGAAACGCGTCGCACCGCTGATAGCTGACACCGGCCGCTACGAGGTCTTCGCGCCCACCATGGTCGGCCACAACGGCGGCCCGGGCGGCCGGTTCCTGCTGGATGTCGCCACCCTTGCCGACGACGTCGAGCGCCGGATGGACGCGCTGGGCTGGGGTACCGCTCATATCGTCGGCAACTCCCTTGGCGGCTGGGTCTCCTTCGAACTGGAGCGCCGTGGCCGGGCCCGCACGCTGACCGGCATCGCCCCCGCCGGCGGCTGGGACCAATTCACTCCCGCGAAGTTCGAGATCGTCGGCAAGTTCCTCGCAGCCGCTCCGCTGTGGCTGGTGTGCCAACTGCTCGGCAAGCGCGCGGCCAAGGTCCCGCTCGCACGCCAATTCGCCTATCCGGCGGTGAGCGCGACGGCCGGTGGCCTCACAAACGACGACATCGTCGAGATCATCGACGATGTCGCGCACTGCCCGGCCTACTTCCAGATGCTTGTGAAGGCGCTGACGACGCCCGGCCTGCTGGAACTGGCCAACACCCGCACGCCGACGCATCTGGTGATCTGCGAGAAGGACAGGGTGCTTCCGACGCCGCGGTACACCCGCCAGTTCACCGAACGGCTACCGTCGAACACCAAGGTGACGACCCTGGACGGCGTCGGGCACGTGCCGATGTTCGAGGCGCCGCAGCGGATCGCCGACGTCATCACCGAATTCACCGACCAGTACGCCCACCCGAAGGCGGGCTAGTCGAGCAGCGCGTTGAACGTTTTGCTCGGCCGCATCACCGCAGCGGTTTTCTCGCTGTCCGGATAGTAGTAGCCGCCGATATCCACCGGATCTCCTTGCACCTCAGCGAGTTCGGACACTATCGCGTCTTCGTTCTCCGCCAGTGACTTGGCCAGTTTGGCGAAGTGGTCGGCCAGTTCCTGATCTTCGCTCTGCTCGGCCAGCTGCTGTGCCCAGTACAGCGCGAGATAGAACTGGCTGCCGCGGTTGTCGAGCTCACCGGTTTTACGCGACGGGCCCTTGTTGTTCTCAAGCAGCTTGCCGATCGCGGCGTCGAGCGTCGTACCCAACAGCGTGGCCCGCTTGTTGCCCGTCTTCGTGCCGAGATCCTCGAAACAGGCACCAAGGGCAAGGAACTCGCCGAGCGAATCCCAGCGAAGATGGTTCTCCTCGACGAGCTGGTGCACGTGCTTGGGCGCAGAACCGCCCGCGCCGGTCTCGTACATTCCGCCGCCGGCCATCAGCGGCACGATCGACAGCATCTTGGCGCTGGTGCCCAGCTCCAGGATCGGGAACAGGTCGGTGAGGTAGTCGCGCAGGATGTTTCCGGTCACGGCGATGGTGTCGTGTCCCCGGGTGACGCGCTCCAACGTGTACCGCATGGCCCACACCTGCGGCATGATCTGGATGTGTAGACCCTCGGTGTCGTGGTCCTCCAGATAAGCCTTGACCTTCTTGCGCAGCTCGACCTCGTGCGGCCGTTCGGTGTCCAGCCAGAACACCGCCGTCATTCCGGATGCCCGTGCCCGGTTGACGGCCAGCTTGACCCAGTCCCGGATCGCCGCGTCCTTGACGACGGGCATCCGCCAGATATCGCCTGCCTCGACGTTCTGCGTCAGCAACACCTCCCCGGTTTCGATGTCGACAATGTCGGCGACGCCGTCCTCGGGGATCTCGAAGGTCTTGTCGTGTGAGCCGTACTCCTCGGCCTTCTGCGCCATCAGGCCGACGTTCGGAACCGTGCCCATCGTCGTCGGATCGAACTGGCCGTTGGTCTTACACCAGTTGATCACCTCTTGATACATTCGCGAGAACGTGGACTCCGGGTTGACGGCCTTGGTGTCCTTGAGCCGTCCGTCGGCGCCGTACATCTTGCCGCCGAGGCGGATCATCGCGGGCATCGATGCATCCACGATCACGTCGCTGGGCGAGTGAAAGTTGGTGATCCCCTTAGCCGAATCGACCATGGCCAGCTCGGGCCGGTGCTCGTGCACATCGTGGATGTCCTGGATGATCTGCTCACGCTGGAACGAGGGCAACGCCTCGATTTTGTTGTAGAGGTCGACCATTCCGTTGTTGACGTTCACCCCGAGTTCGTCTAGCACCTCTTGATGCTTGGCGAAGGCGTCCTTGTAGAAGACCTTCACGCAGTGGCCGAACACGATCGGGTGGCTGACCTTCATCATCGTCGCCTTGACGTGCAGCGAGAACATCACGCCGGTTTTGTACGCGTCCTCGATCTGCTGCTCGTAGAACTCGACGAGCACCTTGCGGCTCATGAACATGGAGTCGATGACATCGCCGTCCTGCAGCACCGTCTCGGGCTTGAGCACAATCGTCTTGCCGCCCTTGGTCTTCAGCTCCATCCGCACCGTGCGGTCGCGATCCAGCGTGATCGACTTCTCGCCGTGGTAGAAGTCGCCGCCTCTCATGGTCGCGACGTGGGTACGCGAGGCCTGGGAAAACTCGCCCATGCTGTGCGGGTGCTTGCGCGCATACTCTTTGACGGCGTTGGGCGCGCGCCGATCCGAATTTCCTTCGCGCAGAACGGGGTTCACCGCGCTGCCGAGGATCTTGTCGTAGCGCGCCTTGATTGCCTTTTCGTCGTCGCTCTTCGGCTCTCCCGAATAGTCGGGCAGGTCGTAGCCCTTGGCCCTCAACTCCTTGATGGCGGCCAGCAGCTGCGGCACCGAGGCGCTGATATTCGGCAGCTTGATGATGTTGGTAGCCGGGTCGTGGGTGAGCTCGCCGAGGGTGGCCAGGTTGTCGGGCACCCGCTGCTCTTCGGTCAACCGGTCGGAGAACTCGGCGAGGATGCGTGCCGCCACCGAGATGTCACTGCTTTCGACCTCGATTCCGGCCGGGTCAGTGAACGTCCGGATGATCGGCAGAAAGGCGTAGGTCGCCAGCAGCGGCGCCTCGTCGGTCAGCGTGTAGATGATCGTCGGCTTCTCATCGCTCATGTGGTGTCTCCCGGCGTCGGTGTCGGCTATCAGTATCGCGTCGGTTACGAACCTACGCGTGCCCACAGATAGGGACATTTGCCCCATGCCCTGATGGCCGAAACGGCACAGAATTCAGGTTCATGATCGGCCAGTGGCGGCCATGACCTGGCATGCGATACGCTTCTCATCGGTCATGAGCGCCAGCGTCAAGCCCCGGCTTGCTGGCCGGCAACCCTCCAACCGCGGTGGGGTGCCCCGGGAGACGACCAGGTTGAGTAGCCGCTGGGACATTTAAAAGCGGACGGCTACACGGCAAGCGCGGGTCCGCTGAAAACGGACCCCCAGAGAACAGATGGAGGTCCATTTCCTATGAGCACGCCAGCAGACCCCACGGCCAATTGGTCGTTTGAGACGAAACAGGTCCACGCAGGCCAGACGCCCGATTCCGCCACCAATGCGCGGGCGCTGCCGATCTACCAGACCACGTCGTACACGTTCAACAGCACCGAGCACGCCGCGGCGCTGTTCGGTCTCGCCGAGCCCGGCAACATCTACACCCGGATCATGAACCCGACCCAGGACGTCGTCGAGCAGCGCATCGCCGCACTCGAAGGCGGCGTCGCGGCGCTGTTCCTCGCCTCCGGCCAGGCCGCCGAGACGTTCGCGATCCTCAACCTCGCCAAAGCAGGCGACCACATCGTCTCCAGCCCGCGGCTGTACGGCGGCACGTACAACCTGTTCCACTACACGCTGCCGAAGCTGGGGATCGACGTCAGCTTCGTCGAGAATCCCGACGACCTGGACTCGTGGCGGGCGGCCGTCCGGCCGAACACCAAGGCATTCTTCGGTGAGACCATCTCCAACCCGCAGAACGACATCCTCGACATCCCCAACGTCGCGGCCGTCGCGCACGACGCCGGGGTGCCACTCATCGTCGACAACACCGTGGCGACCCCGTATCTGGTCCAGCCGATCGCCCTCGGCGCCGACATCGTCGTGCACTCGGCCACCAAATACCTGGGCGGCCATGGCGCGGCCATTGCGGGCGTGATCGTCGACGGCGGCAACTTCGACTGGACCAACGGCAAGTTCCCCGGCTTCACCACCCCCGATCCCAGCTACCACGGGGTGGTGTTCGCCGAGCTGGGCCCGCCCGCCTTCGCGCTGAAGGCGCGCGTGCAGCTGTTGCGCGACCTCGGTTCGGCGGCAGCACCGTTCAACGCGTTCCTCATCGCGCAGGGGCTTGAAACGTTGAGCCTGCGCGTCGAGCGGCACGTGTCCAACGCCCAGCGGGTCGCCGAGTACCTCGATGGCCATCCCGACGTCGTCTCGGTGAACTACGCGGGGCTGCCCAGCTCGCCGTGGTACGAACTCGGCAAGAAGCTCGCCCCCAAGGGTGCAGGCGCCGTGCTGGCCTTCGAGCTGGCGGGCGGTATCGATGCGGGCAAGGCGTTCGTCAACGCGCTGACGCTGCACAGCCACGTCGCCAATATCGGCGACGTGCGCTCGCTGGTCATCCACCCTGCGTCGACCACCCATTCACAGCTGACTCCCGAGGAGCAGCTGGCGACGGGCGTCACCCCCGGTCTGGTGCGACTGGCGGTCGGCATCGAAGGGATCGACGACATCATCGCCGACCTCGAGCAGGGCTTTGCCGCGGCCAAGCCCTTCCATGCCACCGCAAGCACTGATCCGGCGACGGTCTCCGCGTTTTAGAAGACGGTCAAGAGGTCTTAGACATGACAATCTTTGATGTGCCCATTGACGCGCTGCCTGCCGAGGGCGAGGTCGCGATCGTCGACATCGGTTCGCTGAGGCTCGAGAACGGCGCTGTCATCGACGATGTATCCATCGCCATCCAGCGGTGGGGCGAGCTGTCCCCCAACCGCGACAACGTGGTGGTAGTGCTGCATGCGCTGACCGGCGACTCGCATATCACCGGTCCAGCAGGCCCCGGCCATCCGACGGCGGGCTGGTGGGACGGTGTTGCGGGGCCAGGCGCTCCGATCGACACCGACCGGTGGTGCGCGGTGGCCACCAATGTGTTGGGCGGCTGCCGCGGGTCGACCGGCCCGAGTTCGCTTGCCCGCGACGGAAAGCCCTGGGGCTCAAGGTTTCCCCTTGTGACCGTGCGCGACCAGGTGGAGGCCGACGTCGCCGCGCTCGCCGCGCTCGGCATCACAGAGGTCGCGGCCGTCGTCGGCGGATCGATGGGCGGCGCGAGGGCGCTCGAGTGGATGATCGGCTATCCGGACAGGGTCCGCTCGGCGCTGGTGCTTGCGGTCGGGGCGCGTGCGACCGCCGATCAGATCGGCACCCAGAGCAGCCAGATCGCCGCGATCAAAACCGATCCGAACTGGTGCGACGGCGACTACTACGGCACCGGCCGCTCGCCCGACATCGGAATGGAGATTGCGCGGCGATTCGCACACCTGACCTATCGCGGCGAGCACGAACTCGATGACCGCTTCGGCAACGACGGCCAGGGCGACGAGGACCCCGCCACCGGCGGCCGCTATGCGGTACAGAGCTACCTGGAGTACCAGGGGCACAAGCTGCTGAGCAGGTTCGATGCGGGCACCTATGTCGCGCTCACCGAATCGCTGTCCAGCCACGACGTCGGCCGCGGCCGCGGCGGCATCCGGGCCGCGCTGGGCAACTGCCATGTCCCGGTGGTCGTCGGAGGCATCACTTCTGACCGCCTGTACCCAATCCGGCTGCAGGAGGAATTAGCCGAGCTGCTGCCGGGTTGTGCGGAGTTGAAGGTTGTCGACTCGATCTACGGCCACGACGGGTTCCTCGTCGAGTCGGATGCGGTCGGCATTCTGATCCGCGAGACATTGGAGCTGGCATCCAGGTGACCCGATCCAGGCAACAGCGTTCCCTGTCGTTCGGTGCAGAAGCCGCGGCATACGAACGCGGCCGACCGTCCTATCCGCCCGAGGCCATCGACTGGCTGCTCCCGCCCAACGCGCGCGACGTGCTCGATCTCGGCGCAGGGACGGGCAAGCTGACGACGCGGCTCGTCGAACGCGGACTGGATGTCGTCGCGGTTGACCCGATCCCGGAAATGCTTGAGCTGCTCAGCCATTCGTTGCCCGAGACGCCCGCGCTGCTCGGCACCGCAGAGGACATCCCGCTGCCCGACGAGAGCGTGGACGCGGTGCTGGTCGCGCAGGCCTGGCACTGGTTCGATCCGGAACGCGCCGTCAAGGAGGTCGCGCGGGTGCTGCGGCCCGGCGGGCGCCTCGGGCTGATCTGGAACACCCGCGACGAGCGGATGGGCTGGGTCAAGGACCTCGGCCACATCATCGGACACGAGGACGACCCGTTCAGCCACGAGGTCACGCTTTCGGAGCCGTTTGACGGCGTGGAACGCGACCACCAGGAGTGGACAAGCTATCTCACCCCGCAGGCGCTGATCGACCTCGTCGCGTCCCGCAGCTACTGCATCACCTCGCCGACGGACGTCCGGACCCAGGTGCTGGAGCAGGTGCGCGAGCTGTTGGCGACGCACCCCGCGCTGGCCAGCTCCAACGGCTTGGCGCTGCCCTACATCACGGTGAGCATCCGCGCGACGCTCCCCTAGTCGGCGCCGAACCAGCGTGCCAGCGAAGCTCCGACTTTGGTAGGGGACGTGCGAGATGACGTCTACCAAACTCGAATCTCATGCGCGTTGATGTTCACAGTCGTCACTCCGATCAACTTTCTGCAGGGGAAGAGCGAGTAACGCCCTGCAAAATGTCGATCGAAGCGATCCAAGTGACTACGTTCCCGTGAGCTTGGCGCCGAACCAGCGCGCCAGCGCTGTTCGCAGTGCCGAGGCGTGGCGGTCGTCGAATGTGTCTGCGGCCCACGCGACATAGCCGTCGGGGCGGATGAGCAACGCAGCGGGCCCGTCGGTCACCGTGCCCGTCACCAAGTCCACCCGATCGGCCCACGCGGCCGCGGCCGCCGACGCTTTCCCACCGGTCGCGTCGAGCAGCACCGGGCGCGCGTCGTGCAGCAGCTCGACGACGCGGCGGCCGTCGTCGAGGACGAGGTCGGGCACCATCCGACCGGAGAGCCGATGGTCGTCGCCGACGTCGTAGCGGACGTCGGAGCCTGCGAGCAGACCCGCCATGTGCTTCGCGACCTCGCGTTGGGACACCAACTCGCCGAAAAGCGAACGCAGCGCCTCGACTTCGGGTCCGGGCGCGCACAGCGCCAGTTGCGCCTGCGAATGCATCATCACCCGCTCACCCACCGGGTAGCGCTCGGACTCGTAGGTGTCGAGCAGGCCGTTGGGCGCCTTCCCGGTCACCGTGGCCGCGAGCTTCCAGCCGAGGTTGACGGCGTCCTGCATGCCGAGGTTCAGCCCTGGACCGCCCATCGGCGAGTGCACGTGTGCGGCATCCCCCACCAGTAGCACCCGACCGACGCGGTAATGCTCGGCCTGCCGCGAGTTCGTCGTGTCGAGCTTGCGCAGTGCGTGCGGGCCCGGACCTTTCGGCGGCCCCAGCGGTACGTCGACGCCGATGATGCGGCGGATGCTCTCGCGCAGCTCGTCGAGCGTCAACGGCCGGTCTGCTCCGCCGAAGGTCTGGCCGTATTCGATCGTGCCGACCATCGGCCGGTCGGGTTCGATCGGAAACGCGATGATGGTGCCGTTGGCAAACCTGTTGTGGCCGAACGGCAGTAGACCGAAGCCCGGGATGTCGTAGCCGCGGCCGGGCACCAGAAGCTTCTCGGGAAGAGATACGTGGGCGATCCGGCTCACGATCGGCGACGTGTGGCCGGGAAAGCCGATGCCAACACTCTTGCGCACGGTGCTGCGACCACCGTCGGCCCCGACCAGATAGCCGGCGTCCAGCCGATACGCGCGGCCAGAGGTCGCCACCGTCAGCGCGACGCCCTGCTCCCCCGGCCTCAACGCGGTCAGCTCGTGGCCCCACCGGATGTCGACGCCGAGATCGCGGGCCCGCTTCTCCAGCAGGCGGACCACCCGCGGCTGCTGTATCAGCAGCGAGTACAGCGGGTTGTCGTCGATGCCGAGGAAGTCGAGCGCCATGCCCGCGAACATCCAGCCGTAGGCGGGCCGCGGCGGACCTTCTTCACCGCCGAACGCGTGATAGAGGCCACGCATGTCGAGCTGTCGGATGACTTGTCCGACAAGGCCGTTGGCCTTGGGTTCGTCGCTCGGGCCAGGCAGCTTGTCCAGGACAACCGGCCGGACACCGGCCAGCGCCAGCTCGCACGCGAGCAGCAGCCCGTTGGGCCCGGCGCCGGAGATGACGATGTCAGCGGCTTCAACGGTCATTGCTTACCTCTCTTGGCGGCGGGTTCCGGCAGCCCTGCTGCGACTTCGGCGAAGGCGGCGCGGATCAGATCGGTGATGGCGACGGGTGGCTCCGCCCGCACGTATGTCTCCGTCGCCGCGTCGCCGACGGCACGAACAACGGCGGCCACGAGCCGCGGGTAGATGTCTCGCTCCGGGTCGGTGCCCGTCCGCTCGGCGACGACGTCGAGCCATTCATCGAACAGCTCCTTGTTCGCGGCATCGCGGATCTCGGGTCTCATCAAAAGCTTCCGGACTTCGGCCAGCTCCGTGCGGGTCGGGATCTTGGTCTCCTCGCCGGTGACCTCACGGAAGTCCTCTTCGAGCGGAGCGACGACGGACTCGGTGATCGACGTCCACAGCGGTTCGTCGGCGGGCCGGTCCCGCAGCACACTGATGCTGCGCCGCAGGCGTTCGGTCTGGCGGTAGGCCAGCGCCTCGTACTTGCCGGTGAAGTAGTTGTTGAACGTGCGCAGCGATACGCCCGCAAGGTCGGCGATCGCCTCGCGAGTGACCGACTCGAGGCCGCCATCGAAGGCCAGCTTCAACGCGGCGTCGCTGAGCGCGCGTCGGGTGTCGAGCTTCTTTCGCTCCCGAAGTCCGGTCATAGGGCCACCATACCGAAACATGCACAGCGGGCAAATTTTCCTATCAGGCAAATTGGCTAAATTGTTCGATCTGGTCGAAATGGCTAAACGAGGCCATGGCATCCCTGACCTTCCGCAACAGCGACGGCGATTTGCGAACGTCTCGACTTCACATTCGAAACCACTTGGCGGCTCGACGATGTCGCGACTTCTCGCCGAGGCGGCGAGCCACGGTATCGAGGTTCGCATCACCTACGTCGGGATGTCCAGCCCGGAGGCGCACATCGCGCGGGTCGCGCAGCCGAAGCCGGTCCTGCACCTGGCCCATGGCCAGATCGTCGGGCCGTCCGACCTGTCCGCGACGCCGCAGTGGGCCAAGCCGATCGTCGCCGCCGTTTGGAAGATGGCCTAGTCGGCTCGGTGCTGCCCGTTTCGGCTGACCACCGGCGCTGCAACAGCTTTGAGGAACCGCTGCTGGTAGGAGATGACATGCGGGCTACTCGACCACCTCGCGAGATGGCGAGGATCCGTCGTGATCAGCACGCGGTTGTGCAACTCGAGGAACTCCGGTTGCTCGAGCATGGCCATGATCCCGGGAAACATCGCCGCACCGTCCATCGAGCAGATGATGAGCCTGCTGGCGTCCAGGTTGGAGCCCTGTAGCCACCGCAGAGATGCCCGCGCGCTATCCAAACCGTCGCCGCCTCCTGCGGCACTCGCCGCCTCGATCTGCTTGCCGATGGTGAGCGTCTCCAGCAGGTCCAACGTCTCCTCATGGCGGCCGAGATAGTGGTTCGCCACGAGATGCCGACGAAGCTCGGCCACGAACCACGTGTCGTCAGTCGCGGCGTAGCCCGCGATCAAACCTTCGATCCGGCGCACGAAGTTCATCCGGTGTCGCAGAAAGGCATTGATGAAGTACGGCCTGGTCTGCAACGCCAATGCGGTCTGATACGGCTCGAACATCAGCGTGAAGTTCACCCGGTGACCCAGCTCGGTCAGCTTGAGCGCCAACGAATGTCCGCGCAGCAGATCGGCGGGTGATCCGTCGTAGAAGCGATGGTCGAGCAGGCCGTCGCCGGTAAGCAACTGCGTTGCCTCCGCGGGCGCGATCGCCCCGGTGTGCGGAACCTTTACCACCAGCCGGTACTTGCTGAGGATCTCCTCGTACATCTGTATCTCGTCCAGGATGCGGGCGAAGTCCTGCTCGTAGGGGTCTCGCAGTTCGACCGACACGTCGCAGCCTGAACCCACTACATCTGCGATCTCGCGGAGCACGTCCTCCAGCGATCCGAATTGGCCACCGATATTCGCCTCGGGATTGTTCAGAAACAGGTCGTACACGATGCCCGGATTGCAGGTGACGTTGGCGATCACATCGCGGCACTCCCGGATCTCGAACGGGTTGGCCGAATCCGCCGAGAACAACACGCCGGTAGGCCGCGGCGCGCCGCCACGGTCGCAGCCGATGTCGCGAACCAGGTCGAAGACAATCCGCCCGCGATCCTGGCGCTCAACGCGGAACCCGGCGGGCGTGAACGCGCAGGCGGGGGCGAAGAGATCCATCACTTCGCGGAATCGCGCGGTGACGTCCACCTCGGCGTCGGAGTCCACGAGCGACAGGGTCCTCCAGTCGATCGCGCGCACGTACTTGATCGCGTCGTCGCGCACACGAAGGCGACTCTCGACGATCACATCTCCGCCGTCCTGGCCGCAGTACGGCGCCGTCACCTGCGCCGCATTCACGATTTTCCTCTCGCCGCGTCGACGACCCGCATGCTCGATTCGAACCGCGGATCGTCTGCGATCACCGAAAGCCTTGCCAAGCACTCGTTTGCGTAGCCCACATGGTCGAAGTCGATGAAGTTGACCACGCTGATGTTGGCCGACCACAGTCCTTCCCGAAGCCGCGCGGTGAAGCGGTACATGAAGGTGACCGCCTCGACAAACTCGTACGATTCAGTCTGACGATAGCCCTCGACGAACGCCTGCTCCTCCTGCGCATCGAGGTTCCACTTCTCGACGAAATCGCCGCAGTCGTAATACCTGTCGCCCAGCCCGGCATACTCCCAGTCGATGAAGTAGACGCGCGAACCGTCGGTCAGCACATTGCCGACTGACAGATCGGCGTGCAGAAGACACGTCAGATACTCACCCCTGGCGCGCTGGCAGCGCCGGTTCGCCCGCACCGCCCAGTCGAACTTCGAGGCTAGTTCCGGTGCGGCGCTGGTGGCCTTGCCGTATAGCCATTCGACTCCGACGAACGGATCGCTGATCCAGCTCGGAAGATCGGCCCCTGTGGTGCGGGTGTGCAGAAGATCCAGTGCATCGGCAGCGAGGCGCGCGGTACGCACCCGCTCGGCGGTGGTCGAGGGCTGAGCGCATTCAACATATTCGCTGATGATCGCCTTCGGCTGATCTCGATGCCACGCAACAAGGTTCGGGCCGAGACCGAGCTCGTCGACGACGGTCATGGATCTCGCGTGGGTGTCCCGGTTGATGCCGATACGAGCGGCAGCGTCGTCGGACAGCAGCAACTGAACGGCGTACTGCCTCGGGCCACCGGCGCCCGCTTCGACGGTGACCTTCCAGTTGCGGTTGGTCATCCCGCCGTCCAGGGGAGCCGCATCCCACCGCGCACCGGGCCACTGCCACTCCACGACGGCGGTGAGGTCCTGCTCCCCGGCGGTCGACTGCGTCTTCTCAACCTGATCGGTCACTCTCCGACCTCCTGTCCGACACGGCTCGATAACAGCAACTCCCGAACATGTTCCAGTTCAACCAGATTAGTGATCGGAAGGTGAGATCTGTTGGTTTTCACCGTCAGTGGGGGTCCGCCGGCCTTCCCAAGGGAGTCGACGACGATGCCCGCGTCCGACAGGTCCTCGTCGCCGGTGTACGCGCTCGATGTGGCGATCACCGGCAGACCCGCCGTTCGCGCTGCCCGCACACCGATCTCGGAGTCCTCGACCACCACCGCATCGAACGGCGACACGTCGATACCGCCGAGCGCATGCAGGTAGATGTCCGGCGCCGGTTTCTTGCGTGTCACGTCGTCGCCCGCGAAGACCGAAAAGGCGCTCGCGAGTTCGGCGCCCATGACGTGGTCGAGAACAGCGCGGACAGACTGGTGCGCCGATGTCGACGCGACAGCGAGCAGCCAACCGTCCTGGGCCGCCTCGTCTGCCAGTCTTCTGACCCCTGGCCGTGCCGGCAGCCGCCCGTCCGCCACCAGGCTGACGAACACCTCCGTCTTGCGCTTATGCCATGAGGCGATCAGCGAGTCCACGTCTGTGTCGCCGATGCCGTGGTGTTGTCGAAATTCCGGCGTCAGCAGCGCCCGTAGCCGCTCCTTGCCACCCGCCGTACGGAGCGCATCGGCGTAACCCTCGACGGTCCAAGCGAAGTCGATGCCGTACTCGACGAACACCGTGTTGAACGCCACCCGGTGACCGTCACGTTCTGTGTCGGCGAGAACACCGTCGCAGTCGAAGATGAGCGCGTTCACCGAGGGCTTCCTGCACCGGCGAACAGTTGGATATGACTACGTACGCAATCCGCAACCCGCCCGCGCACATGCGCGAGCAACGCCAGAGGCTCCGCTGAGTCGGAGTGGTCGCCGAGGTACTCGCGGTGGCTGCTGAGGAACGTTCGCTTGAGCGCTGTCGAGATGTTGACCTTCGCACATCCCGCGGTGATCAATTCGTGGAACTGAGCGGTGGTCAGACCGGATCCCCCGTGAAGCGCCATCGGCACCTCGGTGCGTGCGAACAGTCGTCGTACCCGTTCGACGTCGAGTTTCGGCGCGGCCTTGTACAACCCGTGCGCGTTTCCGATCGCCGGCGCGAAGCAGTCCACCTTCGTCGTCTCCATGAAGTCGACGATCACATCGTCGGGATACACCGTCGGAGCGGCGTCGCTACCGACACCGTCCTCGACGCCCTGGATACCCTCCACCTCACCCTCGACGTGAACGCCGTTCGCGTGCGCTTCCACGACCACAGCCGACGTTTGGCGAGTGGCTTCCTCGAGCGGAAGATGCGACGCGTCAAAGAGCACCGAGTTCCAGCCATTGGCAATACATTCCGATGCCACCGCGGGGTCCGGACAGTGGTCGAGGTGCAATGACACGGGAATCGTCGCGTCGCTTGCGGTCCTCGCGAACATCTGCGACAACTCCTTGGCGCCGATCGCCTTCACGGTCTTGACCGATGTCTGGATGATGATCGGCGCCCGCTCCTCCTCTGCCGTCTCGATCGCGGTGCGCAGGGTCAGGTCGTCGAAGACGTTCAACGCCAACACGCCATAGCCGCCTTCGATGGCGGGCGCGAGTAGCTCCGGTAACGGTTGGATACTCATCGACCCGCCCCAGCCTTGGGCGCCGACCATCGCCCCGCACCGAAGGCCGCGGCGAGCGCGAGCCCGGCCGTCCCGGCTGCGGCGAGTACGAGAGGTACGTCGGTCTTCTCGAAAGTGACCTCGGATCGCCACGCGCCAAGCGAGGCGCCGATGACGAGCCTGCCGTCACGGATCTGGACGCCGTGGGCCGACACGCGGAACCTTCCCACGGGTGAAAGAACTTCCACTCAACTCTCCAATTGTCGGTGTTGTGTCAGCGGATAGCGGACACGACCGCACGCGCGGTCGCCTCCGCGATCTGCACCGCTTCCTCGTCTGACCGGGGGTCCCGTTCGCCGAAGCAGTCGTGAACGGAATCGCTCGGGTACAAAGCGCCTTCGATGTTGCGCATCGGAACCCGCCCTGACGCCAAGATGACGGCGTCCGTCGTTACTTCCTGTGCCCCGCGGTACGTCTCGATGACCACCGAATGCACCCGAGGGAACCCGTTGACTCGAACCACTCGAGCGTCGTCGAATGCGGTCACGCGGGGCCAGCTGCCGTTTCGCGGCCCATCGGTCACGGACGTCACCTGGCGAGCGCCCTTGCGCAACAACGAGTTGCACAGATGATGCGCCAGCTCGCCGCCACCGACGACGACCGGGTTGCGGCCGAGCAGCAACCCCGAATCGAGGAAGTGCACCGCAGCAGAACCCGGTGTGACCCCCGCACCGCGGTCGCCACCGATGCCGAGCTCGGCCCGCGTTTGCGGACGCGTGCCGGTGGCAAGCACCAGAGCTTTCACCGGCACCGCAGACGCTCCATCGATACCGAGGGTGTGCACCACGCCGTCCACGTGAGAAACGACCAGTGTGCCGAGCATGAGCTTCACGCCCGCGCGGCGCGCGGCCCGCTCCAGTGAGCGCGCGTCGCGTTCGGGTTCCTGGCCACCGACCTGTGGAAGCCGTTCCACCACAGTCACTTCGAATCCGCGCTCGGCGAGCATGCGCGCGACGTGCAGCCCGCAGCGCCCCGATCCGGCGACGACGACGTCAGTCATCGGTGGCTCCGACCCCGAGTTGCGAGCCCGGCTCGTGGTAGGGAATGTCCCAGGGATTGTCGCCGGTGTACATCGAGGTGATGAACGACACCCCGGACAGACAGGCTGAGCCCTGACACCGTCCCCAGGTTGCGTGTGTTCGCCTGGCGACCCCGATGATGCTCGTTGCGGGGAGGGGCTGCGACAGCGCCTGATGGATGTCCTGGGCGGTGACCTTCTCACACGCGCAGATCACTGTCCTACCAAGCGGATCCGACGCAGCGTCTGCGCAATTCAGCTCACTCCACAGCGGCTTGCGGTAGTCGAGGACGTGAACCGGATCGGCCTTCGCGGTCGAATTCAGGCCGCGCTCGACGAGTAGGTCGCGGACGAACTGCGCGATCCCCGGAGACGCCGAAACCCCGGTCGACCGAATGCCCGCGACGTGCACGACATTTCCCGCCGACTCGGACCATCCGATCCGGTACGTCGGGTCGGAGTTCGATCGAACACCCGCGAACCGCTTGATGACGAACTGCATGTCGATCGACGGCATCATTTGCGTGCAGCGCCTCAGCACCTCGTTCAGGTTGTCCTCGTCGGTGCTGCGATCGAGCTTGTCCGTCAGGTCCTCGGCCGTCGGCCCGAGAAGCACGGAACCGTGCGCGGTGGGAAGCACCATCGGACCGTGCCCGAGTGGTCCGGGCACACCGGTCAGGATCCCTGGCACGCGGGCCCCGAACTCGCGGTCCAGCAGCGCCCATTGGCCACGCCGTGGCGTTACCGCGAAATCCTCGCCGCCAAGGATCCGCGAGACTTCGTCGGCGCCGAGGCCCGCGGCATTGACGATGAATCGCGGGCGGAACGTGTGCTGCGGCGTTGACACCTGGGAGACAACGCCTTCGACGCTCTTCGCAGACACGACCGGCTGCGAGAAATAGAAGTCGACACCGTTGAGGCAAGCCTGTTCTCCGTAGGCGACGGTGAGCCGCACGGAGTCGATGACCGCTTCCTCGGGGACATGGACCGCCATTTTGGTCGACGGTGACGCATGCGGTGCGTGCTCGAAAATGTCGTCACCGGAGAGGAGCAACGCCTCGTTGCCGTTCTCCTGCGAACGCTCCGCCCAGGCGGGAAGCGCTGCGACCTCATCGTCGGTGAACGCGAGCATCGTGATGCCGACCCTGCGCCACTTGACGCCGAGGTCTGCCGTCAGCTTGGGCCACTGCGGATACGACGAAGAAACCAGCCGCCCCTCGAGACTGCCGGGTGCCAGCGACCAACCGCAGTTGGTGACGCCGCTGTTGGCCTTGGACGTCTCCTCGCCCACGTCGTGCCAGCGCTCGACGACGGCGACGCTGACGTCGAGAAGCGACAGCTCGCGGGCCACCGCGGTGCCGACGACTCCGGCGCCGATGACGAGGACGTCAACCGGCACCGGTCGAGACGATGGCTGGTTCAATTACTTCCCTTTTGGCTATGTTTTGGGCCGTGGCGCGATGACCGAAGAGTAGGTGTGGCCGATACCGCAACGGCACCTCGTATGGGCACATCGCATATCAGCGCCGCGAACGATCGGGATGTCCGATAGGTTTCGCGGATCATCCAGGCGAACGTCAGGACAGGGCGGTCACCGCCGTGGCGCCCGGGCCGTTGACGGCGTCGGCGAGCAGCACTTTGAAGTAGTGGTCGGCCGGCGCGGTCACCACGCCGAGCAGGGCGATGGCCCGGACGTCACGCTGTCCCCAGTCGACGCCAGGAACGCGGAATTCGACGATTTCGCCCCGGCGCCGCTCCTCTGCGATGGAGTGGATGGAGACGAAACCGATACCGGCTTGTTCGCGGGCAGCGCGTTTGACCGCGTCGACCGACCCCAGCTCCCAGACCGACTTCCAGCCAGGCGCTCCGCCGTGCATCTCGATCGCCTGGGTGCGCGTGCTCGATCCGCGCTCCTGCACCAGCAGGGTCTGACCGACGAGCTGGTCGAGCGTTACGCATCCGGTGGAGCTGATCTCCAGTCGTCCAGGACTGCAGATGCCGATCACTTCGTCACTTCCGATGGTTTCCACCCGAAGCCCTGGCGCAGTGATCTCGCTGCATGTGATCGCCAACGTGACCCGGCCCTCCAGCAGCCAATCGATGACCGCGTCGGTCGGACCTACGGACAGGCGCACGTCGACGTCGGGGCAGCGGTTGACGAACTCGGCGACGACGCGCGGCAGGATGAAGGTCCCCGGCACCGACGATGCGGCGATGTTGAGGGTGCCCGCCCGCAAGCCGGCGCGAGCCGCGAGCGCCGACTGGCCAGCGGAGAGATTGGACAACGCTTGTGATGCCACCCTCGCAAGGATCCGTCCGCTCGGGGTCAGCACCAGGGATCGCCCGTTGCGCTCGGCGATCGGCTCTCCGGCCGCTGCACTCAGCAGACGCAGGTGCTCGCTGGCCGACGGTTGGCTGATGCCGACGGCCTTGGCGGCCATCGACAGGCTCGTGGCCCGCTCGAGTTCGACGAGCAACCGCATGCGGGTGGAATCCCACACGTCCATGAGCGACGGCATGCGCTGATCTCCCTATCTATCCCCGGGGGCACACCCCGTCGTACCAGAAGCGAGACCCAGCGTAGGGCCCACCCATAGGCAAATCAGAACTGTCGTGCGGGATCCATCCGGGATCGGGATACGCCACCCCGAGTTCGGGCCATCGGTATCGGTCGCGCCTAATCTTCAACCCACTCGGCCCGCGGGCCACCTGGCGGAAGGAACGACTGGGCGATGGCCAACCTCGGCAATGCCGTCATCTACCTCATGATGACATTCGTTTTGATCGGAGCGGTGTTCCTGGTGTTCCGCGGAGACCGCGGTATCGGGCACGAGTTCAAGGAGGGCCTGTATGCCCTCGGACCGCTCTTCGTTCCAGTCGGCGGCGTCATGGCGGGCCTCCCGTATCTGGCGTGGTTCGTGGAGAACGTCATCGGCCGGGTGTACGCGCTGTTCGGCGCCGACCCGGCCATGGCCGCAACGACATTCATCGCCAGCGACATGGGCGGCTACCAACTGGCGCTGGCGACGGCCGACTCGCCCGGGGCGTGGATCACCGCCGCGGTGACCGGGTTCATGGCCGGAGCCACCATCTCGTTCACGATCCCCGTCGGCCTGGCCATCCTGAATCGCAAGGATCACCAGTACTTCGCGCTGGGCATCATGAGCGGCATCCTCACCGTCCCGATCGGTGTCATCGTGACGATGGCGATCCTGTTGTTCACCGACTCCCCGGTGCGCGGCACAGCGGTCACCGACGGCCCGTCGGAGGTCGCACTCGATGGCTTCGGCATGGGTGACGTCCTGCTGAACTTGCTTCCAGTGATCATCGTCTCGGTCGCGATCGCGGTTGGCCTCTACTTCGTGACGAGGGCGATGGTGACGGCCTTCATCTGGTTCGGCCGAACCCTCAACGGCGCGATTTATCTCGTCCTCGCGATCGCGATCGTCGAGCACGTCACCGGCTTCTTCAGCTCGCATCTGAGTTGGTGGAACTTCCAGCCCATCATCGCCACCGCCGACGACCAGATGCGACCACTGGAGATCGCAGGCAACGTCGCCATCGTGTTGGCCGGCGCCTTCCCCCTGGTTTACGTGATCCGCACGTATCTGAAGACGCCGCTCGGGGCGGTCGGCAAATGGTTCGGGATCAGCCCCGACGGCACCGCAGGCCTGCTGGCCGCCGCGGCGAACATGATCGCTGCCTTCCACCTCGTCCAGTTCATGAAGGCGAAGGAGAAGGTGCTCGTCGTGGCGTTCGGCACCACGTCGGCCTTCTTGGTGGGCGACCACCTCGCCTTCACCGCCAACTTCCAGCCGAACCTGATCGGTCCGCTCATGATCGGCAAGGTGGTCGCGGGCGTCACGGCGATGCTGATCGCGGCGTGGATCGCCGTACCTACCGCACAACGCATTGAGCGGGAACGCGAACTGGCAGAGGTGGCAGCGGCAGAAGCTGAACTCGCCGAGTCTGATTCGAACGACGAACACGTCGTCGAGTCCGCGGGCGTCGCTCGACGCGGCGAACCCGACGACTGACGGAATCAGTCTCAGTGGCCTAGCTGGTGCCCAACGGGTCGATGGTCGCGGCGATGTAGAGCACGGCGGCGCTGACCGTGGCGGTCGTGACGAAGTCGGTGCCCTTACTGCGCACCACAAGCAGACCGGCGCGGTCGTCGGCGAGTCCGATGCGCAGCGCGGCCGCGACCGCGACACCGATGCCGATGACAAGGGCGCCGCGCCGCCAGTAGCCGGCGATCACCAGACCGAACGCCGCGATGAAGAACAGGCCGACCAGCAAGATCGGCCACTGCCCGCGGAACACCTTGCGGGCGAACTCATTGACGGTCATCCGGCCCGTTCGGCGAGTTCGACGACGTTGACGAGCAGGAACGCCCGGGTCAGCAGCCCGACCCCGCCCGGGTTCGGCGATACGTGGCCCGCCACCTCCCACACGTCGGGTGCGACGTCACCGACGAGCTTTCCGTTCTCGTCGCGGCTGACGCCGACGTCGACGACGGCCGCACCCGGCCGCACCATCTCCGCGGTCACCATGTGCGGCACACCCGCGGCGGCGATCACGATGTCCGCCTCGCGGGTGAGCTGCGGCAGGTGCCGAGTTGCGGTGTGGCACAACGTCACCGTGGCATTCTCCGATCGCCGGGTCAGCAGCAGGCCGAGCGGTCGTCCGACCGTGACGCCCCTGCCGATCACCACCACCTGTGCGCCCGCGATCTCCACCTCGTAGCGCCGCAGCAGGTGCACGATGCCGCGCGGCGTACACGGCAACGGCGCGGGCTCGTTGAGCACCAGCCTGCCAAGGTTCATCGGGTGCAGGCCGTCGGCGTCCTTGCCGGGGTCGAGGCGTTCCAGCGCGGCGTTCTCGTTGAGGTGCTTTGGCAGCGGCAGCTGCACGATGTAGCCGGTGCATTCGGGATTCGCGTTGAGCTCGTCGATGGTCTCGTCGAGCTTGGCCTGGCTGATGTCGGCGGGTAGGTCGCGACGGATCGAGTTGATGCCCACCTTCGCGCAGTCGGCGTGCTTACCGCGCACATAGGCCTGCGAGCCGGGGTCGTCACCGACCAGGACCGTGCCGAGGCCCGGCGTGCGTCCGGCCGCGGTCAGGGCCGCCACCCGCTCCTTCAAATCGACGAAGATCTCGTCCCGTGTGGCCTTACCGTCCAATGTGATCGCACCCACGGAAGCCAGTCTGGCATGCTCCACTTTTATGAACACTGCGCCCAATGTGTTCACCCCGACGAAGCTCGGCCCGGTGACGCTGCGCAACCGCATCATCAAGGCGGCCACCTTCGAGGCGTCCACGCCAGACGCGCTTGTGACGGATGACCTGATCACCTACCACCGGCTGCCCGCAGCGGGCGGAGTCGGCATGACGACCGTCGCCTACCTCGCGGTGTCCCCGGGCGGACGCACCGAAGGCAAGCAGATCTGGTGGCGACCCGAGGCCATCCCCGGACTGCGCAATCTGACCGACGCGATACACGCAGAAGGCGCGGCGATCAGCGCGCAGATCGGTCATGCCGGGCCGGTTGCCAACGCACGGTCCAACAAGGCGAAGGCCTACGCACCCGTGCGTTTCTTCAATCCGCTGTCGATGCGGTTCGCCAAGAAGGCAGGCCCCGACGACATCCGCGACATCATCGAGGCGCACGCCGCCGCAGCCCGCTATGCGATCGAGGCAGGGTTCGACGCCGTCGAGATCCACCTGGGCCACAATTATTTCGCCAGCTCCTTCCTCAGTCCGTTGATCAACCGGCGCGACGACGAGTTCGGCGGCTCGCTGGAGAACCGCGCCAAGGTCGCGCGCGGCATGGTGATGGCGGTGCGCAAGGCGGTGGAGAAAGAAGGCACCCCGATCGCGGTCACCGCGAAGCTCACGATGGCCGACGGTGTTCGCGGCGGTATCTCCATCGACGAGTCGCTTCAGACCGCCAAGTGGCTGGAAGAAGACGGCGGCCTTGACGCCATCGAGCTCACCGCGGGCAGTTCGTTGGTCAACCCGATGTACCTCTTCCGTGGCGACGCCCCGATCAAGGAGTTCGCGGGCGCGTTCAAGCCGCCGCTGAGGTGGGGCATTCGGATGACCGGCAAGAAATTTCTCCGCGAATACCCCTACCGCGAGGCGTTCCTGCTGCGGGACGCCAAGAAGTTCCGCGCCGAGCTCAAGATGCCGCTGATCCTGCTCGGCGGTATCACCAATCGCGAAACCATGGACCTCGCGATGGCCGAGGGGTTCGACTTCGTCGCGATGGCGCGGGCGCTGCTCGCCGAGCCCGACTTGATCAACCGCATCCGTGACGACGGCGACGCTCACAGCGTGCTTTCGGCGTGCACACACTGCAACAAGTGCATGGCCACCATTTACAGCCACACCCACTGCGTGGTCACCGGCTCGCCGGGTTGACGACGCCACCTCCCTAACAGTCGCCGGAGATCGACCGGTTACCTATAGAGTTAGCCGCGATGAGCTACCCAGCCCCGCCCGCGCTGACCGTTCGGAATGACGGATCTGCACGCACCTTCGCCGCTGGAAACGATGTGGTAATCGGTCGCGACCTTCGCGCAGACGTCCGCATCGCACACCCACTGATCTCGCGCGCGCACCTGGTGCTCCGGTTCGATCAGGGCCGGTGGCTCGCCATCGACAACGGCAGCCTCAACGGCATGTACGTCAACGGACGCCGGGTGCCGACCGTCGATGTCCAGGACGGTATGCGCGTCAACATCGGCAACCCGGACGGCCCCGAGCTGACGTTCGAGGTGGGCAGGCAGCAAGCAGTCGGCCGGCCGCCGACCACGTCCATCCCCGTCACCAACCGGCCGAGCGGCAGCTGGCCCGCCCAACAGGCGCCAACGGCGCCCCCGCCAACGCCTCGCCCGCAGGCGTACCCGTCCGGCCCCCCGCAGGGCTACCCGTCGACCCAGCAGCCGCGGTACCCGAGTGGCCCGCAGCCCGGCTACACCGGATCGCAAGGGCAACCCGCGCGCGTACCAACGGCGGCCTCGCATCCGGTCGCTCAGCCCGGGCTGTCCCAGCCCGCTCTGGAGTCGGTGACGGCCATGGGCCCGACCGCCGCACCGCGCTCGAGCGAGGGCAACCTCGCGACGAGCATGCTGAAGATCCTGCGGCCGGGCCGTCCCGCCGACTCGTCAGCGCCGGGCTCGATCAAGATCGGCCGCAACTCCGACAACGACATCGTGATCCCCGACGTGCTGGCGGGCCGCCATCACGCGACCCTGGTGCCGACCGCCGCGGGTGCCGAGATCCGCGACAACCGAAGCATCAACGGGACATTCGTCAACGGCACCCGCGTCGAGAGCGCCCTGCTCACCGAGGGCGACACGGTCACCATCGGCAACGTCGACCTGGTGTTCAGCGGCGGCACGCTGGTCCGCCGCACCGAGACCACCGCGGCGAGCGGCACCGGCGGCCTTGACGTGCACGGCGTCACCTGGACGATCGAGGGCAACAAGACGCTGCTCGACAACATCTCGCTGACGGCGAGGCCGGGCACGCTGACCGCCGTGATCGGCCCGTCGGGTGCGGGCAAGTCGACCTTCGCGCGGTTGGTCGCCGGCTACACCCACCCGACGGAGGGCACAGTCGCCTTCGAGGGCCACGACATCCACGCCGAGTACGCCTCGCTGCGCTCCCGTATCGGGATGGTGCCCCAGGACGACGTGGTGCACGGTCAGCTGACCGTCAGCCAGGCGCTGATGTACGCCGCCGAACTGCGGCTGCCGCCGGACACCTCCAAGGAAGACCGCGAACGGGTCGTCTCGCAGGTGCTCGAGGAACTCGAGATGACGCAGCACCGCGAAACCCGAGTCGACAAGCTGTCCGGTGGTCAGCGCAAGCGCGCGTCGGTGGCGATGGAGCTGCTGACCGGTCCGTCGCTGCTGATCCTCGACGAGCCGACGTCGGGCCTCGACCCGGCGCTGGATCGTCAGGTGATGACGATGCTGCGCCAGCTCGCCGACGCGGGCCGCGTCGTGCTGGTAGTCACCCACTCGCTGTCCTACCTCGACGTGTGCGATCAGGTGCTGCTGCTGGCGCCGGGCGGCAAGACCGCGTTCTGCGGGCCGCCCAGCCAGATCGGCGCCGCGATGGGCACCACCAACTGGGCCGACATCTTCAGCGGCGTCGCACGTGATCCGGACGGGGCGCACCAGCGATTCGTCGCAGTGACCGGACCGACGCCCCCGCAGCCTCCGTCGCAGACGCCCGGCGACCTCGGGAAGCCGACGAAAACCAGTGTGCGACGGCAGTTCTCGACGATTGCGCGACGGCAGATGAGGCTTATCGTCTCCGACCGCGGGTACTTCATCTTCCTGGCGTTCCTGCCCTTCATCATGGGCGTGCTGTCGCTGTCGGTGCCGGGTGACGTCGGCTTCGGCGTGCCCGTTCCGGCGATACAGGGCGGTGAGGCGCCGAACGAGCCGGGCCAGATTCTGGTGCTGCTCAATGTCGGCGCCATCTTCATGGGCACCGCACTGACGATCCGCGCCCTTATCGGTGAACGCGCCATCTTCCTGCGCGAGCAGGCCGTCGGATTGTCCACCACCGCATACCTTTTGGCGAAGGTCATCGTCTTCGCCGCGTTCGCGATCCTGCAGTCGAGCATCGTCACCGCCATCAACATATGGGGCAAGAAGTGGGGCCCTGGCGCCGTGACCAGCGGGGCGGTGATCCCCAACCGGAGCCTCGAACTGTTCGTCGACATGGCGGCGTGCTGCGTGGCCGCCGCCATGGTCGGCCTTGCGCTCTCAGCGCTCGCCAAATCGAGCGAGCAGATCATGCCGCTTCTGGTGATCGCGATCATGTCGCAGTTGGTATTCCAGGGCGGCATGATCCCGGTGACCGGTCGCATCGGCCTCGACCAGCTGTCGTGGATAACCCCGGCGCGCTGGGGCTTCGCCAGCACCGCCTCGACGATCGACCTCATCAGGCTCGTACCAGGCCCGCTGACGCCACAGGACTCGCATTGGAAGCACACGCCCGGCGCGTGGTGGTTCAACATGGCGATGCTCGGATGTATCTGCCTCGGCTACCTGAGCCTGGTGCGGTGGAAGATCCGGCTCAAGTCCGGCTAGGTGTGCTGACCTGCAGGCCTGGCTAACCCATCTTGGTAAATCGCTGCCGCGAATATTGGCGTACAGGGCACTCCCAAACACACGCTAGGCTGGAGATACGAAGCCACGCCACTCGTGCCTACGTCTTTCCGGCATACCACAGAAGGGATGGACAGCTATGTCCACACGCAGACGAAGTGTTCGCTTGATCGCCGCAGGGGTTGCCGCAGGTGCCTTGCTGGGCGGGACCGCCGCCACGGCTTCGGCCTGGCCGATCCAGCTCACGCAGGAGGATTACAACTTCCTCAACACGGTCCGGCCTGCCTTCCCGCGCGACGACGACACGCTGCTGATGGCCGGCCGCGGTGCCTGCCGCGTGCTGTACACCGGCGGGGGCCAACAAGCCGCAATCGACACCGTCGTCGCGCAGTTCGGCGCCACCCCCGAACAGGCGACCGTCGTGGTGAACGCCGGCCGCGGCACCTACTGCACGCAGGCGCCCAGCTAGGCGGGTTCACACCTCACTCGCCGTGCACGTCCAGCCCGTGTGCGGCGGCGAAGGCCAGCGCCTGGTCGATGTCGATGCGCGCACCGCGGACCGAGGCGGTGGTCCACAGCGTCGGATCGATCCGGGCCCCGCGCAGGTCGGCTTCGTCCAGCCGGGTGTCCTGCGTGCGGGCTCCCCGCAGATCCGCGCGGCGCAGTACCGCCTTGCGCAGGTCCGCCTTCACCAGACTGGCCTCGCGCAGCCGGCAGTCCGACAGGTCGACGCCGCGAAGATCGCAATCGCCGAGCACCGCCAACGTGAAGTCGACCTCGTCGAACTTCACCGGCCTCAGACGGCATTCGGTGAACACCGAGCCGAGCATGCTGCAATGCCGGAAGGTGCTGTGCCACAGCGTTGCCCTACGGAATTTGCAGTTCCGGAAGGCTGATCCAATGTGCTCGGATTCACCCATGTCGACGCCGCTGAAGTCGCATTCGGTGAACACGACGCGCTCGGTGCGAAGCCGCGTCAGATCATCGTCGCGAAAATCGTGCTCGACGAATTCCTGTTCTTTCCAAACGGTTTCGGCTTCCGACACGCGATCAGCCGGGCACCGAAGGAAGTACGTTCAATGCGTATTCGGTCACCGAGATGAGTGCTGCTGTCGATGAGTGCCGGTCTCGTGCGTCGACGGTGATGATCGGGATGTGATCGGCCAGGGCGAGTGCTTTTCGCACTTCGTGCGGGGGATGCTTTGGCGCTTGGTCGAATTCGTTGATCGCGATGAGGAACGGCATGTTGCGGGCCTCGAAGAAGTCCACCGCCGCGAAGCTGTCCTGAAGCCGACGGACATCCACCAGGATGATGGCGCCGATCGCCCCGCGCACCAGGTCGTCCCACATGAACCAGAACCGCCGCTGGCCCGGCGTGCCGAACAGGTACAGCACCAGGTTCTCGTCCAGGGTGATGCGGCCGAAGTCCATCGCGACCGTCGTGGTCCGCTTGTCCGGCGTCGCCTCGAGGCCGTCGAGCCCTTCGGAGGCATTCGTCACCAACGCCTCTGTGCGCAGCGGCATGATCTCCGAGACGGCACCGACGAACGTGGTCTTGCCGACGCCGAAGCCGCCGGAGATGACGATCTTGGTCGACGCCTTGTCATGACCCTCAGAGCGCTCGTAGGCCACGGAGGGTCCTTCCTATCAGTTCACGCCGCTCGTCGACGCTGGAGTGATCGCTCAGGGTCGTGCGCACCCGCAGGTGACCCGACGACACCAGATCACCGATCAACACGCGGGCCACCCCGACCGGCAACGAAAGGCGGGCCGCGATCTCGGCCACCGACGGGCTGCTACCGCACATGGCGCAGATCTGTGCCCGCACATCGTTTCCCGGCCATCGCTTGCGCTTGTCTGAGACGACGGCCTCGATCGGGGCCTCCAGCGGAAGGCTGACGCGCGAATCCGTGCGCCCCGCCGTCAGCGTGTATGGCCGTACCAGGCTTGGCTGGCTCTGCTGGGCGGGAGACTCGAATTCGTCCATCGTCCGCTCACGAGTGCTGAGGTGCTCGTCGCGACGACTGGACCACGCTGCCGACGCGCTCCACCAGCATCGCCATCTCGTAGCCGATCTGACCGATGTCGCAGCCCGTGGTGGCCAGCGTCGCGAGGTTGGAGCCGTCGCCGACACGCATCAACAGTAGATAGCCGTTTTCCATCTCGACGACGGACTGCATCACGTGGCCGCCGTTGAAGAGTTGAGACGCGCCGGCCGAAAGACTGGCGAGGCCCGATGCCACCGCGGCCAGCTGGTCGGCGCGTTCGATCGGCATGTGCTCACTGGCAGCCATCAGAAGGCCGTCCGCGGAGACGAGAACCGCATGGGTGACACCGGATACGTCGCGGGCGAACTTCGAAACCAGCCAGTCGAGCGAATCGCGCTGCGTCGAACTTGGCGTCATTCGTTATCTGTTCCTCTGGTCTCCTGTGCGTGCGACCGGGCGGCGTGCACACCGCTGAAGTGGCTGCTCATGCTCGCGCGAACGGCCTCCGGATCACGCACCGGTATGGCGTGCGCACCTGTACTGAATTCGGCCGCCGACTCTACCTCGTCATCGTCATCATGGCTGCGGTGCGCTCCGCCGTTGGTATGCCCACCGTTGACTCCGTGGCGTCCCATCGATGCCGCACCGGGTATCAGCCGCGCACCGGGGTTGCGGACGGGCAGCCCCAGCTCGGTGTGCGATTCGATCGGCGCATCCTCTGCTGCCTCCGCGACAGACCAGCCGTGATCCCAGACCGACTGCCAATTCAGATCGCTGCTCTTGGCCAGATCGGTCGGATCGACGAGCCACTCCGAGAGCATCTTCTGGTAGATGGCGTCCTCGGAACCCGCCGTCGTCGAGGCTGGGATTTCGGGGATCGCCGGGATCTCGGGTTCATGCACACCGTTGGTCGTCGCTTGGCTCCGCGATGCGAAGAACGCCGACGTGTCGACGGGAACCTGCCGCGGCTGCTCTGTGACCCGCTCCTCCCACGGCTCGGGCTCGTAATCGGCCTCCGGCTCGAGGTCGTACTCGACCTCGGACTCCGCCTCGGCTTCATCTTCGGCCTCGACCTCTGCTTCGTACTCCGAGTCGTTGACCGGATCACCGGAGATGCCGCTGGCGCCGGGATTGCGCTGCGGCAACAGCGTGAGCTCGGAGTGCCCGTTGAGCTGATCCACGCCGACCTCGGCCTCGTAATCCTGATACACATCGGCATACACGTCGGCCTCGTCGAATGCAGGCGCCGTCGCGATGACCGAATCCGCGACGGTGGGGTCGTCCTCGCTTCCGGTGTCGATGTCGTCGCGCATACCCGCACGAACGATCTGCTCCGACGGGACGTACACCCCCGCGGTGGTACCCGAATTCGGTTCTCCCGCAATGGTGCTGCGCAGACGGACCACGAGCCCGTGCTGCTGCGCGAGACGGCCGACCACGAACAGACCCATATGGCGGGCGGTGTACGGAGTCACCTCGCCACCGGATTGCAGCCGCGTGTTGGCTACCCGCAGATCGGATTCGGTCATGCCGAGCCCGATGTCGCTGACCTCGATGACCAGTCCACCGTTGCCCGTGTGCACGGCCGACACCCGCACCTGCGAGATCGGCGGCGAGTAGCGCAGTGCATTGTCGAGAAGCTCAGCGAGCAAGTGCACGACGTCGCCTGCGATCGACCCGACGAGCTCGCTGTCGGGCACGGTCGCGGTGACGACGCGCTGGTAATCCTCGACCTCGGAGGCGGCGGCGTTGATGAGGGCCGCAACGGGGACCGCCTCGGCCTGCTCGCGCGGCACCTTGGAGCCGGCGAGCACCAACAGGTTGGCGCCGTTTCGGCGCATTCGCGCGGCCAGGTGATCGAGTTTGAACAGGCTCTCCAGCCGCTCCGGGTCCTCCTCGTTGCGCTCGAGCCCGTCGATGAGCGTGAGCTGCTGATCGACAAGCGAGCGGCTGCGCCGAGACAGCGTTTCGAACATGTCGCTGACTTGAAGCTGCAGTCGGCTCTGCTCACCCGCCAGGAAGACTGCCTGCTCGTGCAGTTCGTCGACGGCGTGGGCGACCTGCCCGACTTCCTCGGTGGTGTGCACCGGGATGGGCTCGACCGGTCCCGGCTCCTTGCCGGCACGCACGCGCTCGAGCTCGCGCGACAGATCCACGTGTGCGACCCGCAGTGCGCTGTCGCGCAGCGTGTGCAGCGGGCGCACCAGTGACCGGGCCACCAGCGCGACCAGGAGCAGGGCAAGCAGGATCGCGCCGACCACGATCGCAGAATCGCGGATGGCTTCAGTGCGGGCGGCCGACGCCTGCTCGGCGACGGCTCCGGTCATCGCAGGCACCGTCGTGTCGATCAGCTTGGCCGCGACCTGATCGGTGCTCTGAAGCGACTGGAGCAATTGCGGATTGGCGACGATCGGCACATTCGGATCCGAGATCAGTGCCGTGCGCTGGATGTACTCCCGCTGCAGCTGCTTGGCCTCCGCCGAGCCGACGCCCAGTACCTGGGCCATGCCGAACAGGGTCGACGGCTCAGTGCCTGCCAGCGTTACCAGCCGGCTGCGCAGTTCGGGGTCGGGCAGGTCGGCACCGCCCGTGACGACGAGCTGTTCCATCATCATCTGCCCGCGGGCACCGACAGCGCGCGCGAGGCCCTGCGCCTGGGCGAGGATGGCCTGGTCGTCGACCCGCACCGATCCGGTGATGGCGTCCTCTGCGGTCAGCAGGATCGGCACGTAGGTGGTGACACGGTCGATCAGGGAGACGGCGTTGGAGCCGCCGACCTTGTTCACCTGCGCCTGGCCGCTGTCCAGCATGCTCTTGACACCCTTGAGGACGTCCGGCGGTACGTTCGGCGCGTTGTCCAGCCGACGCTGCAGGTCGGCGCGGCTGGAGTCGAAAGTGCCTATCGCAGCTTGAACGTCGCCGCCCGTGGCCGGCGCCAGCATGACGCCGTTCAGCGCATTCATGTAGCTAACGATCGCGGGCACCATTTCGGCGCGATCCGCCGCGCGTTGCAGATCACGCGCCTCAATCGCGTTGGAGTAGACACGCAACCCGCCGAAGGCGCCAGCCAGAATCAGCGGCACCAAGACGATCGCAAAAACCTTCCACCGGACCGGCCAATTCCTCACCGACCACCGGGAGGGTCGTTTGGGTGGTGCGGCGCCCTGAGCATCGTCGTCGGCGACCACTCCGTCCACCAGCTCTTGCTGGGTGAACGAGGTCATTGCTGTATCACCGCGCTACCGATCACTAGTCCGTCTTTTTCAATTTGAGCGAGGTTCATAACGCTTCCTGCTGATTTTGCCCACGTCCGGGCTGGCGTTCGTCGCCTGGCAATTGATCGAGTATGCCAGTCGTGCGCGGCAGGTTCCACAATTCTTACTGAACAGCCAAGGTTCGAGGGCTCGCTCTTAGGAGCGCAAAGAGGTGTCCGAGCAAATGTATTCAGGGGCGCCTGCAATCATCGTCGAATGTTTCGGGTGATGTTCTTCTCGCCGCGTATCGCGCCCAACACCGGTAATGCGATCCGAATGGTCGCGGCGACGGGATGCGAATTGCATCTGGTCGAGCCGCTCGGCTTCGAGCTGTCCGAACCGAAGCTGCGTCGCGCCGGGCTGGACTACCACGACCTGGCCTCGGTGACCGTGCACCGGGATCTGACGGCGGCGTGGAACTCCATCGGCCCGACGCGGGTGCATGCCTTCACCGCGCACGCGACGGCGTCGTACGCCGACGTCGAATACCAGCCGGGCGATGTGTTGATGTTCGGTCCCGAGCCCACCGGTCTGGACGAGGCGACCCTGGCCGACCCGCACATCACCTCGCTGGTGCGCATCCCGATGCTGGCGGGCAGACGGTCACTGAACCTGTCCAACGCCGCCGCGGTCGCCGCTTATGAGGCGTGGCGACAGCACGGCTTCCGCGGAGCGGTTTAGGTCACCACCCATTCCAGTGCGTGAACTGCTCTGCGGGTAGGCGTTTGGCGCGTTTGAAGTCGGTGCCCTTGGTGTAGGCGATCGGGAACAGCCCGCCCTGCCGGTATTGGTCGTACGGGATGCCAAGCACGTCGGCGGCCAACTTCTCGCCCTTGCCGACAAGATGCAGAGTGGTCCACGCCGAGCCGAGGCCGCGCGAACGCAACGCCAGCATGAAACTCCACACCGCGGGCAGCAGCGAGCCCCAGAACCCCGCACTGCCCGCGACCGCATCGTCGGGACTGCCCGCCAGGCACGGGATCATCATCACCGGCACCTCGTGGAAGTGCTCGTTGAGGTACATCGCGGATTCGGTCACCAGCGGGCGCTGCTCGTCACGCATATCGCCGAACGTCGGCTTGGGTTCGCTGAGGTATCGGTTCGCGTTGTGCCGGTAGATGTCGGCGATCGCCTTCTTCTTCTCCGGGTCGTCCACGAACACCCACTGCCAGCCTTGGGTGTTGGAACCCGTCGGCGCCTGCAGCGCAAGGTCGAGACACTCCGTCAGCACCTCACGGGGCACCGGCTTCTCCAGGTCGAGCCGCTTGCGCACCGAGCGGGTGGTCGTCAGGACGTCGTCGACGGACAGGTTGAGGTTCATGGAAGAAAGACTAAAGACTAGCTCCACTGCTTACGATCATGGCCTCATCGGTACGAGCCTGCGAGGTCACCATGACGATCGAAGCGCACGACCCGCACCATCAGCCCGAGGCAGACCTTCGGAAGAAGGGGCTCGCGGGTAACTCCGTCGGCCTGCTCGGCGGCACCGTCCTCGGAATTTCGTCAGTGGCGCCTGCCTACGCGCTGACGGCCACCCTCGGCATTCTGGTGGCGGAGGCGGGTTCGAAGATGGCGGTGGTGATCATCGCCGGCTTCCTGCCGATGTTCTTCGCCGCCTACGCCTACCGCGAGTTCAACAAGGTCGCGCCGGACTGCGGGACGTCGTTCACGTGGACCACCAAGGCATTCGGCCCCTATGTCGGCTGGCTCGGCGGGTGGGCCGCGGTTCTGGCCACGGTAATCGTGTTGTCGAACCTCGCAGGCGTCGCCGTCCAATTCTTCTACCAGTTCGTCGGCGACGTGATCGGCAGCGAATTCGTCGCAACCCTGTGGGAGAACCGCGGTGTCAACGTGGTCACCTGCCTGGTCTTCCTGTCGATCGCGACGGCCGTCGCCTATCGCGGCATCACCACAACCGAACGCGTGCAGTTCGTCCTCGTCGGTTTCCAGATGGTGGTCCTGCTGCTGTTCGCCGTTATCGCGCTGGCGAAGTCCGGCTCGTCGGAAACCGGCATGGCGTTCAGCCTCGACTGGTTCAGCCCCGCAGGACTGACGATGTCGGCGTTCATCGCGGGCCTGTCCGGATCCATCTTCGCGTTCTGGGGCTGGGACACCGCGCTGACCGTCAACGAGGAGTCCCGCGACTCGGACAAGACTCCCGGCCGGGCGGCGCTGTTGTGCGTCGTGTCGATTCTGTGCACCTATCTGCTCGTCGCCGTCGCGACCCAGATGTACGCAGGCGTCGGCGCCGAAGGGCTCGGGCTCGGCAACGAAGAGATCTCCGACAACGTCTTCGGGGCACTCGCCGAGCCGGTGCTCGGCAGCCCGCTGGACACCTTCCTGTTTCTCGCCGTGGTCGCCTCAAGCGCCGCGAGCCTGATCACGACCTTCCTGCCGACGTCGCGGACCATGTTGGCGATGGGGGTCTACAAGGCCTTCCCGGAGAAGTTCGCCACCATCCACCCCCGGTATCTGACTCCGTCCTTTGCGACGGTCGCAGCGGGTGTCGGTGCGGCAGTGTTCTATTCGACGCTGACCTTCCTCAGCGAGAGCGTGCTCACCGACACGATCTACTCGCTCGGCATCATGATCTGCTTCTACTACGGCCTGACCGCGTTCGCCTGCATCTGGTTCTTCCGCCGGGAACTGTTCTCGAGCGTGAACAACATCGTGTTCAAGCTGCTGTTCCCGTTGCTGGGCGGACTCGGTCTGCTTGGCGTCTTCCTGGTCACCCTCCGCGACAGCGCATCGCCGGATTACGGCAGCGGCGCAAGCATCGGCGGCGTTGGTCTTGTGTTGATCCTCGGTCTCGGGCTGATCGTGCTCGGCGTGGCGTTCATGCTGTTGATGCGCGCTCGCCAGCCCGAGTTCTTCAGCGGCGAGACGTTGCGCAAGGACACGCCCGTCGTCGTGGTCGACGAGCCGTAGCGGGCATTAGCGGAAGTCGCGGCTGCGGGAGGCGATCCGCACATCGAGCTTGCTGAGCCGGTCGGCGACGACGGTGACTGCGCCGGTGGCGTTTTGGACCTGCCCTCGGATCACCATTGCCGACGCCGTCTGCGCCAGCTTGCGATGACGCTTCCACACCCCCTGTGAGCACAGGACGTTGACCATGCCGGTCTCGTCCTCGAGGTTGATGAACGTCACCCCCTGCGCCGTCGCGGGCCGCTGCCGGTGCGTCACCGCCCCCGCCACCAGCACCCTGGTGCCGTCGGGGATCGACAGCAGCCGGTTAGCAGGGACCACCCCCATGGCGTCGAGGTCGGCCCGCAGGAACTGGGTGGGATAGCTGTCGGGCGAGACTCCGGTCGCCCACACGTCGGAGGCCGCAAGCTCCAAATCCGTCATGCCAGGCAGGGTGGGTACATGCGACGACGCCCCGACGCCGGGCAGCCGGTCCGGTCGCTGGGTGGCGGCAGCGCCCGCGGCCCACAACCCCTCGCGGCGGGTGATCCCGAAGCAGCTCAGCGCCCCAGCCGTGGCAAGCGCTTCGGTCTGCGGGACGGACAGCTGTACGCGGCCGGTCAGGTCGAGCAGAGAACCGAACGGCCCGTTGGCCTTTCGCTCATCGGCGATCTGCTCGGCAAGCTCGACCCCGATATGGCGGACGCTGCCGAGACCCAGCCGCACCTCGGAACCCACGTTCTCCAGCGTCGCGTGCGCGAGGCTTGCGTTGGCATCGGGTCCGTGCACGGTGACTCCGTGCCGGCGCGCATCGGCCACCAACGTCTGCGGCGAGTAGAAGCCCATCGGCTGCGCCCGCAGCAGCGCCGCACAGAACGCGGCGGGATGGTGCAGCTTGAACCACGACGAGTAGAACACCAGCGAGGCGAAGGACAGCGAATGGCTTTCCGGGAAACCGAAGTTGGCGAACGCTTCCAGCTTCTCGTAGATCCGGTCGGCCACATCGCCGGTGATGCCGTGCCGGTTGCGCATACCGTCGTAGAACCTGCCGCGCAGCCTGCGCATCTTCTCGGTTGACCGCTTGGACCCCATTGCGCGTCGCAACTGGTCGGCCTCGGCGGCGGTGAAGCCTGCGCAGTCGACGGCCAGCTGCATGAGCTGTTCCTGAAAGAGTGGGATGCCCAGAGTCTTTCGCAGTGCCGACTCCATCGAAGGATGGTCGTAGACCACCGGTTGGGTGCCGTTGCGCCTGGCGATGTAGGGGTGCACCGAGTTGCCCTGGATCGGTCCAGGCCGGATCAGCGCGACCTCGACGACGAGGTCGTAGAACACCCGCGGCTTCAGGCGAGGCAGCGTGGCCATCTGCGCGCGCGATTCCACCTGGAACACGCCGACGGAATCGGCGCGCTGCAGCATCTCGTACACCGCGTGCTCGGAAAGATCGAGCTTGGCCAGATCGACGTCTATGCCCTTGTGTTCGGCGACCAGGTCGATGCAGTAGTGCAGAGCGGACAGCATGCCGAGGCCGAGCAGATCGAACTTCACCAAACCGATTGCCGCGCAGTCGTCCTTATCCCACTGTAGGACGCTTCGGTTCTCCATCCGCGCCCACTCCACCGGGCACACGTCGGCGATCGGCCTGTCGCAGATCACCATGCCGCCGGAATGGATGCCCATGTGTCGCGGCAGGTTCGAGATCTGGGTGGCCAGGTCGATCACCGGTTCGGGGACGTCCTCGACGTGAGTCGATTCGGTGAGGTCGCCCCACTGGCCGATCTGCTTGCTCCATGCATCCTGCTGGCCTTGTGAGAACCCGAGCGCACGGGCCATATCGCGCACCGCGCTGCGACCGCGGTAGGTGATGACGTTGGCGACCTGGGCGGCGTAGTCGCGACCGTAGCGGTCGTAGACGTACTGAATGGCGTTCTCGCGCAGGTCCGATTCGATATCGATGTCGATATCGGGTGGCCCGTCTCGTGCCGGGGACAGGAACCGCTCGAACAGCAACTCGTTGGCAATCGGGTCGACGTTGGTGACGCCGAGGGCGTAACAGACCGCCGAGTTGGCCGCCGACCCCCTGCCCTGGGCGAGGATGCCGTTATCCCTACAGAACCGGGTGATGTCGTGCACCACCAGGAAATAGCCCGGAAATGTCAGCTGTTCAATGATTTTCAGCTCGTGCTCGATCTGTGCGTATGCCCGGTGCGCCCGTTCCGGCGGTCCGTACCGGTTGCTGGCACCCGTCATGACGAGGTGCCGCAGCCAGCTGTCCTCGGTGTGTCCGTCGGGAACGTCGAACGGCGGCAGCTGCGGGGCGATCAGCGCCAGTTCGAAGGCGCACTGCTCGCCGAGGTCCGCCGCCGCGGTCACCACCTCGGGCGAGTGGGCGAACAACCGCGCCATCTCCTCCCCCGACCGCAGATGTGAACCGCCGAGCGGGGAGAGGTAGCCCGCAGCCTCGTCGATCGAGTTGCGGGCCCGGATCGCCCCCATCGCCATCGCCAACCGCCCACGGGACGGCTCCGCGAAATGGGCGGCGGTGGTGGCGACCGTGCCGAGGCCGAACCGGGGTGCCAGCTCCGCGAGTGCGGCGTTGCGCTCGTCGTCGAGTGGATGCCCGTGGTGGGTGAGCTCGACGCTGACCCTTTCGCGCCCGAACCTGTCCACCAGATCGGCGAGCGCCTTCTCCGCGGCCTCCGGGCCGCCGTCGGAAAATGCCTGGCGGACATGGCCTTTGCGGCAGCCGGTGAGGATGTGCCAGTGCCCGCCCGCCGCCTCGGTCAGCGCGTCGTAGTCGTAGCGGAGGACGCCCTTCTCACCGCCTGCGAGATGGGCCGTCGCCAGCTGCCGCGACAGCCGTCGATACCCCTCGGGACCGCGGGCGAGCACAAGCAGATGAGGGCCGCGGGGGTCGGGCGCCTCGGTGCGGTCGCCGCCGCCGAGAGACAACTCGGCACCGAACACCGTCGCCACGTCGAGTTCCTTGGCGGCTTCGGCGAAGCGCACCACCCCGTAGAGCCCGTCGTGGTCGGTCAGCGCGATGGCGCGCAGATCGAGCCGGGCGGCCTCCTCGACGAGTTCCTCCGGCGTGCTTGCGCCGTCGAGGAAGCTGTACGCCGAATGGGTGTGCAGCTCCGCATACGGGACCGCGCTGGACGGGCGCTGCACGTCGAGTGGCTGGTAGCTTCCCCTCTTGCGGGACCAGGCCGGGCTGTCGCCGCCGTCGCCGACCTGCTGATCGATGGGCCAGCCTGCGCGGCGCGGCTTGCCGTGGAGCACCCGCTCCATCTCGGTCCAACTCGGCGGCCCGGTATGCCAACCCACCGGTCCATACTATTCGAACAGGTGTTCGATGGCCAGCCGAAGGTGATGCCCTCCCGCCGGTCCCGCGCTGCCAACCCTGTGAGGTCCCTTTACGATTCCCCTTGACCCTATGGAGAGGACGGCAATGGCGTCGACGAAGTACATCGGATATCTCGGGGGCGCAGCCGTCGCGGCGGGCGTCGGAGCGGCCATCGCGGTCGCGGGCGCGGCAACCGCAGGCGCGGATACCGAGGCCGACGCTCCGAAGACCGAGGCCGCCAAGCCCGAGTCCGGCACCCAGCGCGCAAAGCCGTTGGAGAAGCTGACCGACAGCATCGAGAAGGTCACTTCGCAGGTGACCAAAGCCGCGGCCGCAGCCGCCGTCAAGCCCAAGCCATCCACCGAAGCCGACTCGTCAGACTCGAAGCTCAGCGATGCAGGCGTCTCCGCCACCCAGATCACCGTTCGCAAGCCGACCGCGAAAGAGTTCGAGGCCAAGCAGGTCGAGCGGCTCAGGGGGCTGTTCCAGCCGCGCGAAGCCGCCGCCCCGGCACCGACAGCGGCCAAGTCCGACAGCGACACCGTGACCACCCAGGCCGACGAGGAAGGGATCCCGAACCCGTTCCGCGCCAATGATCCGGACCCCGTCGACGTTCCCGACGCCGTCGTGGCCGTCAGGGATCAGCTTGTGGGGGCGGCTCCCGAAGCACTCGCTCCCTATGTCCGCGAGGGCGTCGAGCAGGCCTACCGCGGCAGCCAGATGATTCCGTGGGTGAACGCCGTTGTGCCGATCACCAAGATCGTCCCGCTGATCGGGCCCGCGACCGGTGAGGGCGAGGCCGCCCTGGCCGCCCGCCAGGTCATCGTCAACGAACTCATCAAGACCACGCCGCCGGGGTCGTTCCTCTACTACGGCTACGACCTGGTCGCCGACTTCGCAAACCGGGAGGAAGCGACCGCGGATCTGAAGCAACAGGCGTTCATCGGCGTGTGGGATCTGCTCGACTTCGGCAACTTCCTGCACAATCCGGGCCAGTCCGGGATCGGCAACGCCCTTTAGCGACAGCTAGTCTCGCGGCACGACCATCATCGGCACGTCGAGCACGCGCAACATCTTGGCCGCCGTCGAGCCGAGGAACAGCCGTTTGGGCGCACTGAGCCTGCTCGATCCGACCATGATCAGGTCACCGTCGCGCCAGTCGAGCTTGCTGACCGCATCCTCGACCGTCGGCCCGTCGACAATGGTCGATGTGACCGGAATCTCCTCGGGCAGAGCACTTTTCGCCGCTTCCAACGTCTCCTGCGCATGTTCGAGCGCCCGTTGGCGTACGGCGTCGGCGTCGCCGCGCAGGTGACCGTACGCCGGATCGAGAGCGACAAGCGACGCCAACCGTAGCGGTGTGCCAGCGGCCTTGCTGAACCGAACCGCGGTACGCAGCAGCCGATCTGCGCCTTGACGCTCGCCGATCGCACACGTCACCTCGCGAACACGGTCGACGTCGGTGTGACGGGCGCCGCGCGGCGCCACCACCACTGGGACCGGTGACGAGTGCAGAAGCTCGTTGACGACCGAACCCAGCGAGAACGGTCCCGCCAATCCGCCGCCGGAGCCGCCGACGACGACGGCATCCGCCTCCAGCCGTTCGATCTCCTGAATCAGGCCTTGGGCGAACGACTCTGTGAAGCTCGCATGACTACGCGCGACGATGTCACTCGGCACCGCAGCATCGTCGAGCCACTTCTGTGCCTGCTCGGTGAGGTGGCCGTCGAAGTCGCCAATCGCAATGCGGGCGACGCCCCCGCGGTCGGCGGGTAGGACGATGCAAAGGTCCAACTCCGCGCCAAGTGTCCGGGCCAACCGGGCACCGAGTGCCACTGCGTCTGCGCCACCAGGTGTAGCGAGGTATCCCACGACCAGCTTCATGGTGGACATCCTCTACTACCGAAGGCGGCTCAGTCGGTGTATTCGACGACGCCGTCGTCGAGCACCAGCCGTGAGTTCGAGCCGTCGGGGCCCGCCGCCTCGGTACGGAACACCGCGCGGCCCGGCTCGGCGCGCCAGATCGAGGTGGTCAGCGTCTCCCCGGGGAACACCGGCGACGTGAACCGTGACGCGATCGCGGTCACCTTGGTCGCGTCTCCGCCTCCGAGCTCAGCGACGAGCGCACGACCGGCGACCCCGTAGGTGCACAGCCCGTGCAGGATCGGTTTGGGGAAGCCGGCGAGTTCGCGCGCGAACCACGGATCGCTGTGCAGCGGGTTGCGGTCGCCGGACAGCCGGTAGATCAGTGCCTGGTCCTCACGGGTCGGCAACGCTATCCGCGCGTCGGGCTCGCGATCGGGAATCTCGGGTGCCACCGGCCGCTGGCCAGGCTGTCCACCGAAGCCGCCCTCACCGCGGATGACGGCGGTCGACATCGTCTCGGCGACCACTTTCCCGGTGTCCGGGTCGGTGCCCGTCGCCTTCAGCATCACGACGGCGTTCTTGCCCTCGCCTTTGTCCTGGATGTCGGCGACCTCGCCGACAACGCTGAGCTTCCCCGCCGCGGGTAGCGGTTCGAAGACCCGGATCTCTTGGGATCCGTGCAGCAGCATCGCGAAGTTGAACGAGCCGATCTTGCCTGCCGCCGCGAACCCGGTGCACGCGATGACGGCGTAGGTCGGCAGCACCTGCTGCGGGATGTCGTGACTGTTCTCCGTGGTGAACGCAAGGTCATCGAGGCCGGCACCGACACCCAGCGCGTAGAGCATCGTGTCCCGGTCGGTCCATTCGAAGACATGCGGGTCGGTTGTCGCACCTATCGCGTTCGGGTCGATCGGCATAGACGCTCCCTTCGGGCTTCGGGTTGCTTCGGACGATATCCGCCCCTGATCGACCGTGTCACATTGCGTTGACGTTTGCCGGACGGCGGACGACCATTGCCGCATGCGCTATGTCGTTACCGGCGGTACCGGGTTTATTGGCCGCCGAGTCGTGTCGCGGATTCTGGATCGCTCCCCCGACGCCGAGGTCTGGGTACTGGTCCGCCGGGAATCGTTGACGAGGTTCGAGAAGCTGGCCGCCATGGGCGACGACCCGTGGGGCGACCGGGTGAAGCCGCTGGTCGGAGACCTGACCGCGAATGACCTCGGCATCTCCGACGACACCATCGCCGAGCTGGGATCCGTCGACCACGTGGTGCACTGCGCCGCGATCTACGACATCACCGTCTCCGAGGACGCCCAGCGGGCCGCCAATGTGGACGGCACGAGGGCGGTGATCGCGCTGGCGCGGCGGCTCGACGCGACGCTTCACCACGTGTCGTCCATCGCGGTGGCGGGCACCTACCGCGGCGAATACACCGAAGAGGATTTCGACGTCGCCCAGGATCTGCCGACGCCCTATCACCAGACGAAGTTCGAGGCCGAGTTGCTGGTGCGCTCGGAGCCCGGCCTTCGCTACCGCGTGTATCGGCCCGCGGTGGTGGTCGGCGACTCGCGCACCGGCGAGATGGACAAGGTCGACGGTCCGTACTACTTCTTTCCCGTCCTGCGGAAGTTGGCGGTGCTGCCGTCGTTCACCCCGATTGTGCTGCCGGACACCGGACGCTCCAACATCGTCCCGGTCGACTACGTCGTCGACGCCATGACCGAGCTGATCCACACCCCCGACCGGGACGGTCAGACGTTCCACCTCACTGCACCCGAAAGCATCGGCCTGCGCGGCATCTACCGCGGCATCGCGGGCGCGGCGGGGCTGCCGCGGCTGCGCGGTTCACTGCCACGCGGTGCGGCGACACCGTTTCTCCGGGCGACGGGTCGCGCCAAGGTGCTGCGCAACATGGCCGCGACGCAGTTGGGCCTACCGGCCGAGATTCTCGACGTCGTCGACTTGATGCCGACCTTTACCGCCGATAATACGCGGGAAGCTTTGCAGGGCAGTGGAATAGCGGTCCCTGCCTTCTCGTCGTACGCGCCGAAGCTGTGGCAGTACTGGGTCGAGCACCTCGACCCCGACCGCGCGCGCCGGGACGACCCGGCAGGCCCGCTGGTCGGTAAACACGTCATCATCACCGGAGCGTCCAGCGGGATCGGCCGCGCTTCGGCCGTCGCGGTGGCCGAGCGCGGTGCGACCGTCTTCGCGCTGGCCCGCAACGCAGAAGCACTCGACGACCTGGTCGCCGAGATCCGCGAAATCGGCGGTCGTGCATATGCATTCACCTGCGACGTGACCGACTCGGCGTCCGTCGAACACACGGTCAAGGACATCCTCGGCCGCTTCGGCCACGTCGACTACCTCGTCAACAACGCGGGCCGCTCGATTCGGCGGTCGATCTCGAACTCGACCGACCGGTTGCACGACTACGAACGCGTGATGGCGGTCAACTACTTCGGCTCGGTCCGGATGGTGCTCGCGCTGCTGCCGCACTGGCGCGAACGGCGGTTCGGCCATGTGGTGAACGTATCCAGCGCAGGCGTGCAGGCGAGCAGCCCCAAGTACAGCGCCTACATCCCCACCAAGGCCGCGCTCGACGCGTTCTCCGAAGTGGTGGGCACCGAGACGCTGTCGGACCACATCACATTCACCAACATTCATATGCCGCTGGTGAAGACGCCGATGATCGCGCCGTCGCGCAGGCTCAACCCGACCCCGCCGATCTCCGCCGAACACGCCGCGGCGATGGTGGTGCGCGGCCTTGTCGAAAAGCCCGCACGGATCGACACGCCGATCGGCACGCTCGCCGACGTCGGCATGTATTTCACGCCGAAGCTGTCCCGCCGCGTGCTGCACCAGATCTACCTGGGCTATCCGGACTCGGCGGCTGCCCGCGGTGTCGACGCGGACGAAGCCCCGCGCACACCGTCGCGGCGACCACGGCGCCCCGCAAGCGCGGTGGCGAACGTGCGGGTACCTGGTCCCATCAAGCGCGCGGTTCGGTTGGTGCCCGGGGTGCACTGGTAGTGCCGCAGCCCGTCTTCGCAGACGTCGACACGGGAGTGGACGACGCGATGGCACTTGCGTATCTGTTCGGGAGCCCCGACGCCGAACTGGTCGGGATCGCCTCCACTGCGGGAAATGTTCCTGTGCAACAGGTTTGCCAGAACAACCTGGGACTGCTGGAGTTGTGCGGGATCGAGGGCGTCCCGGTGTCCAAGGGGTCGGAGCAGCCGCTGAGCACGCCGCTTCGAACCGCCGAGGACACCCATGGCCCGCAGGGGCTGGGTTACGCCACGCTGCCGTCGCCCCAGCACCGGCTCGCCGAATACGACGCCGCACAGGCGTGGATATCGGCCGCGCGTGCCTATCCCGGTGAGCTGATCGGAGTTGCGACCGGACCACTGACCAACCTGGCGCTCGCACTGCGACGGGAACCCGCGTTGCCGACGCTGCTGCGGCGGCTGGTGATCATGGGCGGCGCGTTCGAATACCGGGGAAACACGACCCCGGTCGCGGAATGGAACATCAGCGTGGACCCAGAATCCGCGCACGAAGTGTTCAGCGTGTGGGCTGCCGCGTGGGGGCTCGACGCGCCACAACACCTCCCGATCGTGTTGGGCTTGAACCTGACCGAGAACATCGCAATGACGCCTGCGCTGTTGGGCCGGCTGGCTGCGGAAGCAGATTCGGCGACCGCGCCGATGAGCGTTCTCGACCAGCGCGGCACCCGATCGGTGGCGGCCAACTCGCTGATCCGGGTCCTCGAGGACGCGATGCGGTTTTACTTCGAGTTCCATTTCGACCAGGACGAGGGCTATCTCGCGCACCTGCACGACCCGCTGGCCGCGGCCGTGGCGCTGGATCCTGAGTTGGTGAGGACGCGGCCCGCCACCGTCGACGTCGAACTGACCGGCACACTGACGCGCGGCATGACGATCGCAGATTGGTCGGGCCGATGGGGCCGAGGACCCAACGCGCTCATCGGTGTCGACGTCGAACCGGCAGTCTTCTTCGACCGGTTCATCGCGCGCGTCGGCCAATTCGCGCGCACCCTGGGTTGACCCGTCAGAAGGGCGGTTCGTCGAGCTTGTTGAGTTCGCGTTCGGCTTGGATGGCTGCGGC
>CADEGF010000010.1 GCA_902826815.1 uncultured Mycobacteriaceae bacterium
GCTAGGGCAGCTTGATCATCGATACGTACATCTCGACGATCGGCCGGTAGAGGTCGACGTCGTCGAGTTGGCTTCCCAGTACGACGGAATCACTGGTGGCGACGAGCACCTGGGCGAACGTCAGCGGCGGGATGAGCAGAGTTCCGCCGAGCCGGTCGATGCCATCGACGATGAACTTCCCCAGCTTCTCGACAACCTCCGCTCTCTTTGCCGCCACCCGCTCGCGTGCCTCCGGGTTGCGAAGTAGGTAGAGGGTGAACTCGTGCCCAAGCGCGGCGTGCTCCGCGCCCCGATCGAGGCTCAGTTGCCGCCACCGGGTCGCGATCTCGTCGAGTTCGCGCGCAGTGACCTTCTTCGCAGCCGACATCACCTCGGCGAAGTTGTCGAAGTAGCGCCGCCAGTACCGATCGCTGACCGCGAGGAAGAGGTCTTCTTTGGTGGCGAAGTGCTTGTAGATGGCGCCCTTGGTGTAGCCGGCCGCATGCGCGATGTCGTCGAGAGTCGCTGGGGTGAAACCTTTTTCGGCGAACACGTCTTCAGCGGCATCGAGCAGCAGCGATCGCGTGTGTTCGAGGCGCCGCTCGCGCGTCCACCGCTCCGCCATGCGGCTGATTGTTGCACAGTATCTGAGATCCCCGTTGTTTACTCAAATACTGACTGGTATCTTTGCGGCGCCGGACCACCCCGAGGAGGCCATATGAGCGAACTGTCGAACAAGAAGCGGGTAGTCACCGAGCCGCTCGCCAGAGCGGCCGACCTCGGGGCGCAAGTCCAGCCGCCGAGCAGTCGCGTGAAGATCTGGGCCGCGGCCGGAGGCCTGATCCTGGCTCTGCAGATCTACGTCTGGATCCGGTGGATCACCGGGCCCTACTTCGAGCGTGTTCCGTCCGGCCCGACCGACCCTCCGATGTACATGCAGGTGGTGCTCATCGGGAACGCGGCGCTGATGTGCGTCGGGCTTCCCCTCGCCATCTGGTGGTTTCTCATCCGCCCATGGATGCGCGAGCGCCGAATCACTCTCGACGGCTTGATGCTGATTTCGTGCGCGCTGTTCTTCTTCCAGGATCCGCTGTTGAACTACTTCAACACCTGGTGCACGTACAACACCTGGCTATGGAATCGCGGTTCCTGGTCATCGCACATTCCGGGTTGGGTATCGCCAGAATCCCCCGGACGTCAGGTCGCAGAACCGTTGCTCATCAACGCGACCGGGTACGGCATGGTCGTCGTCCTTGCCATCGCCGGTTGCTGGATCATGCGACGGATCAAGTCGCGCTGGCCAGGCATCAGCAACCTTCGACTCATCCTGGTCACCTACGCTGCCGCCATCGTCGCGGACTTCGTCATGGAAGCGCTGATCTTCCTGCCGTTCGGTCTGTATACGTATCCCGGTGCCATTCGGGCGGTTTCAATCTTCCCCGGCACCTACCACCAGTGGCCCATCTATGAGGGACTGATGTGGGGCGGCGTCATGACGGCCCTGAGCTGCCTTCGCTTCTTCACCGACGATCGGGGGCGCACCGTCGTCGAGCGCGGGCTCGATCAGGTGAAGGGTGGCTTCGCCCGGCAGCAATTTGTTCGCTTCCTCGCCGTCTTCGCCGCCGTCAGCGCCTGTTTCTTCTTCTTCTACAACGTGCCCGCGCAGTGGTTGGGTATGCACGCCGACCCGTGGCCAGAGGATCATCAGAAGCGGTCGTACTTCAACGGCGGTATCTGCGGCGACGGCACCGACGTGCCGTGCCCCGATCCGGCCCTGCCGATACCCACCAAGCACTCCGGCTACATCGATGTCAACGGCAAGCTCGTGCTCCCCGACGGGGTTGAACTGCCGAAAACCGTTCCCCTCGAAGGGAACTAGGTTGCCACCGTTCTACCGCGCGGTCGACGACGAGATCGAGGTATTCCGCGCGGCGGCCCGCCGCGGCTTCCCGGTGCTCCTGAAGGGTCCGACTGGATGTGGGAAGACCCGGTTCGTGGAGGCGATGGCACACGACCTCGGGCGCGATCTGATCACGGTCGCCGGCCACGAAGACATGACGTCGGCGGACCTGGTGGGCCGCTTCCTGCTCAAGGGCGGGGAGACGGTGTGGGTCGACGGGCCGCTGACCCGCGCGGTGCGCAGCGGCGCCATCTGCTACCTCGACGAGATCGTCGAGGCGCGCCAGGACACCACCGTCGTCATCCATCCACTTGCCGATCACCGCCGCGAGCTGCCCGTCGACCGGCTCGGCACCACACTGCCTGCAGCACAAGGCTTCCAGCTGGTGGTGTCCTACAACCCCGGCTACCAGAGCGTCCTGAAGAACATCAAGGAGTCGACCAGACAACGCTTCGTCGCGATCGAACTCGACTTCCCACCCGCCGGCACCGAGACCGAAATCGTCGCCCACGAAGCCGGCATCGACGTCGAGACGGCGCGCGTCCTTGTCGTGGTGGGCAACGCCATCCGAAACCTGGACGGCGCCCCGCTCGGCGAGGTGTCGTCGACACGAACGTTGATCCTCGCGGGCGGTCTGGTGGCCGAAGGCCTTAGCCTGCGCAGCGCCGTGAGATCGGCCGTCGTGCAGGTACTCTCCGACGATCGCGACGTCATTCGCGCGCTGGAAGAGCTCGTCGACGCGGTCCTTCCTGCGCCGTGAATCAGTTCGGGTTCCTCGCGGCGTTCCTCGCAGGCAGATCCCTCGAGATCGCTGAGGCGGCGGAGAACGTTCCGGCTCACACGAACGGGCGCGTCGTCTTCGCGTCCGCAGGCGGCTCGGTTGCACAGCAGCGTCGCGAGATCGTGTTGCAGAGCGCTCTACTCGGCGCGGGGAGCCTCGAGGCGCACCTGATGAAGCCGTTGCGGGCACGGCCGACGCTAGCCCGCCGCTATCTCGCTCTGGAAGGCCGCCGGGTGCTCGCCGAACTCGCCGACCGGTTACCACTCGCTGCCGAGCTTCGATCCGCCTGCGACCCGCGCGCGACGTCCAGCGCCGAATCACTCGAGATCGCCAAGGGCCGAGGGAAAGTCGTCGATGCGCCGGACTGGTTCGGCGCCATCCGGCCGTCGCTGCTCATGACGAAACGGGCCGAGCCGGGGACCGAGGCCACCGCTGCTGACATACAGCTCAATTTCGAGCGCGTCGATCTTGCCGAAAGCAGCGACAGCGACTCAGAGGGCGAGGAGAGCAAGATCCTCAAGCTGTTCGAGAACCCATTGATGAAGTCGACCGCGCTCGCGAGTTTCCTCCGGGAGATATTGGGCAACTCACGGTCGACGGGTGACAGTGCCGCGGGCGCGGACATGGATACCGGTTCGATTCGGCGGGTGCATGCCACCGGATCACATGCCAAGCCACTGTCCACCCGGATCCACTTCACCGACGACGGCAAGCCCGGCGCAGCAGTCGGGGTGGGCGGGGTATTGCATCCGGAGTGGGACGTTCACCACGACCGTTATCGACCCGACTGGTGCCGCGTGATCGACTTCGCTCTGACCGTGACGGCCGACGTCACGGGCGCCGCGGTGCCGCGCGACGAAGTGCTCCGGCGACGCCTTTCGCGCGTCGGCCTCGGGCCGAAGGTGCTGCGCAGCCGTGCCGATGGCGACGAACTCGACATCGAGGCGCTCATCGACCTTTTCGTCGATCTGCGCTCTGGTTATTCGCCGCCGGAGCACGTCTATCTCGAACGCCGTAAGCTCGCCCGCGATCTCGGCGTGCTCATCCTGGTCGACGCGTCGGGGTCGGCCACCGATGCCGATCCGAAAGGCCTTGCCGTACACGAGCACCAGCGGCGGGCGGCGGCCACGATCGCCGCGACGCTCGAAGAGCTCGGCGACCGCGTCGCGGTCTACGCGTTCCGGTCGCACGGTCGGCACGCGGTCCACCTGCCTGCGATCAAGACGTTCGGCCAGCGTTTCGGCGCCGTTGCCCGCGCTCGACTCAACCAGCTCCAACCGTCGGGCTATACGCGGCTCGGATCGGGTATTCGCGGGGCGGGAGAAATCCTCAAAGCTCAGGCCGGTACACAGAACCGGCTGCTATTGCTGTTGTCGGACGGCTTTCCCTACGACGACGACTACGAAGGCCGCTACGCGGAAGCCGACGTATCCAAGGCACTCGAAGAACTTCGGTCGCAGGGCATCGCCTGTCTGTGCCTTTCGGTCGGCTCGGCCGGCGATGCCGATGCGCTCGGCCGAGTATTCGGCGCCACCGGATACACCAGCGCGGCAACTCTGGCTGAGTTGAGCCCGCAGATGGACGAGTTGTTTCTGTCGTCGTTGCGCGAACTCGCCGCGCCCATCTCACTGCGAGCACGAACATGAAGGTCTCAAGGAGAATCGGCGGCGGCGTCGCAACAGGACTGGCCACCGCGTCAACAACGGGCGGTGGGAATTCACCCGCGATGCCTTCTGGTCGTGTCCCGACGGCAGACAGCTCGCCAATGCGATCAGCTACTCGCTCGACGCGATGACGTTTGACAGGAACCGCAAGCGCCAACGTTCCCGTTGGCTGCGAAGGGTTTCCGATCATCATCGACGGAATAACGGTCACTCTGACGCGGGTCTAGCGGTCTATCGCCGCAGATGTGTCGGCCTGGCCTCACTTCAGGTGCCGGGTGAAGAACCGGGCCACGTCCTCCCCCGCGAACTGCGGGACGCCGGTGTGCCCGCCCATGTTGGCGTGCAGCGTCTTCTCATGGGAGCCGAACGCGTCGAACAGGTCTAGTGCCGGCTGCCTGTCGTTTCCTTCGTCGTCCCACTGCAGCAGGACGTGCAGCGGAATCCTGACCTGCCGGGCCTCGCCGAACGTGGCGCGGGGCACGAAACTCCCCGCGAAGAGACCGGCGGCCGCAATGCGCGGTTCGACCACCGCCAGCCGGATGCCGATGGCGATCACCCCGCCTGAGTAGCCGACCGGGCCGCTGACCTCGGGCAGTGAAAGAAGTGCGTCGAGGGTGGACTGCCATTCCGGGACCGCCTTGTCGACCAGTGGGATGACAAGCCGGTCGACGATCTCGTCGACCGGCTCGCCGGCCGCCAACGCCCGGTGCAGATCGGCGCGCGCCCGCTCGGCGTCGGCCGACCGGGGGCGGTCACCGCTTCCTGGAAGCTCGATGGTGGCCGCGGCAAAACCGTTCGCCGAGGATTGCCTGGCTCGCCCCGCCAGCCGGGGGTACATCGTGCGCAGTCCGCCGGGGTGGCCGAGCAGGATCAGCGGCGCGGGTGAGGACGCGGGCGTCCACAGGATGCCGGGGATCTCGCCGAGGGTGAAGTCGCGTTCGAGGCTGCCATCGTGGTGGCGCTTTTCGGAAGTGAAGTGCATGGTCGTGCCTTTCGGGAGTGCTCGTTGCCCCGTTGCCTGCCAACCGGTTTACGGCGGCGCATCGGTCTAGCGCCTCAGCCCGGCGATGAACCGTTGCACACTTGCGCTCAGCGAGCGCGGGACGTGGTCGGGATCCATCAGGTCGTTCTCCGCCAACGGGCTGTCTTCGCCGTCGATGGTCTGCTCGGTGAAGGGCCGCAGCGTCTTGCCGTCTCCGCGTAGTTCCTCGACGGCGCGGCGTAGGGAGCCGTGCCGCTGCGCCGCGTGCTCGAACTCGCCGACGGCCACGCCCAAATGCTCCGACAGCAGTTCGTTGCGCACCGAGACCGCCTCACGACGGACGTCGCCGTTGCCGCCACTGTTCGGCTCGGCCACGATAGCCAGATCGCACTCGCTGTCGAACCCCATCGACCGGTTGTTGAGGTTGGACGAGCCGATTCGCAGCAGCCTGTCGTCGATCACCATCACCTTCGAATGGACATAGATGGCCGTGCCGCCGTCGGCGACCGGGTAGTCGATGCCGAGCCGATGGTGTTCGTCGGCGGCCCAGAGCACGTGGATGAGCCGGTGGCGTGCGCCGTCCATCGTGGCCTGCTCGAGGCGATTGTTGCCCCGCCGGGGAAGGACGATGACGATCTCCGGCCCGTCGCTTTCCCGTAGCCGGTCAGCGAGCGCATCGACCAGGCGCCGCGCAGCCAGATACTGGTTCTCCAGGTAGATGGTGTTGCGCGCCGCCGCGATCGCCGCGAGGTTGAGCGCCTCCACCTCGCGAACCTCGTCGCGATCGCCGAGTTCCGGCATGGTGCGCGCGATACCGACGTCGACGTTGTGCAGTGCGGCTTCAAGCCTGCCCGGCCAGGCGGCGTGCTTGGCGTCGACCGGGTCCAGCGACTCCCCCGTCGCCGTCTTCCACCGTTCCCTTGCTTGTTCGGCGAGCGCGTCGGCGGCCTCACCGTCGACCGCAGCGCCCACTTCGTGCCGCGGCCCGTAGCTGCGCCCGACCGTGCGACGGATACGGCTGCCATCCTCGTGCGCACGGGTGTCCCACCTGTCGAGGGTCAGGTCGAGCCCGCCGGAGAACGCCACGGAATCGTCGACGACCGCGATCTTCTGATGGTGGACGGCACCGGTCGGGCGGGCCCCGTCGATGGCGAAGTGCATTCTCCTGCTGCTGATCTGATTCACCACCGAGACGGGGGTGAGCCCGAACCAGATGCTGTCGAACGCCGGAAGCAGACGCAGATTGGACTTCAGCAGGTAGACCTCGAGGTCGGGTCGCTTCCACAGCAGCCAGTAGAGAAATGCGCCCAGCTGGTTGGGGCCGGGCAGCGTTTTCTTGCCTCGCTCGAACGTCATCCGGGCGTCGAGATCCCAACCGATCAGCATGATCCGATGCTGCGCCCGCAACATCGCCGACTTCACGTGGAGGAAGTAGTCGGCGGCATCGATGATGCATGCAAACTGATCGGCGTGCGCCACGCGCCAACACGTTTCGCCGGGGATCAGCAGTCGGTCGTCGCCCATGTCGGACGGTGTGTACCCCATTTGGGCGGCTCATGCACACCGTCGGACAGTTCGCGCAGTACATACGGCATGACCCCGCCGTGACGGATGTAATCCACCTCACGGGGTGTGTCCAACCGCAGTCGCGCCGCGAACGTCTTGCCGTTGCTCTCGACGGTGACCAGCGCCGCCGGGCCTGTGTTGAGCGCGTCGAGGCCGGTGATGCTGATCTCTTCGGCGCCTGTCGGCGCGACGTCGTCGGGTCCCGCATCGATCAGCTCGATCGGAATGACGCCCATGGCGACCAGATTCGACCGGTGGATCCGCTCGAAGGACTGTGCGATGACGGCTCGCACACCGAGAAGCGCGGGACCTCTCGCAGCCCAGTCGCGCGACGAGCCACCTCCGTAGTCAGTCCCCGCGACGACGACCATCGGAACATCGGCATCGCGGTACGCGGCGGCAGTGTCAAAAATCGTTGCCTCTCTACCTCCTTCGAGGAAGTTTCGCGTTCGGCCACCACGGCTGCCCGGCGCTACTTGATTCTGTAGGCGGACATTGGCGAAGGCGCCGCGCATCATCACCTCGTGGTTGCCCCTGCGCGATGCGTAGGTGTTCACGTCTTGGCGGGTGACGCCGCGAGCCGCCAGATAATCCCACGCGGGGGTCCCTGACGTGATGGCACCTGCTGGCGAGATGTGGTCCGTCGTGACAAGGTCGCCGAGCTTGACCAGCACCCGTGCCCGCTGAATGTCAGCGACACCCTGCGTTTCGAGCGTCATTCCATCGAGATAGGGCGGACGCCGGATGTACGTCGAATTCTCGTTCCACGGGAAAAGTTCGCTCTTGGCGATGTCGATGTCGCGCCACCGTTGGTCACCGGAGAAGACCGTCCGATATGCGCTGGTGAACATCTCTGAGGACAGAGTCTCGGCGATGACGTTGTGGATCTCGCCGGAGTCGGGCCACAGGTCAGCGAGGAAAACCGGTTGCCCGTCAGGGGCGTACCCCAGAGGCTCGGTGGCCATATCGATGTCCATCGTTCCGGCGAGCGCATATGCGATGACCAAGGGCGGCGACGCCAGATAGTTCATTGCCACTTCTGGCTGAATTCGTCCTTCGAAGTTGCGGTTGCCCGACAGCACCGACACCACGGTGACACCGTCGCGAACCGCGCGGGACACCTCGTCGATCAACGGACCCGACGCGCCGATGCACGTCATGCAGCCAAAACCGGCGAGGTGAAATCCGAGGACCTCGAGGTCGTTGACCAGACCGGCTTTGTCGTAGTAGTCCATGACAACCCGGGAGCCGGGGCTGAGTGTGGTTTTCACCCATGGCTTGCTGCGCAGCCCAGCCCGGACCGCGTTTCGGGCCAGCAGGCCCGCCGCGACCATCACGTCCGGGTTGGAGGTGTTGGTGCACGACGTGATGGCTGCGATGGCAACTGCCCCGTCGCCGATAACATGGTCGACTCCGCCGAGATACACTGTCGCCGTGTGGTTCTGCCCTTCTCGGGCAACACCTTCGAGAGCTGTCGCGAACCGCGCCTTGGCCTCGGTGAGTGGCACACGGTCTTCGGGACGACTAGGACCCGCGAGCACGGGAACCACCTCGCCGAGATCGATCTCGACGGTGGCGTCGAACTTCAGAACGCGGTCCGTATCGTGCCAGAGCCCCTGAGCCTTCGCGTAGGCCTCGACGACGTCGACGTGGGAGTCCGCACGCCCCGTTAGCCTCAGATACCGAAGCGTCTCGTCGTCGATAGGGAACAGTGCGCATGTCGACCCGAATTCCGGGCTCATATTGGCGATGGTCGCACGGTCCGCCAACGGGAGGCTGGAGACGCCGGGTCCGGCGAACTCGACGAACTTGCCGATGACGCCGTAGGCGCGAAGTCGCTCGGTGATGGTCAGCACGAGGTCAGTGGCCGTCGAACCGGATGGCAGGACGCCCCGAAGGTAGACCCCGACTACGGGTGGCACGTTCAGCGAAATCGACTGACCCAGCATCGCCGCATCGGCTTCGATACCGCCGATGCCCCACCCGAGCACGCCAAGCCCGTTGATCATGGTGGTGTGGGAATCGGTGCCTAGGCACACGTCGGGGAAGATCCAGTCGCCGTCGGTCATCACGACGCGCGCGAGGTGTTCCAGATTCACTTGATGCATGATTCCGGTTCCGGGAGGAACCACTTCGAACTCGTCGAGCGATTGTTGCCCCCACCGCAAAAACCGGTAGCGTTCTGCGTTGCGGCCGTATTCCAGGGCCACATTGCGGTCGAGCGCGTCCGGCGTGCCGAACGCATCGGCGATGACGGAGTGGTCTGCCACCAGTTCGGCAGCGATCACCGGGTTGATCTGAGTCGGATCGCCGCCGAGTGCTGCCATCCCATCCCGTATCGCCGCCAGATCTACTAGCGTCGGGATGCCGTTGGTGTCGTGTAGGAAGATGCGCGATGGATAGAGATCCACGGCTGTGTCGGCCTGATCGACGATCGCGTTAATCTGGTCGACCGTCCTGCCGGTTCCGTCGTCGAAGCGGAGCACGTTTTCCAGCAGAATCCGCAGGCTTACCGGGAGGGTGGCGGGCGCAACGCTCGTGATGTCGTGATAGCGCAACCGCTTTCCACCCACACCGAGTTCACGCTGGGTGCCGAATGTGTTCCGCTGCGTGCCAGCCAGGTGTTTCGCGTGCTTCGTCATGCCGAAAGTCGACGGTCGTTGCTCAGGACTGCTTGACGGTCGCCGCCACGGCTTCGGCGAACTCCCGGCAGCCGACGTTTCCGCCCATGTCGGATGTGCTGATCCCTTGCGCGACGGTGTCTTCGACGCCACGCGCAATGAGCGATCCGGCCCGGCTCATCGCCTCGTCGCCATGCCGGGCACCGAGCCAGTCGAACAACATGGCGGTGGACAGGATCATCGCGATCGGGTTGGCGCGATCCTGCCCAGCGATATCGGGTGCCGAGCCGTGGGCCGCCTGCGCCATCGCCCTGTCCCCGGATGCGTTGAGAGACGGTGCGATTCCGAGCGAGCCGGCCAACTCACCAGCCAGATCCGACAGGATGTCACCGAACATGTTCTCGGTGACCAGAACGTCGAACTCGTTGGCACGCCGCACGAGATGCACCGTCATCGCATCGATGTGGTAGTCGTCGACACTGACGTCGGGATATTCCTTAGCGATTTCCCGGCACACGTCGCGGAACAGGCCTGTCGTCATCTTCAGAACGTTTGCCTTGTGCACGATGGTCACCTTCTTGCGCCGCCGCGACGCCCATTCGAACGCTTCGCGGGCGATCCGCTCACAAGCCTTTCGAGTGATGATGCCAAGGGCGATGGCAATGTCGGGCGTTGGCATGAACTCGCCGGTTCCGCGATAGGTGCTGCGGTCGGCGTAAAACCCTTCGGTGTTCTCCCGCATGATGACCAGGTCGGTATTCTTCACTACCGCGCTGCTGCCCGGAAAAGCCTTGGCGGGACGGACGTTTGCGTACAGGTCGAAATGCTTGCGGATCGTGCCGCTCGGGTTCAGCTCAGAGCGGAACGGCTCCGGGTACGCCGCGCTGTCGTGCGGGCCGAGCAACCAGCCGTCGGTTTCGGCGAGCGCCGCAAGCGTGCTCTTCGGCGTCGCCTCGTTGATTTCCTCGATCGCCTTGAAGCCGATGGGGAGCTCACGCCACTGAATCGGCGCGGCGCCACCGGCCTCGACAGCGGCCTCAGCGATGAGTACGGCTGCGGGAACGATCTCGGGACCGATGCCGTCACCGAGTAGCAGGCCGAGGGTGTAGCTGCGGGTAGCAGTGGTTGTCACTGGGCTTCCTTCTTCGTGGTCAGGTTGCGACGGTCAGCAATTCTTGGGCCTCGTCCGAAAGGACGTCGGCTTCGCGGTACAGGAGGCAGGCATCTGGTTCGACGCTCAGCCGGACCGGACCTGTTAGCCCACCGCGATCGCATACGACCTGCACGACCTTGTCGCCCAGCTTGACGTCGTACTCGAACCGCGATCCGAGGTAGGACACCGTGAGCACTTCGGTGTCGAGGGTGTTGACACCGGGCGGGACCACAGTGTCCGGCGGGCACAGGCGCAGCTTCTCGGGCCGGATGGCGACCGTTATCGTTTGGCCCGCTGGCGTTTTCTGGTCCGTGTCCAGGCGCAGCGATTGCCCGTTGGCCGCCAGCTTCACAACCACACCCGCGCTTTTCGACTCTTCGACCGTTGCCTCCAGGAAATTGCATCGGCCGATGAACGCGGCGACCTCGGCCGTCGCCGGAGACTCGTAGATCTCGGTCGGCGTCCCCACCTGAAGCATGCGACCACTCGACATCACCGCAATGCGGTCCGACAGCGCCAGCGCCTCGTCCTGGTCATGGGTCACGTAGACCGTGGTGATGCCCAGTTCCTCCTGCAGCCGCTTCAGCCAGGCCCGGGCCTGCTCGCGTAGCTTCGCGTCCAGGTTGGACAGCGGCTCATCGAGCAACAGAACCGTGGGCGAGTAGACCAACGCGCGGGCGAGCGCGACGCGCTGCTGCTGGCCGCCCGACAGCTGATGCGGGTAGCGGTCGCGCAGATGCGCCAGGCCCACCTTTTCCAGCGCGTCGTCGATGAGGCGGCGCTGTTCGCCCCTACCTATCTTGCGGATCTGCAGCGGCATCGCGAGGTTGTCGGCGATCGACTTGTGCGGCCACAGCGCATACGACTGGAAGACCATACCTAGGTTTCGACCCTCGGGCGGGACGAACACCTTCCGCGAAGTATCGACGAAGGTGGTCTCCCCAACGGCGATCTGGCCACTGGTCGGCTGTTCCAGACCCGCAATGCAATTCAGCGTGGTGGACTTCCCACAGCCACTCGGGCCGAGCAGGGTGAAGAACTCGCCGTCCCGGATGGTGAAGTCGACGTCGTCGAGAACCGTATTGGTTCCGAATTCTTTGTTGAGATGGCCTACCTTGACGTCAGGCATCGTTCTTACGTCCTCTCATGAGTAACAGGCCCGCAAGCGCCACGAAGGCCGCGGTGATGGCGATTTGAATGGTGGCAAGCGCGGCGACCGAGCCGGTGTTCCCCTGCACCCACAGCTCGAGCATCGTGGTGCCGATGATGTTGGTCTTCGCGGAGCCGAGGAACACCGCGGGCGAATACTCCTTGAGCATCGTCACGAAGGTGAGGATCAGCGCGCCGGCGAAGGCCGGGGTGAGCAGACGCACGAGGATCCGGAAGAACGTCTTCAACCAGTCTGCACCCGCCACCCGTGCGGCATTGTCGAGTTCCTGACCGATCTGCATCAGCGAGGGCGCCAGGGAGCCGAAACCGCTTGGCAGAGCGCGTAAACCAAAGCCGATAATAAGCGCCCACAGGGTCCCCTGCACCAACGCGCCGGTGCCGAAAGGCGCAAACGCGAAGGCCCAGAAGAAGCCGATGCCCACGATGATTCCCGGCATCGCCTGCGGTGCCAGCGCCAAGTACTCCACGGCGCGGCGGAACCGGAAATTCGACCGCCTGGCGACCATGACGGCCATCAGGGCGATCAAACTGACGAGTACCGCGCCGAGCGCTGCGACGATCACGCTGTTCTTGATCGATTGCACATAAGCCGCGTAGGTGAACACTCGGTCGTAGTTGTTCATGGTCAGCGTCTTCAGCGGCGACTGCAGCGGAGTAAATATCAACGTGAACGATCGCATGACCAGGCCAACGATGGGCACCAACGCACCCATCACGACATAGAAGATGATGGCGCACAGGGTGATCCACTTGAGCCAACCGAGTTCGAGGAGACGTGGCCGGGTCGCCTTGCCGCGTACGGAAACGAAGCGTTGGGCGTCTTTGAGCAGCTTCGCCTGCAGCGCGACCAGGCCGATGGTGACGACCAGGATGATCGCCGAGGCGGCCCCGAGAACGCCGTAGTCGGGGTTGATGGACTGCAGGCCGTTCTTGAACAGGAAGGTCGAGAACACCTGAATGTTCACCGGCTGCCCGCACAGCAGGGGGACACTCAGCGTTTCGACGGACATGGAAATGACCAGGATGGAGCTGTAGACGATCGGCGGCCGCAGCATCGGCAGGATGACCTGGAAGATGATGCGCAGCGGACCCGCGCCACACACCTGGGCGGCGGACTCCAGGGCTGCGTCGCTCTGTCGCAATGCGTTGCCGCAGAACGTGTACGCGATCGGTGCGAGCGCGACGGCCTCTGTCAGCGCCATGCCAGGAATCGAGTAAAGATTCCAGGGCAAGGTGCCAAGCACCTCCTGAACCTTGATGCTGACGAACCCCGACGGGCCGTACATCATGATCCAGCCGAAACCGAGGATGAGCGAGGAGATGAAGAACGGCCACTGCATGGCCGCCCCGAGAGCCCTGCCGCCCGGAAGCTTGGTCCGCACCACCGCGATCGCCATGGGTACTGCGAGCACCAGCGTCAGAATCGTTGTCAGACCGGCGAAATAAATCGTGTTGAGCGCGACCTTGCCGAAGCCCGCTTCGGTGAACAGGCGCACATAGTTGTCGAGGCTGAGCACCCCGCCCGCCTCGTACAGCGGCCTGTCGAGGAATGACTGGTACAGGGTGGGCACGACGGGTGCCAAGACCAAAACCGCGAGAAAAATCAGGACTGCGTACTGCAGCCACAGCCCTCGTCCCATGCCGAGGAATTTGCGGTATCGGGGGGCCGGGTGGCCCCCCGATACCGAATCTCGGACGGCCGGCGGCGGAGACGTCGTCGTCGTCATCGCAATACTGTCCTTCGTATCCTTTGTCGACCTAGCGGCCGAGCAAGCCGTCCCAGCGGTCGGTGAACTCCTTCACCTTGTCCTCTGGAACCTTCGTGTAGGCCACGTCGATGACGTTCTCTTCGCCGACGGCTTGGACCAGTTCGTGATAGGTGTGCCTGCCGTCGGTCGCTTCGATTCCATCACGGTACGAAGTCAGTCCACCCTCGGCGACGGCGCGTTGGCCCTCCTCCGAGAGAACGAAGTCGACGAAGAGTTTGGCGGTGGCGGGATGCGGTGCCTTGGCAGGGATTCCGATGCCGCGGGGCAGCACGACGGTTCCGTCGTCGTAGAAGGACAGGCCAAGAAGGCCACCGCTGTCGTCGACCTTCGGATAGGCCGGCGCGGCGCTGATGAACAGGCCGGCCAGGTATTCACCGGAGGTGATCTTCTCCAGCTGCGTACCGGACGAGGTCTCGGCCTTCGCCATCGGAAGAACCTTGTCGAGCGTGGAACAGGAGTCGGGTCGCGCACTGGTGAACGCATGCGAGATGGTGAATCCGAACGCGCCGTTGACATCACGCGTGGTGATCTTGCCCTGATACTTGCCGGGATCCTTGGCGACGATGTCGGCCAGGCTCTTGAGACCTGTCGGCTTCTCTGTCATCAACGAGGTGTTGTAGATGATGGAGATCGGGTCCATCGACATCGAGTAGACGTTCGGCATCAGCGTCGCCTGCTTCGGGAGCTTGGCCACCTCCGGCGAGCTGTATGCCATCAGGGTTCCCGGCCTCTCGCCGAAGTCGGCCCACGCCTGAGCGGCATTGGAGACGACGATGTCGGCAGGCGATCCGGCAGTGGCCTGCTCGCTGAGCACCCGCTGGAAGACCTCGTCGCTGTCCAGGTTGTTGGCTGGGATCTCGCCGACCCACGGGTACTTCTTCTTGAAGTCCCGGAAGATCGGGTCCCAGTTCTCCTGGTCGGTGTTGGAGTAGATCGTCAACGTCCCGCCCTCGTTCTTGGACGCTTCGATGAGGTCCTTGTACTCCGCGGGGTAGTAGTCGGGCGCCTCGCCGGTCTTCACGACGTTGTTGGCGCCTGGATCCGTGGACTCACCGGATCCGCACGCGGTGAGTGCCATGGAAATGGCCACGCCGAACACCGCTGCGAAGCGGATCATGCGACGCCCGCTCCCTGAGGTGTTCCGGGGGACTGACTTCATGCTCTTCCTCCTTGAAGGTGAGGTCCACAACTGGAGAGTCGACCTCTTGTGTGCCCGCTCACGGTAGGAGGTTATAACCTACAACGTCAAGCGTCTGTCTCGATTCGGAAACCACTCATCGCTTTGAACAGTACTTATAGAGCGCAATTTGCTTGGTTCAAGCGGCGACACCACAGGCGAAAGACTAGCGTTAACCTGGAATCTTGCTGTACGTTATAACGAGTCTGGAAGAGAGGTGGCCGATGTCGCAGCCCGCTGAACTGTTCGAAACCAAGAGCGACTTCGCGTACCGACAGGTGCGCGACCGGATCCTGTCGGGCCAACTCCAACCCGGAGCCGTCATTCAGCAGCGCGAGCTCGCGGGCCAGATCGGAATCAGCACCACCCCGCTACGCGAGGCGCTGAGGCGCCTCAAGAGCGAAGGGCTGGTGGAGCTCGACGCGCACCGCGATGCACGGATTGCCCCTCTTCGCGCCGAGGAGGCCAGGGATTTACTCGAGCTGCGCAAGTCGCTGGATCCACTCGCTGCAGGCCTGGCCGCGCAACGGCGGACCAACACTGATATTCAGGCAATCCGCGCCACGCTCGCCGGTGTCGAACCGCTCCCAACGCCTCCGGTCATCGAACAGCTCGTCGCGCACCGCAACTTCCACGCCGCCGTCTATCGCGCCAGCCACAACGATCTGCTGATCGAGTCGCTGGAAGGGCTGTGGGACAAGGCCGACCGGTACCGGCGCCTCGCGTTGCAGACCGAACGGAGCCAGGCCGCGCGCGACCAGAAGGCGAATGAACACGAGCTGTTGGTGGACTACATCGCCGCAGGCGACAGCGAGGCGGCAGCCAACGTGATGCGCGCCCACATCGACACCAGCCTTGGGGCCGCCGCGGTTTGGCGCCTCGGCCACGAGGCCGCGGGAGAGTAGCACCGTCGTGAGCTACAAGCCCGTTATCGCGGCCGTGCATGCCAGTTCCGCGTCGATCGCCCCGCTGCGAGCCGCCTTGGCAGCAGCAGTACCTGGCGCCCAGATGTGGAACATCATCGACGACCGGCTCGGCTCGGACGCCGATGCGGTTGGCGGGGTGCTGACGCCGCCGCTGCGCGACCGCATGCTCAGCCTGGTCCGCCACGGAGTCGACGGTGGTGCCGATGCCGTGGTGATCGCATGCTCGATGTACGGCGACGTCCGCGAGATCGCCGAGAAGCTCTACACTGCACCGGTTTTCGCTTCCGATACCGACATGATGGCCGATATCGTGGCCGCCGCACCACGCCGCGTCGCAGTGGTGGCCTCACTGCAGGGCGCAGCCGCCGACACCACCGCGCGGCTCAGTGCAGCGCTGGAAGGCGTCACGCCGGCCGCAGAGGTGGTTCCGGTGTTCTGCGACGGCGCTGCGGAGGCCGCTGCCCGCGCTGACATCCCCGCGCTCGTAAACGCGCTGTCCGCCGGGCTGGAACAGACCGACGGCCCGTTCGACATCGTCGCTATCGCGCAATACTCACTGAGCCCTGCGGCAGACGAACTCGCCGCCAAACTCGGACTCCCGGTGGCCGCGCCCACCCAGGCCGCCGCGCGTGCGATCGCACGCCGCCTCGGACGATCGTGAGCGGGGCGACGATCGGCTGCATCGCCGACGACTACACGGGCGGCACCGATGTCGCGGCAGCATTCCGCAGGCAAGGCCTACGGACAGTCCTGTTCTTCGGACCGCCCGACGAAGACGCAGCGATCGATGACTGCGACGCAATAGTGGTGGCGCTGAAGAGTCGGGCGCTCGACGCAGCCGCTGCGGTGAAATCGTCGCTGGCCGCCCGCGATTGGCTGGTGTCCGAGGCGGCGGTCCGCACCATCTACTTCAAGTACTGCTCCACCTTCGATTCGACCGCCGCTGGAAACATCGGCCCGGTCACCGATGCACTACTGGACGCCGCGGGCGCATCGCTGACCGTGGTATGTCCCGCGACTCCTGAGCACGGGCGCACGGTGTACCAGGGTCATCTGTTCGTGGCCGACCAGCTGTTGTCGGAATCGTCGATGCGCAATCACCCGTTGACGCCGATGACCGACTCCTATCTGCCTCGGCTGATGGCCGCCCAGACACCGCATCCGGTGAGACTGGTCAACTGGCAACAGATTCGCAACGGGCAGCGTGCTGTAGAGGGCGAGCTTCGCAAGGCGGCAGGCGACGGTGCCCGTCATATCGTTGTGGACGCCATCGACGATGACGATCTCACGATCATTGCTCGCGCCGTCCAGGGAATGACGGTCATCACCGGAGCAGCAGGATTGGCAGGCGCGCTCGGCAGGGTCGTTCACGCTAACAACCGCGACACCTCCAGCAGTGCACCGGTTCCCGCACCGTACGGCGCCACGGTGATACTTGCGGGCAGCTGCTCGAAGGCAACCCTCGGCCAGGTCGCTCATGCGCGGGAGCGGTTCGCGTCATTCCGGTTGGATCCCCGCACGGTCACCACGCCCGGCGAGCTGTTCGATCCGGCGTTGGCGTGGCTGCGCGAGCACCTCGGCGACGAACCGGTGATGATCTATTCTTCGGCGCCCGCCGAGGACCGCGGACCGGCCGCCCCGGACGTCGCCGATCAGCTCGAGGCCACCATGGGCGCGCTCGCCAAGGCGGCCACCGAGGCAGGGGCCCGCCGCGTCGTGGTGGCGGGCGGCGAAACCTCCGGCGCGGTTGTCGACGCACTCCGCGTGAAATCCGTTGTGATCGACGCCGAAGCCGACCGCGGTGTGCCATGGTGCAGCACCCCCGACCACCGCATCTCGCTGCTGCTGAAGTCGGGCAACTTCGGCAAGCCCGACCTGCTCGTCCGGGCGGCGACAAGCGAGACGCTCTCATGAGCGTCGCCGCCGACATCGTGGAACTGGGTGCGTCGTTCTTCCGCCGCGGGCTGACCTTCGGACGAACGGGAAACCTCAGCGCGCTCGACGATGACGGGACCGTCATCATGACGCCGACCGGCGTCAGCCTCGAGCGGCTGCGCATCGACTCGCTATCCAGACTCGACCCCACCGGAAGACACATCGTTGGCCCGCTCCCGACGAAAGAGGCGTTCCTTCATCTTGCGTTCTATCGTGCCCGGCCCCATGCCCGCGCGGTCGTGCACACCCACAGCACGTACTCCGCCGCAGTGTCGTGTCTCCGCGATGTCGATCCCACCAATGCACTCCCGGTCCTGACGGCGTACTACGCCATGCGGGTCGGCGCGCTCCCGCTGCTGCCCTATCACGCGCCGGGAGACGAAACCCTTGGCGCGGTAGCGCAATCCGCTGCCGAGAGACACCACGCCCTGCTGCTGGCCAACCACGGGCCGATCGTCGCGGGCGATGATCTGGCGAGCGCAGCAGAAGCGCTCGAAGAGATCGAGGAGACGGCCAAGCTGTTCCTGCTGCTGCGCGGCAGCCCGGTGAATCCCGTAACCGACGACGAAGTCCAACGACTGAGCGGACTGTACCGATGATCTCCACGTCAGATGCCCGCCGGACCACCGACGGACGGCGCTTTCCCGCCGACACGGTGGTGGCCCACGGGGTGAACATCATGCGCGCAAACGACGTGCCCGATGACGATGCGCGGTTGGTCGCCGAATCGCTTGTCACATCGGATATGTGGGGCCATCCCTCACACGGAATGCTGCGCCTGCCCTGGTATGTCGCGCGCCTACAGTCCGGGGTGATGCGGCCGGTGACCGAGACGGAGACCGTTTCGTCCTTCGGGTCGGTGACGGTGCTCGACGGGCACGACGGCATCGGGCAGGTCGTCACACATCGCGCGGTGACAGTGGCGGGCGGGGCGGCAACCACTCACGGCGTCGGAGTCGTCGCGGTCCGGAACAGCAACCACTTCGGCACCGCCGCGTACTGGACCCGTCAGCTGGCCGAGATGAACTGCGTCGGGATCCTCACCACGAACGGAAGTCCCGCCATGGCGCCATGGGGAGGTGCGGAGAAGATGATCGGCGCCAACCCGTGGTCGATCGCCGTGCCCGGTGGTCGGCACGGTGCCGTCGTACTCGACATCGCCAACACAGGCGTGGCGCGCGGAAAGGTCTATGCGGCAAAGGAACGCGGCGAGCGATTGCCGGACGGCTGGGCGATCGACGCCTCGGGTGTCCCCACCAACGACCCGCAGGCCGCGCTAAACGGTCTGATTCTGCCGATGGCCCGCCACAAGGGCTACGCCGTCTCGTTCATGATGGACGTGCTGTCCGGAGTGCTGACCGGCAGCGCGTTCGGGACCGGTGTTGTGGGACCCTACGTGCCGGACCAACGCAGCGGGTGCGGCCATCTGGTGATCGCCATCAATATCGCGGCAGTCATGCCGCCCGCGCAGTTCACCGCACGCATCGACGAGTTGATCACCTCGTTGAAGGAGTCCCGCACCGCACCAGGGCAAGAGATCGTCGTACCAGGGGAGCTCGAGAACCGGGCTATCGCAGCGGCATCCGGCACGGTGACCCTGCCCGCCAAAACCGTCCGAGAACTCAACCGGCTCGCCGCCGAATGCAATGTCGCCTCACTCGACGAGATCTGATCCGTGTACACCTTGTTCGTCACGCTCGACGTCCACCCCGACAAACTCGACGAATTCGCCGAGGCGATATCCGTCAATGCCGAAGCGTCACTGCGCGATGAGCCGGATTGCCTGGTATTCGACGTCCACCAAGACATCGAGAACCCGACGCGCTTCTACCTTTACGAGGTGTACACCGACGAGGATGCGTTCAGGGTCGCGCACCGAAGCGCTCCGCACTATGCCCGCTGGCAGCAGGCCGCACAGGTGTGCATCGTGGACGGCGGTCACCGCAACACGTTCGCGCGCCCTGTACGCATGGGCGGTATGCCCACGTGTGACTAATCACCACAGCTCAGCACCACCAGCAAGCGCTTCGTAGTGGCCAGCAGCAACCGGTGCAGCGCGTCGTCGGACACATCGACCAGATGCGGGTTGATCGCCGTGCCGTAGATCCCCGCAGTAATGACCGACATCGCAACGCGCGTCGCGTCGTCGGGAGCAGGGCCTACCACCAGAGCATCGAAACCCTCGATGGCGGCGGCGAATTCGTCATGAGACCGGACCAATGGGTCGATCGCGGGATCGCCGAAGAACACCGTGGTGAGGCTGCGGTTGCGGACGGCGAGCTCGACCAGCCCGCTGATCGCCACGTCGCGCCTTGCCTCATCAGAACCGACCGCGCCTGCGATCTTGACCAACCGGGCGATGTCGTCGAACACCGGGCTGATCAACGTCAGCACGATGTCCTCTTTGGTGTGGAACTGGTAGTAGACCGAGGCCTTGGCGACGCCGACGCGGTCGGCGATCATCTGCAGCGAGGTTCCGCTGACGCCGTGCTCGGCGAAGAGCTCGAGGGCCGCTTGCAGCACCCGATCGCGGACCACACCACGGGGCGATGCCATCACACGCTCCCCTTTTGCCTTGGACCAGCCGACCGTACCCCCTTTTTGTGGGTCCCGATCCTAAACATGCTCGACCCGCCGACCCGCACAAACCTAGCCGTGTGGCCGAGATAACAATCCTCTCGGCTAAGTGACCTTAGCCATACGGCTTGTTCATACTTAGCCGACCGTATAAGTTTTCCAAGACGCGCGGTTCACGGTGGAAGGACAGGGGTTGATGAGCGGCAATTCGCCACTGACCTTCCTCAAGAAAGCCTGGTTACCACTGCTGATCGTGGTGGTCCTCGTCATCGCAGGCATGACCGTTTCGCGCGTCCGCACATTCTTCGGCGCCGACGGCGTCACCGTCACGCCGCGCAATTTCGCCGACGACCCCGAGCCGTTCGACCCGAAGGTCGTCACGTACGAGATCTTCGGCACCGGGACCTATGCCGACGTCAACTACCTCGACCTCGACGCCAAACCTCAGCGGGCGGACGCAGTAGGGCTGCCGTGGTCCCTGACGTTGCAGACGACGGCACCGTCGGCCGCGCCGAACATCGTCGCCCAGGGCGACGGCGGCTCGATCACCTGCCGGATCACGGTCGATGACGAAGTCAAAGACGAGAGGACGTCCGACGGCTTGAACGCCCAGACCTTCTGCTTTGTGAAGTCCGCGTGAGCGCGCCAACGGCCGACGCGCCCACCGACTCCTTCCCGCCCGCGAGACACGCTGCGCGGCCGCTGATTCCGCGACTCCTCCGCACCTTCGCGGTGCCCGTCATCCTCGGCTGGATCGCGATCATCGCCGTCGCCAACGTGATCGTTCCCCAGCTGGAGACCGTCGGCCAGATGCGCGCGGTGTCGATGAGCCCGAACGACGCGCCGTCGATGATCTCGATGAAAAAGGTCGGCGAGCTCTTCAACGAGGGTGACTCCGACAGCTCGGTGATGGTCGTGCTCGAGGGCCGGGAGTCACTGGGCGACGACGCTCACGCTTTCTACGACGAGATGATCAAGAAGCTGGAGGCCGACAACGCCCACGTGCAGTCGGTGCAGGACTTCTGGGGCGACCCGCTGACCGCCACCGGTGCGCAGAGCAACGACGGCAGATCGGCATACGTCCAGGTCAAGCTGGCGGGCAACCAGGGCGAGGCGCTCGCCAACGAGTCGGTCGAGTCCGTGCAGAAGGTCGTCGACGGGCTACCGCCGCCAGAGGGCGTCAAGGTCTACGTGACCGGTCCGGCGGCACTGGCGGCCGACCAGCACATCGCGGGCGACCGCAGCATGCAAATGATCGAGGCGGTGACGTTCTCCGTCATCATCATCATGTTGCTGCTGGTCTACCGATCGATTGTGACGGTGCTGCTCGTGCTCGTGATGGTCGTGCTCGAGCTGGCCGCGGCACGCGGCCTGGTGTCGTTCCTCGGCTATCACGAGATCATCGGCCTCTCCACCTTCGCCACCAACCTCCTTGTGACCTTGGCGATCGCCGCCGCCACCGACTACGCCATCTTCCTGATAGGTCGATATCAGGAAGCGCGTTCGGTCGGCGAGGACCGAGAACAGGCCTACTACACCATGTTTCGGGGTACCGCCCATGTGGTGCTCGGCTCCGGCCTGACCATCGCGGGTGCGGTCTTCTGTCTCAGCTTCACCCGGCTGCCGTACTTCCAGACGATGGGTGTGCCGCTGGCGATCGGCATGTTCATCACGGTGATCGCCGCCTTGACGCTCGGGCCCGCGATCATCTCTGTCGCGAGCCGGTTCGGGAAAACACTCGAACCCAAGCGAGCGATGCGCACCCGCGGCTGGCGCAAGGTCGGCGCCATGGTCGTGCGGTGGCCCGGCGCGATTCTGGTGGCGGCGATCGCGCTGTCGCTCATCGGGCTGCTGACCCTGCCCGGCTACAAGACCAACTACAACGACCGCAGCTATCTGCCTACCGACCTGCCGGCCAACGAGGGTTACGCGGCCGCCGACCGCCACTTCTCCCCTGCCCGGATGAACCCCGAGCTGCTCATGGTCGAAAGCGACCACGACCTGCGGAATTCGTCCGACTTCCTGGTGATCGACAAGATCGCCAAGTCCATCTTCCGCGTCGAAGGCATCTCCCGGGTGCAGGCGATCACCCGGCCGGACGGTAAACCGATCGAGCACACCTCGATTCCGTTCCAGATCAGCATGCAGGGCACCACGCAGCAGCTGAACCAGAAGTACATGCAGGACCGGATGGCCGACATGCTGGTGCAGGCCGACTCGATGCAGGACACCATCGACACCATGACGCGGATGTCCAACCTCACCGCGGAGATGGCCGACACCACGCACAGCATGGTGACGAAGATGAAGGACATGACCGTCGATGTGGCCGAATTGCGGGACCATATCGCCGATTTCGACGACTTCTTCCGGCCGATCCGCAACTACTTCTACTGGGAACCGAAGTGCTTCAACATCCCGGTATGCCACACGATCCGGTCGTTGTTCGATGCGCTCGACGGTGTGGACGTGATGACCGACGACATCCAGCAGCTGATTCCTGAGATGGAACGGCTCGATTCCCTTATGCCGCAAATGGTCGCGATGATGCCCGAAATGATCGAGACCATGAAGACGATGAAGACGATGATGCTGACGATGTATGCCTCGCAGAAGGGCATGCAGGATCAGATGGCGGCGATGCAGGACAACTCGTCGGCCATGGGCGAGGCATTCGACTCGTCGATGAACGACGACTCGTTCTACCTACCGCCGGAAGTGTTCGACAACCCCGACTTCAAACGCGGGATGGAACAGTTCCTTTCGCCCGACGGCCACGCCGTGCGCTTCATCATCAGCCACGACGGCGATCCCCTGTCGCCGGAGGGCATCGCGAGGATCGACTCGATCAAGAAGGCCGCCAAGGAAGCCATCAAGGGCACGCCGCTGGAGGGGTCGACCGTGTATCTGGGCGGCACCGCCGCCACGTACAAGGACCTTGCCGACGGCAACACCTACGACCTGGTCATCGCCGCCGTCGCCGCACTGGCGCTGATCTTCATCATCATGCTGATCATCACGCGCGCCATCGTGGCGTCGGCGGTGATCGTCGGCACGGTGGTGCTTTCGCTCGGCGCCTCGTTCGGCCTGTCCGTGCTGATCTGGCAGCACCTGCTCGGCATCGAACTGCACTGGATGGTGCTGGCGATGTCGGTCATCATCCTGTTGGCGGTCGGCGCGGACTACAACCTGCTCTTGGTGTCACGCTTCAAAGAGGAGATACACGCCGGGCTCCGCACCGGCATCATCCGGGCGATGGGCGGCACCGGATCGGTGGTGACGTCGGCCGGCCTGGTGTTCGCGTTCACGATGATCTCGATGTCGGTCAGCGAACTGACGGTGATCGGGCAGGTGGGCACCACGATCGGCCTTGGCCTGCTGTTCGACACCCTGGTGATCCGGTCGTTCATGATGCCGTCCATCGCGGCGCTGATGGGTAAGTGGTTCTGGTGGCCGATGCGGGTGCGCGAGCGGCCTTTGCCATCGCCGTGGCCGTCGCCGCGCACACCGACACCGGTGTGAGCTTGACGCTCTAGCGAAGATCGGGGACGGCCAGCTCCGCGGAAAGGCCGCCGATTGCGGCTGGGCGGCATGACTCGATGAATCCGCGCAGCAGTCGCTTCGCGAGTTCGTCATGCTGCCAGTTCACCTCGGGGTGCCACTGCACGCTCGTCACGGCCTGATCGGTCGCTTCATACGCTTCGATCAGTCCGTCATCGGCGATGGCAGTGGCGACGAACCCTGGCGCAAGCTCACGAATACCCTGATGGTGCTGGCTGTTCACCGAAATCGGCCCGTGCTGGCCAAGCCACCCGGCAATCCGACTGCCAGGAACGACATCGACGCGGTGGCTGACGTCGATCAACTCCTCCTCGGTGCGTCGGTGGTCGACGTTCGACGGGTGATCTCGGTCGAGGTCGAGGTAGAGGGTCCCGCCGCGTGCGGCGTTGACCAGTTGTGCTCCTCGGCAGAACGCCATCGTCGGAATGCCTCGCCGCCAGGCTGACTCGAATGCCGTGATCTCGTTTCCCGCCCTTACCGTGTTGACGACCTTCACCAGGGGATCGCGCCGGTCTGCGCCGTACAGAGTGGGGTCGACGTCGCCGCCGCCACTGATCACAAGCCCATCGACATGCGCCAGGATCGACGACATGTGCTGCGGCACGCTGCCGCACTCGACGGCCAGCACAATCGCACCGAGTTGTTGCAGACCGTCGAATATGTTCTGCCAGTGAACGAATCGCCGTAGTTCTTGGCCGCTGATCGTGACCGCGATGACGGGCTTGGTCGGCACTGCATCCATCCTCACGTCAGTCGGACAGCGATGCGGCGCAACAGCTTGGTCAACACGATGTAGGGCGATGCCCCAAGGGGCCACTGCGACACGATCTTCCCTGTGCCTGCCCTGAAGTAACTGTTGGTGGTCTTCCACACCGTCTTGCCGAGTTGCGCCTGAAGCCAGTCGTTGTAGATGACGAACGCCGAGCGGCGCACGTCGATGACCGTCTTCCCGGTCTTGGCCGCCCGAGATATCAGGCCTGCTGCGAAGCCGGCCTGGGCCTCATAGAAATGCACAAGCGGGGCCGCGTTTGTATTGGGCCCGTACATGATGAAGAAGTTCGGGAAGCCGGGCACCATCATGCCGAGGAACGCCTCGGGCTCGCCGTTCCACGCACCGTGCAGTTCAGCGCCGCCCTGCCCGTGCACCTGGTAGTTGCCCAAGTAGTTGGCGGCGTCGAAACCTGTTGCCATCACGATGATGTCGAAGTTGTGCTCGTCGCCGTTGGCGTCAACCGCGCCGGTGCGGGTCAGTCCCTTCACCCCGTGCGGCACCAGCGTCACACCCGGCTTGCACAGAGCTGCGTAATAGGTGTCGCTCAGCACCGTCCTGCGGGCCTCGAACGCGAACTTCGGCGTCACCAACTCGACGAGATCGGGCCGGGATTCCAGTTCGCGGCGCAGAAAGCCCAGTGCCAACGCACGGCGCCGCTTGTTGTCCCGACCGTCGGTGCGTGCGTGGCCCGAGCGGATCTGGCGACGGTCGTAGTCGACGAACAGTCGGTACCGCCGCCACGCATACGCGAGCGGGTTGCGATTGCGCCTGCGTTCGGCGGCGGTGAAGTCGCGACTGTCCTTCGGCACGATCCAGTTTGGTTCGAGCTGGAAGATAGTGACGTCGGAGGCGATCTTCGCCGCTTCCGAGACCACCTGTACCGCAGACGATCCGGTGCCGAGCACCGCCACCGACTTTCCGGTCATGTCTAGCCCATCGATCCACCGCGACGTGTGGCAGATGGCGCCTTCGAAGTCGTGGTCTTCGCGGGCGAAGGGCGGAAGCACCGGGATGTTGAGGAAGCCGACCGCACTGATGACCGCCGTGAATGCGCCGTGGTCGATTCCGGAATTCGTGGTCACCGTATAGGTGTGCTGGTTATCCGACCACGACACGTCCTGGACGGCTTCGTTGAACTGGATGCGGCGCGGCAGGTCCCACTTTTCGGCGACGCCTTCGAGATAGCCGAGCAACTCGCGCCAGTCGGCGTGGGTGCGAGTCCAGTCGTGGCGTTCGAAGGAGAACGAGTAGATGTGCGATTCGAGGTCCACCTCCGCCCCGGGATAGCGGTTGTGCCACCACGTTCCGCCGAGTGCTGACGCCTTTTCGAAGATGACGAAGTCCTCGATGCCCTTTCGCCGGAGCGCAACCGCCGCGGCGATGCCGCTGAAGCCGGCACCGATGATCGCCACGCGGGGCGGCCGGCGAGCGTGTGCGTCCATCGGTTGTCTCCTCCTAAATATCTATAGGTTCAGTATTTAGACCAATTATGGTGTTGTCAATACCAATCCCCCTCCAGGTGCCGTGACTATTTGATTTGGGCGGTCCAGCCGCCGTCGACGATCAGATCGGTAGCGGTGATGAAAGACGCTTGCTCGGAGAGCAGGAACGCAACGGCATTGGCGATGTCGTCAGGTAGGCCGAGCCTGCGCAGCGGCGTGCGCTGCTCCATATTGGCTCGCCTGGAGGGATCCTCCTCGTAGAGAGGCTCGATCATCGGCGTCAGAATCGCGCCAGGGCATACGGTGTTGACGCGGATACCTTCCGGACCCAGTTGCAGCGCAAGGGTTCTGCTGAGGGAGACGACCGCGGCCTTGCTGACCTGATAGGCGTCCAGCGGCGAGTCCATTCCGCGCACGCCCGCAGTGCTTGCGATATTGACGATGCTCTTGCCCGCCCCACGGCGAAGCATCGGCACAGCGGCCACGGTGAGGTGCCGCAGGGCGTGCAGGTTCACTCCGAGTGTGGTGTCCCAGACGGCTTCATCAGTGTCGAGGACCGACCCGTCACGGTCGAAGAGCGCAACGCCTGCGGCGTTGACCAAGTAGTCCAGCGACGCACCGTCGAAACCAGCAAGCAAGTCCGCCGGGTCATCGCCGAGAAGATCGAAGGCCACGTATCGGACGTCTGCGGGCAGCGCAGCCGGGCGGGGTTTGACGTCGGTCGCGAGCACCGCAACCCCGTCGGACGCCAGCCTGGTCGCGGCGGACAGCCCGATGCCGCCGCCTGCGCCAGTTACCAGCGCGGTGCGGGTCACCGGTGAACCGCACCAAGGGCTTGAGCCAGTCGCTCGCCTGCGAACGTCATCGCACCGGTCGCCGACGGGAACACCTCGTCGAGTCCGAAGAAGCCGTGAACCATCCCAGCGGTGAGGTGGCTGCGCACCGGCACTCCTGCCGCCTCGAGGGCGGCCACGTAGCGCTCCCCCTGCGGACGGATCGGATCGCATTCGGCGAGGACGACGGTGGCCTCCGGCAGACCGGTCAGGTCGGCATCGAGGATGTTGACGCGCGGGTCGCTCATGTCAGCGGGGCTCGCCAGGTAATTGTCCTGGTGCCACTGCAATTCGTCGCGTTCGAGCATGACGCCGTCGTATTCGGGATTCATCCCGCGCTCGAGATCGGTCGTGGTGACGGGATAGACCAGCAGCTGATGGCGCAAAACGGGCCCGCCTGCGTCGCGCGCGTACAACGCGGCCGCACCGGCCAGGTTGCCGCCCGCGCTGTCGCCCGCGACGGCGATATTGCTGTGGTCGATGTCGAGCCCGGAAGAAGGGTCGGCCGCCCAGAGGAGCGCGTCGATCGCATCGTTGACCGCAGTCGGGAAGCGGAAATCGGGTCCGCGGCGGTAGCCGACCGAAAGCACTGCGCTGCCAGATGCATTGGCCAGCAGCCGGGTGGTGACATCGTGGGAATCGACGCTGCCCAACAGGAAACCGCCGCCGTGGAAGTACACCGTCAACGGCAGTACCGCGCTCTCTTCTGCGGGTAGATACAGCCGTCCTGGGATGGTCCCGCCGTCGCGAGTGGGGATGGAGATGTCGATGACGCGGTGCACCGGCGGTTTCTCCAACTCGGCGAAGGTGTTCTCGAAGTTCTCGCGTGCTGTCGCGACGGGCAGCAGATGCGCGTTGGGACGTCCCGACTTCTTGGCGTCGTCGAGCATCTTCTGTGCGATCGGATCGATGGGCATACAGGCTCCTCTGCAGTTGGTGGCGTGGCGCGGTCAGACGCGTTCGTAGTAGCGGCGGGTTTCCCAGTCGGTGACGGAGTGCGAGTCGAAGGCGACGAGTTCGGCTTGCGCCGAGCCCAGTAGGTGGCCGAAGACCTCGTCGCCGAACGCCGCGCGCAGCATTTTGGCTTCTTCGAAGCGGCGAAGCGCTTCGTGCATCGAGGTCGGCACGCAGCTGATGTCGTCGCCCGTCCAGGCGTTGCCGGCGAAGATCTCGGGTGCAGGCAGTTCCCGGTCGATGCCGTCGAGGCCCGCTGCGATGGTGGCCGAGTAGGCGTAGTACGGGTTGACGTCCGCACCGGGGATCCGGTTCTCGACGCGGTAGGCCGGTCCGCGGCCGACAAGCCGGAACGCACAGGAGCGATTGTCGTCACCCAGCGCCAGAGCCGTACCCGCGAACTGGTCGGGCTGGAACCGCTTGTAGGAGTTGATCGTCGGCGCAAACATCATGGTGATGTCGGCGGCGTGGCCGAGTTGCCCTGCGACGAACGAGCCGAACTTCTCCGACATACCGCCGTCGGCCCCCTGTGCCCAGCACAGGCTGGTGTCCTCGTCGGCCGACCACATGCTCACGTGCAGATGACACGACGACCCCACCTCGTCGACCTTGGGTTTGGCCATGAACGTCACGGTGAGGTCGGCTGCGTTGGCGAGCTGTTTGACGCCGTACTTGAACAGCACGTGGCGATCGGCCATTTCCAGGGTGTCGCAGTAGTCGAGGGTGACTTCCTGTTGGCCAAGGCCCCATTCGGGTTTGGACGACTCGATCGGTACCCCGAACTCCGGCATCTGGTTGCGAATGCGCTCGATGAACCAGTCGTCCCTGCCGGCTTGGACCATCTGGTAGTCGGAGCGGTAGTCCGACAGCATCTTCAGGTTCTGGTAACCGAGGTCCCATGCCTCGCGCGGCGGGGTGGCCGCAAGGAAGAACTCCAGCTCGGAAGCGAACTTGAACCGCAGGCCGTGGGCAGCGGCACGGTCGATCTGGTGGCGCAGGATGCTGCGCGGCGCAACCGAAAGCAGCGCGTCGGAATCGTATTCGTAGGCGTCGCAGATCACCAGTGCGACGTGCGGCTCCCACGGCACCCGGCGAAGCGTCGCCAGATCCGGCACCAACCGGATGTCGGCCCACCCGTTTGCCGCATTCGAGACCGGGAGGTCGAGAGGGTTCATTTCCAGGTCGACCGCGAAAACAAAACTGCTGGCGTTGATTCCGCTGCCCGAAAGCCCCAGCGAGCGGAACGCAGGGATGGTGAGCCGCTTGCCGACGAGCCTGCCGTAGGGGTCAGGGGTGGCGCAGACGACTGTGTTGAGCTGTCCTGCGTCGACCAATTCGTCGAATTGATCGATGGTCAGGCGGTCCGATGCTGTGCTCATTGGTGCTCCAGGTGACGGGTGAGTTCCCAGCTGGTGATCGTTTGGCGCAGCCACTGGTCGAAGCGCTTGGCCTCGGCACGACGGGTCGCGGCGTACGACGCGCAGAACGGCTTTCCGAGCAGTTCGGGTAGCCATGTCGACTCTTCGAAAGCCGTTACAGCGCCGTGCAAATCGGCAGGCACGCTACCCACGTGCTCGCGAGGCGCCGACAGCGCGACCTGTTCGCGCAGCCCGTGCAATCCGGCTGCGAGGAGCGCGGCGGACACCAGATACGGGCTGGCATCCGCGCCGGGGCGGCGGTGTTCCACACGCGCGCCGGGAAGGTCCTCGAGGATGGTTCTGCAGGCGGTGCTGCGGTCGTCGTTACCCCATGACGCGGCGGCGGGGGTGAACATCTCGGGGTCGATGCGCTTGTAGGAATTGACGTACGGATTGAGCATGGCTGTGGTGTCGGCCATCCCGACGAGCAGTCCCGCCAGGTAGTGCGCGCCTTCCGGGGACAGCTGTCCCGGCCGCTCGGAAAAGATGTTGGTGCCTGCGCGGCTCAGGCTCGAGTGCACGTGTCCCCCCGCACCGGACCTGTCGGCGAACGGCTTGGCCATGAAGCTGGCGTGCAGGCCCTGTTCGGCACACAGGTCGCGCAGGTACTGGCGCGCACGCACGGCGTTATCGGTGGCCTTCATCGCGGGTGCGGGCGCGAGGGTGAACTCGAAGAACCCGGGCCCCAGTTCAGAGTGGAACATCTCCACGGTGATGCCGACAGACTCCATGCGATTGATGAAGTCCGTTGTCAGCGTGTGTACTTGGGCAGAACGTGAAACGCTGTAGGCGTTCTCGGTGGTTCCGAACGGGCGGCGGTCGCCTCCCGTCTGGCCGGGGCTGTCGTGGAACAACCACAGTTCGTACTCGAAGCCGAGCACGGGCTGCAGATCAAGGTCGGCGTAGCCGTCGAGTACCCGTTGCAGCGCGTACCGCGGCGACATCTCGACGGGTTTGCCGTCGGTATCGAACAGGTCGGCGATGACGGCATCGGTGCCGGGACGCCAGCTCAACTCGACGCGGGTGCCCTCGTCCGGGACGAGTCGAGCGTCGGGATAGCCGTTTTCGGCGCTGCTGAACTGGGTGTCGGTGACCTCGTCGGTGACTGACAGCCCGTAGAGGATGGTGCACATCGCCAGGCTGGTCGAGCCGTGAGTCTTGCTGGTGCGCACCAGCTTGCCGCGGATACCGAGGTCGTAGTCGGGCACCTCGAGTTGCGTCATTGCAACGGCGTCAGGCATCGCCCGCTCCTTTCGCAGTGCCTCTTGCTGGACGGCTGGCGGGATCGCGCCCGACCCTGCGGTAGACGTCGTCGGGGATATCCGCCGGGTCGCGGTACACCCACCAGGTACAGGAAGTCTGCGCCGCATCCGGCGTCCATGTCGGCGCGTCGATGACGCGGGTGGGAAACCCCAGCCGGTCGATCGGCATGACTTCGTTGAGTTGGCAGCAGTGCACGCAGTACGAGCAGATTCCCACGGTGTTCCAGGCCCAGTCGTGCGGCTCGGTGGTGACAGCGAAGCCGTAGGGTGCGCCCGCCCGCGGTGCGCCGTCGCTGATGCGCGCATCCAGTGATCGACCGCCGGAACCGCACGGCGCGAAGCGGAACCCCACCCGGGTGGGCTCCTCGATGAGCTCGATATCGCCTTGCCGCCCCGTGCCGGTGAGGTGGGCGTGAAAGCCGTCGACGATAGCGATCATCAACTGGTGCGCCGATACCGACCATGGTTGGCTCTCAAGGGAATAGCGGCGCGCGTGTACCTCGTACCAGTCGTCCATCAGGAAGTCCCACAGCGCGCCGAGGTGTTCCTCCCCCACCAGCTTCACCGCGACGTCGATCAGGCCGGAGACCCGGTCAACGGCGCGATCATGCATGGCCTGCCAGACCGCGCGGGCCTGCTCGACGGCGTCGGTCGCCCCTGCCTCGCGCCGCCTGCAGGCCGCTGCGGCGGCCGCGACCGCGGAGGTGAACTGCGGCCATTCAGCTTCGATCCCCACCATTGCCTGGTCTCCGACGAGTGCCCCGAGACGGTCGACTGCGGCGGCGATGTCTGCTTCGGCCACCCCGTGTCCGCGTATCCAGTCCGCCGTGGCCCTCGGCCACCGGTCGTAGACATCGCGCAATTCCTCTGCCTCGAGGACGCCCACCTCGACCAGATCCGCTGCCGCGTCGGGGTCGCCGTCGGCCAGCCGTTCGACGGCCGCGCGGAAGGTGCCCTTTGCCAACTCCTGCCACGTGCCCGTGCGAGCCGTGCGACCGAGGGACGGCTCGTATCCGACAGGGGCCCGGTCGAGGTCGTTGGCGCTCACGACAGCCCGAATCCGCCGTCGATGCACAGGTCCGTGCCCGTGATGTAGCCGGCTTGATCACTGAGCAGAAAGGCTACGGCCGAGGCGATTTCGCCGGCTTCGGCGAACCGTCCAACCGGGATCCGCGGAGCAAGTGTGGATGACAGCGTCGAGGTGTCGCCATGCGGTGCGGCCATGGCGGTCGCGACGAAGCCGGGCGAAACGCTGTTGACGCGAACCCCGTCGGCTGCCAATGCTCGCGCGGCGCTCTTCGTCAGCATCCGCAACCCCGCCTTCGACGCCGCGTACTGCGGGGTCGGATCGGGATCGGTGAGCGCGACGACCCGCGACGCCTCGATGGAGGCGACGTTCACGACCGCCGCCGTTGCCGCGCTGCGAAGGGCAGGCCCGAGGGCATCGATCAGGTTGTAGGCACCGACGAGATTGACCTCAAGACAGCGCATCCAGGTGTCGCGGTCGACGCCGGAGAAGCCAGTGTTGTCGAGAATTCCCGCACAGTTCACCAGATAGGAGATGTCGTCGACGGCGACTTCTGCGGCACCCAGCCGCTGTACCAGGTCACGGTCGCGCACGTCGGCGCTCACGCAGGCCTGCAGGTCGGCGCCGAAGTCAGGATCGACGTCGGGCGTGTGGATGTCGAGTCGGATGGTGCGGATCCCAGCCGACATGAGGGTCCGAGCGATCGCCGCGCCGATTCCCGATGCGGCACCGGTGACCACGGCGGCTCCGCCGCTGAAGGTCAGCGGCAGCACTTTCGTCGTGGCAGCCGTCATCGCGGCCCGTACCGGCGTTCGTGTTCGGCCATCGCGTCGACGAAGCACTCCCGCGGCGCCCGGATCACACCCGCGCCGATCTGGCCGCCGTCGCGACCCGCCAATCCGACGTCCATCACGGGCAGGATCTGAGTCTGCAGCACCTTGCGGGCATCGATTCCCGTCGGAGTGCCGCGGAAGCCGAACAGCGGGATCCGGTAGGTGTCGTTCTCGCCGTGGGTGATGGCGTACATCTCTCGGTTGCGTTCGATCATCACCTCCGGGGAACCGCCCTGGTACTCCTGCAGGGGAAGCGCGCATGCCTGGGCGAAGCCGCCGAGACCGATGGTTTCCGTGATCGGCGATTCGCCACCCATCCAGGTGATCTCGTCTTCGGTGTGACCATCGAACAGCTTGCCCTGATGTATCGGCGGCGGCCCTTCGAACCAAGTATCGCCCAGCCCCGCCACCTTGATGGCGAATCCGCGGCAGGAGAACGCCATCGCCGAGACCAGCGTGGAGCCGGGCACCACCATCGCATCAGCAGACGCCTTGGCGGCCGCCATCGACAGCCGCAGGAAGAAGTAGTCGTTCTCCGCCAGGTGCAACATGGTTTCGCGGACGCCGGCCACCCGCTCGTCGACCATGTCAAGGACCGCGGGCAGGATCTCCCTGTTGAACAGGATCGAGGCCGCCGCGTTGCGGCTGTGCACCTCGTCGCCCATCCGCAGCGCGCGGGCAATCAGCGGTTTGAGTGCGATCCCGCCACGGCGCCGGATCGCCTCCCCGACCACGGGCGCCAGCACGTTGTTGACGTGCAGCAGTCGCTCGTGCACGCCCTCGTCGTAACAGCCGTAGTTCAGCCGCCGCGGTTCCTTGCCCTCGTAGAAGTTGCAGAACCCGCGGTTGCCACCTGCGCGGTTCTCTACGACGAAGACCGGCATCGACGCGGTGTAGATGCCTGCGAGCGAGCCGACCGCGGCGTAGTCGTGGCAACCGCCGACTTCGATCTCGCCGGTCTCGAATCGGGCGATCGCCTCGTCGCGGTCGGCGGCGAGGCCCTCGAACAGGGCGCCGCCGATCAGCGCCTCACGCTGCCCACCGATGTAGTCCTGCCAGGCCATCGGCGCACCCGACGTCAGGACCAGGTTGTCCCGATAGCCCGGGAGGACGTCGCGGGCCTGGCGCACGTCCACCACCCATGGGTCGGCGTCGATGAGCCTGGCGAACGAGTCGGCGTTCGCGTCCTCGACCGAGGTGGTTCCATGCGCCGTCGTGCTGTGCTCGGTGCTCACCACGCGACGACACCGCCGTCGACCAGCAGCGTCTGCGCGGTGATGAACGATGCGCGCGGCGATAGCAGGAACTCGACTGCTTCTGCGACCTCCTCTGGCTCGCCGATGCGCTTCAACATCGCGTGGCTGGCACTCATCTCCTCTCCTCCGGACACGCGGGCCATCGACGGACTCATCGGGGCGCGGATGACGCCGGGTGCGACATTGTTGACCCGGATGCCGCGCGGTGCGAGCTCTTCTGCCAGGTAGCGGGTGTAGGCGGCGATGCCTGCCTTGGTCGCTCCGTACACCGACGCGCCACGAAACCTGCCGAAGTGGCCGGTGAGGCTGCCGATGTTGACGATCGCACTGCCGTCAGTGAGCAGAGGGGCGACCGCATCGGTGACCCGGGCCATGCCTGCGATGTTCACCTGGAACATCAGCTCCAGCTTCGCCTCGTCGAGTTCGCCGAGGAATGAATCGCGAAGGATGCCAGCGCAATTGACCAAGCCGTACAGTGTCTCGCCGTCTGCGCCGACCGTCGCGACCGCCGAGGAGACGCTTTCGCGGTCGCTGACGTCCATCACGACCGTCGACGCGCCCCCTAGGCCCGCCTTGTCGAGATCGAGGGCGTCGACCGCAGGCTTGAGGTCGGCGACCACCGGTACGTAGGAACTCTGCAGGAGGCGACGGGAGATCGCCTGCCCGATGGTGCCGGCCCCGCCGGTCACGATCACTTTGTTTCCCAACGTGTTAGCCCTTCTGCACAGGTGACACGGATCACGGACAAACCCAGTCTCATCGACAAAGATCTATTGGTCAAGTTTTTAGGTCTTTAAAAGCAAACCGTCTTTGTGCACTGCTCGTGCGGTAACCTGCTAGCAAAGGAAGGGGATCTCATGCCGGCGGTGGAAGCGACCCAGGCATTGAGTCCGGTGCGCCAGATTCCCGCCCACGAGTTGGTCGTCGACCAGATGCGTAGGGCCTTGGAGCTCGGCCAGTTCCGGCCAGGCGATCGACTGCCCACCGAGCGTGAACTGGCCGAGATGCTCGATGTATCCCGCACCACCGTGCGCGCCGCCGTCGCAGTACTGGAAAGGGAAGGCCTGATTGCGGTGCGCCGCGGGCGCGGCGGCGGCTTCACCGTGCAGGCGCCGCCGATCGACCCCGCGGAGATGCGGCGCGAGATGCGACGCAACAAGCTGGCCATCCGGGACGCGTTCGACTACCGGATCATCGTCGAGACCGGGGCGACGCACCTCGCCGCGCAACGGCGCCGCAACGCCGACCTCTCCGCACTGCACAAACTGCTCAACGGGATGTCCGACGCCCTCGACGTCGCGATGTCCGAACAGTCCGCGCAGCACACCACCGAGTTTCAGACGCTGGACAGCGCGTTTCACATGGGTATCGCGCAGGCTGCGCAGAACGATCGCCTTCTCGACGCGGTCGCCGACGCCCGACGGCGGATGTGGCTCCCGGTCGGGGCGATCTTCGGTCGCTTGGAACCCAACGCCAACGACTTTCACGAATCGATCCTCGAAGCCATCGAGAATCGCGAGCCCGAATTGGCGGCCAAGCGCATGGAAGCCCATATCAACGACACCCGATGCACCATCGAAGCCTGGCTCAAGCGCTGAGCCTGACTTCGCCTCCTACAGAACGTTTTCCGGTATTTCCGGCAGTGTCTGACCGCCGTCGACGACCAGCGTCTGCCCTGTCACGAAGCCGGCCTCCTCGCTCGCGAAGTACATCACCGCTGCCGCGATGTCCGCCGGTGAGCCCAGCCGGTGCTGCGGGATACAGGCCCGCATCCTGGCGATGGCGTCGTCGCCCAACCCGTCAAGCCCCTCGGTGGCGATGCTGCCTGGAAGCACAGCGTTGATGGTGACCTCGTCGACGGCGAGTTCGATCGCTGCGCTGCGAACGAACCCCAGCTGGGCGGCCTTGCTCGCACCGTAGTGGCTCAGCCCCGGATAGCCGGTCACGGGCCCGGTGATCGAGGAGGTGACGACGACTCGGCCGCGGCCGGACTCCTTCAACGCCGCACGGCAGGCCTGGACCGAGAAGATGGTGCCTGCGACGTTGGTCGCCATGATCGCGGTGACGTCGTCGACATTCATCTCATCGAGGGTGCGCTCTGGATAGATTCCGGCGTTGGCGCACAACACATCCAGCCCGCCCAGCCGATCGGCGGCCTCGTCGGCCATCTGCTGACACGACTGTGGGTCAGCGACGTCGGCGACGACGGTGTGGACTCGCTGTCCCGTCGGGTCGAGGCGTTCCGCCGCGTCGGACAGGGCGTCCGAGCCGCGGCCGCTGATCGCGACCGCCGCCCCAGCGCGCAGGAACTCCTCGGCGATACCGAACCCGATGCCCCGGCTTCCGCCGGTGACCAGAACCCGCGCGCGCGACCAGTCGGTCACGCCTTGTCCGCAGGCAACAGGTCCTCGGGCCGGTCATCGAACACCGTGCTACCGATGCGGGCATACCGCTGCGGGCTCGTCTTCTTCCAGATCGCAGCCACCGCAAGCGATCCGAACAGCAGGAACGCAACGATCCACGGAATGGCCTTGAAGAACAACGTCTCCGACGCAGCGCCTGCAGCCGCGGTCATATTCGACGCCATCAGATAGATCACGAAAAGCATTCCGAACCCGCCGATCAGAGGCGCCACAAGGGTGCGCCACCAGTTCGCGGTCTCGGGATGCTCCTTCTTGACATGGAAGTACACGATCGTCGAGATCGACGACATCGTCTGCACGATCAACAGGCACAGCGTCGCCAGAATCGCCACAAGGACGAAGAGCACAGCGTAGGGATCGCTGCCCGACACCGCGCAGATCACCAGCAGCACACCGGCGAACGCGCTCTGGGTCAGCGACGCGATCCACGGTGAGGCGTGCCGATGGTGCGCTCCACCCAACCGGTGCCACAGCAGCCTGTCACGACCGAACGCGAACAGGTAGCGCGCCGCGGAGTTGTGAATCGCCAGCGCGCACGCGAACGATCCACCGAGCACCAGCCACTCGAACACGGTGACCGCCCACGGGCCGAGATAATCCCTGGCGGGCGAATACAGCAGCTCGAACGGGGTGGCACTGGCCGCCAGTTCGACGGACTTCTCCGGCCCGTTGCCGACGATGACGCCCCATGACACGAACGTGTAGAACACCCCGATGCCGATCACCGCGATCATGGTCGCCCGCGGCACGATCTTCTTGGGATCCTTGGATTCCTCGCCGTAGATGGCGGTGGACTCGAAGCCCACCCACGACCAGAACGCCATGAGTAGCCCGAGCCCGATGACACCGCCTGCCACCCCGTTGGTGCTCAACGCGCTGGCCGGGTTCAGCGATGCGAAGCTCATCCCCTCCGGGTGGTGAAGCAGCGATGCGACCGCAAGGAGCGCAAGGATCGCGATCTCGCAGACCAGCACGACACCAAGCACTTTGGCGGCCACCGAGATGTCGAAGTGGGACAGCGCTGCGATCACCACCAGGCAGACCGCCGCGTACACCTCCCACGGCAGGTCGATCCCCAATTGCTCGCCGAACGCCTGTTTGGAGAAGGCCGCGAAGATCCCGATCAGGCCCGCCTCCATGGTCATGTAGGTGAACATGGTCATCACACCCGCCGCCAGGCCGGGGATCTTCGACCATCCGCGGGAGACGAACGTGTAGAACGCGCCCGCGGCGGTGATATGGCGCGCCAGCGCCACGAAGCCGACGCTGAACACCGTGAGTACCACCGTGGCGATGATGAAGCCCGCAGGGGCACCGAGGCCGTTGCCGAAGCCCACCGCCACCGGCAGGTTACCGGTCATCGCCGTGATCGGCGCCGAGAACGCCACCACCATGAAGACCACGCCGACGAGGCCGATCGCTCCACGTCGAAGTGTCGTGCGACCCGCGTCGGAGTCTGCCGCAGCCGGCGCCGCGGGTGCTGAATTCACGGCCATGGAGGCCTTCCTTTCCTGTGGGCAACGTGATGTGCGTTACTCGTGACGGAAGCGTAAGACCCTAAAGAACTAAAAACAAGACCTATAGACCAAATAGGAACGGACGTGACACATTGTTAACGGGCGAAAGCACCATGCCCGCGGCTAAGTCGCCCCCGTCGATCTACCTGTGACGATCCGAAAGGCTCGATTCAGCCTGTTGCGCATGTATTCCGGCGACTCGTCGTCGACTTCTGGGTCGAAGTGGCCGTGCCTGTCCAACACATCCAGGTAAGTCGCCGCGAGCACCGCAGACCACAGTTTCAGCCCCTGCTGGACGCGGGTGTCTTCCGGGGGCGCCTCGAAGCGATCGGCGAGCACGGTCGTGAGCATCTCGACACGCTGGGCGCCCACCTTCTTCTGTAGGTCGGCCGACGAGATGATCGCCTTGCTCATGTTGCGCATGCGTTCTGCGGAAACCGGACCAGTGCCGACGATGATGTCGGCGACGACTTCTGAATGTGCCGCCATCAGCGCTTCGACTATCGGCGTCTGCGGGTCGACTTCGGCCAATGCGTTCGCAACGATGACCAGCATGTCCCGTGCGACACCGAGCACGATCGCATCCTTGGTTCCGAGGACGCTCTCGACCTCGTCGGCCGGAATGCCGGTGGCCTCGGCGATCTGCGCCATCGACGTGCCGTCAAACCCTCGCTCCGCCAACAGGGCCAACGCGATATCGGCGGCTTCGCGACCGGCCTGGTCGTCCATCGTCGGACGGTATCACTTCTGACGTGCACAAATGCCGCGAATTCACCCCAATGAAAGGACGTGGCGGTAGGGTTCCGCCACGTTGGCTTCGCCCTCCCATCGGAAGGTTTGGCAATGACCAGATCACGGCTCCTCGCAGCCACCGCCGCATCCGTCCTCGTCGTCACAGGATTGGTCGCATGTGCTCCGCCCGAGAAGAAGGACGAGGGCAGCCAGACCGAGTCCGGCGTGAACGCCAGGGAGGCCACATCGGCGGCCGACTTCGGCGGAATGGACGGCCTTGTCGAGGCCGCGAAGGCCGAGAAAGAGCTCAATGTGATTGCGCTGCCGCCGGATTGGGCCAACTACAAGGAGATCATCGACACCTTCTCAAGCAAGTACGGCATCAAGGTCAACTCCGCGCAGCCTGACGCCAACAGCCAGGACGAAATCAACGCCGCCAACCAGCAGAAGGGCAAGAGCTCCGCGCCCGATGTGTTCGACCTCGGCCAGGCGATCGCGTTGGCGAACACCAACCTGTTCGCGCCGTACAAGGTCGAGAAGTTCGACGACATCCCTGCGCAGTTCAAGGATCCGGACGGCACCTGGGTCAACGACTATGGCGGCTACACGTCCATCGGTTACGACTCGGCGAAGGTGCCGGAAGTGACCGCGGTCGCCGATCTGCTCAAGCCTGAGTTCAAGGGCAAGGTCGCCCTCAACGGCGATCCCACGACCGCCAGCGCCGCCGCGAACGGGGTGCTGATGACCGCGCTCGCCAACGGCGGGTCGGTGGACGACATCGCTCCCGGCGTCAACTTCTTCGTGAAACTCAAGGAGGCGGGCAACTTCGTACCCGTCGACCCGACGCCTGCGACCATCGAGTCCGGTCAGACGCCTGTCGTCATCGACTGGGACTACCTGAATGCGGCCGAGACCAAGAAGATCCCGACCTGGAAGGTGTTCGTGCCAAACGATGCACTCGTCGGCGGCTACTACTTCCAGGCGATCAACAAAGACGGTCCGCACCCCGCGGCGGCGCGGCTCTGGCAGGAGTTCCTCTACAGCGACGAGGGCCAGAACCTCTTCCTGAAGGGCCTCGCCCGACCGGTGCTCGCGGACGCGATGGAGAAGGCAGGCACCGTCGACAAGACGCTGCTCGATGCGCTGCCCAAGGTCGACGGGACACCCGTGATTCCGACCGACGAGCAGAGCAAGAAGATGGCGGACTACCTCGGGGCCAACTGGTCCAAGGTGATCAGCTGATCCGGACGTCCTGCCGGGTCAGCTCGGCCTGGACCGCGGAGATGTCGACGTCGTCGAGTGGGCGGTCGGCGCGGATGGACAGCGCGGCCGCGATACCGGCGCCCTGACCGGTGACGGCGCAGCAGGACATGTTGCGGGTCGCCGCGTGGGCGATGCGGTCCCCTCCAGTGGCGCGCCCTGCGACGATCAGCTGCCTGACTGCTTGCGGCAGCAGTGACCGGTACGGGATCTGCAGGTAACGCCCGGTCGTCGGCAGCACCAGCACCCCGTAGCCGTCGATGAACTCGGGGTAGATGCCGATGCTGTCGTCGAACCGGCCCTGCTCGCGTACGTCGGCCTCGGTCAGGTTGTAGACCGCGTCGATCTTGCGTGTGTCTCGGATGCCGATGGTCATCCCGAAGTTCCGCAGGCGGGCCGCCTCGCAACCGGGTGTGTAGCGGCGCAGCGCCTCGATGGCGAGCATGGCTTGCCTGCGGCCCTCGATCTCGTAGCGGGTCAGGCTGTCGGGATCGGTGCCGTCACATCCGGCGAGGTGAACCAGGTTCATGTAGGTCAGTTCGCCGGTGTCGTGCATCGCACCCCAGGTGCCGCCGATGGTGTTGAGGTGGTCAGGGAGCAGGCCGTCGGCGATGGCCTTCGCGAACGGCTTGCCGAGGTAGGGCGAGTAGAGGTCGGCGTCCTTCTCGTCGGTATCGGCGGCGAATTCGCCTGCCGCCCAGTCGCGGTACGTCTGTGGGTCCTCGGCGACGCCGGCGAGAAACGCCGCCTTGTCGACGCCTGCGAGGTGAAACATCACCGAGGCCGCCATCATCTCTTCCACCGGTGTCTTGTGCACAGGCGCCCCCGCCCGGGTGGCCACGTCGGCGTCACCGGTGGCGTCCACGACCCGGCGGGCCAAGATCGCCTCCCTGCCGGCCTTCGACTCGGTGACGATGCCGATGATCGTGTCGCCGTCCATCAGGGGTGCGACGAACTGGCGGTGCAGCATCGCGTGGATGCCCGCCTCCTCGACGAGGCGGTCGGCGACCAGCTTGAAGCCCTCCGAGTCGAGTTCGTAGGACAACGACTGGCTTTCGGGCACCGCTGCGCCCATCTCCTTGGCGCGTCGCTCGAACTCCCACCCGATGCCGCCGGCTTCGACGGTCTGCTCGCGGCGGTACCAGGCGAAGCCCTCGACGCCGACGGCGGTGATGTTGCCTCCGAAGCAGCCGAATCGCTCGACAAGGGCCACTTGCACACCGGTTCGCGCGGCCGCCAACGCGGCGGCCAGACCGCCGGGACCCGATCCGACGACCAGCACGTCGGTTTCGTGGATGACGTCGATCTCGCGGCTGGGTTCGGTGACGCGGGCAGGCATGGCGCGGAATCTTAAACCCCGCAGATGGCCATCGAACAGCGGGTGTACGGGGCGAGCATGAGCCGGCAGCTGGACGCACTGCATGTACGCCCTGCATGTACGCCCGGTTGTTGTCGTCGGCCAGTGCCTCGGGCGGCTGTAGTACTCGGCTGGAATTCCTCCGCTCGGCGACCGCTTGGATCACTTTTTGCGATGTAGCAAATCGAGTTTATGAGTTGTACGGATGCCAATGGCGGCTGAATCATGGAATGGGCGAGGGAGCCTGCTTTGAGCACTGGAGGATGAGATGCCGAGCCAAGAGATCGAGGTTCTCAACGTCGACCCCGACGGATTCGCCACGAAGGAACAGGTCGCGGATTACCCCGTCGCCTACTCGGAGAAAATCGACGTACCGATTCGTACCGGTGTGCAGGTGACCTCGGTGTGGAAGAACATCGGTCGTCCTCGTCCTCGTCGTCGCCGCGGGATCCTCGGGGAAAATTCAACCAAGGAAGCAGGATCAGATGAACCAACCAACACCGGTGTCTGAACCCGTCGAGCGGCGAACCATCGACCACGTGCCCCTCGACGAACGTCACGGTCGGGCCCGCGATCTGTTCACGGTCTGGTTCGGATCCAACATAATGCTGCTGACCATCATCACCGGTGCACTGGCCACCACGGTGTTCGGGCAGCCGCTGTGGTCAGGTGCGCTCGCCGTCGTATTGGGCAATGTCATCGGGGCCGTGGTGATGGCACTGCATGCGGCCCAGGGCCCGCAGATGGGTGTCCCCCAGATGCTGCAGACACGCGCGCAGTTCGGCTCGTACGGCAGTCTTCTTGTGGTCGTCCTGGTGATCTTCATGTATCTCGGCTTCTTCGCATCCAACGCTGTGCTCGGTGGCCAGGCGTTTGCCAAAGTCACCGGGGTTCCGACGAACTGGTCGATCATGATCATCGGAATCATCAGCGTGATCGCCACGATCATCGGATATCGCCTCATCCACCGTGTGACCGCTTTCCTGTCCGTCGTCGCGGGCATCGCCCTGATCGTCGCCTTCGTCTGGATGGTCTTTGTCAACGAGGTTCCCGCAGGCACGTGGCACACAGACGGATTCGGGGTTGGCGGGTTTCATGTCCACGCTCTCGGTGGCGGCACTGTGGCAGATCGCGTACGCACCATACGTTTCGGACTACACCAGGTACATGCCGAAGGACACCGGTCGCCGTGCGGCGTTCTGGGGCACCTACTCGGGGTGTGTCCTCGGCTCGGTACTGCCGATGCTGCTCGGCGTACTGGTGGGCGCCGCACTGCCGAACGACGACACCCTGGATGGGCTTTCGACGTTGACCCGCGGCGTGAGCACCGGAGTGTTCGCGATCTTTGCGCTCGGGATCACCGCCACCAACGCGATGAACCTCTACTGCGGTTCGCTATCCACCATCACCGTCGGACAGAACCTGTTCACCCGATGGAAGCCTGCGGCCATGAGCCGGGCGGTCACCGCCGTGGTGCTGTTCGTGATCGCGATCATCCCGGCACTCGTCAGCGCTGCGGACTTCCTTGCCAACTACGCGAACTTCCTCGCCCTGCTGTTGTGCGTCCTGATCCCCTGGACCGCTGTCAACCTCGTCGACTACTACCTGCTGCGCCACGGCGTCTACGACATCGAGGCATTGTTTCAACAGGACGGCGGGCGGTACGGAAAGTTCAACTGGGTGGCCATCGCCTGCTATTTCATCGGCATCCTGATCCAGATCCCATTCCTGTCTACCGCGATGTTCACCGGTTTCGCGGCTGAAGCCATTGGTGGCGTTGATATCTCGTGGATCGTCGGGCTGGCCGTTATCTGTCCGCTGTACTACGTATGGATGCGGTCCACGATGTCGGGTTCGGAACTCGTGCCTGCCTCGCTGCCTCGGGACACCACGACCGCATGACCGTTGACTACGTCGTCGTCGGCGGCGGGACGGCGGGTTGTATCGTCGCGTCCCGGCTCTCCGAGGACCCCGACGTCACGGTCACCGTCATCGAGGCCGGTCCTTCCGACGAACACGAGCCGCGCGCTCGTGACATCCGACGGTGGCCAGAGATGCTGGAGAGCGAGTACGACCTCGACTACCGCAGCGTGCCCCAGGCGCGCGGCAACTCGGGTATCCGTCAGGCTCGAATGCGCATTCTTGGCGGCTGCTCGACGGCCAACACCATGATCACCTGGCGGCCGCTGCCTGCCGATCTCGACGAATGGGCCGCCTGCGGCGTCACTGGCTGGGACACCCGATCGGTGCACGATGCCTTCGCCCGCGTGCTGGCCCCGGTGCAACCAGTGGCGGACAAGGACCGCAATCCGTACGTCGCCGACGTCGTGGATTCGGCACAACGGACATTGGGACTACCCGCCCGAAGGACGTGGAATTCCGATCCGGACTTCGCTGCCACCGGGGTGGGAGCCGGTTTCTTCGAGATCGGGTACACGCCGGAAACCCATCTGCGGTCCGCGACGTCCGTCCATTACCTTCACGACGCGATCCGCAGCCGGCCCAACCTGGTGGTCGAGCACGGTCAGCACGCCCAACGGATACTGATCGAGGGTGGTGCAGCCATCGGTGTGCGCACCCGCGACGATCAGGGTGTTGAGGTCGAATTCCGTGCCGCCCGCGAAGTCATCGTGTGCTGCGGTGCCATCGATTCGCCAAAGCTGTTGCAAATTTCGGGCATCGGACCCGCGGATGTGCTCGACGCGGCCGGTGTCCGCACTGTGGTGTCATCGCCCGGTGTCGGCGAGAACCTGATGGATCACGCTGAAGGGCTGATCGTGTGGGAGGCCGCCGCCGATGTCCCTGACACCTGTGCGACGGGGTGGGACGCCGGGGCCGCCGTGCGGCTCTTCGACGACAGTCCGGCACGACCCGACGTATTGATGCACTTCCCCGTCGAAGCGGTCGCCGACCACGCCATCGCACGCGGCGTAGAGATGCCCGAGCGCATCGTGTCGATCGCGCCCAATGTGGCCAAGCCGCACAGCCGCGGACGCATCTGGATCACCTCGGCAGACCCGGCCGACCCCCCCTCGATCGATTACCGGTACTTCACCGACCCCGACGGCCACGACGAAGCGATATTGATCGCAGGCATCCGATTGGCCCGACGCATCGCTGAGACCGAGCCGATGGCCGATTGGATTGTGCAGGAGGTCTTTCCCGGGCCGCAAGCGCAGTCCGACGAATATTTGTCCGAGGCGCTGCGCGCGACGCACCAGACCGTCTATCACGTCTGCGGAACGTGCCGAATGGGTGCGGATGACGATCCGATGGCGGTATGCGACTCCCGTTTGAGGGTGCGCGGCGTGGATGGTCTCCGAATCGTTGACGCCTCTGTGTTTCCGACGATCCCGTCGGTGAACCCGGTCGGCACCATCATGGCGGTGGCAGAACATGCCAGCGCCCTGCTGCTGGCAGATCAAGCGGCCCGCGTAGGCGCGGATCGCTCCTGAAAGGTTCCGTCATGTTCGTCGACCGCATCTTCACCAACGCTGCGGTGTTTCAGGCCGTCGGCGCCAAACCGGCCGACACCGTGGCCGTACGAGGCGACACCATCGTCGGCGTCGGTTGCGGCGTTGACCGTGATCTCGTCGGAAAGCACACGGAGATCAGCGATCTCGGTGGCGCCAGCCTACTGCCGGGGTTCATTGACGCCCACGCGCATCCCGTTGCGGCCGGCATGGCCGCTCTGCGCTGTGACCTTTCCGGTCTCCCCCACGACCGCAGGTCATATCTCGCAGCACTCGGCGACTACGGGGCGAGCCATCCGGATGAGCCGGTGATCGCAGGCGCCGGCTGGTACGGCGACGCCTTCCCTGACGGGTTTCCCACCCGCCACGACATCGACTCGGTGGTCGCTGATCGACCCGTGATCCTGACCAGTCACGACTACCACGGCGCCTGGGTGAACACCCGTGCACTCGAAATGGCCGGAATCACAGAGCAAACCGGCGATCCCGACGGCGGCCGTATCGTCCGCGACCGCGACGGCGAGCCGACCGGAATGCTGATGGACCGTGGCGGCGACGCCGTGAACGACCTGATCCCCGAAGTGACACCGGAGTTCATGCGGCACGCACTGCTCGAAGCGCAACGCAGACTGCACTCCGTAGGCGTCACCGGCTGGCAGGACGCCGCCGTCGGCGCGGAATTCTTCGGCTTGAAGGACAACTTCGCCACCTACGTCGACGCCGACGACGCCGATGAGTTGACCGCGCGGGTCGTCGGGGCGCTGTGGTGGGAAACCGACCGTGGCGCCGAGCAACTCGATGAACTGTCTGCTCGTCGCAGCCGCACCGGTCACTCGCGATTCACCGCGAGCATGGTCAAGGTGATGCAGGACGGCATATGTGAAAACTGCACCGCCGCAATGCTGGCTCCGTACCGTGCCATCGCCGGAGACACCGATCTCATCGGTGATTCGTTCATTCCTCCCGACGAACTCAACAAGGTCACCGCTCTGTTGGCAGGTGCAGCGTTCGGCATCCACATGCACGCCGTCGGCGACCGCGCGGTACGGGAATGTCTCGACTCACTCGAATACGCGATATCTCAACATCCGCAATCCGATGGGCGACACCAGATCGCGCATCTGGACGTGGTTGATCCGCAGGATATTCCGCGGTTCGGCAAGCTCGGCGTCATCGCCAATATCCAGGCGCTCTGGGCTCGCAGGGACAAAGAGATCGTCGAGCGCAAGCTGGCTCTGCTCGGCCCCGAACGCGAATTGTGGCACTTCCCGTTCGCATCCCTTCAGCGCCACGGAGCCACGTTGGCGATGGGTAGCGATTGGCCGGTGACCGACCCGAATCCGCTGTGGGCGATCCACACCGCCGTACACCGGACCGGCACGCACGCCGATCCGCACGCGATCGGCGACGGCGTCTTCGACACCCCGCTGCAACCGCAGGAAGGCATCAGCCTGCAATCAGCGATTCATGCCTATACCGCAGGCTCCGCCTACGCCAACCATCAAGATCGCGCAGGCCGCATCAGCGAAGGCATGCTCGCCGACCTTGTCATTCTCGACCGAAACATTTTCACCGCGGACGACATCGGGACGGTCGGCATCGCACAGACACTCGTCGGAGGCGATACCGTCTACCACGCTTCATAGCCATAAGGCGCCAGCGTTGCGGTCGGCATCGCGGATACCGCTGTGGATATCGACCGTGGCGACGAGGAACTCTGCGCCCTCGCCCTCACCGATGCGGCTGGCCTGCACTGCGATAGAGCCATCGGGCGCGATGATCCTGCTCTTGCCCAACAACTGCCCGCCGCATTGGTTGGCCATCACCCACCACTGGCCGTTGACGAGAGCATTGGCCGGGTAGAGCACGTCCCACCAGGATTCGGCCGCGGTCTCATATGCGGCAGGCTCGATGACCACTCGTGCTCCGCGCTTGTGCAACTCACGCGCGTAGGTGGGATGATCGCCGTCAAAGCACGTGCTCAGACCGACTCGGCCGATCCCGTCTACCTGCACCACCGTCGCTTCACTGCCGGCCGTGAACACCTTGTCCTCGTCCATCGGGCTGTACAGGTAGACCTTTCGGTGCGCGGCACGCAGCGTGCCGTCCGGCCCATAGACCACTGCCGTGTTGTAAAGCCTTTCACCGTCGCGCTCGGGCACCGTCCCGGCAAAGACCCAGATGCCATGTGCGCTCGCGGCCGCAGAAAGACGTTGGCCCCGAGGCCCATCGACGGCTTCAGCCGCCTCGTCCGCGTCCCGTCGCAGCGTCGCGGGGTCATATCCGCAGGGCCACAGCTCGGGCAGAACGACCAGATCGCAGCCCCGCGCGACGAGTTGGTCCACGAACGCCAACGCATCGTGCAGGTTGCGATCCGGCTCGTTGCAGGCAGGCATCCACTGGGCTATTCCGATCGTGACGGCGCCAGTCAAGTCGATGCTCCCGACATACCCCGTCTGCGCTCCCACGGCCACGTCATCAGAGCCCAGACTACGAGCACGATCGCGATCTCGGCCAGCAGGTAGATCGGCCACGGGCCCAGCGCATCCAAGACCGACGCGGTCGGCGGCTTCCTGTTGAGGTAGCCGTAGTTGGTTCCGGTGATCGCGTTGAACGTGATAGTGAACGCGGCCCACGCGAGCGTCACGACGATCGCGAACCGGTAGTCGCGCCACGTCGGTCTGTTCCGTTGCCCCCAGGTGAGATAGATGGCGGCCCAGACCACGAGCACGTGAAGGATGAAGAACGTCAGGAACAGATGGCTCGGGAAATCCGGTGCACCCTCGTCGGGTGTTCCGATATCCGGCGTGATGAGTGCCTGTGAGCTGAGTACCAGACCCCAGTAGTACGCGAGAACGAAGGCCCAATGCCGCTGCGACCACAGCGCATAGGCCGCCGTGAGCTCCGCGATGTCGCACAGTTGCAGCGGAATCGACGTTTGGATGTCGGGCCGGATCAGCTTGTAGACCAGCGCCACGATGAACGCCGCGACGATCACCACCGCAAGCGCACGACCGAGCAGGCGCGCTTGCGCTTCTGTCTGTCTGCGTCCGATCCAGACCAAGAGCACGGCGCCGATCACGAATACGGCGAGCACGGCCAGATGCGACGGACCGTACGCCGAGAACTCCCGTTGCGCAGCAAGCAGCTCCACGTCATTTACGGTAATGCCACAACGACGCTGAAGGGCGGAATACATCCCATGTCATCACTACACGGCAAAGTCGTTTTCGTCACCGGCGCGTCCTCTGGTTTGGGCGCGGAAACCGCGCGGCTGCTGTCCCGCGAAGGCGCAACGGTTTTCGGCATCGCGAGGAACACCGACCGGCTCGCTGCGGTGTTCGCCGATGGAGAAGCCGGCGCCTACGCAACCGTGGAGTTGAGTTCGGCGTCGGCCTGCCGGGATGCGGTGCAGCGCTGCGTCGAGCAGTTCGGTCGGCTAGACGTGCTCGTCAACATCGCCGGAAGCCACCGGATGCGCCGCACGGAGACCATGACCGACGACGACTGGGCTGACGACCTCGCGGTCAACCTCAGCGGACCGTTCTACCTGTGCCGGGCGGCGCTCCCCCATCTGCTCGCGCAGGGCGGCAACATCGTCAACGTCGCCTCGATCGCCGGCGTCGAAGGCCAGGCCTACTCGGCCGGCTACTGCGCCGCCAAGCACGGCCTCATCGGCCTCACCCGTGCCCTTGCCGTCGAGTACACAGCGGATCGACTGCGCGTGAACGCGGTGTGCCCCGGCGGCATGCTGACGCAGGCGATCGAGAACTTCACCGCACCGCAGGACGCCAACTTCGAGCTGATCATGCGCACCGTCTCGCCGCGCGGAATGATGGCCCCCCTCGATGTCGCCAACGTGATCGCATTCCTTGCAAGCGACGCCGCCGCCGCCGTCCACGGTGCGGTCTACCGGGTCGACAACGGCAAGGGCGCAGGGTGAACAACCCGAACCGGTTCTACTAGGTGATGTAGTAGGCCGAAGGTAAAGTCCCCCGGGTGAGTACGCCGAAGTCGCGCGCACGCTGGATTCGCGGTGCGCTGGTGGGAGCGTGCTCGGCGATAGCTACCGCAGGCGCACACGCAGGCGCGGGCGGCGGAATACCGCGAGGACAGGCACTGATCATCTTGGTGCTTGTCTGCGCGTCCATCGGAGCGGGACTGGCCGGGGCGACGCTCGAAGGGCGCCGCAGTCGGCTGCTCCTAGTCACCGGCGCCCTCGTCGCAGCCCAGTCGCTTGGCCACATTGTGCTGACGGTGACCACGGCCCATCACCACGGCGGCATCGTCGAAGTCACGCCGTCGATGGTCGCGGCGCACCTCGCCGCCGCCGTGGCGCTCGGCATTGCGATCACCTCGGTCGAATACCTCTACGTGGTGTGCACGTCGGTGCTGTGTTGGCTGCAACTGTTCTTCACGGCTGCACAGCGGCCGACGCCGCGTTCCGTGCGCATGGAGTCCGCCGACGTTGTCGCACCGTCGCGGCTCCGCTGCTCGGGTCCCGGCATGCGCGCACCACCGCGCTGCGTCCCGTCGCCCGCCTAGCGGACGATCAAAGTCAATTTCCTTCGCCGCGGTGAGACCGCGGTCTTTTCGCGTACCGCAGCGTCCTCTCGACGTCGCGCTATGCGCTTCCAGCCAGACCTGACCGAAAAGGCAACCATGACCGGATCAACCCGGACCCTTGAACCCAACGCGCCATCAACTGCTTCAAAGCGACGCGCCAACGCCGCTGTACTGCGCCGCATCTGGCGGATCCATTTCTGGGTGGCTCTGTTCGCCGCACCCGCACTGGTCGTTCTAGCGTGTTCTGGGCTGGTGATTCTCTACAGCCAGCCGCTGGACAACTTGCTGGACGGCGACCTCTTGGTGGTGAATCAAGGCGTCGAGGCCGTCCCGCTCGATGACCAGGTCGCCACCGCTCAACAGCATGTTGGCGGCGACTACTCCGTCGACGCGGTGACGCCACCGCCGGGACCTGGACGCTCGACGCGGATCGACTTTCTGCCACCCGATTCTGCCGAATACCCGGCAGGAGAAGCTAACGTCACACAGGTCTTCATCGATCCCTACACCGGCCAGTACCTGGGACAGCGCGCCGAATTGTCCGGCCTGGTCGGTTGGGCCAACCAATTGCACCGGATGTTCGGCAACGACGGGCCGAAGGTGCAACTGCCGTCCCTTGGACACCTGATCGCGCCGTCGGCTTACCCGCACGCAACGATTCCCGTCGGAATCGGCAACCTCTGGATGGAACTCACCGCGGTCTGGATACTCGTGCTGCTGTCGAGCGGGATCTATCTGTGGTGGCCAAGGGCGATCGAAGCGGCGAAACCGCTGCTGAGGATTCGATGGAACAGGGCCGGCCGCATTCGGTGGCGTGACGTGCACGCGTTGGTCGGCGTGGTGATCGCCGTAATCCTGACCGGTTATGTCCTTTCCGGTATGACCTGGTCACGGTACTGGGGTGAGAACTGGCGTGCGTTCTCGTCGACCGTCGCGCCGTCCGCCGGGATCGACGCTCCATCCACTCCGGCAACGATGGGTGACTACGACCGGTTGGGTCGGCGGATCGCGTGGGCTGCAACCGACGATCCCGTATACGCTTCCGCGCCCGACGATCATGCACCGCAGCGCCTTTCGTTCGCTGACATCGACCGAATCGCCAAAGGTGAGTACATGGTGCCGGGATACGCGATCATCCCGCCATCGAATTCGACGGCAGACGGAGAAACGGTCTACGGCAGCTATACCGTCGTCAACGCGTGGCCGCAGAAGTTGTCCGAGCAGCGCACGCTTTATCTCAACCAGTTCACCGGGCAGACGATCACCAACGCAACTGCCGCTCAGGATGGCGCGTTGTCGAGGCTGACGAGCTTCGGTATCGCAATGCACATGGGTAACCAGTACGGGCTGCTCACCCGAATCTCGGCGACCATCGCGTGCTTGGGGATTCTGACCAGCGTGCTGACCGGGTTGCTGATGTGGTGGAAACGTCGTCCCGCCGGTAGCGCCGGGCTGCCCGGTCCGTCGGCCGAAGCCACCGGCTCGAACACCCCGACGCGAACTGTGATCGCCATATCCGCGGCCGCCGTCGTTCTTGGTGTCGTCTATCCGGTCTTCGGTGTCTCGCTTGTGTTTGTGCTCGCAGTCGACGCTCTGGTTACGCGCCGGAGGAACTCGCCGAAAGTGGGTGCGCTGCAATGACTCGCGTCTCGATCGGCATAGCGTTGAGTCTCTGCGCGCTTCTCGGATCCGGGTGCACGTCGTCGTCGGACCACCACGAGGAAGCCATGGCGTCGACCGTCACCTTCAGGAATCAGTGGGCGAGTTCTGCCGAGACAGGTATGTCGGCGGTGTTCGGCACATTCGCCAACACCGGTCATCACGACGCGGTCATCGTGTCGGGTAACTCGCCGCTCGCGGGCCGAGTCGAAGTCCACGAAGTCGTGCCCGACGCTGCAGGCGTCAAGACGATGCGGCCGAAGGCAGGAGGTCTCACGGTGCCCGCCGGGGCGACGCGAGAGCTGATTCCCGGCGGCGATCACCTGATGCTGATGGATCTGAAGCAGCCTCTTGAACCGGGTGCCGACGTGGCGCTGACGGTCGTCTTCGACGACGGCTCGACGCTCCCGGTCACCGCTCAGGTGCGCGACTTCGCGGGCGCCAACGAGGCGTACACGCCCGGCGACAAAGAGCCTGGGTCAGGCTCACACAGCGGCCATGGCTGACGGGCCGGGCCGAAACGGTCCGCGGGTGAACCGGCGGCGCCTCCTCGCCGGGGGGGCCGCCGCCCTAGCGGCCGGAGCTGCGTCGACACAGTGCAGGGTTGCGCAATCAGCCTCTCCCCCTGATGGATTCGGCAGCTCGACGGTCCCGTTTACCGGTGCACATCAGGGCGGCGTGGCGACGGCGCCGCAGGCACATGCGCTCTTCGTTGCTCTGGACCTCATCCCGCATCCCGGCCGCGGCGCGCGGGACACGCTCGCCGCAGTCCTCAAACTGTGGACATCGGATGCCGCGCGGTTGACCCAGGGCGAGGCGGCGCTTGCCGATACCGACCCCGAGCTCGCGGTGCGTCCAGCACGCCTCACGGTAACGGTCGGTCTCGGCCCCGCCGTGTTCGATCGGGTCGGACTGACGCACCTGCGGCCGCACTCGGTAGTCGAGTTGCCTGCCTTCGGCACCGATCGGCTTGACCCGAAATGGTGCGGCGGGGATCTGCTGGTTCAGATCTGCGCAGACGACCCGGTGGTCGTCGCTCACACCAGCCGGGTCCTGCTGAAGAACGTTCGAGCCATGACTCGGCAAAGGTGGCGGCAGAAGGGATTTCGCAACGCATACGGCTCGAACGTGTCCGGCGGCAGCATGCGCAATCTCATGGGACAGGTCGACGGAACGGCGAACATCCACGACGAGCAGGGATTCGATCGACATGTCTGGGATGACGGTTCAAGCCAGCCGTGGTTCGCAGGCGGCACAGTCCTCGTACTTCGGCGTATCCGTGCCGAGATGGACACCTGGGACGAACTCGACCGTGCGGGCAAGGAACTCGTCGTGGGACGTCGCCTCGACAGCGGGGCACCACTGACCGGCGATCGGGAATCTGATGAGCCCGATCTCGCTGCCAGTGTCGGCGGCATCCCGGTCATTCCGCACAACGCCCACATCGCGTTGGCTCGCCACCGCAACGATGACGAACAGTTCCTGCGTCGGCCATACAACTACGACGATGCCCCAGGCAGCGACCAGACGACTGACAGCGGTTTGATTTTCGCCGCATACCAACGCGACCCGGGCAGGCAATTCATCCCCGTGCAGCGGCGGTTGTCGGCAGCCGACGCGCTGAACCAATGGATCACCACCATCGGTTCAGCGACGTTCGCAATCCTGCCCGGCATCGCGGCAGACGGCTTCATCGGCGAGACGCTGTTGGCGTGAGTACGCGGCCTGGCGACGTCAGACAGCCATTGCGACGGCCTTCTCGAGGTCGGCGAGCGAGTCCTCGAGGTGCATGAGCAGTCGTTGCAGGTGCGGAATGCTGCGGCGGCAGCCGACGAGCCCGAAGTCGAGGTTGTCGGCGTTGTTGGTCAGCGTGATGTTCAGGGCCTGGCCGTCCAACGCGATCGACAGCGGGTAGTTGCCGTCGAGTCGGGCGCCGCGCCAGTACAGCGGTTCGCGGGCACCCGGCACGTTGGAGATGACGATGTTGAACGGCGGAGGCGCCGACGACACGAAGCCGGGCACCAATGCGAGCGCGATGCCGGACATCAGGAACGCCGACAGCGCGAGCGCCTGGTTGCGGGGCAGCTCGGAGAACACCTTCTTGTTGTCACGCATCGACGTGTTGATCGCTTCGAGGCGCTTGGCGGGATCTTCTGTGTCGGTGGCGAGGTTGCACAGGATCGTGCCGACCATGTTGCCGCCGGCATCCTGCTCGTTTTCCGCGCGCAGGCTGACCGGGACCATCGCCACCAGAGGCGTCTCTGGCAGCGCGTTCTCCTCGACGAGGTACGCGCGCAACGCCCCCGAGCACATGGCCAGCACCACGTCGTTGACGGTGACCTCGGCCGCGGATTTGATCGCGCGGATCCGCGCAAGCGGCCACGACTGCGCGGCCACCCGCCGCGCTCCGCCGATCGGCACGTTGAACATCGTCTTGGGCGCGCGGAACGGCAGGGTCAACTGCTGTTCCAGCAGCGCGGCCCTCGCCACCGAGAGCGTGGACGGTGCAATCGAGGCCACCGACCCGACCGCACCGGCGATCGACTGCAGGGCCGACCGTGACGCATCCGAGTTCTTGGTCCTGTGCTTCGGGCCGAGCGTCCACGGCACCCGGACCTCGCGGTCGTCGGGGTCCGTCGTCATCGAGCGAATCGTCAGGCGCTGCGCGGAGATACCGTCCAGCAGCGAATGGTGGATCTTGCTGTAGATCGCGAAGCGTCCGTCTTCGAGCCCCTCGACCAGGCTTGTCTCCCACAACGGCCGGTGCCGATCGAGAAGGGTGCCGTGCAACCGCGACACCAGCTCGAGCAGTTCGCGGACGCGGCCGGGCTGCGGCAGCCCGGATCTGCGCAGGTGATAGTCGATGTCGACATCGTCGTCGAACGTCCACGCAACGTTGGCGATGCCGCCGAGCATCGTGGACGGATGCTTTCTGAACGTCGGCTGGAAGTCGTCGTTCTCGACGATCGTCTCGTGCAGTTCACGGATGAAATCCGGGCCGCTGCCCTCGGGAGGTTGGAACAGCTGCAGACCTGCGACGTGCATGGGATGTTCGCGGGATTCGCCGATGAGGAACATCGAATCGGTCGGCGAGATCAGCTTCATCGACGTGACGGTACGCTCCTGGGCGAGGTGACGATGACGAACACAATTGGCAGGGTGGCAGGCAAGGTCGCGTTCATCACGGGCGCGGCACGCGGCCAGGGCCGCGAACACGCCGTCCGGCTCGCGGAGGAAGGCGCCGACATCATCGCCGTCGACGTCTGCGACGACATCGACGGGGTGGGCTATCCGGGGGCGACGCAGGCCGATCTCGATGAAACCGAGGCACTGGTCGAGAAGATGGACCGGCGCATCGTCACCGCGAAGGCAGACGTCAGGGACCTCGATGGACTTCGCGCAGCGCTACAACGCGGCGTCGACGAGTTGGGGCGCCCCGATGTGGTCGTGGCCAACGCCGGCATCAGCGGTGTGCCCGTCGCCGCCGCGTCGATCGAAGAGGCCGACTGGCAGACGATGCTCGACATCAACCTGACCGGCGTCATGCACACGGTCAAGGTCGCCCTGCCTCATATGATGGACGGCCGCGGCGGTTCGATAATCCTGGTGAGCTCGATGCTCGGACTTCGCGGCGGCGGTTACATGGCCGCCTACGCGTCTGCCAAGCATGCGCTGGTCGGTCTGAAGAACTCACTGGCCAATGAGCTTGCCCCGCAATGGATCAGGGTCAACTCCATCCACCCCGGCAACATCCGGACTCCGATGCTCGACAACGAGTGGTTCCATCGCACACTGCGGCCGGACCTCGACGAGCCGACGATGGACGATGCCGCCGCGGTGATCGGGCACTTCCACATGCTGCCCGCTCCCCTCATCGAGGCCAGGGCCGTCAGCAACGCCGTGCTCTTCCTTGCCTCCGACGAGGCGCAGTACATCACAGGGGCGGCACTGCCGATCGACGCGGGAGCGGTCGCGAAGTTCTGAATCTTCAGTCTGTTTCGCGCAACCTCGCCGACACCGCCGCCGCGAAGGTGTGAGTGTCACCCGGCCAGCGCGCGGAGATGTAGCGCCCGTCGTCGACGACGAAGGCGGGCCGTGAGTCGGTGGCGGTGTCACGCACCATCCCCGACGTCTGCCTGCGACGATGCCGGGAGTCCTCTGCGACATTGCAGAAGTCTTTCGGATCCTCAAGCGCGCGAGTGACTTCGGCTTCCACCGACATGTAGCCGGCAGGATCGCCCGGCTGCTCGGAATACGTGCGGTAGTAGTCGGGATCCCAGAACCGCGTGAAGCGGGTGAGCTGCCACGCCGTCCGCTCGAAATCCCACGTGAGCGCGGTGGTCTTGCGGCCGTGGAGCACCGACCGCCCTGTCGACGGATCGATCGAACGGGCCGCGAGGAGAACCCCGTGACAGATCGCCGCGACCAGCTTGCCGCTCGTGAACGCCTCGACGACCAGCGCCTGCAGGACGTCGCTGTCGATGTACCTGCGCATCCCGCGGGCGCGGTGGCCGCCGGGCAGCAGCAGGGCGTCGACGTCGTCGAGCCGCGCTTCGGCCCAGGCGATGGGGTGCCGATACTCGGTGGACTGCAACATCTGGGCGTACGCGTTGCGGGCGTCGCGGTTGGCCCGCAGAAATCGGCCGACGACGGCGACCTTGTTCAGGCCGGGCACCCGCGACCAGACGTCGAGGCCGCGGCCGGAGACCATGATGTCGTCGAAGTCGGTGTCCGGGATCGGGATCAGGACGGTGGCCACGGATATGAGCATGCCATCGTTAATTCGGTGAGCAGATGGGTGCCGCGACCACTGGCGGCGGTGTCGTTGGTGTTCGGCCTGTGGGTGTTCGGCACCGGTGAGGCGATGCTGGTTGCCGCAGGCCTCGGCAACTCGCCATCGACGGTCTTCTCGCAGGGCATCGCGCTGCGGACGCATCTGTCCATCGGCGTGATGACGAACCTGATCGGCGCGGTCGTCTTGCTGTTGTGGATACCGTTGCGGCAGCGACCGGGTCTGGGAACAGTCGCCAACGTCTTGCTCGTCGGAACAGCGCTCGATGTGGGGCTGAAGTTTCTGCCCCATCTGGAATCGTTGCCTGCACGCTCCGGGCTGTGTATCGGTGGGATCCTGCTCGTCGCGATCGGTAGCGGCTTCTATCTGCGGTGCGGGCTGGGGCCTGGGCCAAGGGATGGGTTGATGACCGGTATCGCCCGGATATCGGGCTGGCCGCTGGGTGCGGCGCGCGCAGTTGTCGAAGTAACGGTCCTGATCTTGGGGTGGCTACTGGGCGGAGTCGCGGGGATCGGCACGCTCCTGTTCGCGGTGCTCATCGGCCCGTGCGTGCACGTTGCGGTCCGACTGCTCAGCCGGATACCCGACGATCACCTTTGACCCATCGGGTACACGCGCACCGCGGCCGCCTTTCCCTTCAACTCATGCGCTCCTCGGTCGAGGAGTCCGTTCGGCCGCAAGGCCAGCGCGTCGACGGTCTGCTGCGGGAGAGGGATTGTGTCGCCGGATACCGTGTCCTCAGCGAAGTTCGATTCCGCGAACGGCGTGAAGTCACGAATGTCGACGAACATCACCGTCACCTCGCGACGCCAACAACGGGTCGACATACGTCCCGAACGCACCCTGAAGCCGTTGCCGCTCAGCTAAACCCGCCTGCATCCGGTTGAACGCCTTCAGTACACCCAGATCGTCGACACCGCAGCCGCCATGGAAAGGTTCGTCCAATTGGCGAAAGTCGGCCTTCGAGCCCGCGGCCCACCGCTCAGCCGCGCGCAGTCCTTTCCGCCCGGGGAGGAAAAGCATGTACGTTCGCACCACACGGCAACGACGGTGGACAGCGCCGCTTCGCCGTAACCTCTCGATCCTTCGAAGGCGACGATGGTCATCGACCAGACCAGGTAGGTCAGCAGCGCAATGGGATGCATCAGGGCGACTACCGCCCACGAGTACCTCGTTCCGTACCGGTCCCAAAGCCATTGGAAGATGCGGTCCATGCCGGGAGATCAAGCGTCGGATCCCGCGAACCGAGCCAGAAGACCAAAGTGCGCTGATCCGGCTTCACCGATTCCGGCACAACACCGGTGACCGCAGCCCAGACTCGAATCCAGCCAAGGAGACGATCAATGACCAAGTACGTGTACGACTTCACCGAGGGCGACAAGAGCCAGAAGGCTCTGCTCGGCGGCAAGGGCGCCAACCTTGCCGAGATGACCAACCTCGGCCTGCCGGTACCGCCCGGGTTCACGATCACCACAGAAGCCTGTCGCGAGTACCTCGCGCGCGGCAGCGCCCCTGGGGAGCTGCGGGTGCAGGTCACGATGGCGCTGCGGCAGTTGGAGGACGGGATCGGCCGACGGCTCGGCGACCGCCACGACCCGCTGCTGGTGAGCGTCCGCTCCGGTGCGGCTTTTTCGATGCCCGGAATGATGGAGACGGTATTGAACATCGGTCTCAACGACGCCAGCGTGAAGGGGCTCGCCGAAGAGTCCGAGGATGAGCGCTTCGCATGGGATTCCTATCGGCGGCTGCTGCAGATGTTCGGCAAGACGGTTCTCGAGATGCCCGGCGAGGTGTTCTCCGACGCGCTGGACAAGGCGAAGTCGACGAAGGGCGTCACCACCGACGTCGATCTCGACGTCGATGATCTCAAGGAACTGGTCTCGGTCTTCAAGGACCTGGTGCGGGAGCACTCCGGCCACGACTTCCCCCAGCATCCACGCGAACAGCTTGATATGGCCATCAACGCGGTCTTCAACTCGTGGAACACCGAGCGCGCGCGCCTCTACCGGCGACGCGAGCGCATCCCGCAACACCTTGGCACCGCCGTCAACATCTGCACCATGGTCTTCGGCAACCTCGGCGAGACAAGCGGCACCGGTGTGGCATTCACCCGCGACCCGGCATCGGGCCGGACGGGCGCGTACGGGGACTACCTGGCCAACGCCCAAGGCGAGGACGTCGTCGCCGGAATCCGCAACACGCTGTCGCTCGACGATCTCAAGACGATGGATCCGGCGTCGCACAAGCAACTGATGAAGGTGATGCGCAGGCTGGAGACGCATTACCGGGATCTGTGCGATATCGAGTTCACCATCGAGCGCGGCAAGTTGTGGATGCTGCAGACGCGCGTCGGCAAGCGCACCGCTGCCGCGGCATTCCGGATCGCGGGCCAGCTGGTCGACGAGAACCTGATCACGATGGACGAGGCTCTGTCGCGGGTGTCCGGATCGCAGCTCGCGCTGTTGATGTTCCCGCAGTTCGACCGGTCGGCTCAGCGGGAACTGCTGACGCGGGGAATGGCCGCATCGCCGGGTGCCGCCGTCGGGCGCGCGGTGTTCGACTCCGCGACCGCGAAGGCGTGGCACGAACGCGGTGAGCAGGTTGTCCTGGTGCGCAAGGAAACCAACCCCGACGACCTCGAGGGCATGATCGCCGCGAACGGAATCCTCACCGCGCGTGGCGGAAAGACGTCGCACGCGGCCGTCGTGGCCCGCGGCATGGGCAAGACCTGTGTCTGTGGCGCAGAGGCGCTCGATGTCGACGCCGTGGCCCGTACTGCGCGCGTCGGCGGCGCGGTGATCGAGGAGGGCGACGCGATCAGCATCGACGGGTCGACCGGCGAGATCTTCCTCGGTGCGGTACCCGTGCGACCCTCCCCCGTTGAGACCTACATCGAGTCGGGCTTGGATGCCGCCCTCGACGGAACCGACGACGAGACCGCCGCCCTGGTCAATGCTGTCGATCGGCTCCTCACCCATGCCGACGAGTCCCGCCGGCTGGCGGTCCGCGCGAACGCCGACACCGCCGAGGACGCCGTGCGCGCGAGAGCGCTTGGCGCACAGGGCATCGGCCTGTGCCGAACCGAGCACATGTTCCTCGGCGACCGTCGAACCCTCATCGAACGGGTCATCGTCGCCCATACCGCCGAGGAGCGCGGGGATGCGCTGGAGGCGCTGCTGCCGTTGCAGCGCAAGGATTTCACGGACCTGCTCGACGCGATGGACGGTCTCCCGGTGAACATCCGGCTGCTGGATCCGCCGCTGCACGAGTTCCTCCCGGATCGAACCGAGCTCGCGGTGAAGGTCGCCCTCGCCGATGCTGCGGGCGAAACCGGCGATCAGGTGGACACCGATCGCAAGCTGCTGGCCGCGGTCGAGAACCTGCACGAGTCGAACCCGATGCTGGGCTTGCGCGGCGTTCGTCTCGGCCTGGTGACCCCCGGACTGTTCGCACTGCAGGTGCGCGCCATCGGCGAGGCGGCCTGCGATCAGCTCGCGGCGGGTAAGCACCCTAAAGTCGAGATCATGGTCCCGTTGGTGGGGTCGGTGATGGAGTTGCACCTGGTCCGCGATGAGGCAGAGCGCATCCTGGCGGAGGTCGCCGCCGAGCGCGGCGTCAAGCTGACGATCCCTATCGGCACCATGATCGAGCTACCCCGGGCCGCGTTGACCGCTCATCGGATCGCCGACGCTGCCGACTTCTTCTCTTTCGGCACAAACGATCTCACGCAGACGACGTGGGGATTCTCGCGCGACGATGTCGAGTCCTCGTTGTTCGCCGCCTACATCGACAAGGGCGTGTTCACCATCTCGCCGTTCGAAACCATCGATGCCGACGGCGTCGGCCGTTTGGTGGAGATCGCGGCTGCGGAGGGTCGCAAGACCAAGCCCGGCCTGAAGCTCGGGGTCTGCGGTGAGCACGGCGGCGACCCCGAGTCCATCCACTTCTTCCACCAGACCGGTCTGGACTACGTGTCCTGCTCTCCGTTCCGGCTCCCGGTGGCGCGCTTGGAGGCAGGGCGAGCGGCCGTCGGCTAACGTGCCGAGATCAGCGGTTGCACCTGCCGCGCGATGAACTCGATGAACTCGCCGATGTCTGCGTCCGCATCCGGTTGAAACACGATCGTGTCAGCGCCTGCGGCGATCCATCGGTTCGCCCCTGCGGCGATGTCCTCCGCCGAACCGTAGACGGCGCGGTCCTCGGCGGGGTCCAACTTCCACAACAGCACCTCGTCGCGCGCCCGCTGTGCGGCGTCCTGCCCGGTCGCGCAGATCAAATAGACGACGGTCGAATGGGGTTCAGGCGCCTTGCTTTTGGCGCGACCGGCGGCGACGTGCCGCAGCGCTTCGGTAAGCCCGTCCGGCGAAGTGCCGCCGGTGATCACCGTGCCGGAGCCGATTTCGCCGCTCAGCTCAAGGGTTCGGGGACGTTCAGCCCCGATCAGCAGGTCGATGTTCGTTTCGGGCGGCCAGTCGAGGCCGACGTCGGTGAGCTTCATGTATCGGCCGTCCTGGGTGACGCGTTCGCCGCGCAACAGTGCGGCGAGCACCGTCACGTATTCGCGCAGCAGGGTCATCGGTGAGGCGACCTTCTCGCCGATCTGCGCCATCCAGTCCTGGACACCGTGGCCGAGGCCGATCCGGATGCGGCCGGGGTACGCGCGGTCGAGGGTGGCGATCTCCATGGCGGTAATGGCCACGTTGCGCATCGGAACGGGCAGCACCCCGATGCCCACCTTGAGGCGCTCGCTGTTGGCCAATGCGATCACCGCGGCAGAGATTCCGCCCGCCAGAAAGCAGTCCTCCCACAGCCACAACTCGTCGAGGCCTGCGGCGTCCGCGGCCCTGGCCGCTGACGCGAGGTGCTCGGGTGCGATCTGCGGGCGGAACACCACGCCCACACTGATTTTGGTATTGACGATCAACGGTTGAGAAGCCATACGTTCTGTGTTGCCTTTCTGATCATCACGCTTTGGTCCCACCGGTGATCACGGCGACCTTGCCTTTCATTGAACTCATAGCCATTCGTTGTCCTTGTTCGACCGACGGCGCAGAGCGTCCACGGTGAACAAGAGCAGCGCTCCCCACACCAGACCGAAGCCGACCCACGTCGTCGCGGTCAATGCCTCATGACGCACTAAAACCGCCCACAACAGCTGCAGGATGGGAGTGATGTATTGCAGCAACCCCATGGTGACGACCGGCAGTCGCTTGGCCGCGGCGCCGAAAAGAAGCAGAGGGACAGCGGTGATCGCACCGGACGCGATCAGTAAACCCAGTTGAGATGCGGAAATCGGCGGGTGGTGGTGACTCGTCAGGACGTAGGAGACCAGCAGGTAGCCGATGGCCATCGGCGCAACAAGCAGCGTCTCCGCGGAGAGACTGGTGCGCGGGTCGACTTGAACGGTTTTCTTGATTGCCCCGTATGCGGCGAATGATCCCGCCAATGTCAGCGCTATCAGGGGCAAGCGACCATAGGCGACGGTCACGACGGCAACAGCGACGATGGCAAGCCCGATAGCGCAGACCGCGAGGCGACTTAACTTCTCTCGGAACACGATGACCCCGAGCAGGACGGTCACCAAAGGGTTGATGAAGTAGCCAAGCGCCGCTTCTGCCACGTGCCCGCTCACCACGGCGTAGATGTAAACGCCCCAGTTGACCGAAATGGAGAGCGAGCCCGCGGCCAATAACAACCAGGTTCGTCGGCCGTGGCCACGAAGGGAGCGCAGGTGCCCGCCGATAGCCAGCACAGCCGCCATCAGAACAAGCGTCCATGTGACGCGGTGCGCGAGAATCTCCAGCGGCGCGGCAAAGGTCAGCAGACCGAAGAACGCCGGAAACAACCCCCAAATGGTGTAAGCGGCTGTGCCGGATAACCATCCGCTCGCTTCACCGTCGACCCGCGGCCTTGGCGCCGTCACGAGGCGGGTGTTTGACACGTCAGCACTCGACAACGTTGACACCTACGTGTGCGGCAAGTCCACCGAGTACGGTCTCTTTGTATTTGTGGCTCATGTCCATTCCGCTAGCCCGCATCGTCTGAACGACTTCACCCAGGCGGACCCTGTGGGAACCGTCGCCGCGTAGCGCCATCCGAGCGGCAGTAATCGCCTTGGCGACCGTGATGCTCCTATGACGCCCACACGTTGTGGGACTCTCCCGCGGCGACTCGACGGCGGTTATGAAGTTGTAGCGCCATCAAAACACATTCCGTTCGGATTGCCGAGCGAAAATAAGGGGATCCGTGCCAGATTACTAGCCCTGACGGACGTTTGCACCGTACACTTCGGCAATGCGGTCGCTATGCCAAACGTTCGTCGACCACGCGTAATCGAGACCTCTGTCGGGCGATTCGGTACCCGTCATGTATTGCCGAAAACTCCCGCGCGGCGTTTGCGATTCCGAGCGGACGAGCGGTATGACCCAGCTGATTCACAAAAACTGATCGGAACTCCGAACACATTTAGCAGTTTCGGCTTGAATTGTTCGGCGTGCCGGTTTAGGGTCAGTGATCATGATGTCCGTCACACCCGTCGAAGCCTCTGGCGCACGACCGACGAATGTGCTGGTCATCGGCACGTTCGATACGAAGGCCGACGAGCTCGGCGCGCTAGCTGACGACATCGAAGCGCTCGGCGGAACGGCCATCCTGCTCGACACCTCTGCTCGCTACGCCGAACGGCCGGCTGACAGCGTCATCCGCGGGCGTCGATTCATCGACCAGGAGCAGGTAGCGGTGGCGGCGGGCAGCACGTGCGCCGCTGTCAGTGACCTGCCACGCGGCGAAGCCGTCTCGGCCCTTCGCTCTGGGGTGAGCACGCTGTTGCTCAAGCTTCTGGATGACGGCGAGATAGACGGTGTGGTGTGCATGGGCGGGGCCGGCACTCACATCGCAGGTCCCGGTCTGCAGGAGCTCCCGCTCGGATTCCCCAAGCTGATCGTTTCACCGCTCGCTTCCGGCAGCCGCACATTCGGCACCTACGTGGGCCTGCGCGACGTCGCGGTGATGCACTCGGTCGCCGACATCATCGGCGTGAACACCGTCACCTCTCCGATCTACCGCTCGGCCGCCGGATACATTTTCGGTGCCGCTCTGGCGTACGCCAACCCGGCGAATTCTGCTCAAACCGCCGCTGCCGAACGCGTTGTCTCAGTCGCAGTCTCAATGAACGGGAATACAACGCCTGCGCTCATGCGCGCGCGTATCGCTCTCGAACGGCGCGGTATACAGTTCGTCGCATTCCACGCCAACGGCTCCGGTGGTCGCGCTTTGGAGGACACGGTGCGATCGGGCCGGGTGAGCGCAGTTCTCGACTACACAACCACCGAACTCGGCGGCCACCTTGTTGGCGGACTGATGGATCCGGGCCCAGACCGCATGGAGTCCGCGGGTCGCGCCGGGCTCCCTCAGGTCCTTGTGCCGGGGTGCATCGACTTCATCACCAGCGGCCCCACGCAAGAAGCGAAAGCAGCCTTCCCCGACCGCAACTATTTCGGGCATAACCCCGAACTGACGCTGGTCCGTTTGACCGCCGACGAGATGGCACAGCTCGGAAAGGTATTCGCGCAGAAGGCCAATCTGGCCATGGGGCCAACCAAAATCATCGTGCCGATGGGCGGTTTCTCCGTCCCGGACACTCCCGGGCAACCGTTCTGGGACCCTGCGGCCGACCAAGCCTTCGTCAACGCCCTACGCGACGAACTCACCGATCGCGTCGAACTGGCCGTTCTCGATCACCACATCAATGATCACGCATTCATCGACTACGTCCTCGACGAACTCATCGCCCTGCTGGATTCCCAGCAGGCACAACCACCCGCGTTTGCCTGACGGCGCCCGCCCCACCCCCACTGAGAGGTATCAATGTCCATCGGAAAAGACCTTCGGATGCGTCGGATCATCGACCCGGTCACCAACACGTCGGTGATGTTCGCGTTCTCCCACGGCACCAGTGTTCCCGAGGTGATGCAGGGTATCGAGGATCCGGCAACCAGCTTTCGAAAGGTCCGTGCCGGGGGTGCGAACTGCGCGTTCCTAACACCCGGTCTGCTGCAGACGCTTTCACCGATCATCGCCCAGTCTCCCGAGGTAGCGATCGTCGCCAAGATCACCGCGACCGCGACCCGGGGCGAGAAGGCACACCAGGAACGCCTCATCGCGTCCGTCGAGCACTGCGCCACACTCGGCGTCGACGGCGTCGTCGCCCTGTTGCCTTTCGCCCCGGAGAACGAGGCCGACATCATCACGCTGACCTCGACGATCGGCGAGAAGTGCCGCGAGTTCGGCATGCCGTTTCTCGCCGAAGCCGAGTTCCCCAACGCGTACTTCGGTGACGGCAAGGACTACCAGAGCACCTGGGGCCTTTCCTACCTGAAGCGCAGCGCTCGGCTGTGTGTGGAGCTCGGCGCCGATGTCATCAAGTCGAACTGGCTCGGCACCCCCGAGGAGTTCGCGCCGATCGTCGACTGCGTATCCGGCACGCCGGTGATCGTCGCAGGCGGGTCCCGTGAGTCGGACCTCGCACTTCTGCGCAAGGTCAAAGCGGCCCGCGAAGTTGGTGCCGTCGGAACATCGGTGGGCCGCAACATCTTCCAGCATGCAAATCCGACCGCTATCACCGCTGCGCTGTGCGCGGTTCTGCGTGGCGAGCAATCCCCCGAAGAAGCCGTGGAGTCCAATCCCGAGTTGTCAGCCGACCGCGTGCTGACTGGCGCGCACTGAAAAGGAGAGCACGATGAAGGCAGTGGTTCTGGAGGCCGAATGGGCCCCGCGTCCCGGTGCACGAATCTCGGAGGCCGACGCGGCTCGTAAGTGGGCCGCGATCGCCAACGAGGCGTACCGCAACCCCAGTGTCGACGTGCGCACCGTCGACGATCCCGGTGAGCCCGGTCCCACCGAGTTGGTACTCGAGGTGGGGGCCTGCGGCCTGTGCGGCTCCGACGTGCACATGTTCGAGACTGATGACGAGGGTTATCTACTGTTGCCCTACCACCTCAAGACACCGGTGATCACCGGCCACGAGTTCGCTGGCCGAATCGTCGCCAAGGGCAAGGACGTCCATCAGTTCGGCGTGGGCGGCCTGGTCGCGGTCGAGGAGATCCAGTGGTGTGGCAAGTGCCGCGAATGTCGCGGTGGCTACTGGAACCAGTGCGGGTACATCGAAGACCTCGGGTTCACCCTCGACGGCGGCTTTGCACAGTACGTCAAAGTGGATTCGCGATTCGCCTGGTCGCTGGACGGCGTGCTGGCACGTTACGGCGACGAGGAGACCGCGTTGGAGGTGGGCGCCCTCACTGAGCCAACCAGCGTCGCCTATGAAGGGATGTTCACCCGGGCGGGGGGCTTCAAGCCAGGCGGATCGGTGGTCGTATTCGGCGGCGGCCCAATTGGGTTGGCGTCGGTCGCCTTGGCCGCCGCCGCAGGCGCTGCGCAGGTGTTCGCGATCGACCCGCTCCCCGGTCGCCGCGATCTGACAGCCAAACTTGGTGCCACCACGGTCATCGACCCGACAACCGAGGATTCCGGCGATGTCGTTGCGGCGGCCACCAAGGGTGAAGGCGCAGCGATGGTCGTCGAGGCGAGCGGCAACTTCCCGGCCGTGATGGGTTCGGTCGAGGACACTCTCGGAGTCGGCGGCAAGGTCGTGATAGCCGGGATGGATGCGCGCACCGCAAATCTGAACCTCATTCAGTACCAACTAAAGGCCGGATCGGTGTACGGCACCGTCGGACACTCCGGGTCGTGGGACTTCCCCAATGTCATCAACCTGATGGCGTCGGGTCGGATCAGCATGGAACATGCCATCACCAGGCGCTTCCCGCTGGCGGGACTCGTTGAGGCGATCGACGAAACCAAGGCACGCGGCAACGGAAAGATCCTCGTCAAGCCGCAACTCTAGGCAGGGCGCCGGCCCGGGATGTCCGGGCCGGCAGCCCGCCCCAAACAGTCTTCACAACAACGAGATTCAGGTCCGAGACGTTCGGGCCTCCGCGCTGAAAGGCAACAAAGATGTCCGAACTGCACTCCCGGCTTCTCACCGATCTGGCCCCTCCCGACATTCAGGACTATCTCAAGACCGACGACACCATCTTGATGCCGATGGGTGCCGTCGAAATGCACGGCTACCACCTGCCGATCGGCACCGACATCTACAACGCCATGGAAGTCTCCAAGCGGGCCGCCGAGAAGGCCGACGTCCTATACGGGCCGCCGATCTGGACCGGCTACAGCCCGCACCACCTGCGCGAGCCCGAAACTGGACAGGGAACACTGACCTTCCGCGGCGAGACTCTTCGGGCAGTCCTTCACGACACCGCCCGCTCCCTGATTCACCACGGCTTCAACAGAATCATCTTCGTGAACGGGCACACGTCCAACACCAAGGCCACCGACGAGGTCTTCCGACAGCTGCGCTACGAGACCGGGGCACTGCTCGGCATGTTCAAACCCTACGGCGAGCGTTACCTCGGCATCATCGAGGACCTGATGGAGAACTCTCCGGAAGAGACCGCCGGCTGGCACGCTAGCGAGCAGGAGACGTCCATCATGATGGCCTACAAAGCCGACAACGTGAAGATGGACCGTGCGCTCGATACGCGCGCCCAGGCGCCCGATTGGCTGCCGTCGTCGTTCAAGAAGGTCGACGCCAGCCCCGACGTTGAATTCCAAGGTTTCGAATACTTCTACTTCCCGATGGAGCACCAGGAGATGGCGCCGCACGGCGTGATCGGAAATCCGCTGCGCGCGACCGCCGAGAAGGGCGAGCAGATCTTCGAGCGCTTCTCCGACCATCTTGCGGCAGCAGTGGAGGAACTCAAGAAGGTCAAGGTCGATATCAAGAGCCGTGCATACATCCAGAAGGCCTAGCCCTTAACGTCATTCGACGCACCGAGAGAAGCAGACATGACCACAAGCTGGAAACAGAAGTCCACACCGTCGAAAGCAGTCAACCACGTGGAGCGGGAACCGGTCGTCGAGTTGCGCGGTGCATCGAAGTTCTACGGCGACGTGTGCGTCGTCGACCAGATCAGCCTGGACATTCAGGAGGGCGAGTTCTTCGCACTCCTTGGTCCGAGCGGCTGCGGCAAGACCACGACACTTCGCATGATCGCGGGCTTCGAAGAACCGACCGTGGGCCAAGTGCATATCGCAGGCAAGGACGTCACCGACGTCGCCCCTTACCGCCGCCCGGTCAACACCGTGTTCCAGAATTACGCATTGTTCCCTCACATGAAGATCGCTGACAACGTCGCGTATCCGCTGAAGATGCAGAAGGTTGCCAAGAGCGAGATCAAGACGAAAGTGGCTGAGGCCCTCGACCGCGTCGATATGGGGGGCGCCGCAACCCGTCTGCCGCACCAGCTTTCAGGCGGGCAGCGTCAGCGCATCGCTCTGGCCCGCGCACTTGTCGCTCAGCCCAGAGTGCTGCTGCTGGACGAGCCGCTCGGTGCCCTCGACTTGAAGCTACGCGAGCAAATGCTCACTGTATTGAAGAACCTGCAACGTGACGTCGGTATCACGTTTATCTATGTCACTCACGACCAGGGCGAGGCACTGGCAATGAGCGATCGCATCGCGGTGATGAACAGAGGTGTCGTCGAGCAGATCGGCTCCCCCACCGAGATTTACAACCGGCCGCAGACACCTTTCGTTGCAGGGTTCATCGGTAAGACGAATCTTCTTCAAGCGCGCCGCACGGGCGATAGCGAGGTGGGCATCGGCGATCTGACGACGCGCACGAGCTGCGCAGTCGCCCAAGAAGACCCGACCGTGAGCCTGCGCTACGAATGCGTGATGATGGGTGACTCCGCCGCCGGTCAACCGAACAGGTACTCGGGCATCGTCGAGGATGTCACGTTCTTCGGCCACGAGAAGGAAGTGTCGGTGAACGTTGCCGGGCAGAAGATTGTCTCCCGTATCTCTGGAATCGGCCCTGACGATAACGGGCCGCGCATCGGTGATTCCATTCCGGTCGGCTGGTCCTTAACGGCGCCGGTCGTGCTCGAGCGGGGCACACAATGACCGCGATCGCCGAAGAGGTCACGACATCCACGCAGAAATCCAGCCCCCCCGCGCCTCGCAAGCGACGCCGCGTGATCGATGAGATCAAGGCGTACGTTCAAGCGTCGCCTGCCTTCATATGGGCGCTGGCTCTCATCGTGCTGCCCAACATCGTATTGTTCTTGAACAGCCTGTGGAAGAACGACTTCGGTACCGTAACGAAGACGCCGACATTGGAGAACTACCAGGCGCTCGTCGAGTCCGAAGTCAACCGAACGCTGTTCTGGCGCACGTTGGTGACCGCGGTCAGCTCATCGCTGATCGCGACCGTGATTGCCTATGTCGCGGCGGTCATCGTCGTCCGCTACTTCGGCAAGTTCAAACTCATCGTCGCGATTCTGGTTCTTGTGCCGCTGCTCATCAGCTACCTCATGCGCATCTTCGCTTGGAAGATCATCCTCGGCGAACACGGCATTCTCGTCGGTGCATTCGGCGATGTCGTGCCGAAGAACATTCTGTACTCCCAGCTTTCAGTGATTCTGACGCTCACCTACGTCGCTATCCCATACGTATTTCTCAGCGTTTTCGTTTCGCTGGAGCGCATCCCGCCGCACATTACCGAGGCTGCAGGTGACTGCGGGGCATCGGCCTGGACGACCTTCTGGACGGTCCTGTGGCCGCTCTCCCGCGGTGGCGCTGCCGTCGGATTCGCGATCGGATTTGTCTTGACGTTCGGCGATTACGTCACTCCCGCAATGGTGGGTGGACTGTCAGGAACGATGCTCGGCTCAATCGTGCTCCAGCAGTTCGGTATCGCGAACAACTGGCCGTTGGGCTCAGCGATCGGCGTCGTGGTGATCCTCTCCGGCCTGCTGGTCCTTGCCGTGATGTCTCTGTTTACCCGCACGGAGGCCCGCTATGACTAGTGCTCCCACGATCACCGATCCGGTGGCACCCGACACCGGCGCCTCACGCTCAGGACCGCCTCGACGCAGGCGAAAGGTCAAGCCCGGCCTCGTCATCGGCTTGGTGTTTCTGACAGCGGTGTTCGGCTTCCTCTACGCCCCGCTGATCACGACCGCGCTGTTCTCGTTCAACTCCAGCAACGTGCAGACGTGGCCGATGCAAGGTGTCACGACGCAGTGGTACCACGACCTGTTCGCCGACGATGCCATGATCACCGCGCTCTTCTACAGCCTGCGCGTCGCGGTGGTCGCCGTCGCCGTCAGCGCCGTAGCCGGCCTGACGTTCTCGCTGATCGCACAACGCGTGCAGTTCAGCGGTAAGCGAGCTCTGGACGCGGTGCTGGCGATCCCGTTGGTGGCACCGGGAATGGTGCTGGGCATCTCGCTGCTGGTGGTCTTCAATATCGCGAAAGTGCAGACGGGCTTTCTGACTCTGGTGGTAGGCCACGCCGCATTCATCACTCCTCTGGTGATGTTCGTTCTGCAGCAGCGCCTCAAGACCATGGACCCGTCGATCGAGCACGCATCGATGGACCTCGGTGCCGGCCGGATCAAAACCTTCTGGCATGTCACCCTGCCCGGCGTTCGAGTTTCACTGCTCGCTGCTTGCCTGCTCGGGTTCACACTGTCAATGGACGAGATCGCAGTGTCGTTCTTCCTGGCGGGAACACAGCCGACTCTGCCTGTCTACGTGTGGGGTTTGCTCCGATTCGGGTTCACTCCCGAGGTCAATGCCGTTTTCACCCTCATTGGCGCCTTCAGCCTTCTACTGATCGGAGGCGCGCTCATCATGCTTCTCGCCACTGCACGTCGGCGCGAGAAACAACTCGTCGACCTCGGGACTTCCTGATGACCAACGAGTTTCACACCCCTTCAACCGCTCAGGAGACAGTCATGCGCTTCAAACCGCTGGCGACCGCCAGTAAGCCATTACGAACTGTGGTTGCGCTGATAAGCACCGCGCTGATGTGCGTCGGAGTTGCCGCGTGCGGTGGCGGATCCGATAACGCCGACACCAACACTCTAAACGTGCTGACCTGGGAGACCTACCACGATCCTGCGTGGTTAGACGCCTTCAGCAAGGAGACCGGCATCAAGGTCAACGCGGTCAACGTCGGCTCAGCTGACGAGATGTTTGCGAAGATCAAGGCGAACCCGAACCAGTTCGATATCGCACTGGTCACCTCAGGCTGGTTTGACAACTACGCGAAAGCAGACCTGCTCGAGCCCATCGACGCGAGCAAGGTCACGAATCAACCGAACCCCGGATTCGACTGGAAATCTGTCGCGTCCTCAGATGGTAAGCAGTACGGCGTGCTGTACAACTGGGGCGACCAGCCGATGGCATGGCTTCCCGGCAGCGTCCCGAACACACCCGAATTAGCGAAATACCTTGACTCTCAAGGCCGTCCGAACGACTGGAACATTCTGTGGGATCCCGCCTTCACCGGCAAGGTGTCAATTTTCGACGACCCAACCTCGGTCCTGCCGATGATTCCGCTCGCGCTGGGGATCAGCGATCCCTACAACCTAAACGCCGAGCAGTTCACGCAGGTTCAGAACAAGCTCAATGCGCTTCGACCGCAAATCAAGAGACTGACAAGTGGTTTCAATGACCAGACAACACAGTTCGCCAACGGTGAGGCCACGATCGGCTACCTGAATAACATTGCGTCCGCGGCTGCGCTGAAGAAGGACGGCAAGACGCTCTTGGTGAACAACGAGGTCAAGCAGGGTGTGCCGGCGTGGAGCGACAACTACTCCATCACCAAAGCCGGTGCGAAGAAGTCCGACTCGGTGTACAAGTTCATGAACTACACGATGACGGTGCCGTGGCAGGCCCGGTTCATCGCGGCCAGTGGCAACTCGGGGACGCTGAGCCTTGCGCAGGCCAGGTCACCCGAGGCGGTTTCAGCGGGATTGAACCAGGAGGCACTCGACGCCACCTTGATCCCGGCGACGGCAGCAGGTGACGCGTTCTTCAAGGGGCTGAAATTCTTCCAGCCCGTTGAGGATCTGAACAAGCGAGTCGAGATGTGGAACGAATTCAAGCTCGGAATCGCTAGCTGAGTGGATATGCCCGGCGGACAGATTAAAGGTGGTTAGTTCGCCGGGCAACCTCGCACTCAAATAGCCGCCCACAGGATAGAATCGACAAGCGAAGCGGACCAATGGACATTCGCGACACGCCGCGGTTGCGGCTGATTATTCCGAACGCTGACCGATCTACGGAGGATGCGATGGCAGAGGCAGTAGATGACGTCAACGAACTAGAGTCGATCGGGGCGCGGTTGCGCACGCTGCGCACCGAGCACGGGTTCTCTATCCGCGCACTCGCGGAGCGCGCCGAAATCTCATCATCGGTCATCAGTGAGGTCGAACGCGGCAAGACCGAACCATCGATCTCCACGCTCAAGCGTCTCGCCGCTGCGCTCGGGACAAGCATCACGTACTTCTTCACCACCCCGTCGCAGGTGAACGGCCATGTTGTTCGTGCGGCCTCCCGCAAACAAGTCTCCTTCAAATACCGCCCGGAGGACGGTGACACCAACGACCAGAGGTCGTCGATCGTCGCGCGCGGTGTGCACTTCGAGGTCGCAAGCCCCGATTCTTCAGAAGTTCTCGAAGCGATCTACGGACGCTACGAGCCCGGCGCTTCGACCGGTGACGAGCTCTACACCCACGAGGGCGAAGAGTGGGGAATGGTTCTGACCGGACGGTTCAAAGTCACCCTCGCAGACGAAGTGCATTTTCTGGACCCCGGTGACTCCATTTGGTTTCATAGCAATATTCCGCACAAAATCGAGAATGTGGCTCCGGGCGTCAGTGAATACATTTGGGTCGACACACCAAAGTCATTCTAAACTCATCCGGCATGTCTGGATCAATATATTGGAAACGGAAAAGAAATGGGACGAGTAGAAGGAAAAGTCGCTTTTATCACCGGTGTGGCGCGCGGTCAGGGCCGATCGCATGCCATCAAACTGGCCGAGGAAGGCGCCAACATCATCGGGGTGGACATCTGCGCTCCCGTGGAGTCCGCGCCGTATGAGATGGCCTCACGCGAAGACCTGGACGAGACCGTGCGATTGGTCGAGGAGGCAGGCGGCAAGATGGTGGCGAAGGTGGCAGATGTTCGCGACCTCGACGCACTTACCTCAGCTGTCGACGAGGGCGTCGCGATGTTCGGCCGACTCGACATCATCCTCGGCAACGCGGGCGTCTGCACCTATGGCGAGCTGTCGACCATGAATGTGTCCCAGTGGCAGGAAATGATCGACATCGATCTCACCGGAGTGTGGATGACCGTCCGAGCGAGCGTGCAGCAGATGATCAGCGCAGGCAACGGCGGCGCGATTGTCCTCACGAGTTCCACTGCCGGTCTGCGCAATCTTAACCAGATCGGGCACTATGTCGCCGCCAAGCACGGCGTCACAGGTCTGACGAAGGCATTCGCCAATGAGCTTGCACCGCACAATATCCGAGTCAATTCCATCCATCCGAGCAATTGCCGGACTCGGATGATGACCAACTCCGGGGTCCGCAAGATGTTCCGCCCCGACCTCGAGGATCCCAGCCTCGAAGACGCCATCGAGGGTTTCGGCGTTATCCACCTGCTCGACACGCCCTGGGTGGAGCCCGAGGACGTCAGCGCTGCGATTCTGTACCTGGTGTCCGACGACGGGCGCTTTGTCACCGGCACGCAGGTAGCGGTCGACGCGGGCATGCTCGCCAAATAAAGCAAACATAGACGGGAGTTGTGATGCCGATGTCGTTCACTCACATCGTGACCTTCAAGTGGAAAGACGATGGGTTCGACGCCGAGCCAGTCGCTGACGCGCTGAAACAGCTTGTCCCACAGCTTGACGGCGTTGTCGATTACACCTGCGGGCCCGACATCGGCCTCACACCCTCGAGTTACGACTTCGCGGTGGTCGGATCCTTCGCAAGTCGCAATCACTTCCTCACCTACCGCGACCATCCCGAGCACCAGCGAATCATCAACGAGATGATTGTTCCGAATCTCGACCGCAGGACCGTCGTTCAGCTCGAGACGTGACTGCCGGTATGGACGGATACGCACGTCTTCGGTGGGGTTTGGTGTCCACGGCAACCATCTCGTCCGACGTGATCCCGGGGCTGCAGCGATCCACCAAGAATGAACTCGTCGCGGTTGCATCCCGCGACATTGCAGTCGCCGAAAAATTCGCTGGGGTCAACAACATCCGAGAGGCATTCGGGAGTTACGAGGCTCTGCTCGATGAACCTACGATCGACTGCGTCTACATTCCGCTGCCGAATCACCTTCACGCGGAGTGGACACAGAAGGCTCTCCTCGCCGGCAAGCACGTCCTGTGCGAAAAGCCGTTCGTCGCCGATCCCTCCGAAGCGACGAAGTTGTTCACGCTGGCAGATGTACGCGGCGTTCATCTGGCCGAAGCGTTCATGTACCGCCACCATCCGAAGACCCACGCGCTCAAACGCGTGATCGACTCCGGCCAGCTCGGTGATATTCACACCATCAGGTCGTGGTTCACCTACCCCGCCGAGGACTCGATCACGGATATCCGCTTCCAACCCGGAATGGACGGCGGTGCATTGCGTGACGTCGGCTCCTATCCGGTGAGCATGTGCAATTACCTACTCGATTCAGAACCCGATTCCCTCAACGCGACTCAGGTCTGCGACCGCAACGGGATCGATGTGCGGTTCTACGCAACGATGCGTTACGCCAACGGCGTTGTGACGATGGTGGACTGCTCGATGTCTTCACAGGCCGGATACGGTGTGACGGTGATCGGCACTTCGGGTACCGCAATCCTTGCCTGCCCCTGGTACAGCCACAAGTCGCCAGACTATCTCGAGATCACCACATCCACCGGTACGGTTCGGATCACCCCGGAGGGTACCGAGAACGCCTATTTCCTGGAGACGGAGAACTTCGCCGACGTCGTACGCGGGCAGGCCGACCCCGACGTCCCCGCCGACGAAACCGTCCGTACAATGCGGACATTGGAGCGTCTGCAACAAGCCGCGTCCTAGCCAAAATACAGTGGCCGCCACCATTTAATGGTGACGGCCACTGAGCCGACTACCGTCAGGCGCCAATTCCGAGCTTGAATTGGTTCCACATCTCAACACGCTTGGTCAGATCCTCCACCGGTTGGTAAAAGCGCATTGACGAGAAGAATTTCTCACCCGATGCGGTCGCAGGAATCAAGGTCTGAGCTAGAGCCTCCTCCGTCAGACCCGCCTTGACGGCCTCAGGTGACTTCGCTTGAGCGAGACTGAGAGTGCCTGAGTTGCTGCTGGTTCCGATGAAGCGAGCCTGCCATGGCACATCCAACGTGTAGTTGATGAACTTGTAGACCGCGTCAGACTTCTCGGCACCGGCCTTGGTGACAGCGTAGTTATCGCTCCAGGCTGGAACTCCTTGCTTCACTTCGTGGTTGACCTCGAGTTTCTTGCCGTCTTTCGCCAGCATGCCAACCTCGGAGATGATGTTCAGATATCCAATAGTGGCTTCTCCGTTGGCGAATTGCGTCACCTGGTCGTTGTATCCCGACGTCAGCCGCTTCACTTGGGGACGAAGTGCGCTGAGTTTCTCCTGCACTTGGGTGAACTGCTCCGGCGTCAGGTTGAAGGGGTCATTCATGCCGAGCGCGAGCGGGATCATCGGCAGAACCGAGGTTGGGTCGTCGAATATCGACACCTTCCCCGTGAACGCCGGATCCCAGTAGATGTTCCAATCGTTCGGACGCCCTTGCGCGTCGAGATACTTCGCCATTTCCGGTGTGTTCGGAATGCTTCCAGGGATCCAGGCCATCGGCTGATCGCCCCAGTTGTAGAGAACTCCGTACTGAGTGTCGTCCGACGACGCGACGGATTTCCAGTCGAAACCAGGTTCTGGTTGGTGGATGACCTTGCCTGCGTCAATCGGCTCCAGCAATCCGGCCTTGGCGTAGTTGTCGAACCAGCCCGAGGTAACCAGGGCGATATCGAACTGCGACGGATTGGCTTTGACTTTCGCGAACATCTCGTCCGGTGAACCTACGTTGACGGCGTTGACTTTGATACCTGTTTCCTTGGTGAACGAATCGAGCCACTCCTGCTCGTGGTATCCCTGCCAAGTCAAGACATTGAGCGTATTGGAATCCGTCGACTCCGATCCGCCGCATGCCGTCAATCCGGCGATCAACACCCCCGCGACGGAAGCGGCGGCAATCCCACGGATCCCGCGGGACAACGACCTTACCTTCACTGCGACCTCCTAAGTCGACTGTTGGAACCGCACACCCAGCGCGTCGAGAGCTGTGTATCAGCACCGATCTGACCGTTCGGAATTCCGAACGCGGCGGACACGGCTTCCACACCATCGCGGTGGAGAGCGGAGACCACCGAATCCGGCCGATCCGAACACGATCGCTCGGCAGATCAGCGAGTCCGCTGCGTAACTCCAGATTTGCGTTGTCACAGGTTATTTTGCCAACACAACTGTCCGACTAGGTTGTTGCCACGTCGGCGACCTCCGCACTGGAGGCTCATTCCACAGTGGATCGACGGCGTATTAAGTTGTAGCCGTACCGTACATGAAGGTGATCGGAACTCCGAGCGTTTTGCTTACTTTTATGGAATACTGTGCGACTAGGCCAGTTGACGGTGTGTAGGACCGAAAGGACGAACTGATATGGGCCAACTCGACGGTCAGGTTGCGTTCATCACCGGACTCGCGCGGGGTCAGGGTCGCTCGCATGCCCTCACTCTCGCCAACGAAGGCGCTGACATCATCGGGCTGGACCTATGTGGCGAAATCGACTCGACCACCTACCCGGGCTCCACCCCTGCGGATCTGGAGGAGACAGAACGGCTCATCAAAGAGACCGGTCGCCGCGCGGTTTTGTCACAAGCGGATGTTCGAGACTACGGACAAGTCGCGGCCGCCTTCGCGAGGGGGCTCCAACAACTGGGGCGGGTAGACATCGTCGTTCCCAACGCAGGCATCTGCGCAGGCGGAAAGACGTGGGAGATCGCGACCGACGCGTGGCGAGAGATGGTTGACATCAACCTCACCGGCGCCTGGCACGCCGTCAAAGCGTCTGTGCCTACCTTGATTTCGCAGGGACAGGGCGGTTCGGTCGTGTTCATCGGATCGACCGAGGCCCTGAAGGGCGCAGAGAACATGTCGTCCTACGCGGCGTCGAAGCACGCAATCACCGGCTTGATGACCTGCTTGGCCAGAGAGCTCGGCCAGTACAACATTCGTGTCAACTCGGTCAATCCGACGTGCGTGGATACCAATATGATCCAAAACCCCTATGTCTGGGGGCTTTTCCAACCTGACAATTCCAATCCGACCCGCGAGTCGGTCGAGGACGCCTTCACGAGCACACACATTCTGCCTGTGCCCTGGATGGAGCCAGTCGATGTCAGCCGTTCGATTCTCTACCTTGTCGGTGAGTCCGGCCGCTACGTCACGGCATCCACCTTGACCATCGATGCCGGCTTCATCGTCAAATCCTGACGCCGCACATGTCAGCAATCGACACCAGACGAATCGGCTCGACACCGCTGACAGTCACGGCTTTAGGTTTCGGGTCCGCACCACTCGGCAACCGGTTTCGTGAACTCGGCGAGGACCATTGTCGGTCCCTTGTCGATGACGCATGGGATCGCGGCATTCGGTTGTTCGATACAGCGCCGATGTACGGACTCGGCTTGGCGGAGAACCGTCTTGGAACGGCACTTCGATCCCGCCCGCGCTCGGAGTTTGTCCTGTCCACGAAGGTGGGGCGGATGTTGGAACCCTGCGACGACGGCCCTGTCGACCCGATGTGGGTGAACACGCCGCCCATGCGGGTCGTGTACGACTACAGCTACGACGGCACGCTTCGATCCATCGAGGACAGCATGCAGCGCATGCTGACCGATCGAATCGATATCGCACTCATCCACGATTGCGACCGCTACGGACACGGCGATGGTCAGCCCGCAGTGTTCGAGCAAGCGATGAGTCAAGCCGCCCGCGCACTGCTGGATTTGCGGGATCAAGGCGTCCTCGGCGCGGTCGGCATCGGTGTCAATGAGGCCGATGTGTGTGTGGCCGCCGCCGAGCGGGCCGACTTCGACGTATTCCTCCTGGCCGGCCGCTACTCCCTGCTCGAACAGGATCCGCTCGACGACCTTCTGCCTCTGTGCACGCAGCGGAATATTTCGCTACTCCTCGGTGGCGTATACAACAGCGGCATTCTGGCAACCGGGGCTGTGCGCGGGGCGCGGCACAATTATGAGGGTGCCGAGGGCGATGTCGTGGCTCGCGTCGCGGCCATTGAGAAACTCTGTATCGCACACGATGTCGCGCTCGCAGCGGTAGCGCTGCAGTTCGCGCTTGGGCATCCGGCCGTAGCCAGCGTGGTCTTGGGGGCGTCATCGGTCGACCAGCAGGCGACCAACGTCGCTGCCGCAGAAGTGGTGATTCCCGATGCGCTATGGGAGGCACTGCGTGAGAACAACTTTCTGCGTGCAGACGCTCCGATATCCTCGTCTCGATGACGCCATGCCGCCGCGGTCTTCGCTGGTCCTTTCGGACGCCCTGTCTCGCCCCCGACGAACGCGCCCGTCGCTAGGCAGAGAACGTACGCAGGTCCACGACGTCGCGCAGCGGTTCATGTCGCGCCCACCGCCGCAGGTTCTCGATGAACAGCGCGATCGACTGGTCGTGCCACCCGAACACGTTTCCTGACATGTGCGACGACACCAGCACATTCTCCATCGGCCAGAACGGATGGTCCTTCGGCAGAGGTTCGGTTTCGAAGACATCCAGCGCGGCGGCTCCGACCTGGCCTGACCGCAGCGCATCCACGAGTGCCGTCTCGTCGACGAGTGGACCACGCCCGACGTTGACGAATCGGACGCCCCGCCGCATCAGTGCTATTCGCCGTGCATTGATGATCCCGCGGGTGTCGTCGGTCAACGGCAGCGCGACGACAACGTCATCGGCGTCGGCAAGCAGCGCATCCAGCTTCTCGGTGCCGTGAATCAGACCGAGATCGGGATCTTGTCGCTCGATGCGACCCACCACATCGACTGAGATGCCGACCGCACGCAACTTCGCGGCGATCTCCCGCCCGACGCCTCCTGGCCCAAGCACAACTGCGCGTCGCCCCTTGATGGCACCAGCCATGCGGTGGTGCCAGGTGGCCTCACGCTGCAACTCGATCGTACGGCGGAAGTCCTTGGCGAAGAACAACAGCGCGGCCAACACCCACTCCCCCATTGGCGGTTCGAAAACGCCCCGTGTGTTCGTCACCACCACCTCTGAATCGATGATCTCGGGAGTCAGTACGGGTTCTAGGCCGATGCTATTGGTGTGGATCCAGGCGAGCCCATCCGGTCCCGCCTTCTTCAGCAGATCGCTTCGATAGTCCCAGATAAGGGCGATGTTGGCGTCGCCCTTGGCCTTTTGCAGGGCCTCCTCGTTGTCGACTGCCACCACTCGCGACACCTTTTCCAAAGCATCGAGCGCAGACGGCAGCCGATCGACATCGAAGCAGATCACGATGACCGCGGGGAGCTGCATATCTCACGCTATCGCGATCGTTCACGAGAGGCTACGTCACACGGCAAGCATGTCACGCAGCCAGTCATGGAAGGCGCCGATGTGGTGCTCGCTTGGCACCAGCACACCGCCGTTGCGGTACACGCGCGAATCCATTGCGGGCTGGCACCTTTCGGCCGCCTCGAAGTCCTGGGTGTTGACCCGGTGGAACAGTTCGACCGACCGGCTCACGTCGCGGCCGGATTCGACCACCTCCGGCAAGTACAGCCAGTCACACTCGACGATGGTGTGATCGGCCGCCATCGGGAACATCCGGTGCACGATGACGTGGTCGGGCACCAGGTTGACGAACACCTGCGGGCGGACGGTGATCGCGTAGTAGCGGCGGTCCTGGTCCTCGGTGACGCCGGGAATGTGGTCCAGCCCCTCGGATCCGTCAACGGTGAAACCCTTGATGTCCTCGCCGAATTCGGCGCCGTGGCCGACATAGAACTGCGCGGCGTAGCCGTCGGCGAATTCCGGAAGCACCTCGGTCAACTCAGGGTGAATCGTGGCGCAGTGATAGCACTCCATGAAGTTCTCGATGATGAGCTTCCAGTTGGCCTTGACGTCGTAGACGATCCGGCGGCCCACGCTCAGGTCGGCGATCGCGTAGTGGTCGATCAAGTCGAGGTCACCTAGCCGGTCGACGATCTCCTTCATGACCGTGTCCTCGAACGACGGCGGCTCATCGGCCAGGCACACCCACACATAGCCAAGCCATTCCTTGACCGCGATTTTTCGCAGCCCGTATTCGACGCGGTCGATGTCGGGCATCTTGGTGAGATTCGGGGCGGCGATGAGCTTGCCGTCGAGATCGTAAGTCCATGCGTGATAAGGGCATTGGAAGGCCCGCCTGACCTCGCCGCTGTCCTCGGTGCACAGCTGGGCGCCGCGGTGGCGGCAGACGTTGAAGAAGGCGTTGATGTCGCCCTTGCGAGACCTGGTGACCAGCACGCTCTCCCTGCCGACCTGCACCGTTTTGAATGCACCGGCCTTGTCCAGATCCGAGGAGCGCACGACGCAGAACCACATCGTCTCGAAGACCTTCTCCTGCTCAAGCAAGAAGACCTCGGGGTGGGTGTAGTAGTGGCCTGCAAGTGTGGAGATCAGGCTCTCGGGAAGACTGGGAGCCTCTTCGAATGTGGTCATCACACTCCTGTCAACGTCGCATGGTCGTTATGGGCTTGAGGGGCTGGCGATCAGACGGTGACGGGCGCCGTGGCGATCTGACGGCGCCAGCGGGTGAACAGACGCGGCTGGTCGACGCCGAGGACCGCTACCAGCCTGCCGTCGCGCCGGTAGGTCGCGAGGAAGCAGCGGTCGTCGCAGCTGCCTTCCTCGATCGTGATCTCGTCGTCGGGATGCGCAATGCCTGCGAACTGGATGCGCGAGCCGTACTGGTCGGACCAGAAGTACGGCGCCTTTACCGCGGCACCCCGGTCGATGCCGCCTGCGAGCAAGGTGGCGACGGCGATCGCAGGCCGTTCGAGCGCGCCCGTCCAGTGCTCCACTCGGTGCGTGGCCCCTGTCGACATGTCATGCCATGCGGCGCAGTCTCCGACGGCGACGACATGCCCGACGTTCGTCTGGCCGTTGGCTCCGCAGATCACGCCGTTGCCGATCTCGAGCCCACTGCTGCGCAGCCATTCGATGTTCGGGACGCCTCCGATACCCACGACCACGACGTCGGCAGGCAGATGACGTCCGTCGGCGAGGTCGACCCCGGTGACCCGGTCGACGCAGTCGGTGCTTCGGAGCGCGCGATTCTCACCGGTCAGTCCGGTCACGCCGACGCCACAGATCAGCTTCGTTCCGTTCGTCGCATGCGCCCCGGCGACCACCGCGCCCAGCCGCGAGCCGAGCTGAACCTGCAACGGTGTCGGCGCCGCCTCGACGACGGTGACGCCCATGCCAAGCCTGCGGGCGGTCGAGGCGACCTCGGCTCCGATGAATCCCGCGCCGATGACCACCAGCGCAGCACCGGGGCGCATATCGGCGCGCAGCGCGATGGCGTCATCGACGGTGCGGATGACGTGAACGCCCGCCATGGATTCGCAGCCGGGCCAGCGGCGGGCCCGCGAGCCGGTGGCTATCACGAAGCCATCGGCGTGCACCCGGGTTCCGTCGGCGAGTTCGACTGCGCCTGAAGCGGTATCGAGCTTGGTTGCGGCCGCCCCGAGCAGCCATTGCGCCTGCAGATCGTCGTCGTCGTCGGCCTCGAGCGCCAGATCGGCCTCGGTCATGTCTCCTGCGAGGAATTCCTTCGACAGCGGCGGACGGTCGTAGGGCCGCCGGGTCTCGTCGCCGACGACGGTCACGCGGCCGTCGAAGCCCTGCGACCGAAGCGCGCGGGCCGCGGACAGCCCCGCGAGCGACGCACCGATGATCGCAACGTGCTTCATGGCCGCCCCTGCGCGAGGCGCGCGCGGATGTCCGGCGGAAGGTTGGGCGTCTCGTCACTCAGCGCGACGCGGATCATGCCGTCTTCGACGACGACCGCATGCGTGCGCACCGGGCGCTTGGCGGGAGGGGCGTCGACGGCGCCGGTGCGCAGATCGAACCGGGAGGCGTGCAGCGGGCACTCCACCTCGCATCCCTCGACCCAGCCGTCGGCCAACGACGCGTCCTGATGAGAGCACGTGTCGTCGATGGCGAACACCTCGCCGTCCTCGGTGTGGAAGACGGCGATCGGCGGGTCGGCCTCGACGCGAAGAGCCTCACCCGGCGGCAACTGAGACAGAGGACAGACTTCGAGCATTTCTTGCCTCCTAGTTTCGCGAAGATGAAGCGTATAGAGAAACATGGTTCGTAATACGCAACAGTGTGTGGGTTCTCACAAACCTTTGTCAAGCGGAAACGCGACACTTTTTCCTGGGAATTTCATACCGCCTACCGGACCGCTCGGCATGGCAAACGGCACTGGTCGCCGCACCTTTTTCAGCGTGCGGCGACCAGTGGGTTGTGCCGCCTTCTATTGCGGCGCCGGCTCCTTGACTGCCGACTCCTCGGCGACCGCCGTTTTGCGGAGGTCAGTGATCATCGGATCGCGGGTGACATCCAGGAACAGCGATACGCACATGCCGATCATCACGATCACGAACGGCGCGGCCACGATGATCGTCATCGTCTGCAGACCGTTGAGGGCGTCGTTCCCGCCGGCCCACAGCATCAGCACCGCCACCGCTCCGGTGCTCAAGCCCCAGAAGGCGACCGCCCACCGCGACGGGTAGACAGAGCCACTTTGGGACAACGTGCCCATCACCATCGATGCGGCGTCGGCGCCGGACACGAAGAAGATCGCGACGAGGGCCATCACCAACAGCGACGACAGACCCGCCAGCGGCATATTGCCGAGCATCCCGAACAACGTCGATTCGGGTTCACCGCTGCCGAAGATGTCGATGCCGTCGCGCTGCTGGCCGATGCCTGCACCGCCGAAGATGACGAACCACAGCAGGCTCACGGTCGTGGGAATGAGGATCACGCCGACGACGAACTGCCGGATGCTGCGGCCACGGCTGATGCGGGCCAGGAACATGCCGACGAAGGGCGTCCACGAGATCCACCACGCCCAGTAGAAGATCGTCCACGACGACAGCCACTTCTCGGTGTCCCCGCCCGCCTCGGCGGATCGTGCAGACATCGATGCGAGGTTGGCCGCGTAGTCGCCGAGCGCCGTCGGCATCAGGTTGAGGATCAGCACCGTGGGCCCGACGACGAACACGAAGATCGCCAACACGAGCGCGAGCACCATGTTGATGTTGGACAGCCACTGGATGCCACGTGATACACCTGACACCGCGGAGGCGACGAAGGCGAGCGTGAGCAGCGCGACGATCGTGACGAGCAACAACGTGCCCGCCTTGCCGACCCAGCCGAGAACCTCGATGCCCGAGCCGATCTGCAGCGCGCCGAGGCCCAGCGATGCCGCGGTGCCGAACATCGTCGCGAAGATCGCGAGGATGTCGATCGTCTTGCCGATCGGGCCGTCGATGCGCTTCTGGCCGAGCAGCGGGATGAACGAGGCACTGATCAGCTGCCGACGTCCCATCCGGTAGCTGCCGTAAGCGATCGACAGGCCGACGACGGCGTACATCGACCACGGATGGAAGCCCCAGTGGAAGAGGGCCGTCGCGAGTGCGGTGCCCGCCTTCGAGTCGGCGAGCCCCGGTGGCGGGTTGACGAAATGTGTCAGCGGTTCGGTGACACCCCAGAAGATGAGGCCGATGCCCATGCCGGCGCTGAACATCATCGCGACCCAGCTCACGGTGTTGAACTCGGGTTTTTCACCGTCCTGCCCGAGCGGGATCCTGCCGTAGCGACTCAGCGCGAGCCATGCTGCGAACAGCACGAAACAGGTGGCCGAGACGATGAACAGCCACCCCATGTTGCTCACCACCCAGTTCAGGATCGACGACATCGTCGAACCGAACGGGGTCGGCCAGATCAGGCCCCAAATGAGGATGGCGAGGACAAACACCGCGGTGACGCCGAAGACCACCTTGTCGGTGATCGGCGGCCGCTGACACAGCGGTACCTCGGTGTCATGGCCCGGCGGAACCGGTGCGCCAGGACCGGGAAAAGTGTGGTGAAGCTTGGCTTTGAGATCGTCGATATCCAGCGGGTGGTCTTGTTGTGCAGTCACATACGACTCCTGAGGCTGATACAGGTTGATGTGACGACGGCCACACCACGCTGATATATTAGGGTGCAACACAGTGATACACCAGCGTTCGACTGAAGTTTTTTCAGCGGGTCCGCGGATTCGGCGCGCTAACCCACCGTCAGCGTCGTAAAGCGCGCCCGATTCGCAGTTGTGCTCGGGTCTAGCCCTGGTAACCCACGCGCTCGGAGACGGAAGCGGCGGCAGCCACCACTGCGGGCGCGAGATCGCGGGCGCGCTCTTCGGTCAGCCGGTAGACGGGACCGGAGACACTGAGCGCGGCGAAGACGATGCCCGTGTGATCGCGGATCGGTGCCGCGACCGCGGTCAGCCCGTGCTCCAACTCCTCGGTCGAGACGACATAGCCGTCGCGCGCGATCGAGATGAGCTGACGGTCGAGTTCGTCGAGCGAGGTGATGGTGTGCTCGGTGTAGCGGGCAAGGCCCGCCTCTTTCAACAGTGTCCGTCGCGCGTCAGTCGACATGAACGCCAACAGGATCTTGCCGCTCGAGGTCGCATGAAGAGGTGTCAGTTCACCGACCCAGTTGTGGCTGCCGACCGATGTCGGCCCCCGAGCCTGGTCGACGTTGACGACATAGTGCGACCGCAGCACCGCGATGTTGACCGTCTCGCCCACCTCGACGGCCAGCCGCTCACAGATCTCGCGGCCCTGCTGGGTGATGTCGAGCTGTCCGGACACCGCGTTGGCCAGCCGAAGGATGCCGAACCCGAGCCGGTATTTTCCCCGCTCGTGCGCCTGCTCGACCAGTTCGTGCTCCTCGAGCGCGGTGAGCAGGCGCGACACCGTGGATTTGTGCACGCCGATGTCGGAGGCGAGGTCCGTCACCCCGGCTTCACCGAGGCGAGCAAGGATCTCCAGGACGGAAACCGCGCGGTCAACCGACTGCACACCCCCGCCGCCGCCGTCGGAGCTCCCGTTGCTCACAGGCGCGACCCTACCGAGGTAGCTCGGCTTCTCTGTGACCCACCCTTGCGCTGGCGAGTTGCTGAACGAGGAACAGGTTGCGCAATACGCACTTTGCGGGTTGACCCTGAAAGGCTTGGATTCTATCTTGGTATATCAGTTGTAGGTCAATCCTTGAACAATTTGGAGAAGCCACGAACATGGGATCACCCCGCGTTGTGATCATCGGGGCCGGCATCGTCGGCACGAACCTCGCCGACGAACTCACCGCCCGCGGTTGGGACCGCGTCACGGTGCTCGACCAGGGCCCGCTGCCGTTGACCGGCGGGTCTTCCTCGCATGCACCGGGCCTGGTCTTCCAGACGAATCCCTCGAAGACGATGACCAGGTTCGCCACCTACACGGTCGAGAAGTTCCTGTCGCTGGACACCGACGGCGAGTGGTGTTTCAACCAGGTCGGCGGTCTCGAGGTGGCGACCACCGAACAACGACTCGCCGAACTGCACCGCAGGCAGGGCTGGGCGACGGCGTGGGGCGTCAAGGGCCGGGTCATCGATCCGCAGGAATGCGCGAAGCTGCATCCGCTGCTCGACCCCAACCGGATCCTCGGCGGCTTCCACACCGAAACCGACGGGCTCGCCAAGTCCGCGCGCGTCGTCGTCGCACTCACCCGCCGCGCACAGGCCCGAGGCGCGGAGTTCCGCGGATCCACGAAGGTCATCGGCGTCGAGCACAGCGGCGGAAGGGTCACCGGCGTGACCACCACGAACGGCACGGTGCCCGCCGACATCGTCGTCTCCTGCGGCGGTTTCTGGGGCCCCGATCTCGGGGCGCTCATCGGGATGGACGTACCGCTTCTGCCGTTGGCCCATCAGTACGTCAAGACACACCAGATCCCCGAACTCGCCGGGCGCAACACCGAGATCTCCGAGGCGGGCCTTCCGATCCTCCGGCACCAGGATCAGGACCTCTATTTCCGCGAGCACGTCGACCGGCTCGGCATCGGCTCGTACGCCCACCGCCCGATGCCGGTCGATATGCGCGAGCTGCCCGGCGGTGAGATCACCGCGGAGGCGATGCCCTCGATGCTGGCGTTCACCGAAGACGACTTCGCCCCGGCATGGGAGCAGAGCAAGCAGCTGCTGCCCAGCTTGGCGACGGCGACGATCGAATCGGGCTTCAACGGCATCTTCTCCTTCACCCCCGACGGCGCGCCGTTGGTCGGCGAATCACCCGACGTCGCGGGCTTCTGGATCGCCGAAGCGGTGTGGGTGACGCACTCGGCAGGCGTGGCCCGCGCGGTGGCGCAGGTGCTGGTCGACGGCCGGTCCGAGATCGCGCTGAACGGCTGCGACGTGCACCGGTTCGAAGACGTGCAACTCGATCCCGGTTATGTCAGCGAGACGTCGCAGCAGAATTTCGTCGAGGTCTACGACATCCTGCATCCGTTGCAGCCCAAGGAATCTCCCCGCAATCTGCGCGTCAGCCCGTTCCATCCGCGGCAGAAGGAACTCGGGGCGATGTTCCTCGAGGCAGCGGGTTGGGAACGGCCACACTGGTTCGAAGCCAACGCCGCGTTGGTCGACCAGCTGCCCGCCGAATGGCAGCCGCCTGTACGCGACGACTGGGCCGCAATGTTCCACTCGCCCATCGCCGCCGCCGAGGCATGGCGCACCAGGACCGCGGTGGCGCTCTACGATATGACGCCGCTGAAGCGCCTCGAGATCTCCGGCCCCGGTGCGGTAGACCTGATGGAGCGGCTGACCACCGGCAAGATGGACAAGTCGGTCGGTTCCGTCACTTACACAATGGTTTTGGACGCCGCGGGCGGTGTGCGCAGCGACATCACCGTCGCCCGGCTGTCACAGGACACGTTCCAGGTCGGCGTGAACGGAAACCTGGATCTCGACTACTTCCGCCGCCAGGCGCCGCCCGACGGAAGCGTCGCGGTCCGCGACATCACCGGCGGGACGTGCTGCATCGGCCTGTGGGGTCCGCGCGCCCGCGACGTTGTGACGGCACGCAGCCGTGACGACTTTTCCAACGAGTCGTTCAAGTACTTCCGGTGCAAGCAGGTACGGATCGCCGGCGTGCCGGTCACCGCGATGCGGCTGTCGTATGTGGGCGAACTTGGTTGGGAGCTCTACACCTCCGCCGAGCACGGCCTGCGGTTGTGGGATGCGCTGTGGGCGGAGGGGCAGCGCCACGGCATGATCGCCGCGGGCCGGGCCGCGTTCAACAGCCTGCGGATGGAGAAGGGCTACCGCTCGTGGGGCACGGATATGACCACCGAGCACAACCCGTTCGAGGCGGGCCTCGGGTTCGCCGTGCGCGCGCAGAAGGGCGGGTACGTCGGGCATGACGCGCTCGCCGGCGTCTCCGACGACACCGTGGAACGACGCCTGGCCTGTCTGAAAATCGACGACGGCCAGTCGGTGGTGCTCGGCTCGGAGCCGGTCTTCGTCGACGGCATTTCGGCTGGCTACGTCACCAGCGCTGCATTCGCGCACACGGTCGGGGCGCCGATCGCCTACGCCTGGCTTCCCGCGACCGCGGGCGTCGGAACCGGCGTCGAGATCCAGTACTTCGACCGTCGCGTCGCGGCCACCGTCGTCGCCGAGCCGCTCGTCGACCCCGAGATGAAGAAGATCCGCGCATGACCGCGGTTCCTCAGACGATCGCGCGGACCGCTTTCTCGAACCCCGTGACATGTTCCAGCGCGATCGCCGCTGCGGCGTCACCGTCGCCGTTGGCGATGGTCCGCAGCAGCTCGGTGTGCTCACCGACATGCTGCGCAACCGTGGGAAGCCGGTCGAGGAACAGGCAGAAGATCCGCGTCGCGAGGTTGTCGTACCGAATCAGGACGTCCTCGAGATGGGGATTGCCGGTGGCGCGGTAGATGGCGCGGTGCACCCGCAGGTCCCACCGCATCAGCTCATGGCGCTCGATGGTCTCGATTTCCAGCGCGTCGGTCCGATCGGCGAGCTCGAGCAGATGTGCGCGGACAGCCGGGGATGCGTTGTCGGCGGCCGCCCGGGCCGCCACTGGCTCGAGGTTCACCCGGATCTGGGAGATATGCCGCAGATCGGCCACATCGACCCCGGTGGCAAAGGTTCCCCGACGCGGGAAGGAGACCACAAGCCGGTCGGCCTCCAACCTCTTGAGGGCCTCGCGCACCGGCGTGCGGCCGAGCTTGAGGCCCGCGGCCAATTCGCTTTCCACGATCGCCTCGCCTGCCCGGATGTCCAGCATGATCAGCTTGTCCTGGATGACGAGATACGCCTGGTCCGCGAACGACATCGCCGCGAGATCCACTTCGCCGAGCGACTCCACACCGACCACCGTCACGGCATGCTTCCTTCCCCTGGTGCGACGATGATATATCAGTGTGCTCCCGGTGGAACTACAGCAACGCCCGGATCGCCCGCTCGAATCCGATGACGTGCGACAGCGTCAGCGCGGCCGCCGACTCTTCGTCGCCAGCGACGATCGCCTCCAACAGTTCGATGTGCTCGCGGACATGGCTCGCAACGTCGGGCAGCCGGTCGAGGAACAAACACCAGATCCGGGTCGCGTGCGCGTCAAGGCCGACGAGGATCGATTCCAGGTGCGGATTCCCCGACGCGCGGTAGATCTCGCGATGGACACCCACGTCGTGTCGCAACACGTCGCGCGGTTCATCGGTGTCATCGATTCCGGCGATCCCTTCGGCCAGCTTGGTCAATCGCGCCCTGGCTTCGGCCGTGGCCGTTCGGGCGGCACGGGCGGCGGCGACCGGTTCCAACTGCTTACGGATCTCGGAGATGTCGGCGAGATCAGTCATGTCCACTGCGGTCGCGAAGGTGCCGCGACGCGGGTAGGCGATCACCAGTCGATCGCGTTCGAGGCGCTTGAGTGCCTCACGCACAGGTGTGCGGCCAAGGCCCAGTTCGGCAGCGAGATGATCGTCGTTGATCGGCTCGCCGGGCCGGATGTCGAGCATCACCAGGCGTTCGCGCACCGTTTCGTAGGCGCGGTCCGCGTTGGTCTCGGCACCTGCGTCGGCGTCGGCGAAGGTCAACTCCGACAGGGTCATCACCGCCCCTTTCTCATCCTGACCGGCCTATTGACGTGGTCGCGATCTGATCCTAGTCTATCCCACAGTTGATATATTAGTGAAGTATCAGCTCGAAAGTCAGAAGGGCGACGATGAGTCTCGACACCGCAGCACTGGCCACCGCGGGGGCCGCCAACCCGATCTTGAGCGAGAGCCTCGCTGCGCTCGATCCCGATGTCTACCGCGCGATCGCCGATGAGTTGCTCCGTCAGCAGAGCACCCTCGAGATGATCGCCAGCGAGAACTTCGCGCCGCTGGCGGTGATGCAGGCGCAAGGTTCCGTGCTCACCAACAAGTACGCCGAGGGCTACCCCGGCAAGCGGTACTACGGCGGCTGCGAACACGTCGACGTCACCGAGCAACTCGCCATCGACCGGCTCAGGAGCCTGTTCGGCGCGGACTTCGCCAATGTGCAGCCACACTCGGGCGCACAGGCCAACGCGGCGGTGATGGCCGCGCTGTTGACGCCCGGCGACACGATCCTCGGTCTTGCCCTGCCGCACGGCGGCCACCTCACGCATGGGATGAAGCTGAACTTCTCCGGCAAGCTCTACGACGTCGCCGCCTACCACGTCACCGAGGACGACCACCGGGTCGACATGGCCGAGGTCGAGCGCCTTGCCCTCGAACGCAAGCCCAAGCTGATCCTGGCCGGCTGGTCGGCATATCCGCGGCAGCTGGACTTCGCCGAATTCCGCCGCATCGCAGACGAAGTCGGCGCGTATCTGATGGTCGACATGGCGCACTTCGCAGGCCTGGTCGCCGCTGGCCTGCATCCATCGCCGGTGCCCCACGCTCACGTGGTCACCTCCACCACGCACAAGACCCTCGGCGGCCCGCGCGGCGGGATCATCCTGACCAACGACGAGGCACTGGCCAAGAAGATCAACTCGTCGGTGTTCCCAGGCCAGCAGGGCGGCCCGCTCGAGCACGTCATCGCCGCCAAGGCGGTGTCGTTCAAGCTCGCCGCCGAGCCCGAGTTCCGTGAGCGCCAGCAGCGCACCCTTGACGGCTCGAAGATCCTCGCCGAGCGTCTCCTGCAAGAGGATTCCCGCGAGGCGGGCATCAACGTGGTATCCGGTGGCACCGACGTCCACCTGGTACTGGTCGACCTCCGCGAATCCGAGCTCGACGGCAAGCAGGCCGAAGATCGCCTGCATCGGGTGGGAATCACGGTGAACCGCAACGCTGTTCCGTTCGACCCCCGGCCGCCGATGGTCAGCTCGGGTGTGCGGATCGGCACCGCGGCGTTGGCAACCCGCGGATTCGATCTCGACGCGTTCGGTGAGGTCGCCGACATCATCAGCCTCGCGCTGCGGCCCGGCGCCGACGACGCCGATCTCGACGCCCTGCGCGCTCGCGTCGACGTCCTGTCGCGGCGGTTCCCGCTCTACCCGAACCTGATGGAGGCCTCGCTGTGACGCCGTCAACGCCTCCCGGTGCGCACCTACCCGACCACCCTGAGTTCCTCTGGCGCACACCGGAACCGAAGAAGTCCTACGACGTCGTCATCGTCGGCGGCGGTGGGCACGGCCTTGCGACCGCGCACTACCTGGCCAAAAACCACGGCATCACCGACGTCGCAGTGCTCGAGCGGGGCTGGCTGGCCGGCGGCAACATGGCGCGCAACACCACCCTGATCCGGTCGAACTACCTGTGGGACGAGAGCGCCCGCATCTACGAGCACGCACTCAAGCTGTGGGAGGGTCTGGAAGAGGATCTCGGCTATCCGATTCTGTTCAGCCAGCGCGGGGTGCTGAACCTCGCACACAGCCTGCAGGACGTTCGCGACAGCGTGCGGCGGGTCGAGGCCAACAAGCTCAACGGCATCGACGCACAGTGGGTCGATCCCGACGAGGTCAAGAAGCTGTGCCCGATCGTCAATATCTCCAATGATATTCGCTACCCGGTGCTCGGCGCGACGTACCAGCCACGCGCAGGGATCGCCAAACACGACTACGTCGCGTGGGGGTTCGCGCGCAGGGCCGACGAGGCAGGCATCGACATCATCCAGAACTGCGAGGTCATCGGGTTCGACACCGAGGGCGACAGGGTGACCGGCGTGCGCACGAGCCAAGGCACCATCGGCGCGGGCCGCGTCGCACTGTGCGCGGCAGGGCACACGTCGACGCTCACCGACATGCTCGGCATCCGCACGCCCCTGCAGAGCCATCCCCTTCAGGCGCTGGTCTCCGAGCTGCTCGAGCCGGTCCACCCGACGATCGTGATGTCGAACGCCGTGCACGTCTACGTATCTCAGGCGCACAAGGGCGAGCTGGTGATGGGTGCGGGCGTTGACTCCTACAACGGCTACGGGCAGCGCGGCGCGTTCCACATCATCGAGCGCCAAATGGCCGCCGCCGTCGAGCTGTTCCCCATCTTCGCCCGCGCTCACCTGCTGCGCAGCTGGGCCGGAATCGTCGACGTCTGCCCCGACGCCTCCCCCATCGTCGGGCGCACGCCGTACGAGAACCTGTACCTCAACGCCGGTTGGGGCACAGGCGGTTTCAAGGCGACACCGGGAATCGGATGGTGTCTGGCCGACACGATCGCCAATGACGAGCCACACCCCTACATCGCTCCGTTCAGCATCGACCGGTTCGTCACAGGCGCGCTTGTCGACGAACACGGCGCCGCTGGCGTCGCGCACTAACGGTCTTCTACCAGTACAGGAGCCAAACATGCAGCTGATCGAATGCCCGTGGTGCGGGCCGCGTGAGGAGACGGAGTTCCACTACGGCGGCCAGGCACACGTCGCCTACCCCGAGGACCCGCAGGCGCTCACCGACGAGCAGTGGGCCCACTACGTGTTCTTCCGCAGTAACCCCAAGGGTCTTTTCGCCGAACGGTGGACCCACAGCCACGGTTGTCGCCGATGGTTCAACGCCGTTCGCGACACCGCCACCTACCGATTCCAGCGAGTCTACCGACCGGACGAGCAGAGGCCGACGATCTGATGAACGCACCTTTCCGCACCAGCAAGGGTGGTCGCGTCGCGCGGGACACCACGCTCACATTCACATTCAACGACCGTGAGCTGACCGGATACGCAGGCGACACGCTCGCCTCCGCGCTGCTCGCCAACGGCGTCCATCAGGTGACCACAAGCATCAAGCTGGGCCGGCCGCGCGGCTTCACCTCCGCATGGGCGGAGGACACCGGCGGTCTCGTCCAGATCGAGCATCCGTTTCCGGAGCCGATGCTGCTGGCCACCACCGTCGAACTGTTCGACGGCCTTGTCGCGCACGGTATTCCGGGACAGGGTCGGTTGGCGGACGTAGCCGACACCGCGAAGTACGACCGCACCCACGTGCACACCGATGTTCTGGTCGCCGGTGCGGGCCCGGCCGGGTTAGCCGCTGCGCTGACGGCGGTACGCGCTGGGGCGCGGGTCGTGCTGATCGACGAGCAGAACGAGGCGGGCGGCGCCCTGCTCGGCGTAGGCGACCTGATCGACGGCAGGCCCGCGATGGACTGGGTGGCCGACGCCGTCGCCGAGCTCACCGACCATCCGAACGTGCTTCATCTGCAGCGCACCACCGCATTCGGTCACTACGACGACGGCTTTGTCCTTGCGCTGCAACGCCGTACCGATCATCTGGGTGCGGAAGCGCCCGCCGCTGTGAGCCGACAGCGGGTGTGGCGGATCCGCGCGCGCCACATCGTGGTCGCCGCGGGTGCCCACGAAAGGCCCGTGGTGTTCGCCGACAACGACCGGCCTGGCATCATGCTCGCCAACGGCGCGCGCACGTTCCTGCACCGCTTCGGGGTCATGGTCGGCGAGCACGGCGTCGTCTTCACCACCAATGACAGCGCGTACCCGGCGGCGTTCGACCTGCACGATGCGGGCTTGACGATCAACGCGATCGTCGATGCACGCGCAGGCGTCGGGCAGGACCTGCGAGACGAGTGCACCGCGCGCGGCATCACGATTTATCCGGGTTCGGTGGTCAGCGGAACACGCGGCGACGCACGTGTCACCCACGCGATCGTGAACCGGCCGGGCGCCGAGTCCGCCGTCATCCCATGCGATGTGCTGCTCGTCAGCGGTGGCTGGAACCCGGCGGTGCACCTGTTCAGCCAGGCCCGCGGAAGGCTGCGCTACCACGACGCCATCGGCGCGTTCGCCCCCGGCGAACCACTCGAAGCGGTCAGCGTCGTCGGCGCGGCCGACGGCGTGTTCGACCTACCGGGATGCCTGCGCAGCGGTCGGAAGGCGGCGGCATCCGCGGTCGCTGGGCTCGGCTTCGCCGGTGAATCGGAACCCGTTGCGGGCGAGTCCGATCCGGTTCCGCCGCAAGCCCCCGGCCTCGTGCTGTGGTACGTGCCGGACGCGAACGCCTCGGACCGCCAGTTCGTCGATGTGCAACGCGACGCCACGGTGGCCGACCTGGTCCGCGCGGTGGGCGCCGGTATGCGCTCGATGGAACACATCAAGCGCTACACCACGATCGGCACCGCCCACGACCAGGGCAAGACGTCCGGCGTCGTCGCCTCAGGCATCACGTCCGAACTGCTCGGTGTCCCGATGGAGGACCTCGGCGTCACCACGTTCCGACCGCCCTACACACCGGTCGCGTTCGCCGCGCTCGCAGGGCGCGACCGCGGTCACATGTTCGACCCGGAGCGGGTGACCGCGGTGCACGACTGGCACGTCGATCGCGGCGCGGTGTTCGAGGACGTCGGCATGTGGAAGCGCCCGCGCTACTACCCGTTGCCGGGGGAAGAGATGGAGGCCGCGGTGCTGCGCGAATGTGCAGCCGTGCGAGGCGGAGTCGGCATCCTCGACGGTTCGACGCTCGGCAAGATCGACGTCCAGGGACCGGACGCGGGTGCGTTCCTCGACCTGCTGTACACGAACATGATGAGCACGCTGAAGGTCGGGATGGTCCGCTACGGCGTGATGTGCGGCGCCGACGGAATGGTCATCGACGATGGCACCGTCATGCGGTTGGCCGACGACAGGTACATGGCGTTCACCACCACCGGTGGCGCAGCGCGGATCCTCGACCGGATGGAGGAGTGGCTGCAGACCGAGTGGCCTCATCTGCGGGTGCGGTTGACGTCGGTCACCGAGCAGTGGCACACCTTCCCCGTCGTCGGCCCGAAGTCGCGCGATGTGGTCGGCGCGGTGTTCGGCGACATCGATGTCAGCAACGACGCGTTCCCGTTCATGGCGTGGCGGGACACCACCTTCGACGGCGTGCACGTACGGGTCGCCAGGGTCAGCTTCTCGGGCGAGCTCGCATACGAGGTCAACATCATGGGCTGGTATGCGACCGCATTGTGGGAGCGGCTCATCGCCGCGGGCGAGCGGTACGGGATCACCCCGTACGGCACGGAGACGATGCACGTGCTGCGCGCCGAGAAGGGTTACCCGATCATCGGGCAGGACACCGACGGCACGAACACCCCGCAGGATCTCGGGATGAGTTGGGCCGTGTCGAAGAAGAAGCCCGACTTCGTCGGCAAGCGCTCGTTCACCCGCAGCGAGAACCTGAATCCGTTGCGCAAGCAATTCGTTGGGCTGCTGCCCACCGACGCGGACACGGTTCTGCCCGAGGGCGCCCAGATCATCGACTACATCGACGACGGAGCGCTACCGCCCCCGCCGGTACCGATGCTCGGGCACGTCACGTCGAGCTATCGCAGCGCGGAATTGGGACGCCCGTTCGCACTCGCGCTCGTCAAGGGCGGCCACGCCCGCATTGGAGACACCTTGCACGTACCGGTGGACGGCACGCTGGTGCCCGTCGAGGTCACCGGCTCGGTTCTCGTCGACCCAGAAGGAGCACGCCGCGATGGCTGACACCCTCACCCGCCGTAGCCCGTTGCAGGGCTTCGAGACTCGTTTCGCCAACCTGCCGGCGTCGGCAACCGTCGCCGACGAACCGTTCGCCGCGATGGTCGATCTCTGGGTCGATCCGGCTGGACCGGGAGGCGCCGCGGCTGCGGCCGTCCTCGGCGTCGACGTGCTGCCGACCGAGCCGTCCACCGCGGTATCCGGCGGCGACGTCACCGTGATCTGGCTGGGCCCGGAGGAATGGCTGATCACCTCGGAGCGCCGCGACGGAGAAGACCTCGAGGTGGCGCTGCGCGATGCCGTGTCCGAACACGGCGGCGCGGCGGTCGATGTTTCCGCCCAGCGCACGACGCTGCGGCTGCGGGGTTCGCGCGCACGGGACGTCATCGCCAAGGGTTCTTCGCTGGACCTGCACCCCGCGGTATTCGGGAAGGGCGCCGCAGCGCAGACGGTCCTCGGTCAGGCAGGTGTTGTGTTGATCCCGTTGAGTGACAACGGAACCGACTACCGCATCATCGTGCGATCGTCGTTCGCCCGCTACCTCGCCGACTGGTTGATCGACGCCGCCGAGGAGTTCGGGGTCGACTGGTGATGTAACGTGATCACCAACTGAAATATTAGAGGGGTGATCGACATGCCCAGCCCGCTGCTGTCGGATCAGGCCTACGACGCGATCCGCGACAAGATCGTCACGCTCGAGATCCCACCGGGTGCCCCCATCGAAGAGGAGCAGCTGGCCGCCGAACTCGGCGTCGGCAGGACTCCGGTGCGGGAGGCGATCAAACGCCTCGCCTACCGCAAGCTGGTCGTCGTCTATCCGCGCAGCGGAAGCTACGCCGCCGACCTTGATCTCGCTGACCTAGAGGCGATCTGCGATATCCGGGAGCGCCTCGAGGGGCTTGCCGCCGAGCGCGCGGCGACCGAAGCGCGTTATGAGGAACGGCAGGAACTGCAAAAACTTCTCGACAACGTCGACGCCTGCACCGACGGAGCCAAGCTGCTCGACCTCGACGTGCTTGTGCACCGCGCGATACACCGGATGGCGCACAACCCCTATCTGTTCGACACGCTCACCCAGAGCCTCGACCTGTCGCTGCGGATGTGGAATCTCGCCCGCGAGCGCCTCCCCGATCTCGACCACCACGTGCACGGCCAGACGGAAGTGCTGCAGGCGATCCTCGACCGCAACGGCGCCCGCGCCCGCAAGTTGGCCGAGGCGCATGTGCGCGAGTTCGAGGACGACATCCGCAAGATGTTCTAGGGATTTCGGCGCGCACAGTCTCGCTCAGGGTGACCAGGCGCGCCGAAATCGCTCACAGCACGACGACGGAACGCAGCACCGCGCCCTTGTGCATGGTGTGGAAGGCGTCCTCGACCTCGTCGAGCTTGATGCGCTCGGAGACGAAGCGCTCCAGCGGCAGCCTGCCCTGCTGATACAGGTCGACGAACGTCGGGAAGTCCCGCTCGGGCAGGCAGTCGCCGTACCACGACGACTTCAGGGCTCCACCGCGGGAGAAGAAGTCGACAAGCGGCATCTCCAGTTTCATGTCCGGCGTCGGAACACCCACCAGCACAACTGTTCCCGCCAGGTCACGGGCGTAGAAGGCCTGCCGCCACGTCTCCGGGCGGCCGACGGCGTCGATCACGACGTCTGCGCCGAACCCGCCCGTCAGGTCTTGCACGGCCTCGACGGTGTCGACTTCGGCGGCGTTCACGGTGTGGGTGGCGCCGAGATCACGAGCCCACTGAAGCTTCCTCGGGTCGCGGTCGACCGCGATGATCGTGCCAGCGCCTGCCAGCCTGGCGCCCATGATCGCGGCATCACCGACGCCTCCGCAGCCGATGACGGCGACCGAGTCGCCACGCGAGACGTTGCCGGTGTTGACCGCGGCACCAAGGCCTGCCATCACACCGCATCCCAGCAACCCGACCACCGCGGGGTCCGCGTCGGCGTCGACCTTGGTGCACTGGCCGGCGTGTACGAGCGTCTTCTCGGCGAAGGCGCCGATTCCGAGAGCCGGGGTGAGTTCGGTGCCGTCGCCCAGCGTCATCTTCTGGCCGGCGTTGAAGGTGTCGAAGCAGTACTGCGGCCTGCCGCGCTTGCAGGCGCGGCACTGTCCGCATACCGCCCGCCAGTTCAGGATGACGAAGTCGCCGACGGCGACCGAATCCACGCCGTCGCCAACCTCTTCCACCACGCCCGCCGCCTCATGGCCGAGCAGGAACGGGAACTCGTCGTTGATGCCGCCCTCGCGGTAGGTCAGGTCGGTGTGGCAGACGCCGCATGCCTGGATCGCCACGACGACCTCGCCGGGGTCGGGGTCCGGGATCGTTATCGTCGCGACCTCGACCGGCGCGCCCTTGGCGCGGGCGATCACACCTCGAACGTGCTGTGGCATAGAAGAACTCCTCGTTGTCGGTTACAGGACGATGCAGAGCCGGAAAGCGTCGTAGATCGCGGCGTGGATGTTACGGCTCGCGACCGCGTCGCCGATCCGGAACAGTTGGTAGCCGCCGTCGGAGTTGCGGACGACCTGCTGCGGGCGCAGATCGAGCAGGGCCTGCTGATCGACCTCACCGAGGTTGGACGAACCGGGCACCAGGTCGAAGTACAGCTCGTCCTGCGGAAGGGTGCCGTGTTCGACGACGACCTGGTCGACGAGGCGCTGCCGTGTTGCATGCGCGTACTCGTTGTACAGGTCGACTTCGAGGCGACCGTCGCGGCGCCGAACTCCGGTCACGCGCTCGTTGAGCGTCACCCGGACGTCGTGCTCGGCGAATGCCTTGAAGTAGCCGGGGTAGTTCACGCCGCCGACGTCGGGCGCCAAAGTGCGCTCCGGGGTGACGAACTCGACCTCGACACCGCTTCGCGCCACCACCTCGGCGGCATCCATTCCCGGGTGCCCGCCGTTGTCGTCGTAGAAGAGCACCTTGCCGCGAGGGCGGACCGCTCCGCAGAGTATGTCCCAGGCATCGGTGACCAACTGCGCCCCCTCGGTGAGGAATTCGGTGTTGGGCAGTCCCCCGGTGGCCACCACCACGATGTCCGGGTTCTCGCCGAGCACGTCGTCGACCTCGGCGTAGGCGTTGGTCCGGATATCGACGTCGAGCAGTTTGCACTCGGCAAGCCGCCAGTCGACGATGCTGATCAGGTCTCGCCGTCGGGGTGCGGACGACGCGAGTCGGATCTGGCCGCCCGGTGCGTCGGCCGCCTCGAACACGACCACCTTGTGGCCGCGCTCGCCGAGTACGCGGGCAGCCTCGAGGCCTGCGGGCCCGCCGCCGATGACGACAGCCTTGCGCGCCGGTCCTGTCGCGGCCGGCACGTGGTGCGGCATCCGGTCCTCACGGCCCGTCGACGCGTTGTGCACGCACTTGGCATCGCGGCTCTGGTAGATCTCGTCGAGGCAATAGCTGGCGCCGACGCACGGCCGGATCCGGTCTTCCTCGCCCGCTTGGATTTTCGCGACGATGTGCGGATCGGCGATGTGTGCGCGGGTCATCCCGACCAGATCGATCAACCCGTCGCGGATCGCGTGACGCGCGGTCGCCACGTCGTTGATCCTGGCGGCGTGCATGACTGGGATCTGCAGGGCCTCCTTGACCCGGCCCGCGAACTCGAGGTGCGGCGCGACCGGCGTGCCCATCGGCGGGATCACTCGCGAGAGCGCCTCGTCGCTGGCCATGTAGCCCTTGATGACGCTGATGAAGTCGATCCCCTCGGCCACCACGCGCTTGGCGATCTCGACGCCGTCGTCGTAGCGCAGGCCGCCGTCGATGTCCTCGTCGAGCGACATCCGGATACCGACGGCGAAGTCCGGGCCCGCCGCCTCGCGCACCGCCCGGATCACCCGCAGCGGGAACCGAAGCCGGTCATCGAGGCTGCCCATCCCGTACTCGTCGTCGCGATGATTCGTCAACGGGGACCAGAACGAGTCGAGCAGATGGGTGTAGGCCTCGAGTTCGATGCCGTCGAGCCCCGCCTCTCGACATCTGGCCGTCGCATCGGCGTATGCCTTCACGATGCGGTCCATATCCCAAACCTCTGCAACCTTCGGGAAGGCGCGGTGCGCGGGTTCCCGGATCGCCGACGGCGCGATGACGGGAAGCCAGTCGCCGTCGTAGTTGCTCGTGCGCCTGCCCAGGTGGGTGATCTGGCACATCACCGCCGCGCCGTTCTCGTGCACCCCGTAGGCCAACTCGCGAAGCCACGGCACGATCTCGTCCTTGTAGACGTGCAGGTTGCCGAAGGCGGCCGGGCTGTCGGGGGCGACGACAGCGGAGCCACCCATCATCGTCAGGCCGATGCCGCCCTTGGCCTTCTCCTCGTGATAGAGCCGGTAGCGCCGCTTGGGCATGCCGTCCTCGGTGTACGACGGCTCATGGGACGTGCTGACGACCCGGTTGCGCAGGGTCACGTTCTTGAGCTGGAACTCCTGCAGAAGCGGGTCGATGAGCTGCATGGACATAACTAACCGGCCTTCTAACATTTCAGACATGTCTTCTAACACGTCCAGATATTTGCAATGTATGTCACTGACATCGCCACGGTCAAGGGTGGCGTGGCCGCCGAAATCGTGCCCTTGACCCGATGACCTGCCTGACCTACCGTTGTGTGACCAACTCATATATCAGATGCCGACTACGACTGGATGCGGAAGGGGCGATGCCAGGATGACGATCAGCGTCTTCGACCTCTTCTCCGTCGGCATCGGCCCGTCGAGCTCCCACACCGTCGGCCCGATGCGGGCAGCCGCCCGGTTCGTCTCCGACCTCAACACGCTCGGCGCCTTCGACGACGTCGACGACGTGCGGGTCGACCTCTACGGATCCCTGGCGGCGACGGGTGCGGGGCACGGCACGTTCACCGCGGTGCTGCTCGGCCTCGAAGGCCACCGGCCCGAAGAGATCCAGACCGACGAGATGGAACGCCGCGTCGACGAGATGCGCGCGACAGGCACCATCGCGTTCGGCGGGTCACGACAGATCGCACTCACCGAGCAAGATCTGGTGCTGCGCCCGTTGACGATCCTGCCGTTCCATCCCAACGGCATGACGATCACGGCGCTCGACGCCGACGGCCTCGAACTGCACCGCGAGACATACTTCTCGGTAGGCGGCGGCTTCGTCGTCACCGAAGCCGAGAGCCAGGAACCCGCGCCGAGACGAACCGACGCCCGATCGCTGGCATTCGGTTCCGCGAAGGAGATGCTCGAGCTCTGCAACCACCACGGCTGCGGTATCAGCGAGCTCATGGCATCCATCGAACGCGAAACGCGTTCCACCGCCGAGATCCACAAGCGGCTGCTGCACATCCGCGATGTGATGGTCGAATGCGAGAAGCGCGGAATCGGCCGCGACGGGTTCCTACCCGGTTCACTGCGGGTGCGGCGGCGGGCCAAGGACTGGTATGACCGCCTCAACAACGAAGATCCCGACCGCAGGCCCGAGTTCGCCGAGGACTGGGTGAACCTCGTCGCCCTCGCCGTCAACGAAGAGAATGCGTCCGGCGGCCGCATCGTCACGGCGCCGACCAACGGTGCCGCGGGCATCGTCCCCGCCGTGCTCCACTACGCGACGCACTACACGCCTGCGGGACGACGGAATCCGGACGAGACGGCGATTCGCTTCCTGCTTGCCGCGGGAGCCATCGGGTCGCTCTACAAGGAGCGCGCCTCCATCTCCGGCGCAGAAGTGGGCTGCCAGGGCGAGGTCGGTTCGGCCGCGTCGATGGCCGCGGGCGGACTCGCCGAAATTCTCGGAGGCACACCGGAACAGGTGGAGAACGCCGCCGAGATCGCGATGGAGCACAGCCTCGGGCTCACCTGTGACCCGATCGGGGGGCTTGTGCAGATCCCCTGCATCGAACGCAACGCGATTTCCGCAGGAAAGGCCATCAATGCTGCCAGAATGGCGCTACGCGGTGACGGCGCGCACCACGTGACGCTCGACCAGGTCATCGAGACGATGCGGACGACCGGCGCCGACATGCATTCCAAGTACAAAGAAACATCGACCGGAGGGCTCGCCGTGAATGTCCCCGTGAACTACGTCGAGTGCTGACGGCCATGCCCGCGCTGGCGACCTCCCACGGACACGAGTGGGAAACGATGATGCACCTGGACTGCTACGACCGCAGGATTCTCGCGTTCGTCGTCGAACAGCCATCCGATGAGCCGCTGCCCGAGAGGGAATGCCGAAGCTGGTTCGGCATCAGCCCGCGCGCGGTGATGCGGCGGTTCAACGCCGTCGTGGATGTGTATGTGTCACACCACGTCCCGCTGGACGAATCGGATCTGGAGCTGCTCAGCCGAGCCGAGCGCTACAGGTCGGTCACGCCGTAACGCTGACGGTCAGACGAACTGGCGGCTCAGCTTCGCGTGCCGGTTGACGTCCTTGTAGAGCAGATACCTGAACCGGCCCGGGCCACCGGCGTAGCAGGCCTGCGGGCAGAAGGCGCGCAGCCACATGAAGTCGCCCTCCTGCACCTCGACCCAGTCCTTGTTGAGCAGGTACACGGCCTTTCCCTCGAGCACGTAGAGACCGTGCTCCATGACGTGGGTCTCCGGGAACGGGATCACTCCACCGGGTTCGAAGTTGACGATGTTGACATGCATGTCGTGTCGGACGTCGGCGGGGTCGGCAAATCGCTGAGTGGTCCAGCGCCCCTGCGTCCCAGCCATTTCGACGCCTTCGACCTGAGTCTCGTTGGTGACGAACGGCTCCGGTACGTCGAGACCGTCGACGCGCTGATACGCCTTGCGGATCCAGTGGAAGCGGGCCGTCTCGGCGGTGTCGTTGCGCAGCTTCCAATCACAGCCCGGGGGCAGGAACGCGTAGCCGCCGGCGGTCAGGTCGTGCTTGTCTCCCCCGATCACCAGGGTGAACCCACCCTCGACGACGAACAGCACCCCTTCGGCTTCGGGATCGAGTTCAGGGCGGTCACTGCCGCCGCCAGGCGAAACCTCGACGATGTACTGCGAGAAGGTTTCCGCGAACCCGGACAGCGGGCGCGCGATCACCCAGAGGCGGGTGTCGTCCCAGAACGGCAGGAAGCTGGTGACGATGTCGCGCATGGTCCCTCGGGGTAGCACCGCGTACGCCTCGGTGAACACCGCACGGTCGGTGGTCAGTTCGGTCTGCGGCGGGTGCCCACCCGTCGGCGCGTAATAACGCGGTGTGTGGTTGCTCATGCTCCACCTCGTGTCAGGAGCCTGCCCTGCGGCTCGCCGTCGATGTCGATCCTGTTGCCCCGCAACCACGTACTGCGTACCTGACCCGCGAGCGGGCGACCGTCGTACGGGGTGATCGCGTTCTTGTGGTGAAGCCGGTGCACGTCGACCACGAATGCGTCGTCGGGTGCGAACACGCAGAAGTCGGCGTCGTATCCGATGTCGATGCGGCCTTTACGGTGAAGGCCGGTCTGCTTGGCAGGCGCCTGACACATCCAGCGGCACACGTCGACGAGGTCAAATCCGCGCTGGCGCGCCTGGGTCCACACCGCGGGCAGGCCGATCTGCAGCGACGAGATGCCGCCCCATGCCACCCCGAAGTCACCGATGTCGAGACACTTCAGGTCAGTGGTGGACGGCGAGTGGTCGGTGACGACCATGTCGATGGTTCCGTCACGCAGCCCATTCCACAACAGCTCCCGGTTTCCGCCTTCCCTGATCGGCGGGCAACACTTGTATTGCGTTGCCCCGTCGGGGATCTCCTCGGCGGCGAAGGTCAGGTAGTGCGGACAGGTCTCGGCCGTGATGGCGATGCCGTCGCGCCGTGCGGTCGCGATCATCGGCAACGCATCCGAGCTGGACACGTGCAGGATGTGCACGCGGCAGCCGGTCCATCTGGCCAGCTCGATCACCTGCGCGATCGCGAGGTTCTCCGCACCCCTCGGCCGTGACGACAAGAAGTTGGAGTACGTCTCGCCGTGCGCGGTCGGTGCGTGCTCGATCGCGTGGGTGTCTTCTGCATGCACGATCATCAGGCCGTCGAAGGTCGCGAGCTCGCGCATGGCCGCCTCGAGCTGGTCGGGGTCGACCGGCGGAAACTCGTCGACACCGGAGTGCAGCAGAAAGCATTTGAAGCCGAAGACGCCCGCGTCGTACATCGGCCGAAGGTCACCCACGTTGCCGGGAACGGCACCGCCCCAGAAACCGACGTCGATGTGCGCCTGGGGCTGCGCGGTCTTGCGCTTGACCTCGAGGGCGGCGACGTCGACGGTGGGCGGAATGCTGTTGAGCGGCATGTCGATCAGTGTCGTGACACCGCCTGCGGCGGCGGCCCTCGTCGCGCTGGAGAAGCCCTCCCATTCGGTGCGACCGGGATCGTTGACGTGCACATGCGAATCGACGATTCCCGGAAGCAGCGCCTCGTCGGAGCTCAGCTCGATCACCTGCGGGGCTGTCAGGTCAGACTCGATGGGCTCGATGGCGACGATCGTGCCGTCCTTGATGCCGACGATGCGGCTCACCTCGCCCGCGGTGCTGATCACCCGCGGAGCGCGGATCACCAGATCGAGGTCGGTCATGATTGCGCCTCCTCGTTCGTCGACGCGGCCAGTTCGGGTTGCCGGTGATCGCGCGTGGATATCGCGAAGTACAGGACCGCGGAGACGATCACGCCGACGAACCAGGAGAACGCCGACCACGCCTCCCACGGCTTGTAGAGCGCGACGAACAACGAGAACGCCGCCGCCACGGTTCCTGCGATGAGCGCCTTGGGATTCCACCCGCGCTTGTAGTAATACCGGCTGCGCGGGTCGTCGAGGTACAGCTCATCGATCGAAACGCGTTGCCGCCGTACCAGGTAGTAGTCGGTGAAGATCACCCCGAACAGCGGGCCGAGCAGCGCGCCGAGGCCACCGAGGAAGTAGAAGATCGCAGCGGGGCTGCTGTACAGATGCCATGGCGTGATCACCACGGCAGCGATCGCACTGATCAATCCGCCGCGGCGGAAGTCGATGTGCTTCGGCGCTACGTTGGCGAGGTCGTAGGAGGCCGACACGAAGTTCGCGACGACGTTGATGCCGATCGTCGCGATGACGAAGGTGATCGCCCCGATGATCGTGACCCACACGTTGTCGATCCTCGCGACGATTTCCACCGGGTCGGTGATCGCTTCCCCGAAGACCGCGATGCTGCCCGCGGTGACCGCGACGGTGACGATCGCGAACGCCATGAAGTTGACCGGCAGACCCCAGAAGTTGCCGCGAACGACGGTGGATCGGTTCGGTGCGAACCGGGAGAAGTCGCAGAAGTTCAGCAGCAGCGTGGAGAAGTACGTGACGGTCAGCGCGACCGCGACGAAGAAGGCCTGCACGGCTGCGCCGCCGGACTTCTGCTCGTCGGTCAGGTTCAGCGAGAAGTCCGACCCCGCTTCCACGACGATCCAGATGGCGAGCACGAACATCACCACCCAGATCGCGGGCCCCGCCCAGTCCTGGAACCGGCGCACCGTCTCCATACCCCGCCGGATGACCAGCAGCTGCAGCACCCAGAGCACCGCGAACGCCGCCCAGCCGAGCATGTCGAGGCCGAGGAAGTTCGCCCCGCGATGGTCGGCGAGGCCGGGCCATGCCGCGATCGCGAGCACGACCACCGCCTGTGACGCGAGCCAGGTCTGGATGCCGTACCAGGCGATGGCGATCACCGCCCGGATCAGCGCCGCGAGGTTGGCGCCGAAGACCCCGAAGGAGATGCGGGCGATCACCGGATAGGGCACCCCGGTGGCCTGGCCCGCGAACCCGGTGAGGTTCATCAGGAAGAAGACCACGGTGATGCCGAGCACCAACGCGACGAACACCTGCCAGCCGACAAGCCCGGTGAAGAACAGGCCTGCCGCGAACGTGTAGCCGCCGATGCTGTGCACATCCGACATCCACATCGCGAAAAGGCTGTAGGTGCCCCAGTTCCGTTCACGGGCAGGCGCGAGGTCGGAGTTGTAGAGCCGATCACTCGGCGCGAGACCATCGGACCCGTCGATGGTGGTGTCGCTCATGCTTCCTACCTTCGTCCTCAGAGGAGTTTCGGTCTACCTTCTCCCGACAGATGGTCGGTCGCTATCAGTTCGCCGAGACGCACAAGCAGCGGCGCGGGGTCGGCGAGGCATCGCGCCACATCGGGCTCGACGTCGGTGAGGGCATATGCGGCGGCGATGCCCGCAGCGTGCAGCGCGTCGGCGGTGAGTTGATTGCGGCCACAGACCGCGACGACCGGCACCCCCGCGGCCCCTGCCGCGGTCGCGACGCCCGCAGGCGCCTTGCCGCTCAGTGTCTGCTCGTCGAGGGCGCCTTCGCCCGTCACGACAAGGTCGGCGCGAGAAAGTCGCTCGGCGAAGCCGACCAGGTCGAGCACCAACTCGACGCCGGGCCGAAATTCGGCGCCGAGGACCGCGAGCGCGGCGAAGCCGGCTCCGCCCGCCGCACCGGCGCCCGGGCTGTCGCGGTGCTCGGCGCCGGTCGTCGCGGCGACGACATCGGCGAAATGAGTTAGCGCATCGTCGAGTTCGCGCACCTCGTCGGGTCCGGCGCCCTTCTGCGGCCCGTACACGGCGGCCGCGCCGGTTGGCCCCGTCAGCGGATTGTCCACGTCGCTGGCGAGCACAAGGTGCACACCGTCCATCAGCTCACGCACCGCAGCGAGGTCGATGCTCGCAATCGACGTGAGACCGGCACCGCCGTCGGGTATCGGTGCCGCGTCGGCGTCGAGCAGACGTGCACCGAGCGCGGCGAGCAGCCCGGCACCACCGTCGGTGCTCGCCGAGCCGCCGATGCCGAGCACGATGGTGCGGCAGCCCGCCGCAACGGCCGCCGCGACGACCTCGCCGACGCCGCGGCTCGACGCCGTCAGAGGTGCCGGAATCCCGCCGGGCAGCCGGACCAGGCCGGCCGCGTCGGCCATCTCCACCACGGCGAGGTCGCCGCGGCGACCGAAACCGGTCTGCACCGGCTCGCCGGTCGGACCCGACACCACAACGGGCACATTGTCGAAGCCCGCAGCCAGTGCGGCCGCGACCGTCCCGTCTCCCCCGTCGGCGACCGGCACCGATTCGACGTCAGCGTCCGGCCGCACCAAGCGCACGCCTTCGCCGACGGCGTCGGCGACCTGCGCGGCGGTCAGCGACCCCTTGAACTTGTCGGAGGCGATCAGGACGGTGGGCACGGTCGGCATCAGTCCAGTAAAGCGACCGCGGTCGGGGCGTGCTCACCCACCATCGCGAGTTCCTCGAATTCCACCACGTTGTCGATCTCGGTGCCCATGGACACGTTGGTGACGCGCTCGAGGATCACCTCGACGACGACCGGAACCCGATACTCGGCAAGCAGGTACTTCGCCTGTTCCAGCGCCGCCTGTAACCGGTCCGGCTCGACGACGCGGATCGCCTTGCAGCCCAGCCCCTCTGCCACCTTCACGTGGTCGACGCCATAGCCGTCGAGCTCGGGGCTGTTGACGTTGTCAAAGGCCAGTTGCACGCAGTAGTCCATGCCGAACCCGCGCTGCGACTGCCGGATCAACCCCAGATACGAGTTGTTCACCACGACGTGGATGTATCCGATGTTGAACTGCGCACCGACCGCGAGCTCCTCGATGAGGAACTGGAAGTCGTAGTCGCCCGACAACGCGACCACTGTCGCGTCCTGGTCTGCGGTGGCGACGCCGAGCGCCGCGGGCGCCGTCCACCCGAGTGGCCCCGCCTGCCCGGCGTTGATCCAGTGCCTCGGCTTGTACACGTGCAGCAGCTGTGCGGCCTGGATCTGCGACAGCCCGATGGTGCTGACGTATCGGGTTTCGGGTCCGAACGCCTTGTTCATCTCCTGGTATACCCGTTGCGGCTTGATCGGGATGCTGTCGAAGTTGGTTTTACGCAGCATGTTTCGCCTGCGCTCCCGGCACGACTCTGCCCACACCCCTCTGTCGGGCATGCGCCCCTCGGCATACCACTGGGTGGCCGTCTCGACCAGCACCTCGAGCGCGGCCTTCGCATCGGACACGATCGCGTAGTCGGGCGCGAAGACGCGACCGATCTGCGTCGGCTCGATGTCGACGTGCACGAAGGTGCGGCCTTTCGTGTAGGTGTCGATACCGCCGGTGTGCCTGTTCGCCCAGCGGTTGCCGATGCCGAGCACGAAATCCGATTCGAGCATCGTCGCGTTGCCGTACCGGTGCGAGGTCTGCAGCCCGACCATACCTGCCCACAGCGGGTGATCGTCGGGGATGGCGCCCCACGCCATCAGGGTCGGAACGACTGGGACGCCGGTGATTTCGGCCAGCGCGACGAGCAGGTCGGCGGCGTCGGCATTGATCACACCGCCGCCTGCGACGATGAGGGGCCGCTCGGCGGCGGCCATCATCGTCAGCGCCTTATCGGCCTGCTTGCGGGTTGCGGCGGGCCTGGACACCGGCAGCGGCTCGTAACTATCGATGTCGAAGTCGATCTCGCCCAGCTGCACATCCATCGGGAGGTCGATGAGAACCGGCCCTGGTCGGCCCTCGCGCATCAGGTAGAAGGCCTTCTGGAAGGTGCCGGGCACCTGCGCCGGTTCCATTACTGTGACAGCCCATTTCGTGACGGGCGTGGCGATGTCGGCGATGTTGATCGCCTGGAAGTCCTCTTTGTGCAGCTGGGCCACCGGCGCCTGGCCGGTGATGCACAGGATCGGGATCGAGTCGGCCGTCGCGGAGTAGAGGCCGGTGATCATGTCGGTGCCCGCCGGGCCCGACGTCCCGATGCACAGGCCGATGTTGCCCGCCTTCGCCCTGGTGTACCCCTCGGCCATATGGGAGGCGCCCTCGACATGTCGGGCGAGCACGTGGGAGATGCCGCCGTGTGCGCGCATCGCGCTGTAGAACGGGTTGATCGCCGCACCCGGCAGACCGAACGCCTGGGTGGCGCCCTCCCTCTCCAGGATCAGGACCGCGGCATCGACCGCGCGCATCTTCGTCATGATTGAGTCCTTCCGCTCAGTCGCTCGACACCGCGCAGCAGCCCTGAGTGGTCGAGCCCGCCGTCACCGTTGGCCAGTGCGCTCGCCATCAGCTGCGCGACCAGCCCGCCGAGGGGCACCACGACGCCTGCCTCTCGCGCTGCCGCGGTGACGATGCCGAGGTCCTTGTGGTGCAACGCGATCCGGAACCCCGGGTCGAACGAGCGGTCCAGCATGTTCTGCTTCTTCTGGTCCAGCACCTTCGAGCCTGCAAGCCCGCCGCCGAGCACTTCGAGGGCGGCCACGGTGTCGACGCCGTACGCCTCGAGGAAGACGACCGCCTCGGCCAGCGCCTCGATGTTCGCGGCGACGATGAGTTGGTTGGCCGCCTTGACGGTCTGGCCCGCGCCGCTCGGGCCGACGTGCACTATCGTCTTGCCCACGGTGTCGAGGATGGGTTTGGCGGCGTCGAAATCGTCTGAATCGCCGCCGACCATGATCGAGAGTGCGGCATTCTTCGCACCGGCCTCACCGCCGGAGACGGGCGCGTCGACGAGGCGGATGTCCTTCGCCGCGGCCTGCTCGGCGAGTTGAGTCGCGACGTCGGGTCGGATGCTGGAGAAGTCGATGACCAGCGTGCCGGGCTTGGCATTCTCGAAGACCCCGCCCTCGCCCGCGAGCACGTCGGTGACGTCCGGCGAGTCCGGCACCATCACGCAGACCACTTCGGCATCGCGCACCGCGTCGGCGATCGACTCCGCCGCGCGGCCGCCCGCCTCGACAAGCGGGGCGGCCTTCTCCGGCGTGCGGTTGAATCCGGCGACCTGATTGCCCGCGTTGACGAGGTGGACCGACATCGGGCTGCCCATGATGCCGAGTCCTATGAAGGCGATGTTGGTCATGACAAGTCCTCCTTAGCTTTTGGGGCTTTTGGTCCAGCCGAAACTGTCGGCCGATGCGCCCGATGGTTTATATTCGAGACCCACCCAACCGTCGTATCCGCGTGCGTTCAACTCTTGGAGCTGTGCGAGCAGCGGAAGCGAGCCGGTGCCGGGTTCGTTGCGCCCAGGAGCATCGGCGATCTGGACGTGCGCGATGCGGTCGATGTGGGCGGCGATGACCTGGTCGACGTCGTCGCCGTTGACGGCGAGGTGGTACAGATCGGCGAGCAGGCCGATGTTCGGCTCACCTGCACGGTCGATGACGGCGAACACATCCGCGGCCGTCAGGAGTGGGTAGGCGGGTGCACCGCTGACCGGCTCGACCAGCACGGTGCCGCCGATCCGGGCGGCGCCTTTGGCGGCCAGCGCCAGGTTCTCGGCGCCGAGCTCATCCTGCTGCTGCGGCGATGCATCATCGACGCGGTTGCCGTAGAGCGCGTTGAACGCCTTGCAGCCCAACCGCTCTCCGATGCCGACGGTGACGTCGATGTTGTCGCGGAACTCCGCGGAGCGTGCAGGCCACGACACCAGGCCGCGGTCGCCGCCCGGCATGTCACCTGCGAAGAAGTTCAGCCCGACAAGCTGCACGCCCGCGTTCTCGACTGAGGCGATGAACGCGTCGATGTCCGCGTCGGCAGGGACCGCCTCGGCGAACGGCCACCAGAACTCCACGCCGTCGAAACCGGCCTGCTTCACCGCATCCGGCCGCTGCAGCAGCGGGAGTTCGGTGAACAGTATCGAGCAGTTGACTTCATAGGGAAGCGGATGGCTCATGAATTCAGGCTTCTTGCAGGCGCTCTGACGTATCGCCGGGCGCGTCGACCAGCGGCCGGCCGCGAGTGACGATGTAATACGCGATGGCACCGAGTGCGGCGCCGATGAACCACCCGAACGGCGCGACCTTTCCGAACATCGGCACCAGCGCCAGCACAAGTGCGATGACGGCGGATGGCACGAATGCCTTCACTGCATTCGGGTTGACACCCTTGCGGTAGTAGTACTGCGACTCCGGTGTCGGCAGGTACAGGTCCTTGATACTGAAGCGGCCCTTGCGATACCAGAAGTAGTCCAGCGCGAGGATCCCGAAGAACGGCCCAAGCAGCGCGCCGAGCCCGCCAAGGAAGTAGGCGATGACGTCCGGACTGTTGTAGAGGTTCCACGGCATCGAGACGAGCGCCAGGATGGACGTGATGATGCCGCCCTTGCGGAAGCTGATCCTCTTCGGGTTGACGTTGGAGATGTCGTATGCGGCCGAGACGAAGTTCGCGACGATGTTCACGCCGATCGTGGCGATCACGAAGACGGCACTGCCCAACAGCATGATGATGTCACTGTCGACCCTCTTCAGCAGTTCGGCGGGATCAAGTACGGCCTCGCCGTACACGGAGACCGACGCCGCCGACACGATGACGGACGTCAGCGCGAACGCCGTCCAGTTGAACGGCAGACCCCACGCGTTGCCCTTCACGACGGCGGTCCGTGACGGGGAGAACCGCGCGAAGTCGGAGAAGTTGAGCATCAGCGTGGCGAGCACACCGACGGTGAGGCCGACGGCAGCGATGGTCTGGTAAACCTGCTCGCCCGACGTCAGATTCGCGTCTCCGCCGCCTTGGGTCCAGGAGATGTTCCAGTTCGCCTGCGACAGCATCCAGACCGCGAGCGCGATCATCACAACCCAGATCGCCGGACCAGCCCAACCCTGGAAGTGCCTGACCGCCTCCATGCCCTTGGCCACGATCACCATCTGGATGGCCCACAGAATCAGGAACGCGATCCAGCCGACCACGTCGAGCCCGAGCACCTTGGTCTCGGCCAGTCCCTGCATTCCTGGGAAGAAGTGCAGCAGAAGGACTTTGAGTGCAATGGAGGCGAGGAACGTCTGGATGCCGTACCACGCGATCGCCACCGCGCCGCGCACGAGCGCAGGGAAGTTGGCGCCCCAGATGCCCCATGACATCCGGGATACGACGGGATACGGCGTGCCGGTGTCATGCCCCATGAAGCCAGACATACAACAACCGCCGAAGATGATCAGTGCACCGCCGAGGATGCCGAGCGTCACCTGGATCGGACTCAGCCCCAGCAGGAACAGGCCCGCCGCGAACGTGTAGTTACCCGCGTTGTGCGCGTCGTTCATCCACAGCGAGAACAGGCTGTAGGTCGACCATTTGCGCTCATGGGGTTCTGCCGGCTTGAGATCCTCGTTGTACAGGCGCCCCTCGGGATCCTGAGCTGCCAGAGCGACGGGGTCGAACTCCTGGGTTGGCATCGCGTTCCTCTCAAATCGCGCGGTTTGACTTCACCGGTCGGAGCCGGGCGACAGGGGCCAACCGCTGACGCGCTTGTGGCGCGGAGTGGCGAAAGTCCTTGTCTTGCTGGTGGTCAGGCCGAGACCCACGAGGGCTTCGGCGAGCTTGACGGCAGCGGTGACGCCGTCGACGACGGGTACTGCGGTGGCGGTGCCGACGGCCTCGTCGAGACCGGCCATCCCGCCACAGCCGAGGCAGATCACCTCGGCGCCGTCCTGGCTGACGGCGATTTCCGCCTCGGCGACGATGGCCTTGACGGCGTCCTCCGGCCGCTCCTCGAGTTCGAGGACCGACATGCCGCTGGACCGCACCGAAGCGCATCGGGCGTCGAGCCCGGCGAGCTTGAGCCGGTCGGAGATGAGCGGGACCGTTCGGTCGAGCGTCGTCACGACGGAGTACTTGTGCCCGAGCAGCGAGGCGACGTGGCCCGCGGCCTCGGTGATGTCCACGACGGGGACGTCGCACAGTTCCTGTAACCCCTCGCGGCCGTGCTCGCCGAACCCGGCCTGCACCACCGCGTCGTAAGACCCCTGGTAGCGGCTGACGACGTCCATCACACCGACGGCGGCGAGATAGCTCTCGAAATTGCCTTCCACCGATTCGGCGCCAAAGGCCGGGGTGAGGCCGATGATTTCAGTGCCGGGTGATGCCACGGAGCGGGCTGAGGCAGCGATCGCATCGGTCATGCTCGCGGTGGTGTTGACGTTGACGACGAGGATCTTCACTACTGCACTCCCGGGGCCCATGCCCATCTCTACTTTTCCGTATTACGGAGTTTTGTTTCCGATTACGATAGTGTGGCCGCCATCACACCGACTGTCAAGAGTGCTGAACCAAAAAAATGGACCGCCGATCAGTGCCTCGGACGGCGTTTCGCGAGAATCGCCAGCGCGGCAGGGTCGACGCCGACCAAATTGTCGAGCTCGGCGGCGTCGACTGCCCCGCACTCGAGCCCCCGCAGCAGGAATCCGGCCATCGCCGCCGCCGTGGCCGGCTCGTCGAGGAAGCCGGATTGTCCGCCGTGCACATAGGCGCGAAGGCGTTCGGCGGCACGCGGTAGCCCCTCCCTGAAGAAGGAGTACGTCGCGCCGTAGCGGCTGGGCAGGTGCGCCGGATGCAGGTCCCAACCCTGGTAGATACCCCTCTCGAGCGAGCGTCGGACCAAGCGGGCATGCAGCCGCCATGCGGCTCTCACGACCTCGCGGTCCCCGGCGGGAAGGACGTTGGTCGAGCCGTCGGAAACGAACACACCGGTGCCTGCGGCGGCGACCTGCATCACTCCCTTGGCGTGGTCGGCGACCGGATGCTCGAGGCTCTGATACTCGGCCGCGATGCCGAGCGAGGCGGAGTAGTCATATGTGCCGTAGTGCAGGCCGGTGACGCGTTCGCCGCCCGCATGGATCATGCGCGCGATCAGCGCTGTGCCGTCAGCCCCGAGGATCGCCTGCGGGGTTTCCACCTGGATCTCGAAATGCAGCGTGCCGGGCTCCAGAGAGCAGGACTCCTCGACTCGGCCCAACGCGAAGACGAAGGCGTCGACCTGCTCGACGGACGTGACCTTCGGCAAGGTGATGACGAAGCCGTCGCGCACGTGAGGAGCAAAGTCACTTTCGGTCAGGCCGCCCTCCTCGGCCAAGGTGGCGACGAACAGCTGCAGCGTGCGCACCCCGCGGCGACGCGTCGGCGCCTCGAAGCTCTTCACGCGGATGCCGTGGAACGGCGCGGCGCTCCCCGACGCGATCGACGCCGCGAGGTCCGTGGCTGCGGCGACCGCCGCGGCGTCCTCGTCCTCGTCGGGCCGAACGCCGTAGCCGTCCTCGAAGTCAATGCGCAGATCCTCGATCGCCTCACCGGCCAGCTTGCGGCCGATGCGGTCGAAAACCTCGGCGGCGATACCGGGCGGGAGGCCGAGTGCCTCGGCGAACTCGGCGACGGATCCGCCGTTGGCGGCCAGCGCGTGTCTCGCCTCGTCGGCCCAACTACTGACCGTCGCCGAATCGAATCGGTCGGCGGGGACGTAGACGGTGTGCACGGGCTGACGACGCCCGCGGTCGCCTTGGTATGAGTCCGCGAGTGCCGCGTCCGCATCGGCGAGCCGCGCGTCGAGTTCATCGGCGAGTGCGTTGCTGTCGTCGGTCATAACGTCACCTCGCTGGGCTCGATGTTTTCGTATCGTGGAGATAATATCTGGATAGCGGAAAAACAGAACCCCTGTGGAGGACGACCTCATGGCAGATGCGGCGCCCGAACCCAAGACCCGTACCGGGTCTGTGCAGTCGATCGAGCGCGCTTTCACGCTGCTCGAGTTGATGGCCGATGCCGGCGGCACCCTCCCTCTCTCGCAGCTCGCCAACGAGTCCGGCCTCCCCCTGCCGACGATCCACCGGTTGCTGCGGACGCTGGTCGACCTCGGCTACATCCGCCAGGAGTCGTCGCGCCAGTACGTCCTCGGTCCCCGCCTGATCCGGCTCGGCGACGCCTCGTCGCGGATGCTCAGCGTGTGGGCGCGCCCGCACCTGGCCAGGCTCGTCGACGAACTCGGTGAGTCGGCGAACCTCGCGATGCTCGACGGCGACGAGATCGTCTATGTCGCACAGGCACAGTCGCGACACTCGATGCGGATGTTCACCGAAGTCGGCCGCCGGGTGGAGCCCCATTGCACGGCGGTCGGCAAAGCGATCATGGCCACCATGCCGATCGACGAGGTGCGCGAAATCCTCAAGCGTTCCGGCATGCCGAGCCACACCGACACCACCATCACCGATCTCGACGAGTTCACCGCCCAGCTCGCGTTCTCGGCCGAGCACGGATACGCGGTCGACGAGGGCGAGCAGGAAACCGGGGTGCGCTGTGTCGCGGTCGCAATACCCGATACCGTATCTCGGCTCGCGCTGTCGGTCTCGGGGCCCGCAGGCCGGGTGACCGACGAACTCGTCAAGCGGGCCGTGCCGCTGTTGACGAGCGTCGGCAAGGCACTCTCCGCCGATCTGAGTTGAACGCGATGCAGGAGGCCGCGCTGGACGGCGCCGGCGTGGACGCCGCGGTGTTCGCGTTGCGACCCGATTACCGCGCGCTGCTGTTGGCGGTGGACGGCTTGGTCCCGGGACCCGGCGACGACGCCAGTGAAGCGCTGCTGCGGCAGGCCGAAACCGCAGCGCGCCAACGGCTTCGCGACCGGCCGACCGAACAGCTTCCGCACATCGCAGCGTGGCGCGACGCGTACCGCGCATTCGGGGCCAAGCCGCAGCGCACCCGCAACAGCGTCGAGGCGTTGACCCGTCGCGCCGAGAGCGGACTGCCTCGAATCAACCGTCTCACCGACCTCTACAACGCGATCTCGGTCTTGTACGAGCTGCCCATCGGCGGAGAGGATCTGTCGCTCTATCGCGGAGCGCCCCGACTGATCCGCGCTACCGGGACCGAACCTTTCGACACCGTTTCCGATGGAACCGCCGTCATCGAAACCCCCGACGTCGGCGAGGTGGTCTGGTGCGACGACGCCGGAGTGACGTGCCGACGCTGGAACTGGCGGCAGACCCGCCGCACACAGCTGAGCGGCGAGACCACCACCGCGTTGTTCATTCTCGACGTGCTTGACCCGATGACCGACGAAGAACTGAACGCCGCCGCCGACGATCTGAAGACTCGCCTGCGCGGACTCGGCTCCGATGTCGGTATGGTCAGCCGATTTCTATCAAATGGCTGAGTCGCGCTGCGGCGCATAGAAAACCGGCCAGAGCTTGCGGCTCTGACCGGCTTTTCATCTATGGAGTTGGCTATCCGTCGGCTCAGAAGTAGGTCGTCGCCGTCGTGCTGGTTCCGTTGTCGCACTTGATGGTGACGGTCCAGTTCTTGAACTTCGGAATCGCCGGGACGATCCTCAGGTCGTACGTCGAATTGGCAGGCAGTGCGAAGCTGCGGTTGTAGTCGTCCGTCGTGTACGTGCACTGCGACGACACTCCGCTGCGGTCGGTGATGTGAGCCTCCAGGCCACCAAGCACCGTGTTGAACGAGACCGTCGGCCCCTGCTTCGGCGCGGGCGGCGGGGGCGGATCGTTCGGCGGCGGCGGCGGCGCCGTGTTTCCGTTTGCGCAGCCCGACACGATGACCTTCGCACCCGTCTGGATCTGCAGCTTGCTCTTGGCCGCGGCCTCCGCAGCGGCAATCGTCGGGGCTGACGCCCCAACCTCTTCGCCGTAGTCGTTCGAGGCCGCCGCCGCGCACTCGTTCGTCGCGATGGCCACGGTCACGCAGTGGCTGGCGCCGTTGTTCGAACAGTTCGTCAGCGCGCCCTGTCCGGCCTGGTCCTGGTTGCCGCTGATCGCCGAGCCGCCTGCCATCGTGACGGGCGGATTCTCGTTGACGTAGCCGAGGGCCACCGCGTAGTACTGGTCGGCCGCCTGCGCCGGTGCGGCGACAGCGATCATGCCGACGGCGGACGCGGCCGAGGCCAGCAAGGTGCCGACGATGGCGCGGCCGCGACGGCCGCTCTTGTTGGTGGTTGTCATGGTCTCTCCTGTGGGTATTCGCAGCCCCGGTGGTGGAGCGCGGTTTGGTGCTTTGGCCTTACGTGGCGGGGATATCTGTGTCTCTGCCGAATGTTCGGCCTTCGCTTGGTCTTTCCCGCTGCAGCAATCGTCGTACGCGGCAAACCGCCGGGTAATCGCCGGGAAGCCAGAATCCACCTGGCGCGAGGAGAGGATTTCCTATCCGTCAGGTAAGGGCCGCGGGGTTCGGCGTAACGTCGAGGATGGTCAACCGAGAGGAACCACCATGGCCGATTCCAAGCAGGGCAATTACGACCCGAAGAAGGGTGGCAAGTTCTCCCCGACCACCAAGGCCAAGCCGCCGCCGCCCCCGCGGCCCGGTCACAACAAAGACAAGTAGCCGCCGAAAGCTCCGTCAACTCACCACGCGATGCGCCTCATGACGCAGCAGGTGAGTCGATTGTCGCTGGGATCGACAGCGCAACGACGAGTTCGAGGACCGTCGCGGGATCGTTGAGACGTTCGCCGAACAACTCGCGGAGTTGGGTCATCCGGTACCGCACGGTTTGGGCGTGCACGAACAGGTCCGCCGCGACCGCGTCGCGTTGGCCTCGATGCAACAGCCAGGATCGCAGTGTCTCGGCAAGTCGTTCGGCAGTGTTGGGACGCAACTGATCCAGCGGTGCGAGTGCCCGGCGCCGGAGATCGTCAGCGGCCTCACGATCGGCGCCGAGGACGAGTTCGACGAGATGGGTGTCGGTGTCGATCGTGCCGATGTCACCGGCGAGATCGAGTTGGCGGGCCGCCACGACGCGGTGATACGACGAGTGCGCCTGCGTCCAGCTGCGGGCTGGGCCGACGATTGCCCGGCGATCTCGGAGTTCTCGCAACAGCCGGGACCGGTTGGCGCCGTGCATGTCTGGTATCAGCAACACGACGACCGATTCTGATGAGTCGATGCCGGGCAGGTCATCGCCGAGTTGAAGTGTGGACTGTCCGAATCGGGACACCAGCCCACGGGTCTGCGCCGACGGAAGCAGAGCCACGGTGAGGGTGTCCGGCGGAGACCAGTCGGCGCGATCGGCGCTCGCCTGCAGCATTTCGGTAGGCGCGCCGGTGAGTAGGTGCGCTGCGAGCCGGTCGAGATGACGGCGCCGTTCTCGATCCGAGGAAGCCACTTCGTCCGCGTGCCCGGAAACGCTTGCCGCGGAGAGCTCATCGATGAACGCGAACACCAATTCGGCGAAGCGGGCGATCATCAGCGGTGCCACGCCGCCGTCGACCGCGGATTCGGAGAGCTCGCGCCACGCCACGCGCGCCCCGACGCGATAGGCCGACAGCAGCGCGTCCATGGATCGACCTGAGCGCGCCTCACCTCTACCGAGCTCGTAGGCACCTTCAAGCGCAGGCGACAACGTCGGGCCCGGATCGGCGCCCGTCGAGCGGGCAGCCAGATGAAGGAATGCGCCGAGGGCCATCTGTACTGCGCCCTCGATGCGTTGACCCATCCGCCCGCTGAACGCATCTGCATAGCTGGGCACTTCGACGGTGACGGCCGCCACAGTGTGTTCGGCTACCGCGGGCAGAACGCTCCGCAAAGCGGCCATAACCTGGTCATTCAGGACCAGGTCACTGACGCTGCGGCCGGCTGGCCCAGTTGCCTCGTCCATAAATCTATTCACTCCGAACAAATTAATATCTGCGATTCACACTCGCTGGCCAAGAGTTTATACCTGAGATGATGGATTGTGGTCCTATGACGACAACAGCACCCAGGGCCACCCCGATGGGCACGCTGCGCAACCGGTTCCTGTCGCTCGCCGAGCGGATCACCACACCGCTTGTCCCCGCCGACTACCTCGACATCATCGACCCGCTGCGCTCCGGCACGGAGCTGCGCGGCCGGATCGTCGCAGTCCATCCCGAAACACGCGATGCCGTCAGCCTGGTCATCAAGCCGGGCCGCGGCTGGCGCCCGCACACACCTGGGCAGTACATCCGCATCGGTGTCGACGTCGACGGCGTGCGCCAGTGGCGGGCATACTCCCTGACCTCCGAAAGCGATCGGCCCGACGGCTGCATCGCGATCACCGTCAAGGCGATCCCCGACGGTAAAGTGTCCAACCACCTGGTGCGACGGGCCACGGTCGGCACCGTCATCCAACTCGACCGCGCCGCAGGCGAATTCACGCTTCCTGCAGACACGCCGGCCAAGATCCTGTTCCTCACCGCGGGCAGCGGTATCACCCCGGTGATGGGCATGCTTCGCAACATGGCCGAGCGCCTTGACGTCGTTGTCGTGCACAGCGCCCCGACACCCGACGATGTGATCTTTGCGGGCGAACTCCGCATGATGGCCGGCCAGGGCCGAATTCGCTTGATCGAGAAGCACACTGACATCGACGGCATGCTCAGCCCTGCCGAACTGGCCGATCTTGTCAGTGACCTCTCCGAACGCGAGACCTGGGCATGCGGGCCGACAGGCATGCTTGACGCCCTCGAGCAGCACTGGAGCGACAACGGCATGCCCGAACGTCTCCACACCGAACGGTTCCGGGCAGGCGTGCTCACCGCCGGTGAAGGAGGGACTGTCACGTTCAGCAAGTCCGCGACGGCCGTCGACACCCCTGGCGACCAGACGCTGCTCGACGCAGGCGAATCCGCAGGAGTGCTGATGCCGTCGGGTTGCCGGATGGGGATCTGCTTCGGCTGCGTGGCACCGCTGCGCCAGGGCGCCGTACGCGACCTTCGCAACGGCGACATCACCACCGCCGCGCCCGGTGACGGCGTCAAGATCCAAACGTGCATATCCGCAGCAGCGGGTACCTGCGACATCGACCTCTAGAAGGAGGCCCCCCAATGACCACTCTGCAACGCAAAGAACAGAATCCGATCGCGCACCTCAGTTCCGCCGACATCGAGAACCTCGGCCGCGAACTCGACGCCATCCGCCAGCAGGTGCTCGACAGCCGCGGCGAGCGGGACGCCGACTACATCCGCAGCGTCATCGACTTTCAGCGCAAGCTCGAACTGGGCAGCCGCGCCGTGCTGCTGTTCTCGCTGTTTCCGCCCGCGTGGTTGGCAGGTACGGCCGGGCTCTCGGTCGCGAAGATCGTCGAGAACATGGAGATCGGCCACAACGTCATGCATGGCCAGTGGGACTGGATGCGCGACAACAAGATCCACTCCACCACCTGGGAATGGGACAACGCCTCCCCCTCCGACATGTGGAAGCATTCACACAACGAGATCCATCACACCTACACCAACGTGGTCGGCAAGGACGAGGACCTCGGGTACGGCATCATGCGGGTTGACGAGGATCAGCGGTGGATGCCGTTCTACCTCGCGCAGCCGCTGTGGAACTTCATCAACGCCTGCTTCTTCCAATACGGAATCGCGGCCTACGACCTGAAGATCGGCAAGTACCTCAAGGGCAAGACCGACAAGGACGTATTCCGCGTCCAGGCCAAGAATGTGCTCGCCAAGATCCGCAGGCAGATGACGAAGGACTATGTGCTGCACCCGTTGCTGTCCGGACCGTCAGCGGTCACCACGCTGACCGCGAACATGACCGCGAACCTGGTCCGCAATCTGTGGACGCACTCGGTCATCATGTGCGGACACTTTCCCGAAGGCGTCCAGACCTACGAGAAGCGCTCGATCGACGGCGAAACCCGTGGCGAGTGGTACCTGCGGCAGATGCTCGGGTCGGCCAACATCAGCGGAAACCGGTTGTTGCACTTCATGACCGGAAACCTGTCCTTCCAGATCGAACACCACCTGTTCCCTGACCTGCCGAGCAATCGCTACCAGGAGATCGCGCCGAAGATCGAAGAACTCTTCGAGCGCTATGGCCTGACCTACGTCAGCGGTCCGATCGTCAAGCAGGTCGGCTCGGCGTGGAAGAAGGTGTTCCGGCTGTCGCTGCCCAACGATGCGCTGCGCAAGGCAACGGCGGCGGTCAACCCGGCGAACATCGTCGCGCTCGTGTTCCCGTCAGAGTCGGTCGAGATCGACGAAGAAGCGGCGTAGACCCCGGCATCTACCAGTTGCTCGGCGAATAGTCCTTCAGGAAGCAGCCGTGCAGATCTTCGCCGGACTCCCCGCGCACAATCGGGTCATACACGCGGGCAGCACCGTCCACGAGGTCGAGCGGGGCGTGGAAGCCTTCGTCGGCAAGGCGCAGCTTCGTCGGGTGTGGACGCTCGTCGGTGATCCAGCCCGTATCGACGGCGGTCATCAAAATACCGTCCTGCGCCAGCATCTCAGCGGCGCTGGTGCGGGTGAGCATGTTCAGCGCGGCCTTCGCCATGTTGGTGTGCGGATGCCCAGCGCCCTTGTATGCGCGGCTGAACTGCCCCTCCATCGCGGACACGTTCACGACGTACTTACGGCGGGCAGGTGAAGCGGCCATCGCCGCGCGCAGACGACTCACCAGAATGAACGGCGCGGTCTGGTTGCACAGCTGAACCTCGAGCAGTTCCATCGCGTCGACCTCGTGCACCCGCTGCGTCCAACTGTTGATCGACGCCGTATCGGGCAGCAGGCCGCCCGCGTCGATCGCGGTGCCCGCAGCGATCCGGTCCGGCGAGGCGCTGCGGGCGGCGAGAGCCAGTTCGGTGACCGCGTGCGGCGCCTGGTGCTCCGCGAGGCTGCCTGCAAGTGCCGCGGGATGGGCGTCGCTGACGCGGTCGAACGTGATCACGTCGGCGACGTCGAGCGCCGGGGTCAGTTCCGCCTCGACGAGCGCCGCGTAGGAGCCAGGGCTTCGGCGCACGGTCTGGGCGGCGTTGTTGATCAGGATGTCCAGCGGGCCGTGCGCGGCGACGGTATCGGCGAGTGCGACGACCTGAGCGGGGTCACGCAGGTCAATGCCCACGATGCGCAGCCGGTACAGCCAATCGGCGCTGTCGGGCATCGCGGCGAAGCGGCGCACGGCGTCGTTCGGAAAGCGGGTCGTGATGGTCGTATGGGCGCCGTCGCGCAGCAGTCGCAGCGCGATGTACATGCCGATCTTGGCGCGGCCGCCGGTGAGCAGGGCGTTCCTGCCTTCGAGGTCGGTGCGGGCGTCCCGCTTGGCGCGGTTGAAGGCGGCGCAGTCCGGGCAGAGTTGGTGGTAGAAGGCATCGACCACCGTGTAGCGGTTCTTGCACATGTAGCAGGCACGCGGACGGAGCAACGTGCCCGCGGTCGCGCCTGCCGCAGTCGACGCCAGCGGTAGGCCGGCAGTCTCGTCGTCGATGCGACCGGGTGCACCGGTCGCGGTAGCGGCGGTGACAGCGTCGTCGGCGGCGGCCACTGCGTCGCGTTTGGCAGTGCGGCGGGCCTTCTTGACCGCCTTGAACATGCTCGCGGTGGCCCGACGCACCGCGACGGCATCGGGATGCTCGGGCGGCAACGCCTCGATGTCGGCCAGCACCTGCAGGCACAAGTCGAGCTTGTCCGGATCGATCGCGTTCACGCTGGAAGAGTAGGCGATGGCAGCGAAAAACCAGGTAGCCGGGGACCGCAGGCAGCCAATTTCCAGGTAGTCCACTACGGGGGCAATCAACTATTGCTCGCGCGACGATCGCATCGACGAGTCGAACGGTTCAGCCCTGCAACCCCCACGGAGTCACTATGAAGCGATGCCTGTGCCCGACGCTGGGCATGGCCTGTCTGGCGCTTGCAGGGGCGGGCCTGTTCGCGGCGTTGTCCGACGATTCGCCATCGACGACCGCCGGAGTCCAGTTGGCGTCGTTCGAGTCGCTGCTGGTTCCGCTGTCCCCCGCCCCACAGGACGAGTGGTGGCTCATCGAAGGAGATCGCAGCCAGATCGGATCCGGCGCAGCCCGGGTACCGAGGGCGTTGGCAGCCGCATCCATCGCCGGGCCGACGCGTCCGATAGTGGGTCCTGGCGGCTGGTTGATCGGCAACGGCCTCAACGCGCCCGAGGACTGTTCGGGATCGGCGTGCAACGGCGGCGACGGCGGGCTGCTTTTCGGCAGCGGCGGAAACGGGGCCAACGGCGGAAGCGGCGGCGATGCCGGTCTGTTCGGCGGTAACGGCGGCAACGGGTCCAATGCCGTCATACCCGGCCAGTCGGGAGGGAACGGCGGAAACGCCGGCCTATTCGGCAACGGCGGAAACGGCGGGGACGGCGCTGCAGGCGGCAACGGGCTCTCGGCGACCACCGCGGGCGCTACCGGCGACGCCGGTCGAGCGGGCGGTGCCGGTGGGCGCGGTGGAAACGGCGGCCTGCTGACCGGCAACGGCGGAGCGGGCGGCAACGGCGCGCTCGGAGGGGTAGGCGGCAACGGCGCCACTGGCGCGGATCGGGGTACCGCGACGGTGCCGGGCGGTGCGGGCGAAACCGGTGGTGCCGGTGGCGCGGGCGGCGCGGGCGGCGACGGTGGGGCCGCCGGTGCGGGCGGATCCTCGGGATGGTTCTCGGGCACCGCAGGTTCAGGCGGTACTCAGGGCAACGGCGGAGCAGGCGGTAAGGGCGCCACCGGAGGCAGGGGCGGCAACGGCGCCGACGGAGCCGACCGGCCGACACCGACAACTCCAGGCGCCAAGGGCGAAGACGGCATGACCGGCGGAGCGGGAGGCGACGGCGGCGTCGGCGGAAGCGGCGGCGCCGGTGGAACCGGAGCGGTCAACGGCTCCGTCGGCGCCAACGGCGATGGGGGCGCGGGCGGCAACGGCGGCGCGGGCGGCGACGGAGGCAACGGCGCAACCGGCGGCAACAAGGAGAACGGTAACGGTGACGCCGGCGGCGATGGAGGTCGCAGCGGCGCGGGCGGAGCACGCGGACTCGGCGGTGATCCGGGTACAGGCGGTACCCCCGGCACGGGTGTCGCCGGCGGCGACGGCACCGCTGGACCGGAGGGCGACGGCGGCGACGGCGGTAAAGGGGGCAGCGGTGCGGCCAACAGCGCGTATGGCGGGGACGGTGGCACAGGCGGCTACAGCGAAACCGGAACCGGTGGCAGAGGCGGCGACGGCGGCGATTCGGACCCCGAGTTCGTATCGCCCAACTACGCCGGGAAAGGCGGCACGGGCGGCGGCAGCGGAAGCGGCCAAGGCGGAGAGGGCGGCACGGGCGGCAAGGCTTTCGGCTACGGAGCCCACAGCGGCGACGGCGGAGCCGGCGGCGACAGCCAGAGCGGGAACGGCGGACGTGGCGGCGACGGCGGGGACAGCGATGGATCCTTTGGATCCGGCGGCGATGGCGGCACCGGCGGCAGCAGTCAGACCGGCAACGGCGGACGCGGCGGCGACGGCGGCAACGGCAAGGGTTACTCCGGAGCCTCGGCGGGAGGCTGGGGCGGCACCGGAGGTAGGAGTCAATCCGGCAACGGCGGACGTGGCGGCGACGGCGGCGACGCCACCGGCGACACCGTGGGACCGGGCGGCCGCGGCGGCACGGGCGGCGCCACGGCGACCGGAACCCCGGGCACAGGCGGCGACGGCGGCAGCCCGAACGGCAGCCCAGGCCCCGACGGCGGCGTCAGCCCCTGAGCCGTGACCGGTAACACCTGTCGCCAGGAGCTGACTCAGTAGGCTCTCGGGCATGCCGTTGAACAGCGGTGAGGTCTTCGCCGGGTACGTCATCGAGCGGTTGCTCGGCACGGGTGGAATGGGCGAGGTCTACCTCGCCCAGCACCCCCGCCTGCCCCGACAAGACGCCATCAAGATCCTGACCAGGGACTCCGCGGTCGACGGCGAGTTCCGCGCGCGGTTCATCCGCGAGGCCGAACTGGCCGCCACCCTCCGGCATCCACACATCGTCGGCGTCCTCGATCGTGGTGAGTACGACGGCCGCCTCTGGATCTCGATGGACTACGTCGACGGCACCGACGCGGGTCGACTGATCCGAGAGCGCTACCAGGGCGGCATGGGTGAATCCGACGTCGCGGAAATCGTGACAGCGGTGGCCGACGCGCTCGACTTCGGCCATGAGCGCCGTCTGCTCCACCGTGACGTCAAGCCTGAGAACATCCTGGTGACCGAATCCGACGGGCGGCGGCGCAGAGTCCTGTTGACCGACTTCGGCATCGCGCGCCGATTCGATGACGTCAGCAACCTCACCGACGACGGCGTCGCGGTGGGAACGGTCAACTACATGGCCCCCGAGCAACTCCTGAACAAGCCGCTCGACGGCCGTACAGACCAATATGCGTTGGCTGCCACGACTTTTCACCTACTCACCGGCGCGCCACCGTTTCACGACTCGAACCGCGCCGTCGTCATCAGCCAACATCTTTCTACGCCGCCGCCGCGGATATCGGAGCGCCGACCCGATCTCGCGCATCTCGACGCCGTCCTCGCGAGGGCGCTCGCCAAAGACGTCGACCAGCGATACCCGACGTGCCTCGACTTCGCGCACGCGCTCAGGCAGCCCGGCCCGCGCCGGGACACCGCGACACCGAATCCAGCCACCGCGCGCCTCGAGCGTCTGGAGGTGCACGGAACAGCGCACGGCGTCACGCGAAAAGCGGTCGATGCTCAAGGTCAGCACGGAACCCTGTCGTTCCAATTGGTGCCGTACCAGTCGATCGACAGCCTGCCCCCCGCGGTGCCGGTCGAGATACAGACCCAGCTCACCACCGTCCAGCTCAATGACGGTGACGAGGTCGAGGTCAGCGGCGTGTGGGACGGCAGCACACTGGACGCCGAAACAATCGCGACCTTCGCGGCCGACACTCCTCCGAAACGGCGCTCATCGCCACCTCGTGTCGAATCGTCGCGGGACAAGGCACCGAAGCGCAGACGCGGATGGATAGCGGCGATCGCCGCACTCGTGGGTGTCATCGTGCTGGCGGCGGCTGCGGTCGTCTGGTTCACCGACGGCTTCGGCGCCTGGACTCGCCCTGGGCCGATGATCAAGCCGGTGAGCGCAACCGTCTTCTCCCCCAGCGGTTCCCCGGACAACCCGGGCAAGGCCGGGCTGGCGATCGACGGCAACCCAGATACGTCGTGGCCCACCGTCACCTACACCGATGCCGTCCCGTTCCCCAACTTTATCGAGGGCGAAGGACTGCTGCTGCATCTGTCCGATCCGACCGCGCTGAGCGCCGTCACCATCGACCTGTCCAGTACCGGAACCGAGGTGCAGATCCGGTCGTCGCCCACCGAGAACCCGACCTCGTTGTCCGACACCACGGAGCTAGTCGGGAGCACACCACTGCAGCCCGGCGAGAACCGAATTGAAGTCCATGACAGCACCAAGACGTCGAATGTCTTGGTCTGGATCAACAAGCTGGGCACCACCGACGGCCAGAGTCGGACGGAGATCTCCGAGATCACGCTGCAGGCGGCTTCTTAGGCCCTCGCACGACGACCAGGCGTGGTCTCAGGCGTTCCGGCGTGATCGCACTGTTTCCAGCGAGGTCCTCGATCAGCACATCGGCATAGTCGCGCAATCCGGCGACGTCAATGTCGTACGGTGCGGGTCCGTCGAGCGCAAGGCCGTCCGACGCGCGGCGAAGGACGGTGACCGCCCCCTTGCCGTTGCCGCGCTGGACATGGGTGATGCCGACCGCGAGCTGGGCAAGTGACTGCCACAACGTCCTCTCGTCTTTCGGGCCGTTCTTCCATGCGGCCTCGAGCACTTCGTGGGCGTTGAACGCCAATCCCCTGTCCAGCAGATCCTGGGCAAGGGTCAGGGTTTCCGACGGCGGCAACTCGAGGTCATCCGGAATACGCGCAACGCCTTGGCTGCCCTGCGGAAGTGGTCGACCGAGCGCGTCGCGCGGCCGCTCACTTCGAGGCCGGCCGAATTCGTCACGGTCACGCTCATGCCGAGTCATTGTCGATTGACCCGAGAGTAGACGCGTGCATCCCAGCCGGCCAGGTCGAGCAACGACGACGCCATCGTTGCCGCGGTTCCGGCCAGGTTGCCGAGCAGCAGATCGGCGCCGATCCACTCCCGCCCGATGTCGACGGTGCGTCGGTCGCGTCCGCAGTTGGCGATCACGAGCAGTCGCGCGTCCGGGGTGGATCTGGTGTACGCCCAGAGTTGCGGGTCTTCGGCCATCAGCGGCGTGAAGTCGCCGTCCACTAGGACGGGTAGTTCGTGGCGGAGACGAATGAGAGCTTGGTAGTGCGCGAAAACCGTATCTGCCGTATCGATTTGCGCGGCGGCGTTCAGCCAGGTGTGATTCGGGTTGACCGGCAGCCACGGATCGCCGGTGGTGAATCCGGCGTTGGGTCCGGCATCCCACTGCATTGGGGTGCGGGCGTTGTCACGACTGATCTTGGCCATCCCGGCCAGCGCTGCAACCTCGTCGCCGCCGGATTCGAGCACACTTCGGTAGAAGTTGACGGCCTCGATGTCCTTGTAGTCCTGCGGAATCCGGAACGGGTAGTTCGTCATTGCGAGTTCCTCGCCCTGGTAGACGAACGGGGTGCCGCGCATCCCGTGCAGAATGGTCGCGAGTGCCTTCGCCGACGCCGCCCAGTAGTCGGGGTGGTCGTCACCGAACCGGGACACGACGCGGGGCTGATCGTGGTTGTTCCAGTACAGGCTGTTCCAGCCTGTTTCGGCGAGCGCAGCCTGCCAGCGGTGGAGTGATCTCTTCAGGGCGATCAAGTCGAGACCGACGTAGTCGAATTTTCCTGCGAGCCCCTGGTCGACGGATACGTGCTCGAACTGAAAGACCATGTTCAGCTCACCGCGCGCCGGATCGGTATAGATCCGCGCGTGTTCGGTTGTGACCCCCGGTGTTTCACCGATAGTGAGGTATTCGCCGTCGCGGCCGGCGAACACCTGCCGTTTCATCTCGGCCAGGTAGTCGTGCACATGCGGCCCATCGACGAACTCGTCCATCGCGCTGACGAACCGCCGCCCAGGGATCGCCGGTGCGTCAGGAAGTCCTTCGGCCTTGGAGACGAAGTTGATGACGTCCATGCGGAACCCGTCGACGCCGCGGTCGAGCCACCAGCCCATGAGCTCGTGCACGGCCGTTCGCATTTCCGGGTTCTCCCAGTTCAAGTCCGGCTGCTTGCGGTCAAACAGGTGCAGGTAGTACTGCTCGGTGACGGCGTCCCATGCCCACGCCGAGCCTCCGAACAGTGAGCCCCAGTTGTTCGGCTCGGCGCCATCGCGCGCGTCGCGCCAGATGTACCAGTCCCGCTTCGGGTTGTTGCGCGAGGAACGCGACTCTCCGAACCACTGGTGCTCATCGGAGGTGTGGTTCACCACCAGATCCATCACCAGCTTCATCCCCAGCCCGTGCACCTTGTCGAGTAACGCGTCGAATTCGGCGAGGGTGCCGAACATGGGATCGATGTCGCGGTAGTCGCTGATGTCGTAGCCGTTGTCGGCTTGCGGTGAACGGTAGACCGGCGACAACCAGAGCACGTCGACTCCGAGCCGCGCCAGATAGTCGAGACGTCCGAAGATGCCGCCAAGGTCTCCGATCCCGTCGGAGTTCGAGTCGGCAAAGCTGCGCGGATAAATCTGATAGACGACCGCTGATTTCCACCACGCCTGTTGGGGCGGTGTCATTTCCGGCTGCCGATGACGTCCCGGTACACCTGAACGTACTTGTCGATCATCGCGGCGACCGCGAACCGGTCCGCGGCGAGCTCGGCGATCTTGCGCCGGTCGAGCCCGCCTGCCGAACCGACTGCGGCCACCGCGGAGTCGATGTCGTCGACGAGAAAGCCGGTCACGCCGTGGGTAATCAGCTCGCCCATCGATCCTCTCCCGTTCGCGACGACCGCTGTGCCACAAGCCATCGCCTCGACGACGCTGTAACCGAACGGCTCGTCGAAGTCGATCAGGTGCAGTAGCGCATGCGCTCCTCCCAGCACCTCGGCGCGCATGGAGGCATCGACGGGGCCGAGATAGCGGACGTGCTGGCCGTCGACGTGCGGCGCGACCTCGTCGTCAAAGTACTTCTCGTCCTGGATGATTCCGGCGATATCGAGGCGGCGGCCACATCGGCGGGCCACCTCGATCGCGTCAGCGGTGCCCTTGTCGGGATGAATCCGCCCGAAGAACAGCAGATGCTCGCCTTGACTCTGCTGGACGGGAAACTTGTCGATGTCGATGCCGTGGTGGACGGTGGCGGCGTAATGCAGATCCGGGTGCCGGTCGGCATCACTGATCGACACGTACGCGGTCGTTCGGTCGTAACGCTTGTAGACCGGAACGATTAGGTCGGACGAGAACCCGTGGATCGTGGTGACCACCGGTGTCGCGACAAGCTCGCTGTAGGTGAGCGGCAGGAAGTCGAACCCGTTGTGGATGACGTCGAACTCACCTGCGCGCTCGAACACCGAGGCGATGTGCAGGCACTCCGCGACCTTGGCGTCGATCGTCGCGTCCTCGGACCAGCCACACCGCGCGGTTGCGCACAGGCTGGCCGTGGTGATCGAGTCTGCGGTCGCGAACAGCGTCACGTAATGACCGGCTGCCACCAATCCCTCGGTGAGCAACGAGGCGAACTGCTCCCACGGCCCGTAGTGACGGGGCGGTGTCCTCCATGCGATCGGCGAGAGCACAGCTACTCGGATCGGGCTGCCGGTCTCGACTTGGATGGAGATGTGCTCAGGCTACTCGTTACTACGATGCTCGGGTGAGGGCAGAGATGGCGGCCGCGCACGCCGCCGTGGATGAGGCGGTCGCGATCCTGCGCGATGGGCGCGCGAAACCGCACCAGAGGATCGACAAGGCAGCCAAGGACTTCGTCACCGAGGTCGACCTGGCCAGCGAGTCGGCGATACAGCGCTCGCTGGCGGCATCCACGCCGGATATCGGCTTCTACGGAGAAGAGGGCGGTGGGGCGGCCCTCGATACGGGCAGGGTCTGGGTCGCAGATCCGCTCGACGGAACCATCAACTACGCGACCGGGTCACCCCTGTGCGGAGTGATGCTCGGCCTGCTCGAGGACGGCGTGCCGAAACTGGGCGTGATCGACCTGCCGTTCCTCGGCGTCCGGGTCGACTCGGGCGCGGTCGCCGACGTCGACTCGTTCGAGGATGCGATCGTCGGGATGGGCGATGCCTTCCACCGGGGCGGCGCGCGGATGGATGCATATCTCGAAATGACCATGAGCGTGCACCGACGAGCGATGCGCTTTCGCTGCGTCGGCGCAGCGTCGGTGCTCTGGGTCTGGCTGGCCAGCGGCCAAATACACGGCGTGGTGCTTGCCCACAACAACCCGTACGACGTCGTCGCCGGGCATGCGATCGCTCGCTCGGCGGGAGCGATATGCACTGACTACGCCGGCGCGCCGCTAACACTGGATTCGCCAGGAGCGATGGCGGCTGTGCCCGGCATACAGACCGAGCTCGTCAGCCTCGCGGGCGACCTCGCGGCAGCAGCGCGAAATTGATCAGTAGCACCGTCGGCGGTTCCGCTTTGGACGCGGGCTACGTCGGTAGGGTGGGCCGCAGGTTCCCGGCCAGCGATGGTGTGACCAGCGCCTACTGCTCGGCCGCACACATCGGTTTGAGGGTGGGCCTAGTGCGGCAACACTGCCCTACAAATGGCAGCGCACGTGTGGGAGGTCGAAAGGAGATCGATGTCTGAGGTGCCGGAGCCCGATGCCGACGAACAAGGCAACGAGCCGACCGAGATCACCTTCGACGAGCACCTGCACCCTGCGCGCCCCCGGACTCTGCGGTTTCGGCCACGGGTCAAAACGCCGTTCGCCCGTCGGTCGTTAGCCCAGGACGGGAAGGCGGACGGCGACAACCCCGCGTACGTCTCCTGGCTGGTGTCGCAGTCGATGCTGGCGGACGCGAACGAAATCAGCCAGCAGTTTTCGGGCCAAGGTTCGATGTGGCAGAACCCCTACGCCACACCCAACGCGCGTGCCGCGGTGGACACCGCCTCAGTATGGTTCACTGCCTACCCGCTGTCTCTGATCACTCGCTCTGATGAGTCGTTCCTCAAATCGATGTCCTCCGAGGAGATGTGGAAGGCGTTCGCAGAGATAGGAATCGAGGCTGTTCATACCGGCCCGGTGAAGCGGGCGGGCGGAATCTGGGGCTGGGACCTCACGCCGAGCGTCGACGGGCACTTCGACCGCATCAGCACTCAGATCGATCCGGCGTTTGGCACCGAAGACGAGTTCCGGCAGATGTGCGGCACCGCAAATTGGTACGGCGGCACCATCATTGACGACATCGTGCCCGGCCATACCGGCAAGGGTGCGGACTTTCGACTCGCAGAGCTGAAGTACGCTGACTACCCAGGCATCTATCACATGGTCGAAATCGATTCGCGTGACTGGGAACATCTGCCCGAGGTGCCACCAGGCGCTGACTCGGTCAACATCGACTCGGCCACCGAGGAGTGGTTGGACAAGGCCGGTTACATCATCGGCAGGCTTCAACGAGTGATCTTCTACGCCGAGGGAATCAAGGAAACAAACTGGAGCACGACCCGGGTCGTCAAGGGCATCGACGGCACCGAACGGCGTTGGGTGTATCTGCACTATTTCAAAGACGGCCAACCCTCGATCAACTGGCTCGACCCGTCATTCGCCGGAATGCGGCTGGTGATCGGCGACGCGCTGCACTCGTTGACTGATCTCGGCACCGGCGCACTTCGTTTGGACGCCAACGGATTTCTGGGCGCCGAGAAGACCGCGTCGGAGGACAACCCGGCTTGGTCGGAGGGCCATCCGCTGTCCGAGGCTGCAAATCACCTCATTGCCAGCATGGTGCGCAAGGTCGGCGGTTTCACCTTTCAGGAACTGAATCTCGCGATCGACGACATCCGCCAGATCGGCGAGGCCGGTGCCGATCTCTCCTACGACTTCATCAATCGGCCTGCGTACCACCACGCGCTGGTGACGGCCGACACCGAGTTTCTGCGGCTGACCCTACGCACCACCCTCGACCACGGCATCGATCCGGCATCGTTGGTGCACGCGCTGCAGAACCATGACGAGCTGACCTACGAATTGGTTCATTGGTCGAATGTGCACCGCGACGACGTCTACCCCTACAAGGGTGAGGAACTGACCGGCGAAGAGCTGGGCGACGCGATACGCACCGATCTCCTCGAACACATGACAGGCGAAAGCGCCCCATACAACAGGGTGTTCACCACAAACGGGATCGCCTGCACCACGGCCACGGTCATCACCGCAGCTTTGGGCATAGACGATTTGAAGACGATCGACGACATCGACCCGATCCGGCGGGCCCATCTGCTGCTCGCAATGTTCAACGCGCTGCAGCCCGGCGTATTCGCGCTGTCAGGTTGGGATCTGTGCGGAATGCTCACACTTCCAGCAGAGGAAGTCTCCGAGCTTATGCGGGGAGGGGACACTCGGTGGATCCATCGGGCCGCTCACGACCTGATGGGTGTCAATCCCGCGGCGACCAAGTCGATGGCCGGGATGCCACGTGGGGTCAGCCTTTACGGTTCCATTCCTGAGCAACTCAGGGACGACACCAGCTTTCTTCGCCAGTTGCAGGCCATCCTCCGGGTGCGCTCGCACTACGGCATCGCCACTAGTCGGCAGATCGACATCCCCGAGGTGTCGCACCGTGGAATGTTGGTATTGGTTCATCAGCTCGACGAAGAGAATCAATTCCAACTGACGGTCCTCAATTTCGCGAACGAGCAGATCGCGGGCACCGTACGTTCCAAGAAGCTTCCGCCGGGCGCGACGGTTATCAACATGTTTTCCGGCGAAGACGTCGGGGCGGTCGACGACCTGAACAGCTTCGCGATTGAATTACCGCCGCACCACGGCGCCTCGCTTCTCGTCGAGCACTCAGTCGACGAGGCGGATGACTGATCATTCGTCGGAGCAACCACCGGTGCGGCGGTCGCCGGGCTACATCAAGGCAGGCCCACCACGACGGATGGGTTGTACCCCGACATCGACGGATCGTATTCCGGCGACTGCGTGGCATATCCAGGCGGCATGTGGGCTGATCCCGGTGGCGTGGCTGCATACCCCGGAAACTGCCCGTATCCCGGCGCCTGCCCGAAACCGGGCACCACCTGGCTGGTCCCGGCCAACAACTTGGACGCTGCGAAAGCCGCGGCCTGCGTGGTGTAGGCGGGGACATCGCCCTTGGTGTGCCCGCGCCATGCGTTGCCCGGGCCCGCGGGACAAATCGGATCGGCGGGGTTGCACAGGTCGATCGCCTTGTCGGCGAACAGCGCGGTCGCCGACGGCAGCTTGGTACCTGATCGGTTCGCGACGTTTCCGAATGTGGCGATCACTGCGACATCGTTCGCCAGCGAGGAGGGTAGGGAGTCGCCCCACGCGATGCCGACGATGGGATTGCCCGCGACGATGTTGACGACGTTCGCGCCCTGCGAGTAGCCGCCCAACACGATCTTGGTGTTGGGACACGAGGCCAGCGTGGATTTGATGTGCGAAATCGCGTCCTTGGCGCCGTCACCAGTGCCCAGCTGCAGCTTGCCCGCGTCGTAGTTCACCGCGTACGTCGCGATGTTCATGCCGGCGGCCTGCTTACGCAGCGAGTCGGCGAAGGCATCGCCGACCTGGCCCATGCCTTTGGGCTCGTCGGTGCCCCGGGCAAACACGACCTCGGCGTCGGCGCAGTCGGCAGCAGACGCTACAGGCGTCGCGTTCGAAATGACGTTCAGCGCGGCGACGCTGAGGAGCACCGCAGCGCCCAGTCGGGACCAGCGACCGGCTGATCGCCTATTAGCAACTCCCGGGCTACCCCCGCCTTGAGGAGACATGCGTCGAATTTACTCGTATCCAGGACAAATGAAACTTTTGCACCATCTTTACGCGTGCGTCAGCGAAATCGCCTACCCAAAAAGAAAGAGGAGAGGGGCCCCAAAAAGAAAGCGGGCCAGGACTTTTCAGTCCTGGCCCGCTTCTGCTGTGGAGCCGCCGGGAATCGAACCCGGGTCCAACGGCACTTCCTCGAGGCTTCTCCGTGCGCAGTCCGCTATGTCTCTACTCGGATCTCCTGATCACGCAGACAAGTCAGGATGACGATCCCAGTCGCTGTTTGGTGTCCCCGTACATCCCGCGACCGGACGTATGGGTTTGTCCCTCTAGCTGATGCCAGGGTCCGGGCCGAGGGCGCTCCCGGTCTGACAGACACGCAGTCGCTTAGGCAGCGAGTGCGTAGTCGCGCTGATTGGAATCGGCGCTTAATTGGTTGCAACGACGCTTACGGTGGTCTCTTGCCTGCACCGGCACGCTTCCCTTGATTCGATGCGCGATGTCGAAACCGTTCGGCCCCTCGCATCCCCACCGACTTTCGGCAGGACATTTCATTCTACCGTCGAGTTCAACAAAGGCCAGGGATTAAATAGTCCCAGCTAG